>CAWFNW010000001.1:0-861894 GCA_963817405.1 uncultured Actinomycetes bacterium
GCCGGTGGATACGTTGTGCTGCTGGCGGCAGGCTCGTACGCGGTTCTCACGGCGATTGCGGACAGAGAGGCCAAGCTCGGGCTTGTCCAATACGAAATGCGGTTCGCCGCTCGGCGCGTCGCCGACGTGCTTGGCTGACACGGACAGTTCCGTTTTGCGATAGGAGAGGGCAGAACCCAGGCAATGGCACTGCGCGGCAGCCTTACCGACTTCAGTCTCCCCGATGTCTTCCAGCTCATTCAGCTGAGCAGGAAGACCGGTGTGTTGCGCGTCCACAGGGACGGCGCCGAAGGTTCTGTGTGGTTCCGTGACGGGGACGTGTTTTTCGCGCAGTCAAACTGGCATCGAGAACTGCTGGGTCACCGCCTGGTGGCCGCCGGTCGAATTACCCCGGCCGCGCTTGCGAAGGCGCTGGAGATTCGACTGAGTGAGCCGGCCGAGGGCCGTCGCCTTGGAGCGATCCTCGTTGACGAGGGCTATATCGGGCAGAACGTGCTCGAGGCATTCGTCCAGGAGCAGATCCAGGACACGATCTTCGACCTCATGCGTTGGGACAGTGGCCGGTTCGATTTCGAGGTCCTGCCCGAGGCGGTCGATGAGGACATCGGTCTGACCGTTTCGATTGAGAACATCGTCATGGAGGGCAGCCGGCGGATCGAGGAGTGGAACCGCATCCGCAAGAAGGTGCCTTCCACCGACATGGTCTTCAAGATGGCGACCGCTCCGGGCGAAGGCACGTTTGAGATCGCGCTCAAGCCCACCGAGTGGAATCTGCTACTGAAGCTCGACGGGACGCGTTCGGTCGGCGAGCTCGCCGCGGCGCTCGGCAAGACCGACTTTGAAGTTGCGCGCATCGTCTACGGGCTCTTCTCCGCCGGCCTTCTCGAGGTAGCCACGGACGAGGAGGTCGCCCGCCTGAAGGCCGACATGGCCGGTCGGGAGGCTCGCCGAACCGGGGTCGCTGTCGACGTGGAAGAGTCGACTTCCGTCGAGCCAGAACCCGAACCGGAAGCAGAGCCCGAGCCAGAAGCAGAGCCCGAGCCAGAAGCAGAGCCCGAGCCAGAAGCAGAGCCCGAGCCAGAAGCAGAGCTCGAGCCAGAAGCAGAGCCCGAACCCGAGCCGGAGCCCGAACCAGAGCCCGAAGTCGAACCGGAACCTGAACCTGAGCCTGAGCCAGAAGCAGAGCCCGAGCCCGAACCCGAGGCGGCGCCCGAACCCGAGGCGGAACAGGAGCCCGAGCCTGAGCGAGTTCGGGCTCGGACCAAGGGCCGTTGGTTTGGGATTGCCGAGTCGGAGCGCCACCCCGAACCGGAGCCGGAGCCCGAACCGGAGCCGGAGCCGAACCGGAGCCCGAGCCCGAACCGGAACCCGAACCCGAGCCGGAACCCGAGCCGGAAGCCCGAGCCGGAGCCCGAACCCGCACCGGAACCCGAGCCCGAGCCAGAGCCCGAAGTCGAGGCGGCGCCCGAGCCGGAAGCAGAGCCGGAACCGGAACCCGAACCCGAGCCGGAACCCGAGCCGGAGCCCGAACTCGCACCGGAACCCGAACCCGCACCAGAGCCCGAAGTCGAGGCGGCGCCCGAGCCTGAGCCCGTTCGGGCTCGGACTAAGGGTCGCTGGTGGGGGATTGCCGAGTCGGAGCGCCAACCCGAGCCGGAGCCGGAGCCCGAGCCGGAGACCCGAACCCGAGCCCGAACGCAGAACCAGAACCCGAGCCGGAACCCGAACCCGAGCCGGAACCGGAACCCGAGCCGGAACCCGAGCCGAGCCGGAGCCCGAACCCGAGCGCCCCTTCGAGCCGCTTGAGCCACCTGTCGAGCCGGAGCCCGAGGCGCCGCCCAAGCCGGCCTTCGTGCACACGGGGGACTTCGAGACCGACCTGCGGGCGTTTGGCCTGGGGGAGTTGCCGCCTGAGTTGCTCGAGCGCCTGGACGCGGAAAGCGAATCCACCGGGACCCCGGCTGAGGAACCCGTGGTTGAGATCCTGTCGAGCGACATCTATCTGCAGGACCTCGAGATGGGCGCCTCGTTCGCCGGCGCCTTCGGCGATGAGCTTGCGGCGCTCACCGGTGGCGCTGAGGTATCGCGACCCCGGCCGGTGACGCAGGTCGCATGGGTGCCGGAGCCCGGCGCCAACTCGATCATCAAGCGCGATGAGACGGTCGATGCCGATCTCGTACGGTCGATCATCAGCGGCATCGAGAAGCTGTAGGAACGGAGCAACTGCATGCAGTCAGTGAAAGTCGTCATCACCGGCCCGTTCGACGCGGGCAAGACGACATTCATCAAGTCGGTGAGTGAGATAACGGTGCTGTCGACGGAGCGTCAGGTCACGAACGCCGAGTCGTCAGGGTCCGGCGAGACGACGGTCGCCATGGATTTCGGCCGCATCACCATTTCGGATGACGTGGTCCTCTACCTGTTCGGCACTCCCGGGCAGGAGCGCTTCTCTTTCATGTGGGAGACGCTTGCCGAGGGGATGCTGGGGTTCGTGGTCATGGTCGACGGCACCTCGGACGACTCGATTCGCGAGGCTGTCTCGATGATTGAGTTCTTCACGCGCATGTCTGACGTTCCGTTCGTGGTTGCCGCCAACCGTGTTGCCGACGATGACGATGCCGGGCTGGAGCGAATCAGGAGTACGCTCGCCCTGCCGCCGGATGTGACGCTTCTTGGTTGTGACGCGCGGGACCGCGAGAGCGTCAAGAGCGTCCTTCTCGGGCTGCTGTTCCGGATTCTGCAGACGCTGGAGTGAGATCGTGACCGGTGCGATTCGACTGCTCGCGACACTCGCAGCGGTGGTCGCCGCAGTTGGGCTCGTCCTGCTTGTCGTGGCAATCGTGCGACGCTCGCGCCGCTCAACGTGGTCGACCGACATCTCGACCACCGACTGCCTGGAACGCTCGCTGGGTGCCGCGGCGGTACTGCGAGGAACGGATTCAGACCTGGGGTGCGAACCGGAGGCCACCAAGGTCGAGCCGCTCGCTGCGGGCACGGGGGGTCCGGCGGACCAACGGCTCGTCGCGCCAATCGTATTACGATTTGTAGGGGAGTCGAGTGTGGTCGGTGTCCGTGCCGATACAGAAACTGCCGCGGCTTTCGAGCGTATAGCCGATGAGTTGACCGGTGGCATGATGGACTACCATGACATTGGGCGCGCTCGGTCATCGAGTGGCGCAGAATCCGTGAGGGGTGTGGAGCGTGGCGCAGGCATCTGAACGGCTCGGCGCGCTGATGAGGCGTGCCGGCGTAATCACGGAGCAGCAGCTCAATGATGCCCTTCAGGTGCATCAGGCCACAGCGGCGCCGCTCGGCCGCGTTCTCGTCGACCTCGGCTACGCGACCGCCGGCACGGTCCTCAGCATGGTCGCGAAGCAGATTGGGATCGAGTACATCGACTTCACCGAGATGCACCCCGAGCCCAGCGCGGTCGCGCTGGTGCCGCGCGAGGTGGCCGCTCGGTACACGCTGATGCCCGTGCGCTTCGACGAGGGCGTGCTCGTCGTGGCCCTGGCGGATCCGCAGAACGTCCTTGCGCTGGACGACGTGCGGATCATGAGCGGCCATGACATCCGTCCGGCCATCTCCACCCGGGACGCCATCCTCGTTGCGATCGAGGAGTACTACAAGCTTGCCGAGCACGTCGACCTGGACTTTCTCGACGGCATCGACCTCGATGGGGCGGATGTCAGCACACTCGCCGAGGTGGCTGAAGAGGCGCCCATCGTCAAGCTCGTGAACTACGTCATCAACAAGGCGGTCACCGATCGAGCATCCGACATCCACATCGAGCCGCAGGAGCGCGACTTGCGCGTGCGGTTCCGGGTAGACGGCGTGCTCCAAGAGGTGATGCGCAGTCCGAAGGCCACCCAGAACGCGATCATCAGCCGTTTCAAGATCATGGCGGACATGGACATCGCGGAGAGCCGGAAGCCCCAGGATGGCCACTCAGCGGTCACCGTCGGCGGCCACAAGATGGACCTGCGCGTCTCGACGCTCCCCACGGTGTACGGCGAACGCGTCGTTCTTCGCATTCTTCGCAAGGACAACATCCTGCTGAAGTTGGAGGACCTCGGGTTCCTTCCCGAATCGCTGGAGCGCTTCGAGACGGCCTTCCGCAAGCCGTACGGGACGATTCTCTGTACCGGTCCCACCGGATCGGGCAAGTCCACGACGCTCTACGCCGCCGTGAACGTGCTCAACATCCCGGACCGCAACATCCTCACCATTGAGGACCCGGTCGAGTACCGCCTGTCTGGCGTGAACCAGGTTCAGACGAACGTGAAGGCAGGCCTCACCTTCGCGCGGGCGTTGCGGTCGTTTCTGCGGTGCTCGCCCGACGTCATTCTCGTGGGAGAGATTCGCGACCAGGAGACGGCGAAGATCGCCATCGAGTCTGCACTCACCGGCCACTTGGTGCTCTCCACGCTCCACACCAACGACGCGGCGGGCGCCGTCACCCGTCTGGTGGAGATGGGCGTCGAGCCGTTCCTGGTCTCGTCGGCAGTGGACTGCGTTCTGGCGCAGCGCCTCGCACGCAAGCTCTGCCCCGACTGCAAGGAATCGTACGAGCCTCCGCGTCAGATGCTGCTTGACGCGGGTTACCCCGAAGACGCACTTCCCGAGATGCTCTACCGGCCCGTGGGCTGCAGGAAGTGCGGCAACACGGGGTATCGGGGCCGCACGGGCCTTCACGAAGTCATGCTGATGTCCGAGGAGATCTCCGATCTCACCGTGCGAGAGGCGACGGCGGAGGAGGTCCGTCTCAAGGCCATCGAGCAGGGCATGCTGACGCTCAAGCAGGACGGTCTGGAGAAGGTGCGGCTGGGGTGGACCTCGCTTGAAGAGGTCATGCGCGTCGTCGTCTGATTCGGCCTGGGACTTGAGTCCGCCGTTCATTCGGACGATATTGTCTGTGACTGCATGGCCGAAGAACAGGAAGGGCCGACGTCATGGCGAGCACCACGTTCAAGTACAGCCTTCGCGACAGTGCCGGCAGGGTAACGACAGGCCGCATCGAAGGCGACAGCCGCGAGGCGGTTGCCGCGCGGCTTCGTCAGAGCGGCATCGTCCTCGAACTCAGCGAGGACCGCTTCGCGCGGCTCAGCAAGATCTCGTTTGGGACCTCGGTCAAGACGAAGGACATCACCATCTTCGCGCGGCAGTTTGCGACGATGATCAACGCCGGGCTCTCGTTGACCAAGTGCCTGAGCATCCTTGCAGCGCAGTCCGACAGCAAGGAGCTTCGCGAGATCATTGCGCAGCTGGGACACGACGTCGAGGCCGGGCAGTCGCTCTCCGAGGCGATGTCCAAGCACGGCAAGGTCTTCCCTCCGATGTTCGTGAACATGGTGAAGGCGGGTGAGACCGGCGGCGTGCTCGACGAGGTTCTCGTTCGCGTGGCGGATCTCTTCGAGCAGGAGGCGTCGCTGAGGGCCCGCATCAAGAGCGCGATGACGTATCCCATTGCCATGGGCACACTGGTGCTGCTGATTCTCATCGCCATGCTGATCTTCGTGGTTCCAACCTTCGAGAAGATGTTCGCGGACATGGGCGGCGAGCTGCCGATCGCCACGCGAATCCTCGTTGGCCATCTCCAACGGCGCCACCAGCTGGCCCGGTCTGGTCTTCGTGGTTGTCGTGGTGGCCCTGATTGTTGCGTTCAAGCAGTGGACGTCAACGGAGTCCGGACGCTACATCTGGGATGGCATCAAGTTGCGCATCCCAATCATCAAGCAGGTCGTGCGCAAGGGCGCAATCGCGCGATTCACGCGCACGTTCGGCACGCTCGTCGCGGCCGGCGTCCCGATTCTGTCCGCGCTGGACATCGTGGCAGACACGTCCGGTAACGCGGTCGTGGCGCGAGCCATCAGGAAGGCCCGGTCAGCGGTCAAGGAGGGCGAGATGATCGCCAAGCCGCTTGCCGAGTCACCCGTATTCCCGTCGATGGTCGTGCAGATGATCGCGGTGGGCGAAGAGACCGGCGCGCTCGATCAGATGCTGAGCAAGGTCGCCGACTTCTACGACGAAGAGGTCTCCAACACGGTCGACAGCCTGACGTCGATCATCGAGCCGGTCATGATGGCGACTCTCGGCGGTGTCGTCGGCCTGGTCGTTGTCGCGCTCTACATGCCGATGTTCCAGGTGATCACGCTCATCAAGTAGCGCCGAGCGGCGTATCCAAGTGCGTCGTGCGCCCTCCCCGGTTGGGGAGGGCGCACGTGTCTCTGGCAGGTGAATCGAAAGGATGACGAGGGCACTACTGCGGGACGATTCGGGTGAACTGGCATTGACCATCGTGCGAATTCGACACTAAAGTCTTGCTTGTACACGCCGATAATCGGTGTGAGCGGGCAGAAGGGCCCGCACGGTCCCTGTGAAAGGGGGGAGCATCTGTGAAGATGTTCAAGAAGGAAGAGGGTTTCACCCTCGTCGAGCTCATGGTCGTCGTCCTCATTATCGGTATCCTTGTTGCCATCGCCATCCCGGTCTTCAACGCTGCTCGGGCAGTGCCCAGACCCGTACGTGCCAGGCGAACCTGCGCACGATGGACGGCGCCGTCCAGCAGTGGCGTGCTGACGCCGTCGGCAACAACCCGGCCAACTTTGTTGCTGCGAGTGATCCGTCTGCGTCTGGTGGACAGTTCCGCGGCGCACCTTCCCTTCCTGAAGTCGAGCCCGCACTGCCCGGCCGATGCCGCGAATGCTCACTACGTCATCACCGGTGGGACGAGCGGTATGCCCGGTCGTCGCCGCCAACCCTACTGCACGTCTACTAGGCCTGACAACTGTCAGCTTGGACGGGATGCAGCGAGGAGGCCGGGGACCAGTGCCCCGGCCTCTTCGCGTACGTGCGAGAGTGACAGCACGGGTCGCCATCGGCTAGGCTCGTCGCGTCCATTCGGCCGCAACCCCTGGGAGCGGATGACGTGAGCGCACTGCCGGACTGGTTCGGCCCGCTCGTCCTCGGCCTGTTCGGCCTTGTGATCGGGAGCTTCGCCAACGTCGTCATCTACCGGCTGCCTCGTGGCGAGTCTCTCTCGCACCCCCCGTCGCACTGCCCGGCGTGCGGGCACCCCATCCGCTGGCGGGACAACGTCCCGGTCGTGAGTTGGCTGTTTCTTCGCGGCCGGTGTCGCGACTGCGGCGCGCCCATCTCCCCTCGGTACCCTCTCGTGGAAGCGGCGATGGGGCTCCTGTGGGCCGGCGCCGGCATCTTCTACGGCATGGGGCCGCGCACAGCGCCGGCCATCGTGCTCCTGTTCCTGCTCCTCGTGCTCTCGCTCATCGATCTCGATACGATGCGTCTGCCCAACGCGCTCGTGGGGCTGCTCTTCGGTGCGGGCGTGGTGCTGGCGGCGATCGCCCAGTTCGCGGGCATTCCTCTCATGCCGCTCGTCCCCGCAGCAGCGAAGCGGGATCCTCGCCCAGCCGCTCGCGGTTGCGCTCATCGGCGCGCTCGCGGGCGCGGGACTCAGCCTCGGCATCGCCCAGGCGTACTCGTCGGTGCGCGGCGCCCAAGGGTTCGGGATGGGGGACGTGAAGCTTCTTGGCGCCATCGGCGTCTACCTGGGGTTGTACGTGCTCATGGTCCTGTTCGTTGCGAGCCTCATGGGGGCAGTGTGGGGCGTGGCGTCCAAGCGGGTGGAGTCGCTCAGGTCCCGTGTGCCGTTCGGCCCGTTCGTCGCGCTCGCGACCGTCGTCGTCCTCGTGTGGGGGCCGCCCGCGTGGGGCTGGTACGCATCGCTGGTTGGGCTCGCCTGACCTCATCCTCTGGGTCGCCGTCACGGGCATCTTCACTCGGCCTCAAGGCGGCGGGCGGCGGTGCCGATACCTGCGGGAGGAAGGCGTTTGTCTTCCGCAGGTGTCGCGCATTCAGAGAGGAGGTGGGTCCTCATGATGACGGTCAGCGAGCAGCTCAGGCGCTCTGAGTCAGGTTTCACGCTGGTCGAGCTCATGGTCGTGGTCCTCATTGTCGGCATCCTCGTGACGGTTGCATTTCCGGTCTTCACCGCAGCCCAGAACCTGGCGCGAGAGCGCGCCTGCCAGGCCAACCTCCGCACCATCGACGGAGCAATCGAGCAGTGGCAGGCCGACGCTGTCGCCAACGACGCCGCCGCGCTCGAAGGGGCGGAGCCCTTCGACGTCCTGGAGAACGCGGTGGGCATCGAAGTACCTGCGGAGTCAGCCGCACTGCCCCTCGGACGGATCCGCATACACGATCGAAGGCGGCCGTGCGGTCTGCAACCGCGCGGACGGTCCCGCGCACACGTACTAGGTGCGGCGAGCCGGCCCCGCATGTCGCTCGCGTTACAGGGCTAGCAGGGCCCGATATGTCTGGACGGGAACCGCGTCCGGCGCTAAAGTTGCAGCTTAGGGGTGTCGATATCGACGTTGAGAACAGCCGAGCACGTGGAGGATCGCGCATTGCAGTGCGCGACCTTGGGGAACGGGTGAATTGCGATGCAGGCTTGGAGACAGCATCGACACGCCGAGCAGGGGTTCACCGTCGCCGAGGTGCTGGTGGCGGTGTCCGTCCTCACGTTCGTGGTCGTCGCCGTCATCGGTGCGATCCAATTCGCGGCGACCGCCACGGCTCAGACAACCGCGCGGGAACGTGCGATCAACCTCGGCAGCGAGGTCATCGAGCGCGCGCGCAACATGCCGTACGACACCGTGGGCACCAAGACGCCCCTGGGCGTCTACGGCGACCCACCCGGTGACATTCTCACGACCCAGACCCAGGGCGAGTTCACCATCCAGACTGAGGTCGCCTACCAGCGCGACCCGGTGACGCACCGCGCGACGTACAAGAACGTGGCGGTTGTCGTGTCGTGGGAGCGTCCGCGTGCCAACTCAGTCAAGCTCGAGACTGCGGTGATGGGCAAGTCGAGCCTCACCAACACCGGCGACATACTCGTGGCGGTGCTCGACAGCGATTCCGGCGCGCCGGTTCCCGGTGTCACGATCACCATGGACCCGGCCAGCGGGTCCAATCGCACGGCGTACACCGATGCGGACGGCGAGGCCTTCTTCGGGTACGTCTCCATGGGGGCCGTCATCTTCACGGCGAACAAGACCGGCTACCTCATCGACGTCTCGCCGCTTGCTGGCGCTACCGTCGCGGCTGACGCGCTGGCAAGCTACACGCTCAATGCCCAACAGCCGAGTACCGGTGTCGTGACCGTCACGGACCCTGATGGGGTGCCAATCGAGGGCGCCACGGTCACTCTCGTCGGCGACACTGCTCCCACGGGCAGCATGACGGCCACGACGAACACCAACGGTGAGGCGACCTTCAACAACCTGTTCAAGGGAATCCATGACGTCACGGTCTCCAAGTCAGGGTACGGGTCCGCAGCGACCATCCTGACGGTTGCGTCAGGCGGGGAGACGGTCAACCTCGCCGTTACGCTGGCTCAGACGCGCACGCTGACGGTGACGGTCCGGCGGGCATCGGACAACCTGGCCCTGTCGGGAGCAATCGTCAGGGTTACAGGCCCCAGCCCGGCGGTGGGCGACATACCGGGCAGTCCCGCCATCAGCGCGACGTCGGGCGTGGCATCGTTCGACCTGCCGGGCAACGGCAGCTATGTGATCACCGTCTCGAGCTCGGGCTTCGCGACGCAGACGAAATCGATCGTCGTCTCAACGGCCGGCACATACACCGAGGCCTTCTCGATGGCGTTGGAGCTACCCGGTACCCTGCAAGTGCGCACGGTCACCAACTCAAACACCGCGCGCTCTAACGTGCGAGTGCGGGTCACTGGCCCTGGGGGGTACAGCAGCACCCAGAATACTAACTCGTCAGGGTACGCGACGTTCACACTCATGCCCGGCATCTACACTGTGGAAGCGCGGTACGCGACCAACCCCAGCCGCTACTACACGCAAACTGCAACGATCGTCTCCGGCGCCACGACACCGGTGCAGTTCCAATGGTGACGCGCATCTCCACCCCGCTGCGGGACGATCGCGGATTCACGCTGACTGAGATGCTCGTCGTGGTCATGCTGATGGGCACGCTCATCAGCGTCATGTACCTCGTGATGAACTCGACATCAACGTGGGCGAACAAGGTTGATGCCCGCGGGATGGCGGCACGCGAGGTGCGTCTCACCGCCGACCAGATGAGTCGCGATCTCCGGCAGGCCTCCGAGATCAGCGAGGGCGACGGGGTGTTCGCCGAGGCCAGTCCTCGGCGCTGCTCCTTCTACGTCGACCTCGCGCACGATGGTCTGCCGGAGAGAATCACCTACTACGTCGCGGGCAACCGGGTACTGCGGACTGTGGCGTCCGCCACGCAACCCACCTACCCCTACAACTTCGGCGCCGAGGGACCGCCTACGATGCTCATCGGTACCCTCGAAGACGGTTGGACGGGCGACATCTTCGACTACTTCAACACAAGCGGCGTCGAGGTGACGTCGATCCCCACGATCTCCTCGGTGAGGATACACATCAAGAACCAAGCGGTCGCGGGCAATGAGATCTCGACCGTCGACTCGACCACCTGGGTCAAGATCCGCTCGGTTCACAACTCGATAGGCATGAGGTCGATTGAGGGGAACCACGATGGATAACCCGCGCATGTCGCCGTTGACGCGCGATGAGGGCTGGGTGCTCTTCACGGTCATGGTGTCCGTCATCGTCCTCTTCCTGCTGGTGACGATGCTCCTGACCACCACGATCCAGCAGACGCTGGAGACTCAGCGCTACCTGGCACGGACCACTGCGGTCCACATTGCCGACGCGGGAGTCAACGCGTACCTCTACGAGCTCAAGCACAACGGCGGCGTCTACATCCCGTCGCTCGGGCCCACCACGATGGACCAGGGCACCTGGAGTGTCACGGCCACGCCGCCGAATGCAACCACCGGGGATCCACTCGTCCTGCACTCCACCGGCATCGTTCCGGGCCTTGAGGTCACGAGGACCATCGTCGCCGAGGTGCGCACGCCCACCTACGCCGACTACGCCGTGCTCATCGACGACGACTACGCGCTTGGCGTGGGCGGTACCATCCTCGGCAAGCTCAGGGCGAACGGGGACGTCACCAACAGCGGGAGAATCACCGGCAGGGCGGAAGCATCTGGCTCGCTCGGCGGTTCGGGAGACTATGACGGTGGCCGGCAGGGAGGCTTGCCCGAGGTCGACTTCGCACAGGTCACTGCGGACATCGCCGCTATCCGCGCTGAGGCTCAGTCGCTCGGCACGTCGTACCCGGCCTCCGGGTCACAAGGCTATCAGGTGATCCTGAATGGCACGTCAGTGCAGATCAAGAGGGTCACCGCAGTCAACAGCACGACCGGTCGCCTCACGACCACGACGTACGCGACGACCACCGTCCCGGCTCCCGGTGTCTTCTACTTCGACGACACCGTGTGGGTGAGCGGCAACTACTCGGCGGCCATCACCATTGCAGCGAAGAAGTTCATTCTCGCCCAGGACCTCAGGCCCCAGAGCGAGTCAGCCGTCCATGTGTTGGGACTCGTGTCGTCGGGTGACATCTCGTTCCCGCTCTGGTACTCGGCGTCCGAGTACCCCACGAATCTGTGGGTTCAGGCGGCGCTGCTTGCGCAAAACGGCGGCATCGGTGCCGAGTTCCGCAACGGGAGCTACAAGAACAGCATCATGATCAGGGGTTCGCGCGCCTTCAGAACCCTGGTCGGGTTCCAGTCGGGTAGCAGCGAGTACCGCACGCGCACCTACGAGTACGACGTGCGGCTTGAGGCCACGCCGCCTCCGATGTACCCGCAGATCAAGGACGGCAGCCTGAAGCTGAGCACGTGGCTCGAGGGCAGCTAGGGGTACCACGAGGGCTTGCTGTTATGCAATGAAATGGTATCGTTCTACCCGGACCATCGCTCAGTAGTAGTCAGAGTGCATTTGCAGCAGGGGAGGGGGACGCGTTGGCTCCAGCACTGTTTGGCGCATCATCGCCACCGGTCGGTCTGGATATTGGCACCGACCACGCACGCGCCGCACTCATCAAACCCTCCGGTTCGGGCTACTCGCTGACTGCCTATGGCTCGGTTCCGATGCCGTACGGCTCCATGGTCGAGGGCGAGATCGTCGATTCGCAAGCAGTGGCCACGACACTGCGGGAGCTCTGGAGGAACGCGGGCATTCGTGCGAAGGACGTCTCGGTGGGCGTGTCCAACCAGAAAGTCGTGGTCCGTCTCGTGGATCTGCCCTTCATGGAGGCGGAGGAGCTCGCCGGCGCCATCCAGTATCAGGCGCAGGACTACATCCCGATGCCGATTGAGAGTGCCATCCTGTCCCACGAGCGGATCGGCGAGTTCATGACCAGCGCCGACGAGCACATGATGGAGGTGCTCCTCGTTGCCGCGCAGCGTGACATGATCGATACCCTGGTGGACGCCGTGGACAAGGCCGGGCTTCGTCTCGCCTCGGTGGACGTGTCGTCGTTCGCGATAGTCCGGGCCTTGCTCGGGACGGACGCCGCCGGAGCATTCGATGACGAAGGGCTCGCGACAGGGGTCGTGCACGTGGCTTCAAGTCTCACCAGTATCTCGGTCGTCGAGCGCGGCGTGCCGCGGTTCACACGGATCTCGTCGCTTGCTGGCGGGCAGTTCACGCAGGCAATCGCCAGCGCACTGGACGTGACGCACGAGCAGGCGGAGGAGCTGAAGATCCGCGTGGGACTGCCTGCCGTCGACGGTTCGGCGGCGGTGGCGCCTGAGGGCGTCGATGCGGACGTGGTGCAGGCGGTGCATGACTGCCTGGAGCGCGAGGTCGGCAAGTTCATCGCCGAGATTCGGCGTTCGCTCGACTACTACCTGACGCAGACGTCGAAGGTGAAGGACATCAAGCGCATCCTGCTCACCGGAAGCAGCGCGCAGCTGCTCAATCTCGCCGCATACCTGGAAAAGGGTCTGCAGACGCAGGTCCTGCTCGGCGATCCGCTTGCCCACATCGACGTCTCGGCGGCAGTGCGGCAGCGGGTTGAGGCTGACCGGATGGGTTGTGCAACGGCAATCGGACTCGCGCTCGGAGGGCTGCAGGCATGACGCAAATCAACCTTCTGCCTCCGGAGATACAGGCCCGTCGGAAGGCCGATCGGCGCATGGTCTACGTCGCCATCGGAGCGCTTGCGCTTGTTCTGGTGCTGGCAGTTGTGGGTGTGCTCGGATTCTTCCGCGTGCAGAGCAAGCAAACGGAGCTTGCCTCCGTGCAGCAGGAAGTGCGGACTGCTCAGGCTGAAGCCCAGCGGCTGGCCATCTTCGAACAGACGGCAACTGAGCTGCAGAACCGCTCCGCACTCGTGGACCGAGCGCTCGCGGGCCGGCGCGACTGGGCGCGGCTGTTTGACGAGATCTCACTGGTGTTGCCCTCCGACGTGTGGGCCGACAGCATGCAGGGCTCAGAGGAGAACGGCTTGGTTATCCAGGGTTGGGCGGTCGACGCTCCCAAGGACACGCCGGACGCCGGTCACAAGTCGATCGCAAAGATGCTCGTGCGCCTTGCGGACCTGGAGCAGCTGAAGGACGTGTGGCTGACCAGCTCGGCGAAGGATCTCTACGAGGAGCAGGACGCGATCACGTTCACGGCGACCGCTCAGGTGAGAGATCCTGCGGCGCAGAATGACGGTGCGAGCTCCACAGAAACGTCAGGGCAGTAGTCGTGAGGTGGCATCGATGAATCGGACGTCCGCACAGACCCAGATGATCCTCGTGATCGCCCTGATCGTGGTGTTCGCCGCCGTCGTCCTGATGCTGGGGATCGTCCCGACCTTCAAGAAGGCGGCGGCGCTCGACGACCAGATCGCGCAGGCCCAAACGGACCTCCAGGGCGCCAAGATCCTCGTGCAGCGGCGCCAGGCGGCCAAGGCGGCGTCTGCGGCCAACCAGGTTGAGCTGATGAAGCTCGCCAACCGGGTACCGGACTCGCCGCAACTGCCGACCGTGATCATCCAGCTGCAGGACGCCGCGAATGCAGCGGGGCTTGAGTTCGCGCAGATCTCGCCGCAGGGCGTCGAGCCGGGCGAGGAACTCGCGTCACCGACCGGGGTCCCCGCGTTCAGCAAAGTACCCATCACGGTGGTCCTAAAGGGCTCGTGGGCAGACATCATCGAGTTCACTCGGAGACTCGACGCGATGGAGCGTGGCATCCGCATCACGGCCACGAACTTCATCAACGTGCCCGAAGACGAGAAGACGGATCGATATGTTGAGGCCAACATGACGCTCGAGGTCTACGTCATGGCGGCCGCTGATATGAGCGGAAGCACGGCGTCCACGTCCGCGCAGCCGGCTGCCCCCGCGGCCCCGACCGGCACCGAGTAGCACACGTCGCACAGCCAGGAGGCAGACACCGTGACAGCCGACTACCAAGAACCCGCCGTACAGGCCCCGCCCGCTCCGGCTCCGCGGTCTGGCTCGAACTTGGGCACGGTCTTGCTCGCGCTCGGGGCGCTTGTCGTCATCGGCGGGATCATCGCCGCGCTCGCCTTGTTCGTCTTCGTGGAGAAGCCCGCTGACATCGCGGTGCGTGCGCCACAGACGCCGGCGTCGTCCGAGCCCTCGGGCACGGCATCGCCCACGGCAGCCGCGGGGATCAAGGTCACGGCGGTCGGCAACGACCAGGTGTTCACGTTCCGCGATATCTTCGAGCCGCTCCTCAAGCCGGTGAAGCAGACGACCACGACAACGACCACGAGCACCACGACAACCACACCCGTTGACACGAGTGACTACTCGGCCAACACCCTCTACCTCATTGACATCGTGACTGAGGGTGGCGTCCAGAAGGCGGTCATGGTCTGGGACAAAGAAGAGATGAAGCTTTCGGAAGGCCAGAGCATCGCGGGAACGCCGTGGAAGGTGCTCGACATCCGCGAGACCTCGGTCATCATGCTCTACGGTGACCAGCAGGTCACCCTGACCGTGGGGCAGGGCATACAGAAGTGAGCCACCCGGGTGCCCCGCCCGGCATGAGGTCTCCGTAGAGGCGCCGCTGTGTGCGGCGCTTCGCGGTCTCTTGGTACAATCGCAGCACCGAGAGCGAGGTCGAGATGCGCCACACCACCGCAGGAGAGTCCCACGGGCCCGCGCTCGTGACGATCGTAAGCGACGTCCCCGCGGGTCTCGCTGTCAGCCAGGCTGCGATCGACGAGGACTTGGCGCGCCGGCAGCGCGGGTACGGGCGCGGCGGGCGCATGGCCATCGAGTCCGACCGGGCGAGCGTGCTTTCGGGCGTGCGTTTCGGTCGAACGCTCGGCAGCCCCGTGGCGCTCATGATCGAGAACCGCGACTGGCAGAACTGGTCCGAGGTAATGAGCGCCTTCGGCCCGCCAACGACCGAGCGAGCGGTCACGGCGCCGCGTCCGGGCCACGCCGATCTTGCCGGGGCGTTGAAGATCGGCACGAGAGACATCCGCGATGTTTTGGAGCGCGCCAGCGCGCGCGAGACGGCGGCTCGGGTGGCGGCGGGGGCCATTGCGAAGGCCCTCCTTGCCGAGCTCGGCGTGGCCGTCCACTCGTACGTCGCGCGCATCGGCGAGGCAGCGATCGTTGAGGAGCCTGACCCGCGGGAGCTCGACGTCGCGGCAATCGAGGCCTCCGACGTGCGCTGTCCGGACGCGGCTGTGGCCGAGCGCATGCACGCCGCCATCGACGCCGCCGCAGCCGCAGGTGACAGCCTCGGCGGGGTCGTCGTCGTGGTCGCAACCGGCGTCGTGCCTGGCCTTGGGGGCTATGCGCAGGCGGACCGTCGTCTCGACGGGCTGATCGGCGCCGCGATGCTCTCGATACCCGCCATCCGCGGTGTGGAGATCGGTGACGGGTTCGCCGCGGCGGCACTCTTGGGCTCGCAGGTCCACGACCCCATCCGTTTCGAATCTGGGCGTGGCATCGTGCGACCCACCAACCACGCTGGCGGCCTCGAGGGTGGCATGACCAATGGCGAGCCTGTGGTCGTTCGTGCCGCGATGAAGCCGATACCCACGCTCACCTCCGCGCTCGAGAGCACGGACCTGCTGACGCTGGAGCCCGTGGACGCAGCGCGCGAGCGCTCGGACACGTGCGCGGTGCCTGCGGCGGGCGTCATCGCCGAGGCTGAACTCGCGCTCGTGCTGGCCACGGCGTACACGGAGAAGTTCGGGGGCGACTCGCTGAGCGAGATGCGCGCCGCGCTCGAAGCGTACCGAACGAGGCCGCCGCAGTGAGCCACGTCTGTCTCACCGGCTTCATGGGCGCGGGCAAGTCGAGCGTGGGGGCGATCGTCGCCGAGCGCCTCGGCACGCGTTTCATCGACCTCGACCGCGAGATTGAAGCGCGCGAGCACGCGCAGGTTCCCGAGATCTTCACGGCACGCGGCGAGGACGGCTTCCGCGTGGCTGAGAGCGAAGCGCTCGCCGAGGTGCTGGCAGGTCCAGACGCCGTGATCGCGTGCGGTGGCGGGGTCGTGCTGCGAGACGCAAACCGCGCCGCGATGCGCCGCGCGGTGACGGTCGTCTACCTCGCGGTGAGTGCGAAAGAGGCGCTCGCGCGGATTGGCGACACCTCTGGCAGGCCGCTTCTGGCCGGCGACGCCCAGGCGCTCGCGCAGCAGATTCTCGGCGCGCGCCTTTCGCTCTACCGCGCGTGCGCCGACGTGATCGTCGATACCGACGGGCGCACGGTCGACGAGGTCGCCGATGAGGTCGTCGACGCGCTGCGCAGGGCCGAGCAGACGCGCGTCACCGTGACCGCGTCGCGGAGCTATGACGTCGTGGTCGGACGGGGGCTGGTCGAGCGGCTCGGCGAGATGGTGATGTCGGCGACGGAGGCGCGCCGCGTCGCGGTGATCACCGACACCAACGTCGCGCCGCTGCACCTGAGCTGGGTCACTCGGGCGTTTGAGGCCGCAGGCATCGCGAGCGACGCGCTCATCGTGCCCGCCGGCGAGCCCGCGAAACGGTGGGAGCAGGCAGGCGACCTCCTGGAGCGCCTCGCCGCGTCCGGGCTCGGGCGGGACGGCGCTATCGTCGCGCTCGGCGGCGGCGTGGTCGGCGACCTGGCGGGCTTCGTTGCAGCTACCTACCTGCGCGGGATCGACCTCGTGCAGGTTCCCACGACGCTCCTGGCGCAGGTGGACAGCTCCATCGGCGGCAAGACCGCCGTCGACCTGGAAGCCGGCAAGAACCTCGCCGGCGCGATCTGGCAGCCCGCACTCGTGGTCGCGGACCTCGGAATGCTCGGTACGCTCCCGGATGCCGAGTGGGCGAACGGCCTCGCTGAGGTTGCGAAGACCGCCCTGCTCGCGGGCCCGGAGGAGACGGCGCGCCTTGAGACCTACGCAGCGCGCATCGTCGCCCGAGATCTGCGCGCGGTTCACGACGCAGTGCTCATGTGCGTGCGTTTCAAGGCCGGAGTAGTCTCGGGTGACGAGCGCGAGGCGGGTGAGCGCGAGCGCCTCAACCTCGGTCACACGCTCGCGCATGCGCTCGAGCGCGCTTCCGGCTACGGGTCGCTCGCGCACGGCATCGCCGTCGCCGAGGGGCTGCGGTTCGCCGCCGCGCTCGCCGAGGACGTCGCGGGTGCGCCGAAGGCACTCGCGGATCGCGTCGGTGTGCTGCTGGACACGCTCGGTATCGACCGAGTGGCGCGCAGCGGCCTGGATGTCGCATCGCTCCTCGACGCGATGCGTCGGGACAAGAAGGCGCGCGACGGGCGGGTCAGGTTCGTCCTCCTGCGCGCGCCCGGGCAGTGGCAGGTGACCGCCGTGGACGAAGCGACGATCATGCGCCATCTTGAACGGTGGCTCGAGAACGGATGAGAGGCGGCGTGTGATGCTACGGGTACTCGTCATCAATGGTCCCAACCTGAACCTGCTCGGCGGTCGCGAGCCTGAGGTCTACGGCGACGACACGCTCGGCGATGTCGAAGTCGCGGTCGTGCGCACTGCTGAGGGACTCGGCTGTGACGTGGGCTTCTTCCAGTCGAATCACGAGGGCGCCATCATCGACCGTCTCCAGCAGGCGATCGGCGAGGTCGACGGCGTGCTCATCAACCCCGGAGCGCTCACGCACTACTCGTACTCGCTCCGGGATGCGATCTCGTCGGTGCCCTATCCGGTTGTGGAGCTCCACATGAGCAACATCGCGGGCAGGGAGCCGTTCCGCGAGCGCAGCGTGACCGCGCCTGCGTGCGTGGGCCAGATCTCCGGCTTCGGCATCGACTCGTATCCGCTCGCGCTGAGGGCCCTCGTCGGCATCCTTGCCGGAGACGCCGAGTGAAGGCGGACGCGCGCCTGCACGCGCTTCGCGAGCAGATGGCCGCCGACGGGGTGCCGGCGATGCTCGTCACCACTATCTCGAACGTCGCCTACCTCACCGGCTTCGAGGGCGTGCTCGACGACCACGCCAACGCCACGTGCCTCGTGACGGAGAAGGCTGCGCGCTTCTACACGGACCACCGATACCTGCTGGCAGCGACCACCGCGGCCACGGGTACCGAGTGGGCGATCTTCACGCCCGAATACGGCGCCACCGACGTGGACGTCTGCCGCGCGCTGCAGGACGAGGGCGTGAGCACCCTCGCCGCTGAGTCCTCCATGCCGCACGCGCGCTTCGTCGCGCTCGCCGAGCAGTTTGTCGGACGTGTTGAGGCGAGCGAGGGCACCGTCGAGCAGCTCCGGCGGATCAAGAGCCCCGAGGAGCTCGAGCGGATCGCCGAAGCGGCAGCGATCACCGACCGCGCCTTCGAGCACATCTGTGGCTTCGTGAAGCCCGGCATGACCGAGCACCAGATCGCCCTCGAGCTCGAGGTCTTCATGCGCAGCAACGGCTCGGTGGGTCTCGCATTCGAGCCGATCGTGGCGAGCGGACCCAACTCGGCGCTGCCGCATGCGCAGGCGACCGAGCGAGCCGTGCAGCCGGGCGAGTTCCTGAAGATGGACTTCGGCGCGCGGTTCGGCGGCTACTGCTCGGACATGACGCGGACGGTCGTGGTCGGGCGTGCCTCCGAGAAGCACCGCGAGATCCACGCCGCGGTGCTCGCGGCCAACCGCGCGGGCGTTCTTGCAGTGCGCGCGGGCGTCATCGGCAAGGACGTGCACGAGGTCGCGCGCGTCGTGCTCGACCGCGTCGGCTTCGGAGGGTACTTCACGCACGGGCTCGGGCACGGCGTCGGCCTCGACGTCCACGAGCTTCCCGGTGTGGGAGCGAGAAGCGACGACGTGCTCCCCGAGCATGCGGTCGTCACCGTCGAGCCCGGTGTGTATCTGGAGGGATTCGGCGGTGTTAGAATCGAGGACCTGGTCGTCGTAGAAGCTGACGGCGCGCGCGTACTGAGCGCCTCGCCGCGTGAACTCATCGAACTGTAGGAAGGGCGCCTCATGGCTGTCACCACCGCGAACTTCAAGAACGGTATGTGCATCATGTACGACAACAAGATGTGGCTCATCATCGAGTTCCAGCACGTCAAGCCTGGCAAGGGCGGGGCCTTCGTCCGTACCAAGCTCAAGGAGCTCAAGGCCGGCCGCATCGTGGACGTCACCTTCCGCGCCGGCGAGAAGTTCGAGGACGTCAGAGTTGAGACCAAGCACCTGCAGTACCTCTACAACGACGGCTCGGCGTACCACTTCATGGACACGTCCTCCTACGAGCAGTTCGAGCTCGGTGCGGACTTCGTCGGAGAGACCGCGAAGTGGCTCAGGGAGAACGATGAGGTCGAGGTCATGTACGCCGGTGGCGAGATGATCGGCGTCGAGCCGCCGATGTTCGTCGAGCTCGAAGTCGTCGAGACCGATCCGGGCTTCAAGGGCGATACGGTGCAGGGTGGCACGAAGCCTGCGACGCTCGAGACGGGTGCGGTCGTGCAGGTGCCGATGTTCCTGAACGTCGGCGAGCGCGTGCGGATCGACACCCGGGACGGGCGTTACGTAACGCGCGTTTAGTCCCGCTTGGGGTGCTGCACGCCCCCTGTGAGCGCCGCGCATCCTCCGCTATACTAGACCGACTATTGTCCGGTCAGCGACGCTGCACCCGCCCTCTCATGAGCGGGCGAAGGGATGGTGCCATGCAGCCGATCCGCATCACCGACACCACACTGCGTGATGCCCACCAGTCGCTGTGGGCCACTCGCATGACGCTCGCCGACATGCTGCCGATCCTTCCCAAGATGGACGCCGTCGGCTACTGGTCGCTCGAGGTCTGGGGCGGCGCCACGTTCGACGCGGCACTCAGGTTCCTCGACGAGAACCCGTGGGACCGCCTGCGCGTGATCAAGCAGCACACGCCGAGGACACCGCTGCAGATGTTGCTGCGCGGCCAGAACCTCGTGGGCTACCACCACTACTCGGACGACATCTGCCGCCGCTTCGTGCACGCGTCCAAGCGCAACGGTATCCACGTGTTCCGCATCTTCGACGCGCTCAACGACATCCGCAACGTGCAGGTGACCGCGGAGGCAGTGAAAGAGTGCGGCGGGCACTTCGAGGGCGCGATCAGCTACACGGTCTCACCGGTGCACACACTCGACAACTACATCGAGTACGCGCAGCAGCTCAAGGAGCTCGGTGCGGACACCATCTGCCTCAAGGACATGGCGGGCATGTTGACGCCGTTCCGCACGGGGAAGATGGTGCAGTCGCTCAGGGAGAACGTGGGCCTCCCGGTCCACGTGCACTGCCACTACATCGGTGGCATGGCGCCCATGAACTACCTCAAGGCCGCCGAGGCGGGCGCCGCGATCATCGATACGGCCGTCGTCGCCCTCGCGTTCGGCAACAGCCAGCCCGCGGTCGAGATGATCGTGGCCGCACTCAAGGAGTCGCAGTACGACACGGGCATCGACCTCGACCTGCTCTTCGAGATCGCCGAGTACTGGGAGGGCGTCCGCGAGTCCAAGAAGCTCAAGCGCGGTGTGACCTCCCTCATGCACATGGAGGTCTTCAGCCACCAGGTGCCGGGGGGCATGCTTTCAAACCTCGTCAGCCAGCTGGAGCTCCAGAAGGCCGAGGCGCGGCTGCCCGACGTGCTCAAGGAGATCCCCAAGGTGCGCGCCGAGGTGGGCTATCCGCCGCTCGTGACGCCACTCTCGCAGATCGTCGGCACCCAGGCGGTCATCAACGTGCTCACCGGCAAGCGGTGGGCGGTCGTGCCGCAGGAGATGAAGGACTACGTGCGCGGCCTCTACGGCAAGGCGCCAGGGCCGATGGACGAAGCGATCGTCGAGAGGGTGCTGAACGGCGCGAGCCAGCTCGGCCCGGACGTGCGGCCCGGCTCCCTCGTCACGTCCACGTACGAGGAGTTCGCCGAGGAGATCGGCGACCTCGCGCGTACGGAGGAAGACGTCTTGATGTACGCGCTCTTCCCGAACGAGGCGCGGACGTACCTGCAGAAGCATCGCGAAGGCGCCGAGCGCGCCGTCTTCCTCATGGGCGAGGAAGTGCACACCGTCAAGGAGGGCGATTCCATGGACGTGAACCAGGTCCGTGAGCTGGTGAAGCTCGTCGAGGAGTCAGGCGTGACCGAGATCATCGTGGAGGAGGGCGACTCCCGCGTGACCGTCCGCCGCGGCCCCGCGAGCCCCGAGGCGGTCGCTTCACAGCCGGCTCACGCCGCGGTCCCGGCGCGGGCAGCCGCGACGCCGGCGTCCCCGGAGTCGCCGCAGGTCATCGGCGTGGGCGACCAGCCCGACGAGCCGCTCCCGACGTGGCACGCGGTCATCGCGCCGATGGTCGGCACCTTCTACAACACGCCTTCTCCAGGAGCCGATCCTTTCGTGCAGGTGGGCGACCGCGTGGCTGAGGGCCAGGCGCTGTGCATTCTTGAGGCGATGAAGCTCATGAACGAGATCACCGCCGAGGAGCCGGGCATCATCCGCCAGGTCTGTCTCGAGAACGGCACGCCGGTCGAGTACGGCACCGTGCTCTTCTACTACGAGCCGGTGGCCTGAGCGATGTTCCGCAAGCTCTTGATCGCCAACCGCGGCGAGGTCGCGCTGCGTGTGGTGCGCGCGTGCAAGGAGATGGGCATCGCGACGGTCGCCGTGTACTCGGAGCCGGACCGTGACTGTCTCCACGCCCGCATGGCTGACGAGGCGATTTGCATTGGTCCGGCCTCGTCTGCCCTGAGCTATCTCTCGATGCCGAACATCATCTCGGCTGCTCGTGTGACCGGCGCCGAGGCGATCCACCCGGGCTACGGCTTCCTCGCGGAGAACGCCGCGTTCGCTCGTGCCGTCGCTGACTCGGGCATCACCTTCGTCGGCCCGTCACCCGACGCCATCGAGCGCATGGGGGACAAGGCCGTCGCTCGCGAGACGATGGCGAACGCGGGCGTGCCGACGGTCCCGGGAAGCGACGGCTTGGTCGAGACCTACGAGGAGGCGCTGTCGTTCGCGAACGAGGTCGGCTTCCCCGTGCTCATCAAGGCCTCGGCGGGCGGCGGCGGGAAGGGCATGCGGATCGCGGCTGATGCCGAGGAGCTCAAGGCCAACCTGATGGCGGCCCGCACGGAGGCTGGAGCGGCCTTCGGCAACGACACCGTCTACATCGAGAAGTACCTGACTCGGCCCCGCCACGTGGAGTTCCAGGTGCTCGCCGACACGCACGGCAACGCGGTTCATCTGTACGAGCGCGACTGCTCGGTACAGCGGCGCCACCAGAAGCTCATCGAAGAGGCACCCTCGACGGCACTCACGCCCGAGCTTCGCGCGGCCATGGGCGAGGCTGCCATCAAGGCCGTGCGCGCCGTGGACTATGTCAATGCCGGGACTGTGGAGTTCCTGCTGGACGAGGACGGCAGCTTCTACTTCATGGAGATGAATACGCGCGTCCAGGTCGAGCACCCGGTGACCGAGCAAGTAACGGGTGTCGACATCATCAAGGAGCAGATCCGCATCGCCGCTGGCGAGCCCATGAAGCACGCTCGCCAGGAGGACGTGAAGCTCAACGGCCACGCGATCGAGTTCCGCATCAACGCCGAGGACCCGCTTGCCGGCTTCCGACCGCACCCGGGACGGGTGGACGTGTTCAACGCGCCGGGCGGGTTCGGTGTGCGCGTGGACAGCCACCTCTACTCGGGCTACACGGTGCCGCCGTACTACGACTCGCTCATCGCCAAGCTCATCGTGTGGGGCGAGACGAGGACCGAGGCTGTGGACCGCGCCAGGCGTGCGCTCGACGAGTTCATCGTGGTGGGAATCCCCACCACCGTGCCCTTTCATCAGTTCGTGGTCGAGGAGGAGCACTTCGCTCGTGGCGAGGTCTATACTGACTACGTCGAGCGGCATGTTCCTGCCGACGCTTTGAGCGCGTTCATCACCGGCGGGAAGAAGCGAGGAGGCGAGTGATGTCTGACGAGATCATGCTTGAGGGCCTGGGTGTCGCACCCGGCGTGTTGGAAACCATCGCGACGCTCGCCACCGAGCAGGTCGACGGCGTCGCGTCGGTCCCCGGCAAGGGCGTCGCTGGCCTCGTCCAGAAGGCGAACACCCGTCCCGTCAGCGTCTGCGTCGGCGACGATGGGGCGCTCTCGGCACAGGTGCACATCTCGGTTCACTTCGGGACGCCGCTTCGGAGCGTTGCGGGCGCGGTGCAGGGAGCCGTTGCAGACGCGCTCCTGTCGCAGACAGGCCACGCGGTCTCTGCGGTTGATGTCTTCATCGACAGCATCACGTTCCCCGAGCAGTGACCGGTACGCGACGCGTGGTGAGCGAGTGATGCTCGAGCGGACACGTGCGCGCCGACAGGCGCTGCAGATCCTCTACCAGCACGAGATCACCGGCGACAGCGTTGTCTCGATCTTCGATAACCGCCTCTTCAACGATGAGGATGGCGAGCCGTCTGAGTACTGTCGCGAACTTGCGCTCGGTGCCGAGGCGAACCTCGACCGCGTCGATCAAGAGATTGAGTCGACCTCGGAACACTGGGCGCTCAGCCGAATGCCCTTCGTGGATCGGAACATCCTGCGCCTCGCCGTGTACGAGATCATCTTCCGCGACGACGTGCCGGACTCGGTCGCAATCAACGAGGCCGTCGAGATGGCGAAGGTCTACGGCGGCGACGATTCTTCGAAGTTCGTGAACGGCGTGCTCGGCCGCATCGCCGAACGGCACGCTGGCGTGACGGTGCTTGAAGTGGACACACCGGAAGGGCAGGAACTGTGACTGACGAGCGGTACACCTTCGAGCAGGCGAAGATTCGCCTTGAGGAAATCGCCGTGCTTGCACGCAAGAAGGACACGTCGCTTGAGAAGAGCCTGGATCTCCTCGAGGAGGGCGTGCGGCTCGCGAATATCTGCACCGAGCTTGTGGACCACACAGACCTGAGCGCGACCGCCGCTGCACCTGACGATGCCGAGCCACGTGAGGCTGACGACGCAGCGGGCGCCGAGACCTCCGCGGCCGGCGCCGCCGACGCAGACGCTTCCGATAGACCGGATGACGGCCTCGACGAGCCCGCGGGCATGGACGACGGAATCGAGGACGTCGAAGGCGGTGCTACCGAGGAGCACGACGACCTCGATGCCTAAGCGCAGGCAATTGCGCGTGTTACGGCGCGGCGACGGGACAAAGTCGCGACTCTCGCCGATGGTACGATGCGTATCCGAGGCGCCGCGCGTGCCGGCAATGACCTCCTAACGGCAGGAGACGAAGAGCCCGTGTGCGCTGAGCGCATCCTGGATACGATCGATGCACCCTGTGATCTCAAGTCGCTCGACGCCCTGAAACTGGCGCAGCTCGCGGCGGAGATACGGGAGACGCTCATCAACACCGTTGCCGACACCGGCGGTCATCTGGCGCCGAATCTTGGCGCGGTTGAACTCACACTCGGGCTGCATCGCGCACTTGATTGTCCCAAAGACAAGATCGTCTGGGACGTCGGCCACCAGTCCTACGTCCACAAGCTGATCACCGGTCGACGCGCCGAGTTCAGCACGCTGAGGACCTACGGCGGTATGTGTGGGTTCCCCAAGCGTTCCGAGAGCGCCTACGACGTCCACGACACCGGCCACGCGTCCACGTCAATCTCGATCGCCGTCGGGCTTGCGTGCGCCCGCGACATCGTCGGCGGCGACGAGACGGTCGTCGCCGTGATCGGCGATGGATCGCTCACGGGCGGCATGGCGTTTGAAGCGCTCAACCACGTCGGTCATCTTCAGAAGCGCATGATCGTGCTCTTGAACGACAACGAGATGTCGATCTCGGCGAACGTCGGTGCGGTTTCGGGCTACCTCGCACGAGTGCGACTCGACCGTCGCTACATGCGTCTCCGCGACGATGTGGAGTCGGCGCTCGGCAAGACCAAGCTCGGCGCCGTGATGGTGGCGGCAGGCGAGGCCGCCAAGGAGTCGTTCAAACAGCTTGTCGTGCCGGGCATGCTGTTCGAGGAACTCGGAATCAAGTACGTCGGCCCGATCGACGGGCATGACGTCGCGCAGGTCGAGCGTGCCGTGCGGCTGGCGAAGGCCGCGGACGGCCCGGTGCTGATCCATGCGGTGACGCGCAAGGGCAAGGGCTACGCTCCCGCCGAGCAGAGCCCGGACACGTTCCACGGCATCAGCCCGTTTTCCGTTGAGAGCGGCAAGGTGAACGGCGGGGGATCGGGCGTTTCGTACACGGACGTGTTCGGCCGCGCACTCGTGGCCGCCGCCGAGAAGGACCCGCGAATCGTCGCGATCACGGCAGCCATGCCGCAAGGGACGGGGCTCTCGCTCTTTGCCGAGCGCTTCCCCGACCGCTTCTTCGACGTCGGCATCGCAGAGGAGCACGCGGTCGGTCTCGCGGCCGGCCTCGCCTCCGGCGGACTCCTCCCGGTCGTCGCCATCTACTCCACGTTCATGCAGCGCGCCTACGACCAGTTGATCATGGACGTGGCGCTTCAGGGCCTGCACGTCGTGTTCGCGCTCGACCGCGCCGGCGTCGTGGGCGAGGACGGTCCCACGCACCACGGCGTGTTCGACCTGAGCTACCTGAGGACCGTGCCAGGCCTCGCGGTGATGGCCCCTGCGGACGAAGCCGAACTCGTGCACATGCTGGCGACGGCCCTTGCGCTCGAAGGCCCGGTTGCGCTGCGCTACCCGCGCGGCAAAGGAGCCGGGGTCCCACTTCCCGACGTCCCGGTCCCGCTTGATCTGGCCTCGGCCGAGATTCGGCGCCGCGGGGTCGGGTGCGCGATCCTCGCCGCTGGGCGCATGGTCGGGGTGGCCGAGCGCGCGGCCGAACTCCTCGCCGAGGAGGGCGTGGATGCGAGTGTCGTCAACCTGCGCTGGATCAAGCCGCTCGATCTCGAGACGATCGCATGGGCTGCCACGCATCCGCTCGTGGTGACGCTCGAGGAGAACACGACGATCGGCGGCGTGGGCGCTGCGGTGATGGAGGCGCTCTCGGACTTGGGCGCCGTCGTGCCCGTGCTGCGTATTGCGGTGCCCGGACTGTTTCGTCACGCACGGGGCGATGCCGCTGCTCCTCGAGGAAGTCGGTCTGACGCCGGAGGCCGTCCGCGGCGCCGTGCTCGCCCGGCTGCTGCAGTCGCCGTAGGCCCTGAGTGAGGAGCACGCCGGTGAGCGGTCGCCGAGCGGACATCGAGCTCGTCAGTCGGGGTTTCTTCCGTTCGCGTGAACAGGCGCGCGCGGCAATCCTCGCCGGCGAGGTCAAGGCCGACGGTCGACCGGTCGTGAAGGCCGGCGAAACGCTCGGCCCCGACGCGGTGATCGAGTGCGCGGAACGGCCCCGCTACGTCTCCCGCGGTGGATCCAAGCTCGCGGGTGCCCTTGAGGCCTTCGACTTCAACGTCGGAGGGATGCGCGTTCTGGACGTGGGCGCGTCCACCGGCGGGTTCACGGACTGCCTTCTTCAGCACGGAGCGGCCTCGGTCGTGGCGCTCGATGTCGGCTACGGCCAGCTTGCCTGGTCGCTGCGCACCGATGATCGCGTGACGGTCGTCGAGCGGACCAACATCCGGGCGGCTGACCCGGCCGTGCTCGGAGCGCCGTTCGACCTCGTTGTGGTTGACGTCGCCTTCATCGGCTTCGCCGCGGTACTCCCGCACCTGCTTGCCATGGCTGATGATCGCGGTCAGGTGATAGGCCTGGTTAAGCCGCAGTTCGAAGCCGGGAAAGGCCGAGTCGGTAAGAAGGGTGTGGTGCGCGATCCAGCCGTTCACGTGTCGGTGCTCGACGCGGTCGCGCATGCGGTCGACGATGCCGGTTGGGTGGTTCGAGGCATCACCTTCTCGCCCCTCAAGGGTCCGGAGGGTAACATCGAGTTCTGGGTGTGGCTGGCTGCGACCGGCGAGCCCGCTTCGACCACCGCGGCCGACGTCGTGTCGACCGCGCATGCTTCGTTAGGGGGATGACGTGCGCGTCCTGCTGGTACCGAACATCGCGAACCCACAATCCGTGGCCGCCACACGCGGTCTTGTCGAGTCGCTCCGCGCCCGGGGATACACGCCGGTCGTCGTCACGGAGGACGCCGAGGCCTGCGGCGTGCCGTCCTCCAGCGTCTCGCGCGCCGAGGTTGCCGCTCCCGAGCTGGTCGTCGCGCTTGGTGGCGACGGCACCATCCTCAAGGCCGTCCACCTGCTCTCCGGTGCGGACGCGCCCATCCTCGGTGTGAACCTCGGCCAACTCGGCTTTCTAACCGGTGCGGACGGCATCGACCTCGCGGGGGCCGTGACTGCCGCGCTCGCGGGGGAGGCATGCGTCGAGCGCCGACAGACGGTGCAGGCGACGCTCGAGGTCGGCGGACGCCGGGCGGGTCACTACCACGCGCTCAACGAGATCTTCGTGGGTCGCGGCGGTGGAGCCCGCGTCGTTGAGCTCGAGGTGACCGTGAACGGCACGAAGCTCTGGCGTGTGCCGTGCGACGGGATGCTCGTGGCGACGCCGACAGGTTCGACGGCCTATGCCCTCTCAGCAGGCGGGCCGCTCCTCGCGCCGGAGGTTCGCGGGATGCTGCTCGTGCCTGTCGCCCCGCACACGCTCGCCACGCGGCCGCTCGTGCTCGGCCCGTCCGACGTGGTCGAGATCACGAGCCCGAATCCGGCGCGGGCGGATGCCTGCATCACCATCGACGGCGACGCGGTCCCGTGCCGTACCGCGCTGGACCGGGTGACCGTGTCCGTCGGCGATCACGAGGTACGCCTGCTCAAGCTGGATGGCCGCGGTTTCTACGAGGTCCTCGCCGACAAGCTGCTTGGAGGCTGAGCGTGCTCGAGGAGCTCCACGTACAGGATCTCGCGCTCGTCGAGGACGTCTGGCTCGAGTTCGGCGACGGGTTGACGGTGCTCACCGGCGAGACCGGGGCGGGTAAGACGGTGCTCGTCGAAGCCCTCAAGCTGCTGCTCGGCGACCGGGGTGATTCGACGCTCGTGCGCACGGGCGCCGCCGAAGCGGTCGTCGAAGGCCGTGTACGCGTGGATGGGGTGGAGCACGTCGTGCGACGCCGAATCGCGGCCGACGGACGCTCGCGCTGCACGATCGACGGCGAGATGGCGACGGTGGGCGCGCTCGGCTCGCTTCTTGAGGGCCTTGTGGACTTGCACGGCCAGCACGAGCATCAGGCGCTCCTCTCCCCGGCAAACCACGCCGGCTATCTCGACCGGTTCATCGGCAACGACGCCCTGGCCGCGCTCGACCGCTACCGCGAGGCCTTCCACGCCGCAGCAGCTGCCGCGGGTCGCGTGAACCACCTCGAGCAGGCGCTCTCGGACCGCGACCGCCGAGCCGAATACCTGCGCTTCCAGATCGCCGACATCGACGCCGTTGGTCCGCACCTCGGGGAGGATGCCGCTATCGAGGCCATTCTTCCGAGGCTCCGGCACGGCGAGCGGCTGACGAGCGCAGCCTCCGGCGCGTGGGCCGTGCTGAGGGACGACGACGGCGCGTCGGACCGGCTCGGGCAGGCGCACGCCGCCCTCGCGACCGCGCACGGGCTCGATCCCGCGCTCGACGCCATCGGCGAGGAGCTCGCGAGCACGCTCGCGGCGATCGAGGACGCGGGCTACCGGCTCCGGAGCTATGCGGAGTCGATCGCGCACGACCCTCGGGCGCTCGACGAGGCGGAGATGCGGCTGGCGACGCTCGACGCACTCAAGCGCAAGTACGGGCTGTCGCTCGAGGCCGTGCTCGACGCCCGCGAAGCGGCAGAGCTCGAGCTCGACGCCCTCGACGCTGGCGAGGCGGGACTAGCGGCCGCTCGCGAGGTGCTTGGGGTGGCGACTGCCACGCGAGACGCCGCCGCCGCAGCGCTGTGGGCGGTGCGGGAGGACGCATCGCCGCGCTTCGTGGCGGCGCTCGGCGAGGCGGCGCGCGATCTGGCGCTCACGAATGCGCGCTTCGAAGTCTCGATGATCGAGCTCCCCGGAGAGGCCTGGAGCGCCGAGGGCCCCGCGCGCGTCGAGTTCCTCTTCTCGGTCAGCGCGGGCGACACGCCGCGGCCGCTCGCGAAGGTCGCGTCGGGGGGCGAGATCTCGCGCGTGATGCTTGCGCTCAAGGGCGTGCTCGGGCACGCCGACCGCACGCCGGTGCTCGTCTTCGACGAGGTGGATGCGGGCATCGGCGGAACGACCGCACTGGCGGTCGCCGCACGGCTCGCCTCCCTTGCCGAGCGGCATCAGGTGCTCGTGGTCACGCACTTGGCGCAGGTCGCCGCGCGCGCGTCGCGCCACGTCGTCGTGGAGAAGGTCGACCTCGGCGGGCGGGCGGTCACGCAAGCTCGTGAGGTCTCGGAGGACTCACGGGTGGCGGAGATCGCGCGCATGCTTTCGGGCAGCATGTCGGGGGCCAGCGTCAAGCATGCCAGAGAGCTCCTTGACGGCGCCCGGCCCGGCTGAAGAACGGTCCGAGCCGGCCGTTTGCTACACTGGCGTCTTGCCCCACCGAAAGGTGACGAATGCGGTTCCAGGGAACGGCCCGGCTCGGCAAGCGGACGAAGGACCTCGTCAAGCGGTTGGGTCGAAACGATATCGCCATCATCGATCACGTGGACATGGACCGCGTGAGCGCTGAGTCGCTGCTCGAATCCGGCGTCGAGGTCGTTGTGAACGCGTCTGCGTCGATCTCGGGCACCTATCCCAACTTGGGTCCGCTTGTGCTCGTCCGTGGCGGCGTCCGACTGATCGACGACGTCGGCCATGAGATCTTTGACCGCGTGAACGACGGCGACCAGATCGAGATCGTCGAGGGCAACGTCGTCAGGAACGGGACGGTCGTGGCGAGCGGGTCGCGCCTCACGGTCGACATCGTCGAGGCCGCGATGGAGGCTGCAAAGGAGGGGCTCGACCAGCAGCTCGAGAGCTTCGCCCGTAACACCCTCGAGTACCTTGCGCGCGAGAAGGCGATCCTGACCGAGGGCGTCTCCGCGCCCGTGACACGTACGAAGATCGCCGGACGTCACGCGCTCGTCGTCGTGCGGGGTTACGACTACAAGGAGGACCTACGCGCGCTTGCGCCCTACGTCCGTGAGATCCGCCCGGTGCTGATAGGCGTTGACGGCGGAGCCGACGCCATCACCGAAGCGGGCTTTCGGCCGGACATCATCGTGGGCGACATGGACTCCGTGAGCGACGACGTACTGCGGGGCGGCGCTGAGCTCATCGTCCATGCGTACCAGGATGGGCGTGCGCCGGGCGAGAAGCGCTTGCAGGAACTCGGCCTGACCGGTACGACGTGGGCGATGGCGGGTACGAGCGAAGACCTTGCACTGCTGCTCGCCTACGAGGCAGGCGCGGAACTCATCGTCGCCGTCGGGACGCACGCGAATCTGATCGAGCACTTGGACAAGGGGCGAAAGGGCGCGGCGTCGACCTACCTCGTGCGTCTGAAGGTAGGACCGCGGCTGGTGGACGCCAAGGGCGTGAGTAAGCTCTACAGAGCATCGGTGAAGCCCTCGCAGCTCGTCCTCCTCGTCGGCGCGGCGCTGGTGACGGTGACGACGGTGATCTTGATATCGCCACAAGCGCGCGCCTTCGTGTCTTTGATCGTGCTCCAGGTGCGCGCGACGATCGGACTGTAAGCAGAGAGCCGGGAGACCCTCGCATGTACAACTTGAGATACCATGTCGCCTCGCTCGTAGCCGTGTTCCTCGCGCTCGCGGTTGGGTTGCTCTTGGGTACCGTCGTTGCCGAGCGGGGGACCTTCGACGAGAGTTCGCGGGCGATGGTGGAGGACCTGCAGCGCCAGTTCAAGTCACTCCAAACGGAGAACACCCGGCTCTCGACGGACTTCGACCGTGCAGCCGCCTTCGGTGCGGACGCCGCTTCGGCGCTCGTCACGGGGCGCCTTCAGGATATGACGGTTGCCGTGGTCGTGAACGCCGGTCGGGGCAACGGGCTTTCCGCCCTCGAGGGCGTGCTCGAGAAGGCCGGCGCCGCGCCGGTCGTGTACACATTCGAGGCGCCGGCGCTCGGTCTCACTGAGGCGGTGCCCGACGGCCTGCCGGGACTCATCGGGGACAAGTTCTCCGGCGACGGTGTGGGACCTGCGAGCCAGGCGTTTATCGAAGCCGTGGCGACGGCTCTCGCCGAGGAGTGGTCGTCACCCGGGGGCCGGCCGGTGACCGAGTTGTTCATCACCCAAGGGGTGCTCTCCGTTCGGGGCGAAGCTGACGCCACCGCTGCCGATGCGTGCGTGTCGATGTCGGCGTTCGACGGCGAGCCTGATGCGTTCGCGCGCGCGGTCATCGCCGCGTTCGATGACGCCGGCGATCTGGGCGTGGCCGCCGAGTCCTCGACGCAGGAGACGGGCGTCGCCGCCGACGCGGCGGACGCAGGACTCTCCGCGGTCGACCACGTGGACACGCCACAAGGCTCCGTCTCGCTGGTGTGGCTCCTGAGCGGTGAGGCGGAAGGGTACTTCGGCTTCGGGTCGGGTGCGAAGGCTGCGTACCCTGATTTCGCCGCAGCAGCTACCGAGTAGTTCGCTCTTCTCGGCGGTTCTCGAACCGGAGCGCCACGAGGGTCCCGAGGATGTCGAAGAACTGGCGTCCGCGGTGCAGGAATCCCGCGAGGTCGCGCCCGGTCGCCGCATGACGCATCGCGACCGGGACCTCAGTGACGCGAAGCCCGGCGCGTAGCGTGCGGACCGTGAGCGCCACCTCGGCTCCGTAGCCCGCAGCGAAGGGCGTCGCCGCAACCCATGTGGCTCTGGAAAGCGCTCGCTGTCCGGAGATCGGCGCCTCGGGTCTGAATCCGCCGCCCCCGAGGTGGACGATGCCGCTTCGCGCGAGACGTTTCACGAGCCCGAACCCGCCAGAGCCAGGCGGCCGTTCCAGCAAGCCAACGGCCATGTCGGCGGTGCCCGCCGCGATCAGCTCCAGCAGTCGCGCGCCTTCGGCAGCTGTGGCGCCAAGGTCGGCGTCCAGCAGCAGCAGCACATCCGCGGCATCGTTCGTGTGCGCAAGACCCGCGTTGAGTGCTGCGCCCTTGCCGACGTTGCGGGGGAGGCAGACGACGCGGGCACCCGCGTCGCGAGCGAGCTCGGCGGTCGCGTCGGTGGAGCCGTCGTCGATGACGACGACGTCGGTGACACCGGGAATCGTGTGCGCGGCAGCAACCGAGGCCGCGATGCGGGCCGCCTCGTTGTGGGCAGGCATCAGGACGGTGGCGTTCACGTCAGGCGTCGCCGCCGGGACGAAGGCGCGAGCGCCCCATGCCGACGACACGTCGTACGCCGGAGCGCACCTCGGTCACGCCCAGGAGCGACGCAAGCCCGTACGTGACCGCAAGCCCTGAAATCAGGGCGATGACGAGCTGTACGAGGAAGCCGCCAGCGGCGTCTGCGAGCGCGCTCGTGAGCGAGAGCGTGGCCGCGGCCGCCAGGCTGCCCGCCCCTGCCGCGAGGATCACACGCCCGATCAGGCCGAACGTGTGCTGCAGGTCGAGCCCGCCGATCTTGCGGCGCAGCAAGAGCAGGAGCGCGCCCAGGTGGACAAGGAAGAAGATACCGTCGGCGATCGGGATGCCGATAATGCCGAGACCCTCCCAAAGACCCGCGCCGGTAGCAAGAACAGCGTAGAGCCCCACCTGGAGGGCACTCGCCGCCAGGTTGGTGTACATCGGCGTCGCGGTGTCCTGGAGCGAGTAGAACGTCTTGAGCACGAACATATAGCTCGCGTAGAAGATCAAACCGAGCGCCCACCACGTGAGGACCCCTGCGACGATCGGCACGTCTTGGGAGGTGAAGCGTCCCGCGCGGTAGAGCGTGATGATGGGGGTCGCAAGCGTCGCAAGCATCGCCGCGAGCGGCACGATGAGCACGGCCGTCGTCCTGAGGCCCCGGGAGAACATCGCCTTGAAGCGGCTCCAGTCCTGTCGGCTTCCTGCTTCGGCAAGCTCCGGGAAGACCGCCGTGGCGAGCGCCACCGCGAAGATGCCGTACGGGAGCTGGTAGAACTGCCACGCGTAACGGAGCGCGGCCTGCCCACCCTCGCCGGTCGCGACCGCCACGTTCGTGCGGAAGGTGACTGTGACGAGGTTGATGATGACGTAGACAAGCGTCGGCCCCATCTTCGCGACGGCGGTTCTCAGCGCAGGATGGTGCCAGTCGATTCTGGCGGTGAAACGGTAGCCGGTCTTGAGCAAGCTCGGCACCTGGACGACCGTCATCACGAGCACGCCGAGCGTGGTCCCCACGCCGAGTGCCACCATCGCGAGGTCCGGCCGCGTGTCGCGGAGCGGCACGTAGAACGCCAGCAGCGTCACGGTGACGACGAGGTTGTTGAAGATGGGCGCGATCGCGGGCGCGAGGAAGCGGCGGTGCGCATTCAGCACGCCGGTGAACACGAGCCCGACCGCGTAGAACACGATCTGGACCGCGAAGAACCGGAACAGGTACGTCGCCAGCTCGGCCTTCTCCGGCGAGATCGTGAGCGTCTGGGTGCGAACGAACGGGTCGGGCCAGATCGTGGCGAGAAGGGCCACCGCACCAAGAATCAGCAGCATGATGTTGAGCAGCGAGTTGGAGAACCGAACCGCGTCGTCCTTACCGTGCTTCTGCATGCGGTCCATGAAGATCGGGATGAACACCGAGGACAGGACGCCGCCGGCGAGCAGCTCGAAGAGCATGTTCGGCAGGTTGTTGGCGATGTCGTACGAGTCAGCGATCAAGGTCACGCCGAGCGCGTACGCCATTGCCCACGTTCGCACGAAGCCCGTGAGCCGCGACACCGTCGTGGAGACCGACATCATAGCGGTGGAGCGTGCGATCGACTCGGTCTTGATGGGTCCCCCTCGGCGCGATTCTCCGTGACGCACCGATTGTAGCCGAGTGCCGCGCGGCCGCGCGTTCGTGCGGACGTGCCCGATGCGGTTCGGTATACTTGCGAACGGGCATCCCGTAAGTCGCAGCTCGTCGCGCGTCGGGTGCTGTCCCCCGAGCCGGCCAAGTCGGCTCGATGTATGCCCGGACGATGGCCGAGGGGAGCGGGGATGGCGCGCCGAGTCACACGTATGCTCGCTGTCGTGCTTGCCCTCGTCGCGCTGTTGGGACTCGCCGGGTGTGTCGACCTGCCGAGCGCCCCCACCGCGTCGCCGGCTGACGTGCTCGTCATCGTGTGTCCGACGCTCGGCTGGACCGAAGTCACCTCGGGCGAGATGCCCACCACGCGCTCACTTGCCGAGCGCGGCGCCGCAGGGCTCATTGTCTCGCGCTCGCCGGAGAAAGCCGCGCGTCGACTCGACATGTACGCCGTAACGGAGGGCTCCCGCGATATCGGTTCGACGCGAGCGGAGGGAACGCCCGCGGAGGTCGATCTCCGTGTCGCCGAGGCAGTCGGGCAGGCGAACCCGGGCACCACCATCGTCGTGGTGGCGCCGCCGACGGCGGTGAGGCCGGGATTCACCGTGATCGCCGGTTCTGGGTACGGTCCAGGGCTGCTCTCAAGCAGGTCGACACGTCGCCGGGGCCTCATCATCGACGCAGATGTTGAGATGACCGTCGAGCGGATCGCAGGCGTTCGGCCGGCGGATCCCACGCCGAGAGCCGCGTTGGGCGTCGTCGCAACCGGCGGGACTCCAGCCGAGCGGTTGTCGGGGCTGGTGAAGCTTGAGACCTTCCTCGTCGCGATGGATCGAGTTCGCTACCCCCTGATGACCGGCTACACCATCCTCGTGCTCATCTTGGTGATCGGTGGCTGGCGCGTGGCGGAAACGCTCCAAGACCGCCCGTCGTTCGCATACACCTCACGGGTCCTTCGGAGGGCGCTGCTCTTCGCTCTCGCACTTCCAGCTGGAGGGACGCTGCTGTTCGTGATCGAGCGGCTGCCCCAGTCTCCGGCGCGCATCGTGACGCAGCTGCTCGCTGCGACCGCACTCATCTGGCTCTTTGCGCAGTTCGCGTGGCACAAGTGGGGTACGTCTGCAGCTGTGGCGTTCACAGGTCTCATGACTGCCGCCGTCCTGACCGTGGACCAGCTTCTCGGGGCTCCGTTGAGCCTGTCGGCGCTCGTGGGGTACTCGCCACTTGGGGCTTTCCGGTTCTACGGCCTGGGCAACGAAGGCGCTGCAATGCTGATCGGAAGTGCGCTCATGGGCGTCGCGATGGAGCTTGACGCTGCCGGCGCGGGACGCGCCGCGATCCGGCGCGCAGCGGTCGTGACCGGCATCGTCACCGTGGGGATCGCTGCACTCCCGCTCTTCGGGGCGAACGTCTTCGTCGCCGTCTGGGGGGTCATTACCTTCGCGGTCTTCTGCGTTCGCGCAGGGGGCGGCCGATTCGGCTGGCGGCAAGCTCTGACGGCTTTGGGGGTGGCAGCGCTCGTGGTCGCTGCCGCGGTCATGCTCGACAGGCTGACGGGGACCGGGACGCACATCGCGCGCGCCATTGGTGACTCGGGCAACGGGGGACTGTTAGCAATCGCGCTCAGACGCGCGCGGACGCAACTCGCCATCCTTTCGGCGTCGCCGCTGCCAGGCATCGCGCTAGTGGTTCTCGCAGGATTCGCGTACCTGAGCGCGCATCCACGCGGCGTGATGGCGCGGACGCTTCAGGCGCACCCGCTCCTGCGAGCGGCGCTTACAGCTGGCTTCGTCGGCGGTGCGGTTGGCACGATCGTCGAGGACTCTGGGCCAGTGATCATCGCCCTGCTGATGCTCTATCTGGCCGGAGCGCTCGCGATGCTCATGCTTGAGCCCTTGGGCGAACAGCCGGAAGGAAGGGCCCTGCCGTGACACCCGTCCAGTCGGCCGCCATCGTCCTCGGCGTCGCGCTCGTGTTCGGCATCCTCGTGCCCGTCATCGCGATGCGGCTGTTCGTGCCAACGCTCAGGGAGTCGGCCCGCGCGGCTACGGTGAACTACCGAGGAACGCGCGTGTTCACGGGCCTCGGAACGGTCTGGCTCGTGTGGGCAGCATGCGCGATCCTCGGTGGCGGGGCGCTCGGCTCGGTGCTGCTCGGTCAGACCTCGCTCGTCATCCTCGCTATCGCCGGCGCTCTGGCGCTCGTGGCCTTCGCGCTCGGGCTCGTCGACGACGCGTTCGGCTCGTCCGGCGCCCGCGGCTTCGGAGGCCACCTGCGCGCGCTTCGGGGCGGTCGCATGACCACGGGGCTCATCAAGCTCGCCGGGATCTCGCTCGCAGGCCTCGTCGTCGCGTTCGTGCTCGCGGGCGTGGCGAGGTGGGGCACCGCCGCGACCGGTTCGGTCTGGACGGCCACGACGGCCATCTTCACCGTCATCGCGGGTGCGGCGATCGCGCTCACGTCGAACCTCGTCAACCTACTGGATCTGCGGCCCGGGCGAGCGCTCAAGGGCTACGTGGTCCTGGGCGTGGTGGGCGCGCTCTCGGCCGCAACGCTCGTCGGACTCATCGCGGGGCTCCCCGTACCGGCCGATGTCGTCGTGCTCGACGTCATCACGCTGGTCGCGTTCGTCGTCGGCCCGGTCGTCGCCGTGTGGCGCTACGACCTTGGCGAGCAGGGAATGCTCGGTGATGCGGGCGCGAACGCGATGGGCGCGGTCGCCGGGCTGCTTGTCGTTTCCGGGCTGTCGCTCGCTGGACTCCTCATCTACGCTGCTGTCGTGCTCGCGCTCAACCTGCTTTCCGAGCGGGTATCATTCAGCGCCGTGATCGATCGCACGCCGTGGCTGCGCCGACTGGACGAGCTCGGGCGACCACTCGGCGAATCCCGAGAGGAACTCCCCGCCGCCGTCGGGACGGCGCGGTATGATGCAACGGATGACTACGACTCACGGGAGGCATGAGCGCGCGTATGGCAACCAAGCACATCTTCGTCACCGGTGGCGTGGTCTCATCACTCGGCAAGGGAATCACCGCAGCGTCGCTCGGCCGTCTCCTCAAGTCGCGCGGGCTTAAAGTCACGATCCAGAAGCTCGACCCGTACCTCAACGTGGACCCAGGCACGATGAGCCCGTTCCAGCACGGCGAGGTCTTCGTGACCGATGACGGGGGAGAGACCGACCTCGACCTGGGGCACTATGAGCGCTTCATCGACGAGTCGCTCTCGCGGGACTGCAACGCCACGACCGGGTCGATCTACCAGGTCCTCATCAGTAAAGAGCGCCGGGGTGACTTCCTTGGCGGCACCGTGCAGGTCATTCCGCACGTGACGAACGAGATCAAGGACCGCATCAACCGCCTCGCCGAGCAGACGGCGCCCGACGTCATCATCACCGAGGTCGGCGGGACGGTGGGCGACATCGAGTCGCTGCCCTTCCTCGAGGCGATCCGTCAGATGCGCAAGGACAAGGGCCGCGAGAACGTCTGCTACATCCACGTGACGCTTGTGCCGTACATCGCGGCCTCCGGCGAGCTCAAGACCAAGCCGACGCAGCACTCGGTACAGGAGCTCCGGAGCATCGGTATCCTGCCCGACTTCATCGTGGCGCGCTCGGACCGCCCCATCGACACCGGCATCCGGCGCAAGATCGCGCTCTTCTGCGACGTGGACGCGCAGGCGGTCGTCTCGTGCCAGGACGCCGAGAGCATTTACGAGGTACCGCTCGCGCTCAAGGCGCAGGGACTGGACGCGATGGTGATCGATCGACTCGGGCTCGAGTGCGGCGAGGCAGACCTCACGGAGTGGGTGTCGTTCCTAGAGCGGCGCCGCGCCATCAAAGACGAGGTCGACATCGCGCTCGTTGGCAAGTACGTGCAGCTGCAGGACGCGTACCTCTCGGTGTTCGAGGCGCTCCAGCATGCGGGCATCCACCACGACCACAAGGTGAACGTGCACTGGGTCGACGCCGAGAGCCTCACCCCCGACGAGGTGGAGTCGCAGCTCGTGAAGATGGACGGCATCCTCGTCCCGGGCGGCTTCGGCATCCGGGGCATAGAAGGCAAGATCCGAGCAGCACGATACGCACGCGAGAACAAGGTCCCGTACTTCGGGATCTGTCTCGGCATGCAGGTCGCGGTCGCCGAGTTCGCACGCCACGTCGCAGGGCTCGAAGGCGCTAACTCGAGTGAGTTCGACCCCGTGACCGAGCACGCCGTCATCGACCTCATGCGCGACCAGCATGGCGTCGCGGACATGGGCGGCACGATGCGCCTCGGCGCGTATCCGTGCACGGTCATGCCGGGCACCAAGGGTTGGGCGGCGTACGGCCAGGATGTCATCTACGAGCGTCACCGCCACCGCTACGAGGTCAACAACGCATACCGCCAGCGGCTGACCGACGCCGGCCTTCTGATCAGCGGGGTCAGCCCGGACGGCAAGCTCGTCGAGATGGTCGAGCTCCCGGACCACCCGTGGTTCGTGGGCAACCAAGGCCACCCGGAGTTCAAGAGCCGTCCCACGCGTCCGGCGCCGCTCTTCCGTGACTTCATCGGTGCTGCCGTCGAACGCAGGCGGGTCACCGCGTAGACTCTGCGGCCGCCGACCGGCGTGCCATGACCGCACGGGGGTGAACCGGGTGCAGCTCGCGTGGGGCCGCGTCGTCCGTATCGCCGCGGAACGAGCGGGGCTGCAGCGGCTTGAGGTCATCGTCGAGGGTGCATCAGCTCCGTCAATCGCACTGGCGTACCCGTCGCTCACCGGAGCCTTCGGGGTGGGGGAGCGCGTCCTGCTCAACACGACGGCCGTCAATCTCGGCCTCGGCACGGGCGGCGCCCACTTCGTCGTCGCCGGCGGAGATGAGGCTGCCACCGTCATGGACCCGAGCGGCGGGCACATCATGAAGCTTCGCTACACGCCGCTTCAGCGGGACGTACTCGCGGTGGAAGAGGCGGCAAGTCCGCACGCCGCTGTGATGGAACGCGCCCGCGCACTTGGGGGGATGCCGGTCGTGTGCTGCGGCCTCCACAGCCAGCTGCTCCCCGTGGTCGCCGCGGTCAAGGAGTTGTCAGCTGACCTGCGAGTCGCGTATGTGATGACCGATTACGCGGCGCTGCCGCTTGCGCTGTCGGACCTCGTTGCAGCCATGACCGAGTGCGGTCTGCTGGACACCACGATCACGGCCGGGCAGGCGTTCGGCGGGTCGCTCGAAGCGATCACGACCCACTCGGCGCTCCTCGCCGCGCGCCACGTGGCGACGGCCGACGTGGCCGTCGTCGCGCTCGGTCCCGGGATCGTGGGGACCGCGTCGCCGTTCGGCCACGGTGGAGTTGCCCAAGGCGAGGCCATCAACGCGGCCGCGTCGCTCGGTGGGCAGCCAATCGCCGTGCTGCGCCTGTCGTTCACCGAGCGCCGCGCGCGCCACTTCGGCGTGAGCCATCACACGCAAAGCGCACTCGGGACGGTGGCGCTTGCGCCTGCGGCGGTGGTGGTCCCGGCCCTCTCGAACGCGGAGCGGGCGGTGGTGGACGCCGCGCTTGAGGATGCAGGCGTCTGGCAGCGCCACACACGTGTGGACGCGCCAGCCGCGCCTCTGCCGGACACGCGGGGACTTCCGATGCGCTCGATGGGACGGACGCCCGCCGACGACCCCGCATTCTTCCATGCGGCCGCCGCCGCGGGCAGGGTTGCGGGTCGCGGTGCCCTTGGGTGACGCCCTCGGGCGTGCGCGCTCGCCTTTGCGATGCGGTTCCGCTCGGCTAGACTGAGCGAGGCGACGTCGCGGTATGCAGCTTCGGCAATCGGCTGCTTCAGCCGTGATTCATGCCCTCAGGCTCACAGTCCATGCGAGGAAGGACACCAACGGTGATCATCGGCGTACCCAAGGAGATCAAGAACAACGAGTTCCGTGTCGGCATGACGCCGGGCGGCGTGCGGGAGTTCGTTGCGTACGGTCACGAAGTCCTGGTGGAGACCGGTGCAGGCGGGGGATCGTCGTTCGCCGACGATGAGTACCGCGCCGCGGGAGGCCAGATCATCGACTCGGCCGCCGAGGTCTTCGCCCGCGCCGACATGATCGTGAAGGTCAAGGAGCCGCAGGCCGCCGAGATCGCGATGCTCCGACCCGGGCAGATCCTCTACACGTACCTCCACCTCGCTCCGGACCTCGCGCAGACCCAGGGGCTCATCAAGTCAGGCGCGGTGTGCATCGCCTACGAGACCGTTGAGCTGCCGAACCACTCGCTGCCGCTGCTCGCGCCGATGTCTGAAGTCGCGGGTCGCATGGCTGCGCAAGTCGGCGCCGCGTACCTCCAGAAGCCGAACGGTGGCCGGGGCGTGCTCATGGGCGGCGTCCCGGGCGTACTGCCGGCAAAGGTCGTCGTCCTCGGCGCGGGCGTCGTCGGTTCGAATGCGGCGTACATCGCCAAGGGCATGGGCGCGGACGTTACCGTCATGGACGTCAACCTCGACCGCCTGCGCTACCTCGACGAGATCTGGGGCAACAGCGTGCGGACGCTCTACTCGAGCCGGCACAACGTCGAGGAGATCGTCAAAGTGTCTGACCTCGTCATCGGCGCCGTGCTGCTGCCGGGCGCCAAGACGCCGTTCCTCGTCACGCGCGACATGCTCTCGACGATGAAGCCGGGCGCCGTGCTCGTCGACGTCTCGGTCGATCAGGGTGGCTGCATCGAGACGACCAAACCGACGACGCACGCCGATCCCACGTACTTCGTCGACGGGGTGCTTCACTACGGCGTCGCCAACATGCCGGGCGCAGTGCCCAACACCTCCACGCTCGCGCTCACGAACGCGACCCTCCGCTACGGTCTGGCCATCGCGAACAAGGGTTGGAAGCAGGCGGTCAAGGACGACGCAGCGCTCGCCAAGGGTCTCAACGTCCTCGACGGCAAGATCACGTACAAGGCGGTCGCGGACGCGCATGGGATGAACTACACACCGCTTGAGAAGTTGGTCTAGAGGAGCGACGACCGGACCTCCGCTGGTGGATGCGGGCATCCAAGAGTTCCTTGCACACCTCGCGGTCGAGCGGGGTGCCTCGCCAAATACGGTCGCGGCATACCGCCACGACCTCATCGAGTACGAGGCCACGCTGGCAAGCCGCGGCGTGACCTCTGCTGCGGAGGCGACGCGTGACGATGCGGTCGCGCACGTACGCACGCTGTGGGACGCGGGGCGCGCTCCCAGCTCCGTCGAGCGCAAGGTGGCTACGCTGAAGTCGTTCCACCGCTTCTGTGTGCGCGAGGGACTCGCCGCTGCATCGCCGGTAGCCGACATGCCGCTTCCAAAGGTGCCGGTGCGTCTGCCCGACGCGATCTCGATCGATGACGTAGAGAAGCTGCTTTCGCAGCCGTTTGGCGAAGGGCCGCAGGCATACCGCGACCGCGCGATCCTGGAGACGCTCTACGGCTGTGGTCTGCGGGTGAGCGAGCTCGTCGGTCTCGATGTCGCCGACCTCGACCTCGACGGCGGCCTCATTCGCGTCCTCGGCAAGGGGGGCAAGGAGCGTGTGGTGCCGATCGGGGGTATGGCCGAGTTGGCGGTTCGCGAGTACCTCGCGCACGGTCGGCCCTACCTAAAGGCCAAGCGCTCCACGGTGCGGCAGGACCCAGTCGCCGTGTTCCTGAACAGCCGCGGCGCCCGGCTCACGCGCCAGACGATCCACGTGATGGTGAGCCGTTATGGCGGTCGCGTCGGGCTCGCGCTCCACCCACACACACTTAGACACTCGTACGCAACGCACCTGCTCGAGGGCGGGGCGGATCTCCGGTCGCTGCAGGAACTCCTCGGGCACGCAGATATCACGACGACGCAGGTCTACACGCACGTGGACCGGACACATCTGATGGAGGAGTATCTGTCGACCCACCCACGGGCGAGGCTTCGCTAGGGTCGAGCCGTTGGTCGAACTGCCACGGATTTCCTAGAAGTTGCATGGTTGTAAGGGTAGAATGTAGGGCGGCCCTAAAGGATGTATCAGAGGAGGCGGATTGAGCGTGAACAGTAAGCTGGCACGGATCGTCGCGCTGGTCCTCGCACTGACGCTGCTTGTGGCGTTCGTGCCGGGATGCGCGAAGAAGGACACGGCGACACCGACGACGCCGACGACACCAACCGGTCAGCCCAAGACCGACGTCAAGGCGGCCATGGTCACCGACGTTGGCGGTCTTGGTGACAAGTCGTTCAACGACTTGGCGTATGAAGGCCTGAAGAAGGCCGAAGCCGAGTTGGGTGTCGAGATCAAGGTGCAGGAGTCCAAGGAGATCACGGACTACGAGACGAACATCGACTTGCTGGCGAACGCAGGCTTCAGCCCGATCTTCGCGGTCGGCTTCCTGATGACCGACACGGTCTCCAAGATGTCGACGGCGTTCCCGGACACGATGTTCGGCGGCATCGACGAGTTCCTCGATCCGGTTCCCCCGAATGTGACCACGCTCGGCTTCAAGGAGAACGAGGGTAGCTATCTCGCCGGCGTCGTGGCTGCTCTGGCTACCAAGGACTCGTTCGACTCCAAGCTCAACGCCGACAACGTCATCGGTTTCGTGGGTGGCATGGACGTGCCGCTCATCCGGAAGTTCCAGGCCGGCTTTGAGGCGGGCGCCAAGTCCGTCAACCCGGACGTCAAGGTGATCGCGCTCTACACCGGCAGCTTTAGCGATGCCGCGAAGGGCAAGGAGCTCGGTCTGTCGCTCATCTCGCAGAAGGCCGACGTCATCTATGCGGCTGCAGGCGCATGCGGCGAAGGCACCGTCCGCGCGTGTCAGGAGAAGGGCGCCCTGTTCATCGGCGTCGACTCCGACCAGTACAACACGATCTCGGGCTCAGGCGACGTCATGCTGACCTCGATGATGAAGCGCGTCGACGTTGCCGTGTTCGACACCGTCAAGGCAATGGTTGACGGCAAGTTCCCCGGCGGCACGGCGACGGTCTATGGTCTCAAGGAAGGTGGCGTCGGGCTCGCGCCGTACCACGACTTCGAGAGCAAGGTCCCGCAGGCTATCAAGGACGCCGTGGACAAGGCAACGCAGGACATCATCAGCGGTGCCGTCAAGGTTCCCGAGGCATAGGGACACGACCAAGCACGTGAGTACGCACAGGACGGTGTCCGTGCGGTAAACTCAAAGGGGCGGCCGGTGACAAGCCGACCGCCCCTTTCGATTGTGACAGGCCGCATCGCGAAGGGGAGACGCCGATGGCCGTGCTCGAGCTACGCGAGGTCACGAAAGTGTTTCCGGGCGTCATCGCCAACGACAGCGTGTCGATGAAGCTCGAGCGTGGGGAGATCGTGGCGCTGCTGGGCGAGAACGGGGCTGGCAAGTCCACATTGATGAATGTGGTGTACGGCCTGCTTTCCGCCGATAAGGGAGAGATCCTGGTCGACGACCGACCGGTGAAGATCAACACACCGCGGCAGGCAATCGACCTCGGTATCGGCATGGTGCACCAGCACTTCATGCTGGTCGAGCCGCTTACCGTCACCGAGAACATCGTTCTCGGACGGGAGCCGGGCCGATTCGGCATCATCGACTTTGCCACGGCCCGGGCGCGGGTGAAGGAGATCTCCGAGCGCTACGGCCTCAAGGTCGATCCCGATGAGCGCATCATCAACTTGGCCGTCGGCCTTCAGCAGCGCGTCGAGATCCTCAAAGCGCTCTATCAGGGAGCCAGCGTGCTCATTCTTGACGAGCCCACTGCTGTCCTCACACCGCAGGAAGTCCGCGAGTTGTTCGCGGTCGTACGCTCACTCGTCGACGAGGGTCTGTCGGTCGTGCTGATCACCCACAAGCTTGAAGAGGTCATGGCGGTCGCAGACAGGATCATCGTGATGCGCGACGGTGCGGTGGTGGGAGAGACCCGGCCCTCGGAGACCGACGAGGTCGGTCTCGCGCGGATGATGGTGGGGCGCGACGTCGTGCTCGAGGTCGAGAAGGGCCTGTCCACACGCGGGGACACCGTGCTGAGCGTCAAAGACCTGCGCGTGAAGGACGACCGAGGTCTGGATGCCGTGAACGGAGTCACCTTCGACGTGGCCGGGGGCGAGGTGGTCGCGCTCGCCGGTGTGAGCGGCAACGGGCAAACGGAGCTCGTCGAAGCCATCGTCGGGCTGCGTACGCCTCTCTCCGGCGTGATCGCCCTCAAGAGCAAGGACATCACGAAAGCCAACGCCCGCTTCTCCATCGAGGCGGGCGTGTCTCATGTGCCCGAGGACCGGCATCGCCGCGGTCTGGTGTTGCAGTTCGACCTGGCCGAGAACCTCGTCTTGGGCGATCACCGTATCGCTCCCTATGCCAACCACGGCATCATGAAGCCGAAGCAGGTCACGGCGATGGCGAAGTCCCGCATTAAGGACTACGACATCCGCACGCCCTCGGAGAAGGTGCTGGCGTCGAACCTCTCCGGCGGCAACCAGCAGAAGGTCGTCATCGCTCGCGAGATCGGCAGGAACCCGGAGCTTCTCGTCGCGGCTCAACCGACACGCGGCCTCGACGTCGGAGCGATCGAGTTCGTACACAGCCAGATTCTCGCCGAGCGGGCCGCGGGCAAGGCTGTGCTGCTCATCAGCCTTGAGCTCGAAGAGGTCCTCTCCCTCGCCGACCGCATCCTGGTGATGTACGAGGGGCAGATCGTGAAGGAGTTCATGGGTGACGAGGCGGACGCCGAGACGCTCGGCTACTACATGACCGGAGGTGGGGGGACGAAACTCGACGATTCCGTCGGCCACGTCGCGCCTGCTGAAGGCGAGGTGGGCGCATGAGCGAGACCAGAGAAGCGGTCCCCGCCCAGCGCGCCTGGATGGGCATCCTTCAGAAGATCGGCACGCCGATCGCCTCCGCGGCCCTGGCAATCGCGATCGGCTCGCTCATCATGTGGATCTCGGGCTACGACCCGGGCGCCGCGTTCGCGGCGCTCTTCAAGGGGGCGTTCGGCAGTCCCAAGGCCATCGGCAACACCATCCTGCGAGCCACGCCGCTCATTCTGACGGGCCTCGCCGTGGGCTACGGCTTCCGTGCCGGTCTGTTCAACATCGGCGCCGAGGGCCAGCTCTTCATGGGCGGTCTGGCTGCGGCATTCCTCGGCGTGCAGTTGGCGGAGCTGCCGTGGGGCGTCCTCGTGCCGGTGCTCCTGCTGGCGTCGATGGCAGCGGGGGCCGCATGGGCGTTCATCCCGGCGATTCTCAAAGCACGGATCGGCGCGCACGAGGTCATCACGACGATGATGTTCAGTTACGTCGCCCGTTACCTGGTCTCCTGGCTTGTGGTCGGTCCGTTGAAGGCTCCCGGGCAGATTCCGCAGACCGTCGCGATCGGCACCAATGGCCAGCTTCCTCAGATCCAGTCGCTCTTCTCGCCGGCGACACTTCAGGCGCTACCATTCCTCTCGCTCGGCCGGGCGCATCTTGGCATCGTGATCGCACTCGTGGCTGCCGTTCTCATCTGGATGATTCTCAAGTACACGACGCTCGGCTACGAGAACCGCGCCGTCGGCTTCAACCCCTGGGCGTCGGAGACCGCTGGCATCTCGGTCCAGTGGACGATCGTGAAGGCTCTCTGCATCTCGGGCGCGCTCGCCGGTCTGGCGGGGGCGGTGGAGGTGATGGGGGTGCACTACCGGATCTTCGACCAGTTCTCGTCAGGATTCGGCTTCACCGGAATTGCGGTCGCCCTCTTGGCGAAGAACCACCCGTTGGGAACCATTCTCGCTGCGGTGCTCTTCGGGGCCCTCAACGCCGGAGCTGGCACGATGCAGCTCGAGGCCGACGTTCCGCAGAAGATCATCCTGATCATTCAGGCGCTCGTCATCTTCTTCGTCGCCGCGGAGGAGATCGTCTTGTGGTTCGTCCGTCGGCGTCAGAAGGAGGCGATCAGCCATGTGGGGTGACATCGTCACGCCTGACCTCTTCGCCGCGGCGCTCCGCATGGCGACACCGCTGGCACTCGCTGCAATCGGTGGGACACTCTGCGAGCGGTCCGGAGTCGTGAACATCGCGCTCGAGGGAATCATGCTCACCGGCGCGTTCTTCGGCACCGTGGTTGTGCTCGCCACGGGCAGCCCATGGCTGGGTGTGCTCGTCGCCATTCTGGCCGGGATGGCAATCGCCGGCGTCCACGCGTTCGCGTCCATCAACCTTCGCGCGGACCAGGTCGTGTCCGGCACGGCGATCAACCTCCTGGCGCTCGGTGTCACGGGATTCCTGATGGAAGTCTGGTACGGGCACCCCGGAACGACCGAAGGTATCAAGGTGCTCAAGCCGATCTTCGGGTTCGACTCCCCGGGTGGCGCGGGCTTCCTGTCCGAGATATGGCACTGGGTCAACGGGATCTTCCTGTCCCACACGCCCATCGTGTACCTCGCGATCATCATCGCCGTTGTCGCACAGTGGGCGATGTTCCGTACACGGTGGGGTCTCAGGCTCCGTGCGCTGGGCGAGCACCCACGCGCGGTCGAGACCGTCGGTGTGAACGTCTATCGGGGCCGTTGGGTTGCGGTGCTGATGAGCGGCGCGCTCGGTGGGCTCGCTGGTGCGAACCTTACAATCGAGCAGGTCGGCTCGTTCACCGAGAACATGACGAACGGCCGCGGGTTCATTGCGCTTGCGGCGAACATCTTCGGCCGTTGGACGCCGGTCGGCTCGTACTTGGCGTCGTTGCTGTTCGGCTTCGCAGATGCGTTGCAGATCAAGATGCAGATCCTGCGCGGAGTGATCAACATCCCGCCGCAGTTCTTCTACATGCTCCCGTACCTGCTGACGGTCATCGTGCTTGCCGGCGTCATCGGCAGAGCCGTCGGTCCGGCCGCGGTGGGCCAACCGTACGAGAAGGAATAGCGGCGTGACCCATCAGACGCGCAGCAGCGACCGATGGTCGCTGCTGCGCGTGTGTGCTTGGGGTCTGACCTGGGCGGTCGGCGCCGGGCTCGGCGTGGCGCTTGGCGCCTACCTCACGCTCACGAGCGGCGCCGGCGCTCCGGGAGCGGCGGCCGTGGGGACGGCCGCCGAGTTCCTCACCCTACCCGCGATCGCCGCGCTCGGCGTCTTCGTCGTGTACGTCGTTGGCGCGGCCGTCCTCAGGCTCCTCGGTGGGCGTCTCTCGCACCGCCCAGCGGCGCACGACAACCATGAAGACCACTGCGGCGGCGATGATGGCGTCGAGCGGCAGCTCGGGCCTGAAGTCGAAGCCTCGAAGGACTGAGCGGGCGAAATAGGCGGCGACCACGATCATGATCGCCGCCCACAGTGGTATCCGAATGCGCGGACGGAACATGCCTAGGCTTCCGGCGGCGTTGAATCGGCGGGCCCCGCAGGCCGTGCATCGTGTGTGCGGCGTCGCCGTGCGCGGACAAGCGCGCGGATCCCGAAGAACGCCAGCAGCCCGACGAGCGCGTACGGGGCCACGGTGATCACTACGACGATGAGCACCCTGAGGACCTGTGCGGCCCCGCGGATACCGGCAGTAACCGCGTCGCGGAAGCCCCAGTCATCGCCTGCTGGGCTCACGATCGAGCCTGGCTCGGTGAGCTCGATGGTAACCGTCGCCATGGCCGCCTGCCGCTCCAGGTAGCTCACCTGCGCGTCCAGGCTCTCGATCTCACCGCGAACCCGTGAGAGCTCCTGCTCGATGGCAAGCATGTCCTTGACGTCCTTGGCCGCGTCGAAGAAGTCGCGAAGGCGAACCTCCTCGGCCTGCAAGTTCTTGAGCCGGGCAGAGAGATCGACGTGCTGCTGTGTGACGTCGTCGCTCGACTCGGACTGCGAACGCACGGTGCCAAGTCGGGAGGCGTCCAACACGAACGCCTCAAAGTCCTCGACCGGGACTCGGGCGGTCACGTAGCCGCCAAGCGCGCCGCTCTGCGTCCCAACGCTCTCGTCATAGCGATAGACAGGCCCGTCAACCGCCGAGGCGATTTGGAGTGCGGTGATGACACCCTTGAACTTCTTGGCGGCGAAACGGATGCTCTCGATCGCCTTCGGAACGTCGGTGACCTCAATGCGCAGCGTCTTCATGCGGATAACGAGCCGGTCGGCGTCGGCCACGTTGGTGGCGATGTCACCGGCGGGGGAGTAGGCCTCACCTTTCGCGCCGCCGGCATCGCTGCTTGGGGCGCCGCCGAGGTCAGGACTCTCAGTGGGCATCGGCGCCAAAGGGGACACGCTCGCGCCCTCGTCAGCGGCCTGCGGTGCCAGGAGACTGCACCCGGCTGTCGCCAACAGGAGTGCGACCAGTACGGCGGCCGAGAGCGCGCCGACGATCCCACGGCTGGCGATTCGTACCGTTCTCATGGCGTCCTCCTTCTTCGAGGCGCGAGCGCCGCCCACATAAGCAAACGTCCCGACGCGCCGTGTCGTGACAGACGCATCGGGACGCTCAGTGTTCGTGCAGTGTGCGGTGGGGCTACTTGCCGCTCTCAGGCTCGCGCTTCTTGAGCTGCTTAGCGGCGTAGACCAAGAAAGCGATCCCGATTCCGGTCACCGCAAGGAATGCGACCACCAACAGGTTCATCACGATGCCGGCAACGTTGTTACCCAGATTGAACCAACCGTACATAGGGGTTACCCACCTTCATCGTGGCCTTCGCTGACCAGATTCTACCGTTGCCGCCCGCCGCGGGCAACAGCGGAGCGGCACAGCCGGTCGCTCTCCTATTCCACTGTGAACGTCCGATTCCTGCCTGTCATCCACTCAGACGCCCTTTGCCACGCGGTGGTTCGCGACGGTGCAGAGTGGGCTTCGAGGAGCCGTCCAGGGGCCCACGATGGAGCTCGGGGGCGGCTCGTGGAAATCGGTGGGATGAAAGTTCATGAAAGTGTTGCATTGTGGGACGTAGTGGGAGTACTCTCTGGTCATCGGGGCGAAAGCCGAGCTCCGATGCAGTCCCGAAGGAGCCAGGGAGGGGGCGGGATGTTTCTCGGCGAGTACCAACACACACTTGATGCCAAGGGTCGTCTCTCGCTGCCCGCCAAGTACCGGCACGAGATGACCGGCCGCCTCGTCGTGGCCAAAGGCCTTGGGGACTGCCTCTACGTGTACTCGGCCGAGGACTACCAGGACTTCATCGGCCGACTCCTGCAGCAAGATGACTTCGATCCGCGTGCCCGACAGGTGCGCCGCTTCTTCACGTCAGGCGCCGTGGACACCGAGCTCGACTCGGCGGGTCGCATCGGACTACCGCAGGTGCTTCGCGACTACGCCGGCCTCGAGCGCGACGTCGCGGTCATCGGCAACGGCGATCGCGTCGAGCTGTGGGACGCCGAAACGTGGTCCGCCTACAACGGCGACACGACCGGTCGGATCGAGGACGTGACAAAGGAACTCGCCGAACTCGGCATTCTGTAGGGCCTTGACAATGGAATACCGGCACATCCCAGTTTTGCTGGCCGAGGTGACGCAGCACCTGAAGCTGAAGGACGGCGCGATCATCGTCGACTGTACCTTGGGCGGGGCAGGGCACGCGATCCGGGTTGCAGAGTTGATAGCCCCTACGGGGATTCTCGTGGGAATCGACCAAGATAACGCCGCACTCGCCGCAGCACGAGCCACACTACCCCTCGGCCAGCAAACGATTCTGTTGAAAGGGAACTTCGGTCAGCTCGACGACGTGCTCGTCGAAGCGAAGATCCCGTACTCGGACGGATTCCTGTTCGATCTTGGAGTCTCGTCTCCCCAGTTGGATGTCGGCGGCCGCGGTTTCACCTACCAGGAGGACGTCCTGCTCGACATGCGCATGGATCCCTCGTCATCGCAGCCGACCGCGGCCGACATCATCAATACCTACAGCGAGCAGGACCTGACGAGGGTCCTCCGCGAGTGGGGTGAGGAACGGTGGGCCTCGCGCATCGCAGCATTCATCGTAGCCGCGCGGGGCCGCCACCGCATCAACACGACGGGGGAGCTCGTCGAGGTCATCAAGAACGCGATTCCCGCCGCAGCCCGGCGGGGAGGACCGCACCCGGCGCGTCGCACGTTCCAAGCGCTCCGCATTGAGGTCAACGACGAGCTCGGCGTCCTCGAGCGCGGCCTCAGGGCGGCAATCCGGTGGCTGGCACCAGGCGGCAGGATCGTCGTGATCAGTTACCACTCGCTTGAAGATCGGATCGTGAAGCAGGTGTTCGCGGCGAACGCGACGGGGTGTGTGTGTCCGCCAGGCCTTCCGGTCTGCACGTGCGGGCAGGTGCCGGTACTCCGGATCATCACGAAGAGTCCCGTCGTACCCACGGCGGAGGAGATAGCGGGGAATCCCCGCGCCAGGAGCGCCAAGCTCAGGGTCGCGGAGAAGCTGTAGGGGCAGAGCGTGCGGAAGGGGGGCGCGATGAACGCAGCACGGCAACGAGCGTACGAACAGCCGGCACCGACGCCCTCGCGCCCGCCGCTGCGCGTCGTGCCAACTGGGGCCCGCCGCGGGTCTGCTGCTCGACGCAGCCATCAGGCGGCACAGTGCCAACTGCTCTTCAGGAGCTGCTGCGCAATGATGGTCATCCTCGCCGCCCTAGGGATGCTGCGCATCTCGCTTGCAGTGAGCGCGGCGGAAGCGGCCATCGACAGCCAGCGTCTCGAGCGAAGCATCAAGGAAGAAGCGCTGCGAGCCAAGGGCCTGGAGGCCGATCGCAGCGCGCTCGGCGCGCCGTCGAGGATCGCCGCCATCGCCGGGGGTACGCTTCAAATGACCGAGTCGGGTCAGATCTCCTATATCTGTCTTCCCGCGACCGCTGATGCCGCGGGCGCGGGCGATTCCGGGACGGCCGTCGCTGCCGCAGGGCCGAAGGCTGCTGCGGGGGGCACGGCGGCGGCCGTCAGGTCGGTGATCGCCAACGTCCTCGACATCGCGGCCGGAGAAGCGCAGGTGCTGCTGGTCGGCGACGTCGGTCTCTCCTCCACGCGGTGAGCGCGGCGATGCCACAGCAAGCGAGGGGGCAAGGGCGTACACGCGGGCCGCGAGAGCGGTCCGTTCGGTATGTCACGCTGTTCGTATGCCTCGCAGCGCTCCTCGTCGGTCTGGGCGGGCGCCTTGTGTGGTTGCAGCTTGTGGCCGGTCCCGCATATGCGCGCGCCGCGTTGCAGCAGCGCAACCGCGAGGTGGAGATCCCACCGCAGCGCGGCTCGATCTACGACCGCGAAGGCGAGCCGCTCGCCGTGACGATGGCTGCACGGACAATCTATGCGGTCCCGCCGGTGGTCGCGGACCCCGACGGTGCGGCAACAGCGCTCGCGTCGATTCTTGGTGGGGACGTGACGTACTACCGGGCCCAGCTCACCAAGGACTCCTCGTTCGCGTATATCGCGCGCAAGGTCGACATCGAGCGGGCAGAGGCCGTCGAAGCGCTCGATCTCGCCGGTATCTTCACGCAGGAAGACTTCCGCCGCGTCTACCCGTCCAACGAACTCGCCTGTCAGATCCTCGGCTTCGTCGGCGTCGACGACGAAGGACTCGAGGGCATCGAGAAGCAGTACGAGCGAGTGTTGCACGGCACCGCGGGCAGACTGATCGCAGAGAAGGGCGTTGGCGGCTACCCGATACCCGGCGGTGTGACGCTTCAGGAGCCGGCGGTCAACGGGCAAAACATCGTGCTCACCGTCGACAAGGACATCCAGTACGAGGCGCACGTTGCGCTGCACGCTGCGGTCGAGAAGCACGGCGCCAAGAGCGGCTCGGTGGTGATCATGGATCCAAACACCGGCGCCATCCTTGCCGCCGCATCGACACCGACCTTCGATCCCAACGCCTACGGCGACGCCCCCGCCGCGGCCAAGCGGATGCGACCGCTCGTCGATGCATACGAGCCGGGATCCACGATCAAGTCGCTCACTGCGGCTGCGGTGATCGAGGAGGGGCTCTTCACCCCGCAAAGCATGTTCAGGCTCCCGTCGAGCATCAAGGTCGGCGGGAGAACCATCAGCGAGTCGCACGGTCGAGCGGTCGTGAACTGGTCGCTCACCGAAATCGTGACGAACTCCTCGAACGTTGGCGCGGTGAAGCTTGGCATGGCGCTCGGCGAGGACGGTCTCTATGCCTATTTCAAGACGTTCGGGCTGACCGAGAAGACCGGGGTCGACTTTCCGGGTGAGGTCACGGGGTGGCTCCCACCGACCTCGGAGTGGTCGGCATCGTCCATCGGCAACATCCCCTTCGGTCAGGGCATCTCGATGACTGCGCTCCAGCTTCTGCGTGCGAATGCGGCGATCGCGAACGGCGGCGAACTTGTGACGCCGCACTTCCTGGGTTCGCTTCCTGACGACCCCGAGCAGGTCGTGACCTGGCCCATAAAGCGCGTGATCTCAGCCGAGACAGCCACACAGATGCGTGAGGTCATGAAGGCGGTCGTCGAGGAGGGCACTGGCGCCGACGCAAAGGTCGAGGGCTATGCGGTGGCGGGCAAGACGGGAACGGCGCAGAAGGTCCGCACCGACGGCCGGGGCTACGCGGCAGGAAAGTACGTTGGGTCCTTTCTCGGATTCCTTCCCGCAGACGACCCGGCCGTCATCATCGTCGTGACCATCGATGAGCCCACCAAGGGCTACTACGGCGGCACCGTCGCCGCGCCGACTTTCGCTCGGCTTGGCGCGTACTGCATGACGCACCTGAAGATCCCGCCGACAGCGGCGGGCACCGAGGCAAATGAGACCGAGGTAACGGGGGATTAGCAGGCGGCTTGGGACCAGACGGACGAGCGGCGTCCCTGTGCTAGACTCGCGAAGTTCACGAGCGGTGGGAAACGGTGGAATCGACGACCTTTGCGGCGCTGATGAGCGATTCGACAACGACCTCGATGAGAGGGCCGGCTACGCCCGTCACCGGGGTCGCGTATCGCTCTGACCGGGTCCGGCCGGGCGACGTCTTCTTCTGTATTCCCGGGTTCGCCCACGACGGGCACGACTTTGCGGCCGATGCCGTGAGCCGCGGCGCGGTTGCCGTCGTTGCCGAGCGCCCGCTCCAAGGTTTGAGCGCGCCGGTCGCGGTTGTGCCATCAGCGCGAGCGGCACTTGCACGAGCTGCGGCGCGCGCGTACGGGTTCCCCTCGCAGGCTCTGGACGTCGTCGGTATCACCGGCACAAACGGCAAGACCACCTCCTCATACCTCGTGGACAGCATCCTGCGTGCGGATGGCAGGACGACGGGGCTGATCGGGACCGTCGAAACGCGAATCGCAGGTGAGCGAGTCGCCTCCGCGCGGACGACCCCGGAGTCGGCTGACCTGCAGGAGCTCCTCGCGCGGATGCGGATGGCGGGGGTATCGGGAGTCGCGATGGAGGTTTCGTCGCACGCCATCGACCTGCACCGTGTCGACGGCACCCGCTTCGCCGTCGCAGCGTTTACGAACCTGTCCCAGGACCACCTCGACTACCATCACACGCTCGCCGACTACTGGTCAGTGAAGCGTCGGCTGTTCACCGATCTCGACGTCGCCGCCCGGGTCGTCAACATCGACGACCCGGCGGGCCGCGAACTCGCCCGGGAGCTTAGCGCCGCGATCAGCATCGGGCGCGACGAGAGCGCCGCGATCAGGGCGATCGACGAGGTTCCGGGGCCTTGGTCCACCGAGTTCACGCTCGCGGGGCCATGGGGCGCTGAGCGGCTCGTGCTGCCCCTCGCCGGTCGCTACAACGTGGAGAATGCGCTGGTTGCCACCGGATGCGCGACCGCACTCGGTATCGGCATCGAAGAGATCGCAGCCGGCTTGGCCTCGGCGCCCCAGGTGCCGGGCAGGCTGGAGCGGATCGAGGAAGGTCAGCCGTTCGCGGTCTTCGTGGACTATGCGCACACCCCGGACTCGCTCGAGAAGGCGATCCAGGCGGTGCGCGCTGTGACTGGGGGCCGGGTGATCGTCGTCTTCGGCTGCGGCGGCGATCGGGACCCGGACAAGCGTGCGCTCATGGGCGCCGCAGCAGCGACGTACGCCGACCATGTCATCCTCACCAGCGACAACCCGCGAAGCGAAGACCCCGTCGGCATCATCCTGCAGATCGAGGACGGGATGCGCGGCGTGTCCTCCGCGTATGATGTAGAGGTCGATCGGCGCGCCGCGATCGCAACTGCACTCGCTGCGGCCCGACCGTCCGATGCCGTCCTCATCGCGGGCAAGGGTCACGAGGACTACCAGATCTTCTCCGACCGGACCGTGCATTTTGACGATCGCGAGGTTGCGCGGGAGGAGTTGAGAGCACGGTGCTGACGATGTCGGTTGAGCGGCTGGTCGATGTAACAGCTGGGACGCTCCTTCAGGGTGATGCGAAGACCATGGTGAACGGTCTCGCCATCGACTCGCGCGAGGTCCAGCCGGGTGCTGCATTCGTTGCGTTCGCCGGTGCCGCCGCCGACGGGCACGACTTCGTTGGCGCCGCTCTTGCCGCGGGAGCGCGCGCGCTCATCGTTACGACGGACAGTGAGGAGCTGCGGCAAACGGTCACGAGCTCTCGCCGGCACGATGTCGCTGTCGTTCTCATTCCCGACGCCACGGCCGCCGTGCAGGCGCTTGCTGCAGCGCACCGCGACCGGCTGCTCTGCCCTGTGGTCGGCGTGACCGGCTCGATGGGGAAGACCACGACCAAGGACTTCCTCCGCTCAGTACTGGGGACGCGGATGAATGTCGTTGCAACCGAGGGCAACCGCAACAACGAGCTGGGCGTGCCGCTCACCATCATGCAGGCAGGCGCCGATACGGGCGTGCTCGTCGTGGAGATGGCGATGCGGGGGCCGGGGCAGATCCAGGCGCTTTCAAGCATCGCGCGGCCGACCTGCGGGCTTGTCACCAACGTGGGAGTCAGCCACGTCGAGATCCTCGGAAGCGAGACCGCGATTGCCGATGCGAAGGCCGAGCTGGTCGAGGCCATCCCCGCAGAGGGGCGCGTCTTCCTCAACGGCGACGACGCGTGGAGCGGCACCTTGGCAGGACGATCGAGCGCCGCCGTGACGTTGTACGGACTGTCGGAACAGGCCGACGTACGCGCCGTTGACATCGTCGTCAATGACTCCGGGAACGCATCGTTCAACCTCGTGTGCGAGAGTGGCACCGCGCGTGTGGAGCTGCCGGTACCGGGCCGCCACAACGTCTACAATGCGCTCGCTGCCGTCGCCGTGGGTCTCTATCTACAGTTGAGCTTGAGCGACGTAGTGGCAGGCTTCGAGCACGCTCGCATGACGGGGATGCGCATGGAAGTGTTCGAGAGCGCATCGGGTGTCACGGTCATCAACGATGCCTATAACGCCAACCCGACAGCGATGCGGGCGGCGCTCGCGACGCTCGGCGAGATCAGCTCGGAGGGCAGGCGCGTCGCGGTACTCGGCGACATGGCGGAGCTCGGTACGCTCTCGGAGCTCGCGCACTTCGATCTTGGGAGTGTCGCCGCAAAGAGCGGTGCGGACGTGCTCGTGACGGTCGGGCCGCTCGCGAAACGGATCGCTGACGGGGCGCTCGCGGCGGGCATGCCGGCCGCTGCCGTGCGTCCGTGCGCGACGGCCGCCGAGGCGAGCGAGGTCCTGGACGACCTGTTGACGTCCGGAGACGTGGTGCTCGTGAAGGCGTCTCGTGTGATGGGTCTCGAACGCATCGTCGACGGAATCATTCAACCTCATGCTTAACTTGATACCTAGCATCGCTCGATACCCGACCTATCAGGTCTTCCTGATGGCGGTCCTGGCGCTTGTCCTCGCCGGCACGCTCTTCCCGCTGTGGATCAGGATCCTGCGGTTCCGGAACATCGGCCAGCAGATCCGCGCGGACGGTCCGCAGGGTCACCTGCTGAAGCAGGGGACGCCGACGATGGGCGGCGTGCTGATCCTCATCGTCGTTGCACTCGTGTACCTGGCGATGGGCACAGTGGGTCGGCTCGGTATCATCGCGCTCGTCGCGATGCTCGCATGCGGCTTACTGGGCTTCATCGACGACTATGCCAAGGTCGTGAACGAGCGATCACTCGGCCTGCGGCCGCGGTCGAAGCTGATCGGGCAGGGCGTGGTGGCCGTCCTGGTCGGGCTCGCGGCGGTCAACTGGGCCCACTTGGACGCGACGGTCATGGTTCCGTTCCTGGGATCGCTTAACTTGGGCGTGCTGACAACGGATGTCGCCCTCGGTGCCGTCACGGTCAGCGTGCCGTGGCTCTACCTGGCGCTCGTATGGGTGCTGGTTGTCGGGGAGAGCAACGCCGTCAATCTCACCGACGGCCTCGACGGCCTCGCCGCCGGAACGGTCATGATCGTGATGCTTGCGTACGCAGCCATCGCATTCCGCCAGAACACGCTCGAAGTCGCGCTCCTGTGCTCCACCATCGCCGGGGCGTGCGTCGGGTTCCTGTGGTACAACAGCTACCCTGCGGACATCTTCATGGGCGACACGGGCTCACTGGGGCTTGGCGCCGCGCTCGCGGCGGTCGCGATCGTGACCAAGACCGAGATCCTCCTCGCGCTGATCGGCGGCATCTACCTGATCGAGACGCTTTCCGTCGTCCTGCAAGTCGCGTCGTTCAAGCTGACCGGGAAACGGATCTTCCGAATGGCGCCGATCCACCACCACTTTGAGATGAAGGGCTGGTCCGAGACCAAGGTCATGGTCCGCTTCTGGATCGTGACCGGAATCCTTGCGGGGGCCGGCTTCGCCCTCTACTTCGTCGCGTCGGTCAGGCGGTAGGCGAGTGACTGAGCTCATCAGTGGACACATCGTCGTGCTGGGCCTCGGTCGTTCCGGGAGCGCCGTTGCCGAGTACGTGGCGGACCAAGCCCGCGGGGGTGCCCTGGTCGCTGTGACGGTGCTCGACGGTGCATCGAGCGAGGCGCTCATGTCCGAGCGCGATCGGCTGACGGCGCTCGGGTGCGCGGTCGCGCTGGGTGCCGAGTCGGTGCCGTCGGACGCGAGCCTTGTCGTCGCAAGTCCCGGACTGTCGCCTCAAAGCGCCTTGATGCGCTCGGCGGCCGCGCTCGGCGTGCCCGTCATCTCCGAGATCGAATTCGCCTACCGGATCTCGCGCTCGGCGTGGGTGGCCGTGACCGGCACCAACGGCAAGACGACGACGACCGCGCTCATCACCCACCTGCTCAATCATGCCGGGGTGCCCGCCCACTCCGTGGGTAACATCGGGCGCGCCGCGACACGGGTGGCGAGCGAGGCGGGAGCCGCCGCCATCCTGGTGGGTGAGGTCTCGTCGTTCCAGCTCGCGCTCATCGGTTCGTTCCGACCGCGCATCGCGGTCCTGCTCAACATCACCCCGGACCACGTTGACTGGCACGGCACGCTCGAGCGCTACGCCGCTGACAAGGCCCGCGTCTTCGCCAACCAGGTCGCCGGGGACGTTGCGGTCATCGACGTCGACGATGAGGGCTCACGCCCGTACGCCGATCGTATCAAGACCCAGGGCGTCGACGTGTACCGCGTCAGCACGCGCTCGGCGCAGACACAGGGAGCCTTTCTGGACGGCACCACCCTCGTGCTCGCCGTCCCGGGTGGTGGCCCGGTCCCGCTGCTCGACCGCGGGGAGTTGGCGATCCGTGGCGACCACAACGTCAGCAACGCGCTCGCGGCAGCTGCGGCCGCCTACGCGGCGGGCGCGTCGGTTGCGAGCATCCGCGAGGGCCTCGCGACATTCCTGCCGATCGAGCATCGGCTCGAGCCCGCCGGCGTCGTCGGCGGTGTTGAGTTCGTGAACGACTCGAAAGCAACGAATCCGGATGCCGTTCTGAAGGCACTGACCGCCTTCGAGGACCGGCACGTCATCGTGCTCTTGGGTGGCTACGACAAGGGCAACGACTTCGGTCCTCTTGCCCGCGACATCGCGCTTCGCGGCGCTTCGGCGGTCCTCTTCGGCGCTGCTGCGCCGCTCATCATGGCCGCGTTCGACGCCACGGCGCCCGAGTCCGAGGTCCCGGTGGCCGGTCCCCTGGCCGAAGCGCTCGAGGTCGCTGTGAGGATGGCGCATCCCGGCGACGTCGTCGTGCTCTCGCCAGCCTGCGCTTCGTTCGACGAGTTCCGCGACTACGAGCATCGCGGGCGCGTCTTCAAAGACCTCGTTCGCGCGATGAGCGAGCGTGAGAGGTCGTGAGCCGCCGACCATCCGCGCGCTCCGGACCGGCGTACCCGTTCCTCGGCGTCACGGTCTTTCTCGTGCTGGTCGGGCTGATGGCCATCTACTCGGCGTCGTCAGTCTCCGACTACGTGAAGCTCGGGGACAGCGCGCACCATCTGAAGCGTCAGTTGATCTTCATGGCTCTCGGGTTCTTCGCGCTGTTCGCTGCCTCCCGGATCCCGCTCCGCTCCGGATCTCGCATCGGCGCCCGATTCCTGCATCCTTCACTGCTGGGGTGGTCCATCTGGATCGCATCGCTGCTCGGAATGGCAGCGGTGCCATTCGTCGGCGTTGAGATCAACGGCGCCAAGCGGTGGATTGATGCGGGGCTGTTCAACATCCAGCCTTCCGAGTTCGCAAAGCTCGGGTGCATTCTCCTCGTGGCGATGTTCCTGACCGAGTGGCAGGCACATCGGCTCACATCCCGAGAGCTCGTTGGGCGGCTCGCGCTCGTCACCCTGCCGGTCTTCGCGCTCGTCATGGCGCAACCTGACATGGGCACCGCGATGTCGATCGCGATCGCCGTGTTCTTCCTGCTGTGGCTCGGCGGTGTCCGGCTGTCGATTCTGGGCGGGATCGCGGGGATCGGCGGAGCGGCCGTGGCGCTCGCTATCGCAGTGGCGCCGTACCGCATGGAGCGCTATGTGGCGTTCCTGGATCCGTGGAAGGACCCGAAGGGCGGCGGCTTCCAGATAATCCAGTCCCTCTACGCGTTCGGGTCGGGCGGGCTTGCGGGTGTGGGGCTTGGAATGTCACGGCAGAAGTTCTTCTACCTCCCGGCCGCGCACACGGACTTCATCTTCGCTATCATCGGCGAGGAACTCGGACTGCTCGGCGCGCTCGCCATCGTGGTTTCGTTCGCGCTCATGGCGTACGCGGGAACTCGGATCGCTATCAACGCGGCCAATCGCTTTGACCGGCTGCTCGCCGGTGGTCTGACCGCAATGATCGTCGTGCAGGCCGCGATGAATATCGCGGCTGTCACGGGTGCCATGCCGGTGACAGGTATCCCGCTGCCCTTGGTGAGTTACGGCGGGTCGTCCATGATATTCACGCTGGCGTGCATCGGACTCGTGCTCGGCGTGGCGCACCGGAGCACTCGGTCGCGCGAACGGACCCGTGCGAGCGCTCCGGTGGCGCTTGCACCTGTGAGCGGCGAAGGAGTCGAGCGCTCGGCGCGAGCCGGGTCGCTGCAATCGAGAAAGACGACCAGGGGGTCTGAGCGTGCGGTTTCTTCTGAGCGGCGGCGGGACAGCGGGTCACGTGTACCCGGCGCTGACAGTGGCGGGCCTCCTCGCCGCCGGCGGGCGTGACGAGGTCCTCTTCGTCGGCACGCCGAATGGCCTCGAAGCCCGTCTCGTTCCCGAGGCGGGCGTTGCGTTCTATCCGATCGCGTCCGCGGGCTTCGACCGGGGAAATCCCCTCACGCTCGTGACGTCGGTCGTGCGAGTGGCGGTGTCGATCGGCCGGGCGCTCTGGCTCATGCTGCGGTGGCGCCCCGACGTCGTGGCCGGCTTTGGCGGCTACGTGTCGCTGCCGGTCGGCATCGCGGCGGTCTTGACGCGGACGCCGCTCGTCCTGCATGAACAGAACTCGGTTCCGGGAATGGCGAACCGGTTTCTTTCCCGGTGGGCCCGGAACGTGGCGGTGACGTACGAGTCCTCGATGAAGCACCTCAAGCGACCCGAGCGAGCGGTGATGACGGGTAACCCGGTTCGCGCAGCCGTGACGATGGCTTCGCGCGACGTGGGTCGCGAGCGGATCGGAGCGTCGGAGGGTGACGTCGTCGTCTTGGTGTTCGGCGGAAGCAGGGGGGCGCGTCACCTGAACGAGGCGCTCGTGCGCCTCTGGCCGAGGATCGCAGAGCGGACGGATGTGCGGGTGGTGCACGTCGCGGGCGCGAACGAGGCGGCCGCCATGCGCAGCGCGATGGCGCGGGCGCTTGAGGCTCACGACTCGCGTTACCGGCTCTTCGAGTACCTCGAAGACATGGGAAGTGCCATCGCCGCCGCCGATCTGGTCGTCTCCCGTGCCGGCGCCACGTCGATCGCTGAGATCACGGCGATCGGCCGTGCGTCGGTCCTCGTTCCCTACCCGTATGCGACCGATGACCACCAGACGCTCAACGCGCGGGCCGTGTCGGTCGCGGGCGGAGCGGTCGTCATTCCTGACACCGAGCTTGATGACGCTGCGTTCGACTCAGCGGTCCTGTCCCTCGTGAGCGATGTCGGCAAGCGGCAGGCGATGGCAGCGGCGGCCGCCGCACTCGGCCGCCCGGACGCAGGCAGGAGCGTGGCGGCGGCCATCCGCATAGCGGGTTCGGGCGCGACGGACGTCCGGGTCCCGGCATCGAAGGAGTCATCGTCGTGACGCGGGCCTATGCACACTTCATCGGTGTCGGGGGTGCGGGCATGAGCGGGATCGCTCGCGTTCTGCACGACCGGGGCAACGTCGTGACCGGCTCTGATCTGAAGATGTCGCGGTACGCGAAGGGCCTCGCCGACGCCGGAGTTCTCGTACATACCGGGCACGCGGTCGGGCAGGTGGGGAACCCCGAGATCGTCGTGGTGTCCTCCGCGATTCCCGACACCAATCCGGAGCTCGTCGAGGCGCGCGAGCGCGGCATCGATGTCTGGCCTCGGGCTCGGATGCTCGCGCACCTCGGGCGAGGCATGAAGACGCTTGCCGTCGCCGGAACGCACGGCAAGACGACCACCTCGTCGATGCTGGCAACGATGCTCGCCGAGCTGGGTCTCGATCCGACGTTCCTCATCGGTGGCGAGCTCAACGACCTCGGCGGCAACGCGCGCTGCGGCACCGGTGACTACTACGTCGTCGAGGCGGACGAAAGCGACGGCTCGCTGCTGTTCCTGGACCCCTACGTCGCACTCATCACGAACATCGAGGCCGACCATCTCGATCACTACAGCGGCCTTGCCGAGGTTGTCGACACGTTCGGTGAGTTCATCGAACGCGTGCCGGCGGACGGGTCAGCGGTCGTGTGTGCGGATGACACCCACCTTCCCGAGCTTGCAGCGACGCACTGCAAGGGCGCGGTGTGTACCTACGGACGCGCGGAGAGCGCCGACGTTCGATGCCACGACCTCTCGGTGGACGGCATCGGCTACCGGTTCGGCGTCACGTTTCCGACGGGGGAGCGCGTGCAGGCGCGTATCGCCGTCCGCGGCGTCCACAACGTCGTCAATGCGACCGGCGTGCTCGCGACGGCGTGGCGTCTGGGGATTGACGCGCTGCGGGCTGCCGACGCGCTCGCACGCTTCACCGGCGTCCATCGGCGCTTCGAGCATATCGCCGAGGTGGGTGGGGTCACGGTCGTTGACGACTACGCGCACCATCCCACCGAGGTCCGTGCGACGCTCGCTGCGGCGCGCACCGCTGGTTTCCGTCGCGTGTGGGTCGTCTTCCAGCCCCACCGCTACACGCGGACGGCGGCGTTCGGGAGCGAGTTCGGGGCGTCGTTTGGCGACGCCGATCATGTCGTGCTCATGGAGGTCTACAGCGCCGGTGAAGCGCCGATTCCCGGCGTCAGCGGCAAGACGGTGGTCGATGCGTTGTTGGAGCACGAGCCGCACGCGAGCACGGCGTTCTTCCCGCACCGGGTGGATGTGGCAGGGTACGTGGCCAGCCGAGCCCATGAGGGGGATCTCGTCATGACGATGGGCGCTGGTGACGTCACCACGATGGCCGGCGAGATCGCGCGAGCCCTCGAGGAACGTTCCGGGAGCATCGCGACGTGACGGTCGAGGCAGCCTACACGAAGCTCCATGGAGCCATCAGCGGGGACGTCCATCGAGATGAGTCGATGGCCCGGCACACGTCGTTCCGCATCGGCGGCCCGGCAGATCTCCACATCGTGTGCGACACGGTCGCCGACGTTGCGCTCGCGACGGAGGTGCTTGCGGCCGAAGACGTGCCGATGACCGTGCTCGGCAAGGGGACGAACGTCCTCGTCGCCGATGCCGGGTACCGCGGCGCGGTGGTGGTGCTCGGCAAGGAGTTCCGGCGTCACGTCGTCAAAGACGACTCGCTGCAGGCCGGCGCTGCCTGCATCTTGGCGTATCTTGTGCGCGACGCCTTCTCGCAGGGACTCGCCGGACTGGAGTTCGCGGTCGGGGTACCGGGCACGCTCGGCGGTGCGCTCGCCATGAACGCCGGTACTCGCGACGCGTGGATCGGCGGGATCACCGAGTCGGTCACGATCTACGCGCCCGGCATCGGGCTCCAGCGCCTGCGCGGCGCGGAGATTCCGTGGGGATACCGCACGAGCGGCCTTCCCGCCCGCGGCGTGATCGTCGAAGGCGTTCTGCAGCTCCGGCCTGCCGAGCGCATCGCCATCCAGGTGGCGATGGAGCGGAGCCTGCGCCGCCGAAAGGAGTCCCAGCCGCTCGGCATGCCAAGTGCGGGGAGCGTCTTCGTCAACCCAGAGGGGGAGGCGGCGGGGCGGCTCATCGAGGGGGCGGGCCTCAAGGGCCTGCGCTTGGGCGGCGCGCGCGTCTCCGACGTGCATGCCAACTTCATTGTGAACGACGGCGGCGCCACGGCGGCGGACGTGGTGGGGCTCATCAGTAAGATCCGCACGAGTGTGAGGGATCGCCATGGCATCGAACTCCGACCGGAAATCCGGTTCCTCGGAGAGTTCAGGGAACCGTAAGGTCGTCAGGATCGACACGAGCCCGCGGAACCGCCGGATGTACGAGCCGGCGGTCCCTGAGACGGCCCGGAAGGAATCGTCACGCACGGGGTCGGCGGCTGCGGGGCGACAGGAGCGGACCGGGCGCGGCGTGCAGCGCACACCGCCGCGCCGCCAACCTAGGGGTGACGCGCGTGCCGATGCGGGCACCGCGCCGCCGGGAGCGCTCGGCGGCGCTGCGAAGTCGAAACGCGACGAGCGGGAGCGGCGACGCTTCCAGCGAACGCGGCGCGCGCGAATCCGCCTGGCGCTGGTCGCCGTGGCGGTCGTGGCACTCGTCGCGGGCTCGGTCGCAGTCTACCGGTCGCAGGTATTCGACGTGCGAACGGTCGAGGTGCTCGGGGCCACGCACTCGGCGCCGGAGGTCGTCATCGCGCGTGCCGCGGTGCCGCCTGACGCGACGCTTCTGCGCTTCTCGGCCGACGCCATCAAGAAGCGCGTTCTGGCCGACCCGTGGGTGAAGGATGCGACCATCACGCGCAGCTTCCCTCACACGCTGAGAATCCGGCTCGATGAACGCGTAGCCCTGGGAGTCGTTGACACGGGCGCCGGTGCGTTTGTCGTCGACCGCGAGGGCTTCGTGCTCGCGGAGCAGTCCGCCGAGGCCACGACGACGCTGCCGACGTTCCGGGACACGCCCGGCCTCGACTTGAAGGTCGGTCGGAAGAGCACCTCGGAGGTCCTTGCGAACGCGCTTGCCGCGCTCAGCGGCATCGGCGCGGAGATCGGCGCCACGGTTAAGGCCGTGAATGCGCCAGCCATCGACGAGACGATGCTCATCACCGCTGACAACGTCGAGATCATGATCGGCGTGGCCGAAGAGATGGAGAAGAAGGCGCTCATCGTGAAGCAGATCCTGCGCGAGCAGGCGGGGAGCGTGGTCTTCATCGACGTTCGCTCCACGGAGCGGCCGATCTCTCGCGGTCTTCCGGAGTAGCGCAGCGTTCGTCTCCTGACGTGGACGCACCGAGAGGCGAGCGAATGTCATGCGTGCCGCCCCAGCGAGCGCCGCGCGAAGAAGCCACAAACCGGTTTGTTGCATTGCTTTGGTATGTAGTATAGAGTTCATGCACAGATTGACGTTTAGCGCACGACTATATATGTACACTTGAGGGTTAGACTAGAAGCGAACACTGCAGGTAGGAGGCGCGTAATGCTTGAAACCGGGGCGAACTATCTCGCGGTCATCAAGGTTCTTGGTGTCGGCGGCGGCGGTACGAACGCCGTCAACCGGATGGTTGAGGCGGGTGTCAAGGGGGTCGAGTTCATCGCGGTGAACACCGACGCGCAGGCGCTGCTGATGTCCGACGCTGACTACAAGGTGCACATCGGTGTCGGACTCACGAAGGGTCTCGGCGCCGGGGCTGACCCGGATGTCGGGTACCAGGCCGCCGAAGAGAGCCGTGCTGAGATCAAGGAGGCGCTCCAGGGCGCGGACATGGTCTTCATCACCGCCGGCCAAGGTGGTGGCACCGGTACCGGTGGTGCGCCGGTGATCGCACAGATCGCCAAGGAGGAGATCGGCGCACTGACGGTTGCCGTCGTGACGCGCCCGTTCGCGTTCGAGGGTCGGAAGCGTGCGCTCGTTGCCGAGGAGGGCATCAATCGCCTGAAAGAGCACGTGGACACGCTCATCGTGATCCCGAACGACCGACTGCTTCAAGTTGCCGAGAAGAAGACCTCGATCCTTGACGCGTTCCGCGTTGCCGACGATGTACTCCGCCAGGGCACCCAGGGCATCACGGACCTGATTACTGTCCCGGGTCTCATCAACCTCGACTTTGCCGACGTCCGGACCATCATGCAGGACGCAGGTTCCGCGCTGATGGGTATTGGCATCGCGACGGGGGACAATCGGGCGAACGAGGCGGCGAAGGCTGCGATCTCGAGCCCGCTTCTTGAGAGCAGCATCGAGGGCGCGCAGGGTGTGTTGCTGAGCATCTCGGGCGGCAGCGACCTTGGGCTCTTCGAGGTCAACGAGGCCGCCGAGGTCGTCCAGGCCGCCGCGCATCCCGATGCGAACATCATCTTCGGCGCCGTGATCGATGACTCGATGATGGACCAGGTGCGCGTGACGGTCATCGCCACCGGTTTTGGCGCAAAGCGCAAGCAGGAGACGATGGAGTTCGAGAGCGCGATCTCCGACGGCAGCGGAACGGCAGCGATGCCGGCCTTCGAGCCGCTCAAGGGCAGCGGCACTGACGACGACTTCGACGTGCCGGAGTTCCTGCGCCGCCGCTAGTCGGCGCATGCTTGGAAGATCACTGTGCCGCGCCCCGTCGAGGTAGGAAACCTCGCCGGGGCGCGGTGTGCGTTCCGGCGAGGTCCGTTGAACGGACGGCGCCGGAACTCGACGACGGGAGGTGGGGCGTGTTCGAGCGCGAGGTCAACGGTGGGACTGCGTTCCACGTCGCTCGCGAGCTGGCGGACACGTCCGGGATCCTCGTCGCGTTCACTGAGCGCACCGGCGGGCTGAGCGAGCCGCCGTACGCTTCGCTCAACCTGGCGAGCCACGTCGGTGATGACCCCGCTTGTGTGGATGCCAACCGCGACCGCGTCTTCACGGCGCTCGGGATCTCACCCTTGCGCGACCGTCTCGTGACCTCCGAGCAGGTGCACGGCGTCCGCATCGCGCATGTGCGCGGTGCGGACGCCGGCAGCGGGGCAAGGGCGGCGCCGAGGTCGTCGCCGCCCTTGCCCCGCTGCGATGCGCTCATCACGCGCGCGGTCGGCATCCCGCTCATGCTCTTCTACGCTGACTGTGTGCCGGTCGTGCTCGTGCACGCAGGGGCGCGTGCTGTCGCGATCGTGCACGCAGGCTGGCGAGGCGCGCTCGCGGGCATCGCCGGTGACGCCGCCCGCGAGCTCGCTTCGGCCTGCGGCGATGCGGCCGGGCTGCAGGCGTTTGTCGGTCCCCACATCGGCGCGTGCTGCTACGAATTGGGCACCGAAATCGTGTCGCAATTCGCGAAGAGGTTTGCTACGCTTTCTCGGGCCTCGGACCGCCTGGACTTGGCGGCGGTTGTGACCGAGGACCTTGTCCGGGCAGGGGTAGTGGAAGAGCGCCAGTGGCACCTCGGCATCTGCACCGCGCACAACACGGAGCATTTCTACTCGTACCGGGCCGAGGGGCGAACCGGCAGGCACGCCGCACTGGGGGTCATACTGCCCTGATCGCGGTCGTCGTTGTGGCCATTCTCACGCCGATCCTGCTGACGGGATGCGCCCGGAGCGATTCGACGGCCCACCAGATCACGGTGACCGGCTCAACCACGGTGGAGCCGATTGCGAGCGTTGCTGCTGAGGAGTTCCACGCAGCCAACCCTGAGGACGCGGTGCTGGTGAGCGGCGTGGGCTCCTCGGCTGGCATTGAGAACGTCTCAGCCGGGACGAGCGACATCGGCACGTCATCGCGTGACCTCAAGGACGAGGAGACGACACTCGGCCTCGTGGATACCCCGATCGCCTACGACGCGATCGCTGTCATCGTGCATCCGGACAACCCAGTGAAGGGTCTCACAAAGGTCCAGATCAAGGAGATCTTCCAAGGAGTGATCACCAACTGGCGGGAGGTCGGCGGTCCCGACATGCCGATCGGCCTCGTCAACCGCGACGAGGCATCGGGCACCCGGGAGGCGTTCTCAAAGATCGTTCTCGACAAGGAGCGGTTCGACCTGACCGCGGTCATCCTCCCCGGCACCGGGCAGGTACGCTCGGTCGTGGCGCAGGAGCAGTCCGCCATCGGCTATATCTCGCTTGGTTTCGTGACTAACGACGTGAAGGCCCTTGAGATAGACGGTGTGTACCCATCCGAGGCCACGGTCGTGAGTGGGACCTACCCCGTGCAGCGGGTACTGCACTTCTTCACGAAGGGCGCCCCGACGGGTCTCGTGAAGCGCTACATCGACTACGTGCTGTCCCCGGTCGTGCAGGACGGGGCCGTACGGGACGCGGGCTTCATCCCGATCCTGGCCAAGGCGGGGCTCAATGGCTGATTCCCTGCGCACGTCTAAAGATTCGCCGGGACTGAAACTGATGTCCGGAGCGACCTACCTGAAGGAAGCCTCGCTCAAGAACCTGTTCCTCGCCTGCGCTTTCGTCGCGGTCGCGGGTGTCGCACTGATCTTCGTGTTCGTGGGATACCGCGGCTGGCCGATCTTCTCGGAGGTGGGGGTCGGGCCGTTCCTCTTCGGACGCGAATGGCTCTCGTCCGAGCAGCTCTTCGGTATCCTGCCGCTGCTCCTTGGCTCACTGGTGGTGACTGCGGGGGCCCTCGTGCTGGGGACACCGCTTGCCGTGGGCGCGGCGGTCTTCCTCTCCGAGATAGCCTCCCCGAGGGCGCGCTCGATCATCCGGCCGGCGGTTGAACTTCTGGCGGGTGTGCCGTCTGTCGTATACGGCTTCTTTGGGCTGCTCATCCTGCGCCCGGTGGTTGCCGACCTTACCGGCGGTCTCGGGTTCGGTCCGCTGACCGCGTGGATCATCCTTGCGATCATGATCGTGCCGACGATCGCAACGCTCACCGAGGATGCGCTCCGCTCGGTTCCCAACGGAATCCGCGAAGCAAGCTACGCAATGGGCGCGACCACTTGGCAGACCATCTGGCGTGTTCTCTTGCCCGCCGCCAAGATCGGCATCATCGACGCGATCATCCTGGGCATGGGCCGTGCGATCGGCGAAACGATGGCGGTCCTCATGGTGGTTGGCAACGCCCCCGTCTTCTTCAACGGCGTGGGCAAGCCCATGTCGACGCTCACGAGCCAGATCGTCATGGACATGCCGTATGCATCGGGACTGCACCGCACGGCGCTCTTCGGTATGGCGATCATCCTATTCCTGGTCTCGATGGCGCTTGTGGGGCTCGTGCGCTTCTCGTCCCGGCTGCGTGAGGACACGTGATGCGGGACCCGAAGCGAATCACCAACGCTCTCGCGCTTTCCGGCTTCTGGATTGCCGCCATCACGACCGTTCTCGTGCTGGGCGCCGTCATCGTCTTCGTCTTTGTGAACGGTATCGGCCAGATCAGCCTCGAGTTCATCTTCACGAAACCGCACGGCGTCAACTACGAGGGCGGCATCTGGCCGACGATCGTGGCGACGATGTACGTCACCGGCCTTGCGATGCTGATCGTCACGCCGGTGGCCGTGCTCGCCGCCGTCTATCTCGCCGAGTACGCGGTCCAGGGCCGGCTCGTGCGCACGATTCGCTTCGCCGCGGACACGCTCGCGAGCGTTCCCTCGATCGTCATGGGACTCTTCGGGTTCGCGTTCTTCGTGGAAGGGCTCGGCCTCAAGTTCTCGGTGATCTCCGGCGCGCTCGCGCTCTCGATTCTCATGCTTCCCATCGTCATGCGCACCACCGAGGAGGCGATCCGCGCGGTCCCGAAGTACATCAGGTGGGGCAGCTATGGGCTCGGCGCGTCCAAATGGCAGACCGTCAGTCGCGTGGTGCTGCCAGCCGCTGCCTCGCGCATCATCACTGGCATCATCCTTGCCATAGGTCGTGCTGTCGGTGAGACGGCGGTCGTCATCTTCACGATGGGGACGTTCCTTTCCACACCGATACTCCCGACTGATCCCGGGCGCACGATGACGGTGCATCTCTATCAGCTGGCTATGGAGGGCATCAACCTGCCGACCGCATATGGTACGGCGCTCCTCCTCATGGCGATGATCCTGTTCTTCAACCTCTCCGCACGCTGGCTGCTTCGCAGAAACAGGAGGATGCAGGGATGAGTGTGACCCTCGCAGAGCACATCGCAGGTGCCCAAGAGGTCGCTGCTGAGGTCAAGATTCGGGTGCGGGATCTCGACTTCTACTACGGCGACTTCCACGCGTTGACCGGAGTGAACGTGGACGTCAAGGCCAACTCCGTGACCGCCTTCATCGGGCCGTCCGGCTGCGGCAAGTCGACGTTCCTGCGCTGCTTCAACCGCATGAACGACCTCATCCCGGGCACGAAGGTTGGGGGCACCATCCTCCTCGACGGGCAGGACATCTACGCGCCCGGCGTCGACCCGGTCGACCTCCGGCGTCGCATCGGCATGATCTTCCAACAGCCGAACCCGTTCCCGATGTCGATTTACGACAACGTCGCGTACGGCCCGCGGTTGCACGGGGTCAAGAAGAAGGCGGAGCTCGACGAAATCGTCGAGACCTCGATGAAGCGCGCGAACCTCTGGAAAGAGGTGAAGGACATCCTCGGGCGCGGAGGGCTCACGCTGTCCGGCGGGCAGCAGCAGCGGCTGTGTATCGCGCGCGTGCTCGCGGTGCAGCCCGACGTGCTCCTCATGGACGAACCGTGCTCGGCAATCGACCCCACGAGCGTCCAGAAGATCGAGGACCTGATGGCTGAGCTCAAGCATTCGGTCACCATCATCATCGTCACGCACAACATGCAGCAGGCCGCTCGTGTCAGCGACGAGACAGCGTTCTTCCTGCAAGAGGAGATGGGCAAGCCGGCGATCCTCGTGGAGTTCGGCCGCACCGCGGAGATCTTCACCGCGCCGAAGGACAAGCGAACTGAGGACTACATCACCGGACGCTTCGGCTAGACCTCAAGATACGGAGGGGTTTCGTCGATGCACCAACGGTGCAACGAACGCCCGCTATACTCGGGACAGCAGCACGACAAGATGAAGAGGAGCACGTGTCGAAATGCGTGAGATCTTTCGAAGGGAACTCAAAGACCTGAAGGCAGTGGTCGTCGACATCGGCCGCGACCTCGTGGTCGTCACGCGAGATGCGACACGGGCGCTTGCCGAAGGTGACGTCGAGCTTGCCGAGGCCGTCATCGCAGGCGACGACACGATCGACGCAGCGTGCCTGGGCGTCGAGGAACACGCACTGGAGATCATCGCCACGCAGTTCCCGGTAGCCCGCGACCTGCGCCTGCTGCACTCGCTCGCCCATATCTCGATGCACATGGAGCGCATGGGGGATCTGGGCGTGAACATCGCCAAGGCCGCGCGCCGCACCGCCGGGCGCCGCGGTCCGCAGACGCTCTACGACCTCATCCGCGCGCAGGGCGGACTCGTCGAGCGCGTGCTCGAGGCTATGATCGAGGCTCTGGAGAAGAACGACCTCGAGCTGTCGCACCAGCTTCAGGAACTCGACGAACCGATCGACAACCTCTTCAAGCAGTTCTTCCGCGAACTGGCGCAGCTCACTGACGAGGACGACATCGAATGGGCGTCGTCCATGGTGCTGGCCTCGCGGTATCTTGAGCGCATCGCCGACCATGCGGTGGATATCGGCGAGCGCATCACCTACATGGTCACGGGCCAGTTCGAGACTACGGAAGAAGAAGAGGCCTGATCGATTCGTGAGCGCCATTGCCGAGCGGTATGCTCTCGTCCGTCGCGCGGTGGAAGATGCCGCGGATGTGGCAGGGCGCGACTCGGCGGACGTCACGATCGTGGCGGTGACCAAGCACGTCGCCCCTCGCGAGGTGTCGCAGGCCGTCGCTGCCGGGTGCATCGACTTCGGCGAGAACCGCGTGCAGGAGTTCCTCGGCAAGCACGGGCTCTTCCCGGACGCGAACTGGCACTTCATCGGGACGCTCCAGTCCAACAAGGTCAAAGACGTCGTCGGGCGGGCGTGTCTCATCCACTCGGTGGACTCCCTCGAGTTGCTCGAGCGCATCGACCGCGTTGCTCGCGCGCGCGGCGTCGTCCAGCCGGTGCTCTTGCAGGTGAACGTCGCCAGCGAGTCGAGCAAGCATGGGCTCGCTCCGGCCGACGTCGAAGACGTGGTGCGAGCGTCGCTCGACGCGCCTGCTGTCGACGTCCGTGGTCTCATGACGATGGCGCCGCTCGCCAGTCGTCCCGACGACGTTCGTTGGGTGTTCAGGGGACTCGCCGAGCTCTTTGCCTCACTTGCCGCGATGCGGTTCAATGGCGTAGAACTTACCGAGCTCTCGATGGGCATGACCAATGACTACCGGGTCGCCATCGAAGAGGGCGCGACGATCGTGCGCGTGGGAACGGCTATCTTCGGCAGGTGACGTGCGGGGCGCGAGGAGACGACAGTGGGCATCTTTGACTCGATCAAGGCGCGGCTTGGCCTCAGCGACGACTACTACGACGACGACTACGAGGACGACGCGAATGCCGAGCCGGACGGCTTCGAGCCGCGGCCCAAGCCTGGGTATCGCAGCCCCTACGACACCGGTGAGCCCCCCGTCGTTCGACGGGTGACGCGCGAGCCCGACCTGGAGCGCGCACACCGGGCGACGCAGAGATCAATGCACGAGCCGATCCCGGGGCCGGGAATGCAGGCGGTCCCGCAGGTGAAGATGCACATCGTCGAGCCGAGGACCTTCACCGAGGCACAGCAGATCGCCGACAAGTTCAAGCAGGGCGTCCCGGTCATCCTCAACCTGACCTCGGCCGACCCCGAGCTGACGCGGCGCCTCATCGACTTCACCTCGGGCCTCACCTACGGACTTAACGGCGGCCTGCAGAAGGTCTCCGAGAAGGTCTTCATGCTGACGCCCGCGAACGTCGATGTCTCAGCCGAGCAGCGCCGGGTTCTGCGTGACAAGGGCTTGTTCCAGGACGGGCTGTGATGTCCATGACTGAGCACCGCATCGCCGTCATCGGCGGCGGGCGGATGGGCGAGGCGATCGTCGCCGGCCTGCTCGCCGCAGGCGTCGTGACGGCTGACTCGATCGTGGTCGCGGACCCCTCGGCGGAGCGGGCAGGCGCGTTCGAATCGCACGGCGTCACCGTGGTCGCCGATGCGCATGAAGCGGTGCCGGGCGCGAGCACGGTCATCCTCGCGGTCAAGCCGCAGATCATCGACGTTGTGACCGCGCATCTGGCGCAGGGCCTCGATCCGGGTGCGGTCGTCGTCTCGATCGCGGCGGGCATCACCTGCGCTCGCCTCGAGTCGGTGCTGCCGGCGGGAACCGTCGTGGTTCGCGTCATGCCTAACACGCCCGCGCTTGTGGGCGAGGGGATGAGCGTGGTGAGCGGCGGCACCGAGGCTGATGCAGAGAGCGTGGAGCGGGTGCGCACGCTCTTCGAGTCGCTTGGCAGGGCGATCATCCTCGAGGAGCGGTACCAGGACGCCGCTACCGCGATCTCAGGCTCAGGGCCTGCCTACGTCGCGCTCTTCATCGACGCGCTCGCGCGCGCCGGCGTGCGGCAGGGTCTCACGCGTGACGTCGCGCAGGCGCTTGCGCTGCAGACACTCAGGGGCACGGTAGCGCTCATCGAGGGGACGGGCACCCACCCCGAGGCGATCATCGACGCGGTGTCGAGCCCCGGCGGCACGACGATCGCGGCCATCGAGGCCCTCGAGGCGCGCGGCCTTCGGCGTGCGGTGTTCGAGGCCGTCGACGCCTCGGTCAAGCGCGCGAAAGAGCTGGGGGCCTAGTATGGGGATCGCTCGCATCGTGAACGGCCTCATCTCGTTCTACTCGTTGACGATCTTCGCCTACGTCATCCTCTCGTGGTTCCGCCCCACCGGTGTCGTCTACGACGTCTACCGGGTGCTCGGGCAGATCTGTGAACCGTACATCGGCATCTTCCGCAGAATCGTTCCGCTCGTTGGCGGTGGCATCGACTTCTCGCCGTGGATTGCGATACTGGTGCTTCGGTACCTGATAGGACCGGTATTGGTTACACTACTTGGGAACGTAGGCCTGTAACGGTCAGGGAGGGGCAGGACCGATGAAGCTCACACCGCTCGACATCCACCACAAGGAGTTCGGCCGTGCGATTCGCGGCTACAACGAGGCCGAGGTCGACGAGTTCCTGGATAAGGTCGCCGACGAGCTCGAACGGCTCTTCAAGGAGAACATCGACCTGAACGAGCGCCTTGAGGCAGCCGAGGAGCGACTCCGCGGCTTCCAGGATATGGAGCGCACGCTCCATAACACGATGATCTCCGCGCAGAAGTCCGCCGAGGACATCGTTGGGTCCGCGCACCGTGAGTCGGAAGTCGTGCTCAGGGACGCCGAGGTCAAGGCCAAGGAGGTCGTCCACGCGGCGCTTCAGCAGAAGCAGAAGAGCCAGTCCGAGCTCGTCCGGGTCAAGCAGGCCGAGGAGGACTTCCGCGCGGCGTTCAAGGGGCTTCTCGAGAAGCACCTCGGAGAGCTTGCGCCTGTCCCGCTTCCTGCCGACATCCAAGTGCTCACCGGCGAGGCCGCCGGCGAGATGGTCTCCGACGTCGCCACAACCGAGGCACCGATCGCCTCGTTCGACCTGGGCGCGATGCCCGAGTTCGAGCCGCTTCCGGAGGCCGCCAAGGCCGCCCCCGCCGAGGCCGCGGAGCCGGAGCCCGAGCCTGCGGCGGAGGAGAAGCCCGCGCCTGCGCCGAAGCGCGCTCGGGAGAAGGCGGTCACGACGGTCGAGAGCGTTCACCTGGGCGAGGTCACCTCTCCTGACCTCCCCGACGAGGAGCCCACGCTCGAGGTCAAGGAGTTCACGGCCGGCTACTTCCAGTTCGGCGAGCGCGACGATGACCTCGACATCGAGGAGATCGACTAGTCCGACGTGGCGGGTGTCCGTATCGCGCTCCACGTGACTCCGAGAGCCGGGCATGACGAGGTCGTCGGCTGGCGTGGCTCGGAACTCCAGGTCCACGTCCGCGCCGCTCCCGAGTCAGGCAAGGCGAGCGATGCGGTGCGCCGTGTGATCGCCGATGCGCTGGGCGTGCCCCCGACGAGCGTCCGCGTGCTTCGCGGGCACGTCTCGCGGCATAAGCAGGTGCAGGTCGACGGCGTGGACGCAGAGGCGGTGCGTGCTGCGCTTGGCGAACCACCCGAGGCGCTGTGGTGACGATCGGCGGTCGCGCGCGTTGACCGGCGTTCAGAGAGCGCGCTACGATGGCGCGAACGCGGCGGCAGCCGAGAAGCACGGCAGCATCAGGCTGTGACGAGGACGAGTAGGGGAGACCGGCGCCCTTCCAGCGAGCGGGAGCAGTGGAAGCCCGCGCGGCGGCACTCACCCGAAGATCACCTCCGAGCCTCGGCCCGAACGGCGACATCGCCCAGTAGGCACCGACGGGAGCTCCCGTTAACGAGCGACAAAGTGGCGCGCGGGCGAGTAGGTTCGCCGGCGCAAGCTGGGTGGTACCGCGGAGCGACCTTCAATCAGGCGCGCTTCGTCCCGGCATGGTGGGGGCGGACGCGTCCTTTTCGTGCTCGGCAGCTCGGCAGATGACAACTCAGGGAGACTAGGGATGGGCGAGAAGCCTGATTACAAGAGCACGATGAACCTGCCCACGACCGAGTTCCCGATGCGCGCGAGCCTCGCGGCGCGCGAGCCCGACTGGCTCGCCTTCTGGGAGCGGCTTGGGCTGCACGACCGCGCGCTCGAGCTGAACGCCGGCCATGAGTCCTTCGTGCTCCACGACGGTCCGCCGTACGCCAACGGGCACATCCACATGGGAACCGCGTTCAACAAGGTCTTCAAGGACCTCATCGTTAAGTACAAGACGATGCGCGGATACTACGCGCCATACGTCCCCGGCTGGGACTGTCACGGTCAGCCGATCGAACACCAGGTGGAAAAGAACCTCGGTCCGGAGCGGATGAAGAACATCTCCCAGGCCGAGCTCAGGTCGCTCTGCCGCGAGTACGCGATGGAGTACGTCGGCGTGCAGTCGGCCGAGTTCAAGCGCCTCGGCGTCATCGGCGACTTCGAGAACCCGTATCTCACGCTGAAGCCCGTGTACGAGGCCGGCAACGTCCGCATCTTCAAGGAGCTCTATAACCGCGGAATGATCTACAAGGGGTCGAAGCCGATCCACTGGTGCATCCGCTGCCACACCGCGCTTGCCGAGGCCGAGATCGAGTACGGCGACGAGCGCTCGGACAGCATCTACGTGGTGTTCTGGATCACCGATGCGCCGCAGGCGTTCGCCGCTTCCGGTCGCGTGGGCGTGCTCATCTGGACGACCACGCCCTGGACGCTCCCGGCCAACGTCGCGGTCACGCTTGCGCCCGGCGCCGGCTACGTCGGCGTGTGCCGGGGCGATGACGTGCTCTTGATGGCTGAGGCGCTCGTACCCGAGGTCGCGACCGTCGCCGGCTGGGACTCGTGGGAGCTCGTGCGGGACGCCGACGGCGAGCCGGTGCGCGTGAAGGGCAGTGACCTGGAGGGTCTGCACTACGCGCACCCCGTCCACGAGGGCGTGAGGGGCGTGATCATCGTCGGCGACCATGTCGACCTCTCCACGGGCACGGGCGCGGTGCACACGGCACCCGGTCATGGTGAGGACGACTACCTCGTTGGGCAGCGGTACGGACTGCCGTCGCCAATGCCGGTGAACGATGACGGCGTCTTCGACGCGGGCGGCGGGCCGTTCGCCGGCCTGAACGTCCGGGAGGCGAACCCGGTCATCATCGAGTGGCTCCGCGAGCGCGGGTCGCTCCTGGTGGCGACGTCCACCCAGCACAGCTACCCGCACTGCTGGCGCTGCAAGCAGCCGGTGATCTTCCGGGCGACCGAGCAGTGGTTCGTCTCCATGGACCGTGCGGCCGAGGGTGTCATCCCCCTCCGGGAGGGCGCTCTGAAAGCGATCGGCGAGGTCGAGTGGATTCCGGGCTGGTCGGTGAACCGCATCTCGAGCATGGTGGCGGATCGCCCCGACTGGTGTATCAGCCGGCAACGCGCGTGGGGCGTGCCGATCCCGGTGTTCACCTGTGTCGCGTGCGGCGAGACAGTCGCGACCGATGCCACCTTCGACGCGGTCATCCATCTCTTCGAAACCGAGGGCGCTGATGCCTGGTTCATTCGCGATCCCGCGGAGTACCTGCCCGCCGGTACCTCGTGCCCGCGCTGCGGTGGCACCGTGCTTAGGCCCGAAGACGACATCGTGGACGTGTGGTGGGAGAGCGGTGTCTCACACACCGCCGTGCTCGAAACCCGCCCAGAGCTTCACCGTCCAGCTGAACTTTATCTTGAGGGTTCAGATCAACACCGGGGGTGGTTCCAGTCGTCGCTGCTCACGAGTGTGGGGGCGTATGACGCGCCACCATTCAAAGCCGTGCTCACACATGGCTTCATCGTGGACGGCGACGGTCGGAAGATGTCCAAGTCGCTCGGCAATGTCGTGTCGCCGCTCGACATCATCGCCGCGTCGGGCGCCGACATTATCCGGCTGTGGGCCGCCTCGGCCGATTACAGCCAGGACGTCTCGGTGTCGAGCGAGATCATCGACCGCACGAGCGAGGCGTACCGCCGCATTCGGAACACGTTCCGTTTCCTGCTCTCGAACCTGGCGGATTTTGAGCCGTCCATGGCGGTGGCGTGGGACGAGATGCCGGAGCTCGATCGCTACGCGCTTGTGACGCTCTCGGACCTCGTCGAGCGGGTGACGCGCGCGTACGACGAGTGGCGTTTCCACCTCGTCTACCACTCGGTGTACGGGTACTGCGTGACCGACCTGTCCTCGTTCTACTTGGACGTGCTCAAGGACCGCCTCTACGCCGACGCTGCGGACTCGGTGTCGCGGCGGAGCGCCCAGACGGTGCTCGCGGCCGTGCTGACGACGGTCGTGAAGCTCATGGCTCCGATCCTGGCCTTCACGGCCGAGGAGATCTGGCAGTTCACGCCTGAGGCGGTCCGTGGCATGGCCCCAAGCGTCCATCTCGCCGGCTGGCCAGAGGTGCCCGATGTTGCCGAGCGCACTGCCGAGGCGGACGCACTCCGCGCGGCCTACGCAGTCGTTCTTGAGGCGCGCGAAGTTGTGACGAAGGCGCTGGAAGACGCGCGAAACGCGAAGCTCATCGGGAAGAGCCAGGAGGCGTCGGTTCGGCTGACGGCGCCGCCGTCGGCGCTGTCGGTGCTCGCCGAGCGCGGTAGCGAGGCGCTCGCCGAGATGTTCATTGTCGCCAATGTCGACCTCGCGGAAGGCGACGCGCTCGAAGTCGCGATCAGTCCTGCGGCGGGCGAGAAGTGCCCGCGCTGCTGGAACTTCCGTGACCTCGGTGTGAGCCCGGCCCATCCCGAGGTCTGCGAGCGCTGCGCGTCCGTCCTCGACGGGATCGGCCGCTCGTAGTCGTCCGTCCGCCGCTCGGGAATCGTTGTCCGCGTTCCGGGCGATGGCGGCCGGCCGGCGGGTGGTATACTCATCCCCAGAGGATAGCGGCGCCCTTCGGGGCGTCTTTGCATACCGCTCGCCCAAGGAGGCGACATGATCGACGCGAAGATGAAGAAGACGCTCAAGGCTGAGCTCGAAGGCGAGCGCGAACGGCTGCTCGCGGAGATCGCCGAGTACGAGCGCGAGGGTCAAGAGACCCTCTCGGACGTCTCCGGCGAGAACAACTACCGCGACCACATGGCCGACCAGGGCTCGGCGACGTTCGCGCGCGAGCTCGACATGAGCCTCGAGGACGAGGCACGGCAGTCGCTTGCCGACGTCGAGAACGCGCTCGCGCGCATAGAGGCCGGCACGTACGGCGTCTGCACGCGGTGCGGCGCTGCCATTCCCGCCGGGCGGCTGCAGGCCGTGCCGTCGGCCCAACTCTGCATCACGTGCAAGGAGTGGGAGGAGACGCGGGCGTGACGCCTCGCGTGGCGGTTCGTTTCGCGTCGATCGTCGCGCTCGTCATCGGAGCTGACCAGGCAACGAAGGCCGCGGTCCGCGCCGGCATGGAGGTGGGCGAGAGCGTAACGCTCATCGATCGTGTTGTCAGCCTCACCCACGTCAGCAACACCGGCGCCGCATTCGGGCTCTTTCAGGGCAGCGTACCGTTCTTCATCGTGATGGCCGCAGCCGTGCTGGGCACGATCGCGTGGGTGCTCTGGCGCTACCGCGGGTCGAGCGTGCTGTTCGCCACGTCGCTGTCGCTCATCTTCGGCGGGGCAGCCGGCAACCTCATCGACCGCGCGGTCGCGGGCCGGGTAACGGACTTCATCGACGTCCACATCTGGCCGGTTTTCAACGTCGCCGACATCGCCCTCGACGTGGGCGTTGCTCTCCTCATCCTCTACATCATCGTGCACAGGGACGAGCCCGCAGTGCCCGAGGCAGAGCCCGCGGGTTCGGAGTCGTGAGCGCATGACCTCGCACCACGTGCACGCGGTCAAAGGCGACGAGGCGGGCATGCGGCTGGACCGCCTGCTCGGTGACCTCGACGCCGTCGTCAGTCGCTCGGCCGCGGTGAAGTTGATCTCGGGCGGCCACGTTCTGGTGAACGGATCCATTGCCGCGAAGAACCACATCGTTCGCGCGGGCGAGCGCATCGAGGTGTTCGTGCCGCCAGCCGAGCCGAGCGATCTGACGCCGGAGCACATCCCCCTGGATATCCGCTACGAGGACGCCGACCTCATCATCCTCTCGAAGCCGGCCGGACTTGTCGTGCACCCCGCGCGCGGCCACTACACCGGGACGCTCGTGCACGCGCTCCTCGCGCACAGTGTGGACCTCGGCACCCTGCAGGGCGAGGACCGTCCGGGCATCGTCCACCGCTTGGACAAGGACACCTCGGGGCTGATGATGGTCGCGAAGTCCGACCGGGCGCAGGCGGTACTCTCCGAGGCGCTCAAGATCCGCTCGGTGGAGCGTCGCTACGCCGCACTCGTGCACGGCTACATCACGCCGGACACGGGGCTCATCGATGCGCCTTTGGGGCGCAACCCGAAGGACCGCATGCGCATGGCGGTGAGCGACCACGAGAGCGCGAAACAGTCCGTGACGACGTTCCGCGTGCTCGAGCGCTTCATGGCGGGCGTGCACGACGACGGGTACACCCTCGTCGAGTGCAAGCTCTACACCGGGCGGACGCACCAGATCCGCGTGCACATGGGCTATATCCACCACCCGGTCGTGGGCGACCCGCTCTACGGGCGCAACCACCCCAAGGCCGACCTCGGGCTCGATCGGCAGTTCCTGCACGCGTATCGCCTCAGCCTTGAGCACCCGATCACCGGCGAGCCGCTCGACTTCCTCGACCCGCTGCCGGAGGACCTGGCCGAGCGTCTGCGGCGGCTCGAACCCGATTCCATGGGTCGGACGAAGGCGGGGGACGAGGTCATTGGTCTGCTCTTGTGACGCTGCCAGGCTCCTGCTACAGTCACCCTTGACCTTTAAGCCCGGTCCCGTGAGGCCGGCAAGGAGCAACCGCATACCGCGCGCCGCAGCCTCCGCTACACCAGCCAGTGCGCGCCAACGCCGAGAAGCCTTCTTGCCAGCCGCAAGAAGGCATTTTGTGTGTCTGGGCCGGTTCGAGCCGGAGTGGAGGTGAGCTTTGTGGGATACCGAGTGAAGGCCGACGTCATGGACGGCGAGGCCATCGATCGCGCGCTCACGCGCATCGCGCACGAAATCCTCGAGGCGAACAAGGGGTGTGACACGGTCGCACTCGCAGGGATCGTCACGCGCGGGGCGACGATGGCCACGCGCCTGGCGGAGCGCATCAAGGCGATCGAAGGCGTCGAGGTGCCGGTGGGCACCGTCGACATCTCCTTCTACCGCGACGATGTCGCCACGCGCCTTTCGCCCGAGGTGCACCGTACCGACATCCCGTTCGACGTCGAGGGACGCGACATCGTGCTCGTCGACGACGTGCTCTATACCGGGCGGACGATCCGCTCAGCGATGGACGCCATCATGGACTACGGCCGTCCGGCCACCATCCAGCTCGCCGTGCTCGTCGACCGCGGCCATCGGGAACTGCCGATCCGCGCGGACTACGTGGGCAAGAACGTCCCTACGTCGCACAAGGAGCGCGTGAAGGTGCGGCTGACGGAGCACGACGGGCGCGACGCCGTCTCCATCCTCGCCGACGACGGGGAGGGTGACGCGTAAGATGCTCACGAGCAAGCACATCATGACGATGGATGACCTTTCCTCGGACGATATCGTGGCGATCCTCGACGCCGCCGAGTCCTTCATGGAGGTCAACGAGCGCCGCATCAAGAAGCTCCCGACGCTCCGCGGCCGCACGATCGTGAACCTGTTCCTGGAGCCGAGCACGCGCACGCGCACGAGCTTCGAGATCGCCGCGAAGCGCCTCTCGGCCGACGGGATCAACTTCACGGCCTCGGCCTCGGCGACGGTCAAGGGCGAGAGCCTCCGCGACACCGCCAAGACGCTCTCGGCGATGGCGTGCGACCTCGTGATTGTGCGCCATAAGTACGCGGGCGCACCGCAGATGCTCGCCGAGTGCATGGACGCCTCCATCATCAACGGCGGCGACGGCGTCCACCAGCACCCCACGCAGGCGCTCCTCGACCTGTTCACGATGCGCCGCTCTCTAGGCCGCCTTGCGGGGCTGCGCGTGGGCATCGTCGGTGACATCTGCCACTCGCGTGTGGCCGGCTCGCTCGTGCCGGCGCTCAACAAGGTGGGCGCGACGCCGGTCATCATCGGTCCGCCCACGCTCATGCCCGCGCGTCCGGACGTGCTCGGTGCCGAGGTCATCTACTCGCTCGACGAGGCGCTGCCTGCCCTCGACGTTGCCTACATGCTGCGCGTGCAGTTCGAGCGTGCCGAGCGAATGCCGTTCCCCAGCAACCGCGAGTACGCGAAGCTCTACGGGATGAACATGGCGCGCCTCATGGCCGCGAAGCCCGAGATGATCGTGATGCACCCCGGCCCGATGAACCGCGGCGTGGAGATTTCGGCCGACGTGGCGGACTCGCCGCGCTCGGTCGTGCTCGACCAGGTAAACGCCGGCGTCGCCGTCCGCATGGCGGCCATGTACCTGCTGCTTGGAGGTGCCGACAGTGGCGCTGCTGCTTAAGAACGGCCGAGTGGTCGACCCGGCAACCGGGCTCGACGAGGTCGCCGACATCATCATCCGTGACGGCGTGATCGTGGAGATCGGGCACGACCTCACCATCCCGAAGGGCGAGACGCTCGACGTGAGCGAGAAGGTCGTGCTCCCGGGTCTCGTGGATATCCACACGCACCTGCGCGAGCCGGGGCGCGAGGACAAAGAAACGGTTGCGAGCGGCACCGCGGCCGCGGCGCACGGCGGCTTCACCGCGGTCTGTGCGATGCCCAACACCTCTCCGGTGTGCGACACCGGCTCCAAGGTGCGCTTCCTGATCGAGCGGGCGGCGGCCGAGGGGCACGTGCGCGTGTACCCGATAGGCGCGGTCTCGAAAGGGCAGGAGGGCGCGCAGCTTGCCGAGATCGGCGACATGCGTGCCGAGGGCGCAGTGGCGTTTTCCGACGACGGGCACGGCGTGCAGTCCGGCGGCATGACGCGCACAGCGATGGACTACATCAAGGCGTTCGGCGCGACGTACATCAGCCACTGCGAGGACGAGTCGCTCTCGGCGGGCGGCGTCGTGAACGAGGGCGTCGTCTCTACGCGACTCGGCCTTCCCGGGTGGCCCGGCGTCGCCGAGGAGACGATCGTCGCGCGCGACATCGCGCTCGCCGAGCTCACCGGCTGCCGGCTGCACCTCGCACACCTCTCGACGGCCGGCTCCGTGGCGCTCGTGCGCCAGGCGAAAGCGCGCGGTCTGGACGTCACCTGCGAGGTCACGCCGCACCACGCATTTCTCGATGAGGACGCGCTCATCGGGTACGATACAAACCTCAAGATGAACCCGCCGCTCCGCACCGCCAAGGACCGTGAGGCGCTCATCGAGGGGCTTCTCGACGGTACCGTCGACTGCATCGCGACCGACCACGCTCCGCACGCTCCCCACGAGAAGGAGTTGGAGTTCGAGTTGGCACCGTTCGGCACCACAGGCCTCGAGTCAGCGCTGTCGCTGGTGAACACGCACCTGGTGGCCACCAAGCTGCTCGGTTGGGCTGAAGTGGCGAACGCCATGAGCCACAATCCGCGCCGCGCGCTCGGGTTGCCGGAGGTTCGCATTGAGCCCGGCGCGATCGCCGACCTCACGATCGTCGACCCCGAGGCGCGGGTGGAGGTCACACCCGAGTGGTTCGCGTCCAAGTCGCGCAACTCGGCGTTTCTCGGGCAGAAGCTCCTGGGCAAGGCGAGCGAGGTCCTCGTGGGCGGCTACTTCGCGCTCAAGAACGGGAAGGTGGTCGCCCGGTGACCGAGCGCTCACAAGCGCTCCTCGTGCTGGAGGACGGGACCGCGTTTCGCGGTTGGTCCTGCGGCGCGCGCGGTGAGGTCGCCGGCGAAGCCGTGTTCAACACCTCGATGGTCGGCTACCAGGAGGTCCTCACGGACCCCAGCTACGCCGGCCAGATCATCACGATGACCTCGCCGCACATCGGCAACTACGGCGTGAACGCCTCCGACATGGAGTCGCGCGGCGTCTTCGCGCCCGGCCTCGTCGTCCGCGAGCTCTCGCCGGTGGCGTCCAACTGGCGCTCGGAGGAGACGCTTGGCGCCTTCCTCACGCGCCTCGGCGTCGTCACCATCGAGGGCGTTGACACGCGGCGCCTGACGAAGCAGATCCGCGAATCGGGCGCGATGCGGGCGGTGCTCTCAACTTTGGATCTCGACGAGGTGTCGCTCACCGCGAAGGCCAAGGCTTCCCCGGGACTCGTCGGCCGCGATCTCGTCGCCGAGGTGGCGGTCACCGAGCGCTACACGTGGGGCTCGGAGATGCCGCCGGAGTGCGAGTTGCCGGTGCGCACGGGCGTTCTCCCGGCGGCGCCACGCTTCCGCGTGGTCGCGTTCGACTCGGGCATCAAGTACAACATCCTTCGCAACCTCGCCGAGCACGGCATCGAGGTCCTGGTGGTGCCGCCCACGACGAGCGCTGCCGAGGCGCAGGCGCTCGCACCGGACGGCGTCTTCTTCGCGAACGGCCCCGGCGATCCGGCCGCGGTCACGTACCTCTACGAGACGCTCAGGGAGCTCTTGGGGCGCGTTCCAGTGTTCGGGATCTGCCTGGGTCATCAGATGCTCTCTCTCGCCCTCGGAGCGGCGACGTACAAGCTCAAGTACGGTCATCGCGGCGGGAACCAGCCCGTCAAGAACCTGCTCACGGGGCGCGTGGAGATCACGAGCCAGAACCACGGCTTCTGCGTCGACTTCGCGAGCATCGGCCCGCTCGATGTGGCACGCTCGGGTGGCATCGGTCACGACGCCGGCGACCTCGGCTTCTGGGCCAGCGCCGGCGTGGCACCGGTGGTGACCTCTGAGGCGTTCGGGCCGGTGCAGCTCACCCACGTGAACCTCAACGACATGACGGTGGAGGGGCTGCGCGCCTTTGACCAACGGGCGTTCTCGGTGCAGTACCACCCCGAAGCTGCGCCCGGTCCCACCGATGCCCGGTACCTGTTCGGCGCGTTCCTGCGCCTCATGGACGGCCACGAGGACGTGTTCAACGGCTTGGCGGCGCGCCGGGCCCCAGACGTGAGGGAGTGACCATGCTCAGGACGGTTCTGCTGCCAACGGACTTCTCAGATGACGCCGATCTCATGCTTGAGTTCGCCAAAGGGCTGAGCGGGCTTGGCACGAAGGTCGTCGTGCTGGCGCACGTGGTGGAGGCGTCCGGCATGGAGGGTCCGGTGATCGCGTCGAGAGTCGACGAGGTGTGCGACGCGCTGCAGGTCAAGGCGGAGATTCTGCGCTCGGCGGGACTGAACGTGGAAGTGCGCGTGCCGACCGGCGACCCGTTCGAGGGAATCGTCGCGCTCGCCACCGAGGTCGGCGTCGACGCCGTCGTCGCGGGCTCGCACGCGAAGCGTCTGGTGACGCAGTTGGTGGCCGGATCGGTCTCAGAACGGCTGCTGCGCGACGCGCCCGTGCCCATGCTGCTCACCCGTTTCGACCTGCTTCGGAACCAGCAGGACCCGTCGAAGCTGCTCACGCGATTCGGCGAGAAGGTCCTGGTGCCGACCGACTTCTCGCTCTCGGCCTCGCGAGCGTTCACCGCGGCGCTTCAGCTGCCGCGGCAGAGCGTGGGGACCCTCTACCTGCTCCACGTGATCGATGAGAGCCTCACCGGCGACAAGCTTCGCCGCCAGGAAGAGGGCGCCGAGTTCCAGATGCGCAACCTGCAGGCGATGGCGGCGCAGGAGGGACTGTCGGCGAGCGTGGTCATCACGCGGGGCGACGTGCAGCGCATGATCCTCGAGGAGCTCGACGAGCGCCGGGCGACCGGCGTCATCACAGGCACGAGGGGGAGGAACGCGATCCAGGAAGCGATCCTCGGGAGTGTCTCCCAAACGCTCCTCAGGCAGGCCTCGTGCCCCGTCATGATCGTGCCGTAGGGGAGCTGGATGCCGAAACGAACTGACATCCGCACGATCCTGCTCATCGGCAGCGGTCCCATCGTCATCGGGCAGGGCTGCGAGTTCGACTACTCGGGCGTGCAGGCCTGCAAGGTGCTCCGAGAGGAGGGCTACCGCGTCGTCCTTGTCAACAGCAACCCGGCGACGATCATGACGGATCCCGAGTTCGCGGACCGGACGTACGTAGAACCCGTGACGCCCGCCTTCGTCGAGAAGGTGATTGCGCGCGAGCGGCCCGACGCGCTCTTGCCGACGCTCGGCGGGCAGACCGGCCTCAACTGCGCCGTCGCACTTGCCGAGTCGGGCGTGCTGGATCGCTACGGCGTGGAGCTCATCGGCGCGACGCTCGAGGTCATCCGCAAGGGCGAGGACCGTAAGCTCTTCGCCGAGGCGATGCGGCGCATCGGTCTCGACGTGCCCGAGAGCGGGTACGCGTACTCACTTGCCGATGCCGAGGAGATCGTCTCGACACTCGGCTACCCCGCGGTCGTTCGCCCGAGCTTCACGCTCGGCGGGGCGGGCGGCGGCATCGCATACAACGTGGACGAGCTCCGGGACATCGTCACCCACGGGCTGGCGCTCTCGCCGGCGGGCGAGGTCTTGATCGAAGAGAGCGTGCTCGGCTGGAAAGAGTACGAAATGGAGGTCATGCGGGACCGCAACGACAACGCGGTCATCGTGTGTTCGATCGAGAACTTCGACGCGATGGGCGTGCACACGGGCGACTCGATCACGGTGGCGCCCGCACAGACGCTTACGGATCGCGAGTACCAGGTGATGCGCGACGCATCGCTCGCCATCATGCGCGAGATCGGCGTGACGACCGGCGGGAGCAACGTCCAGTTCGCGGTGAATCCCGCCGACGGCCGGCTCGTGGTCATCGAAATGAACCCGCGCGTGTCGCGCTCGTCCGCGCTCGCGAGCAAGGCGACCGGCTTCCCGATCGCGAAGTTCGCGGCGATGCTCGCCGTCGGCTACACGCTCGACGAGATACCCAACGACATCACGAAGAAGACGCCGGCCTGCTTCGAGCCGAGCATCGACTACACCGTCGTCAAGGTGCCGCGCTGGGCGTTCGAGAAGTTCCGCGGGACCGACGAGCAGCTCACCACGAGGATGAAGTCTGTTGGGGAGGTCATGGCGATCGGCCGGACGTTCCCCGAGGCGCTCGGCAAGGCGTTCCGCTCGCTCGAGAACGGCCGCTACGGGCTGGGGGCTGACGGCAAGGACGCCTACGACGAGACGCACTTCGAGGAGCTGCTGGCGCTTCCGAACGAGAAGCGCGTCTTCTACATGATCGAGGCCCTCTGGCGCGGTCGGACGGCGGACGACGTGGCGGCGCTCACGGGCGTCGACCCGTGGTTCTGCGCGCAACTGCAGCGCATCGTGGACGCCGAGGAGCGCGTTCGCGGGCGCGCCCTCGGGGAGATCGACGCCGAGGCGATGCGCGATGCCAAGCAGCACGGTCTCTCGGACATCCAGATCGCGCACCTGACGGGTACGGTCGAACCTGAGGTCCGCGCGAGAAGGCTCGAGCTCGCGGTGAAGCCCACGTTCAAGTCCGTGGACACCTGCGCCGCGGAATTCGAGGCGTCCACGCCCTACTACTACAAGACGTACGAGGAGGAAGATGAGGTCGCGCCCTCGACCAGGCGCAAGGTGATGATCCTCGGCGCGGGACCCAACCGCATCGGTCAAGGCATCGAGTTCGACTACTGCTGCGTGCACGCGGCCTACGCGCTCTCGGAGCTCGGCTACGAGACCATCATGGTGAACTGCAACCCGGAGACGGTCTCCACCGACTACGACACCTCGGACCGGCTGTACTTCGAACCGCTCACCTTCGAAGACGTGATGGACATCTGCGAGGCCGAGGGCCCCGAGGGCGTGCTGGTCACGTTCGGCGGGCAGACGCCGCTGAAGCTCGCACGGGCGCTCGAGGACGCCGGCGTGCCGATCCTCGGCACGAGGCCCGAAGCGATCGACCTGGCCGAGGACCGCGAGCGCTTTGCGGACGTCCTCGACCGGTTGGGAATCGCGTATCCGGCCGCCGGCACCGCGCGCACCATGGACGAGGCGGTCGAGGTGGCCGAGCGGATCGGCTACCCGCTCCTGGTGCGCCCGAGCTACGTGCTCGGCGGGCGCGGGATGGTTATCGCGTACAGCGAGGAGTACCTGCGGCGCTACGTGGAGCAGGCAGCACTCGTGAGCCCCGATCACCCGGTGCTCTTGGACCGCTTCTTGGAGGGTGCGATCGAGGTCGACGTCGACGCCGTCTGCGACGGCGAGCAGGTCTACATCGGCGGCGTCATGGAGCACATCGAGGAGGCGGGCATCCACTCGGGCGACTCGGCCTGCTGCATCCCGCCGTTCTCGCTCGGGCTTGAGACCATCAGCCGCATCCGGACACATACCCGCGCACTCGCGCTCGAGCTCGGCGTCGTTGGTCTCATGAACGTCCAGTTCGCGGTGAAGGACGAACTCGTGTACGTGCTCGAGGTCAACCCGCGCGCCAGCCGCACGGTGCCGTTCGTGAGCAAGGCGACCGCCGTGCCACTCGCGAAGGTCGCGGCGCGCGTCATGGCGGGCGAGCGGCTTGGGACGATGGGGCTGCCTGACGAGGAGCGCGAGCTCGGCCGCTTCTGCGTAAAGGAGGCGGTCATGCCCTTCGGCCGCTTCCCGGGCACCGATATCGTGCTCGGTCCCGAGATGAAGTCGACAGGCGAGGTCATGGGCGTCGCGGCGGACTTCCCGAGCGCCTTCGCGAAATCGCAGCTTGCCATCGACTACTCGCTTCCCACCGAGGGCGCAGCGTTCATCTCCGTCTGCGATCGTGATAAGCGGGCCATCACCGGCGTTGCGCGCCACCTCAACCAGCTCGGCTTCCGGATTCTCTCGACCAAGGGCACCGCACGGCTGCTTCGCGCCTCGGGCATCCCCGTCAGTGAGGTCCGCAAGGTGCACGAGGGGCGCCCGAACATCGTCGACGCGATCAAGAACGGCGAGGTGCAGCTGGTCATCAACACGCCGTTCGGGCGCGAGACGCGCTCCGACGGCTACCACATCCGCTCGGCGGCGGTACAGCATGGCGTGAGCAACATCACGACCGTGCCGGCGGCCCAGGCGTGGGCGCAGGCGATCGAGGCCACCCTCGACGGGCGCCTCGACGTGGTGGCGCTGCAGGACCTTCAGGACGGCGGGCCGCTGTGACCCTTGTCGCCGCCACGGAGCGCCGCCTGCTCGAGCATGTGACCGTCGTCGCCAACGACCGCGTCGCCGAGGGTGTGGGCCTCATCGCGCTCGAAGCGCCACGCGTCGCAGCGGCGATCGCGCCCGGCCAGTTCGTGCACCTGCGGATCACCCGCGGCGCCGACTTCATCCTGCGTCGCCCCTTCTCCGTGCACCGCGCGTACGAGCATCGGCTCGAGCTCCTCTACCAGGTGCTCGGCCGGGGAACGCGCGATCTGGCCGCGAAGGAGCGCGGTGAGGAGCTCGACCTTATCGGCCCACTCGGTACCGGCTGGCGGCTCGGCGATGGCATCCGCCACGCGCTCGTCGTGGCGGGCGGCCTCGGGGCAGCGCCGATGGGGATGCTCGTCGAGCAGCTCGCCGAGCGCGGCGTCGCGGTCACGGTCGCTCATGGCGCACCGACGGCCGAGCGGCTGGTGGCGCGTGAGCTCTTCGAGCGGCAGGCCCGCCGGGTGCTCGTCGCCACCGACGACGGCTCGGCCGGCGAGCGCGGCTTTGTGACCACGCTCGTGGAGGGCGTGCTCTCGACCGACCGGCCGGACGTCGTTTTCACCTGCGGTCCCGAGCCGATGCAGCGCATCGTGGCCGCGCAGGCCGCCGCCGCCGGCGTGGCGTGCCAAGTGTCGCTCGAGCGGCTGATGGCGTGCGGCGTGGGTGCATGCTTGTCGTGCGTGGTAGCGACGACCGAGGGTCAGAAGCGCGCATGCATCGACGGGCCGGTCTTCGACGCCGAGCGCGTGCTCTGGGACCCGACCGAACGGCCGCTTCACGGTCAGGGCGGTACTCTGTGAGCGCACACGACACCACCCGTAACGGTGCGCCCGGCGCCTCGCCGGCGGTCGACATGCGCGTACGGATTGGCACCCTCGAGCTCCGCAACCCCGTCGTGACGGCGTCGGGAACGTTCGCTGCCGGGCGCGAGTACGCGGACTTCGTCGACCTCTCGCGCATCGGCGCGGTCGCGACTAAGGGCGTGAGCGTCGAGCCGTGGGCGGGGAACCCCTCGCCACGCATCGCCGAGACGCCGAGCGGCATGCTGAACTCGATCGGCCTGCAGAATCCCGGCGTGGAGGCCTTTCGCTCGGGCGACCTCGGGTGGCTCGCGACTCAGGACGTGCCCGTGATCGTGAACGTGGTCGGGCACAGCGTCGCCGATTACGTGGGAGTCGTCGAGCGGCTAGAGACTGAGGCCGCCGTGGACGGCTTCGAAGTCAACATCTCGTGCCCGAACGTGGATGAGGGCGGCATGGCGTTCGGCACGAGCTGTGCCGCGGCCGCCGAAGTCACTCACGCGGTCCGGGCGGCGACGAGCAAACCGCTCATCGTGAAGCTCAGCCCCAACGTGACCGACATCGCGGAGATTGCCCGAGCAGTCGAGGCCGTGGGCGCCGACGCCGTGAGCTGCATTAACACGCTCCTCGGCATGTCGATCGACGTCGAGACGTTCCGCCCGCGGCTGGCGCGCGGCGTCGGCGGGCTCTCCGGCCCTGCGATCCGCCCGGTCGCTGTCCGCATGGTCTGGCAGGTCGCGCAGGCGGTCTCCGTTCCCGTGATCGGCATGGGCGGCATCATGGAGCCCGCCGACGCGGTCGAGTTCCTGCTCGCGGGCGCGACGGCGGTGGCGGTCGGGACGGCGAACTTCGTCGACCCTCGCTCCGTGGAGCGGATCGCCGACGGGCTTGAGCGCTTCTGTGCCGAGCGCGGCATCGCACGTGTCGCCGACCTCATTGGCGCGCTCCGCGGGTGACGGATCCTCGAATTCGAGAGGGAAGGGGAGACCCATGCGTGACCGAGTGATCGTTGCCCTCGACGTGCCTGACGCCGAGGCCGCACTGGAGCTTGCGCGCTTGCTCAAGGGGCAAGTGCGCTGGGTGAAGGTGGGTATGACGCTCTTCTACGCGGAGGGTCCGGCCATCGTGCGCGAACTGCGTGCGCTCGGCTTCAAAATCTTCGTGGATCTCAAGCTTCACGACATTCCGCACCAAGTCCGCGGGGCGTGTCGAACGCTCGTCAGGATGGGCGCCGACATGTTCACGGTGCACGCGTCCGGCGGCCGCGCGATGCTGCAGGCGGCGGTCCAGGAGACGGCGCAGGTCGCGGCTAAGTTCGGGCTCGCCAAGCCGGCGGTTGTGGCCGTGACCGTGCTCACGAGCCTCGACGACGCGGCGCTTGCGGAACTCGGGCTGTATGGGGGCGCGCAGGAGCACGCGCTCGCGCTCGGGCGGCTCGCAAAGGAGTGCGGCTGCGACGGCGTGGTGTGCTCGCCCGAAGAGGCGGCGGTCATGCGTCAGGCACTCGGGGAGGAGGCGCTCGTGGTCACCCCGGGTGTGCGTCCGACGTGGGCGGAGGCCGGCGACCAGGCGCGTATCGCCACGCCTGAAGCAGCGATCGCCGCCGGTGCGTCGCATCTGGTGATCGGGCGCCCGATCACCAGAGCCGCCGATCCCGCTGCTGCTGCGCGACGGATCTTAGAAGGAGATGAGTGAGCATGGCCGATATGACCGAGACCGAGGTACTCAATGCATTCCGCCGTTCGGGGGCGGTGCTCTCGGGGCACTTCCAGCTGACGAGCGGCCGGCACTCGGACACGTACGTGCAGTGTGCGCGCGTCCTGGAGGACCCGGCACTGACGACTCGCTTCGCGCAGGCGCTCGTCGAGCGAATCGGCGAGCGGCACATCGACCTCGTCGCGGCTCCCGCCGTGGGGGGTCTGATCATCGGCTTCGCCGTGGCACAGGCTCTCGGCGTCAAGTTCATGTTCACGGAGCGTGAGCACGGCGCGATGACCTTCCGCCGAGCATTCCAGGTGCCCGCAGGGGCACGGGTGCTCGTGGTCGAAGACGTGGTCACCACGGGTGGGTCCGTCGCCGAGGTTATCGCGCTCGTCCGCGCCGCCGGAGCAGAGCCCGTTGCCGTCGCATCGCTGATAGACCGCGGCGGCCCCAAGCTGTTCGATGTGGAACTTATTCCTCTGCTTCAACTTGAGGTTGAGTCCTGGGAGCCGTCCGCATGCGGGTTGTGCGCCGTGGAGGTGCCGCTCTACTCGCCGGGGAGCAGCCGACTTTCTTGACGGGGGTTTGCATTCTGGCAGGTCAGGGGTAGTATCGTCCTACGTCTCATGCTTCACTGTCTGGGGGCATTGTCATCCGGCATGGCGCAGGGGAAGCCACTGTTGTTCGAATTCGAGGAGGAATCATGGCACTGCCGAATCTGACCGCTGCCGAGCGCAAAGCCGCTCTCGAGAAGGCTGCGAAGGCCCGCCAGGCACGTGCAGAGCTCCGTCTGAAGATCAAGGACGGCAAGCTGTCCTTCGCAGACGTCATGAAGAAGTCCGACGATCCGATCGTCGCGCGCATGAAGGTCTCGGCACTCCTCGAGAGCCTGCCCGGCTACGGCAAGGCCAAGGCTGCCAAGATCATGGACGAACTCGAGATCTCCGAGAGCCGCCGCGTCCAAGGCCTCGGCGCCCGTCAGCGCGAGATGCTCATGAAGCGTCTGGGCTGAATCGTCGGCGCACGCGGGGTGAACGCCGGCCGCCTGGTCATCATCTCCGGGCCTTCCGGAGCAGGAAAAGGGACTCTGGTCGACAGACTCGTCGCCAGGGTCCCTGGTGTGTGCGTGTCGGTCTCGGCTACGACGCGCCGACCGCGCCCCGGGGAAGTCGACGGCGCGGACTACCACTTCCTCTCGGTGGCCGAGTTCGACCGGCGGATCGCGCGCGGGGACTTCCTGGAGTGGGCCGAGGTCCATGGCAACCGGTACGGTACGCTCCGCTCCTCGGTGGAGGAGCAAATCGCTCAAGGCTGCATCGTCGTCCTCGAGATCGACCCGCAGGGCGCTCGGCAGGTCAAGGAGCTCATTCCGGAGGCGGTGCTGATCTTCATCGTCGCACCGTCGATCGAGGAGCTTGAGCGGCGAATCAGGCGACGCGGGACCGAGACCGACGAGCAGGTCCGCATCCGTCTGGAGACCGCGATGCGCGAGATGCAGCTTGTGGAGACCTATGACTATGTGGTACAAAACGACGATATGCGCCGAGCGAGTGGCGAGCTCGTCGCAATCGTTCGATCCCTCTCAGAAGGACACACCCATGGTCATCAAGCCTGACATCGACCTACTCCTCTCGAAGGTCGACTCGAAGTACACGCTCTGCATCGTTTCTGCGCGCCGCGCGCGTCAGATCAATGAGATGGTCCACGGCGTCCGCAATCAGGCCCTGCTGACGCAGGCGCCCGAGATTGCCCGGATCACCAGCACGAAGCCGCTGACCCTCGCACTCGACGAGATCGCGTCCGGGGACATCGGCTACGAGCGTGTGGCAGAGAGCTACAAGTAACGCCGCAGCCGTACGGCAGCAGTTCGCAATGGTGCCCCGTAGCCTTCGGCCGCGGGGCACATGCATTGTCTGGGGGCGGTCGTGTACGAGCGCGTCATCCTGGTCAACTACCACGAAACCGGCCTCAGGGGCCGCAACCGCGGCCGCTTCGAGCGCGTGCTGCCGGGCAACCTGACGGCGGCGCTCGGCGATCTCGCCCCCGGGAGAGCACTGGAGGCCCGACCGTGACGCTCTCGGTACTCGTGCTCGAGCCCTACTACGGCGGTTCGCATCGGGCGGTCCTCGACGCGCTGCTGCCCGCGCTCGACGTGACGTACGATCTCCTCACGCTGCCTGCGCGCAAGTGGAAGTGGCGCATGCGCGGCGCCGCCATCACGATGGCCGGAGAGGTCCGGCGACTGCACGCCGCGGGCCACCGCTGGGACCTCATCTACGCGAGCACATTTCTCAACCTCGCCGAGTTCCTCGGCCTTGCGGGCGATGCGGTACATGGCGTCCCTGCGGCGGTGTACTTCCACGAGAACCAGCTGCTGTACCCCAACCGCCACACCGCCGAGTGGGATCTGCAGTTCCCGCTCACGAATGTGACCTCCGCGTTGGCGGCGGATGCCTGTCTGTTCAACACGCGCTGGAACCTCGACGGATTCGTGAGCGGGATTCCCGGCTTCCTGCGCCAATTCCCTGATCACGTCCCGGAAGACGTTGCCGAATCGATCGAAGCGAAGTCTTCGGTCCTGGCCCCGCCGTTCGACCCGGCGCCGTTCGGCGACGTCGCGCCCGTTCGTGGGCGTCGCCCGAGGGTGGTGTGGCCGCACCGCTGGGAGCACGACAAGGCGCCGGAGGCGTTCTTCGCCGCGGTTACGGCGCTCGCGCGCGAGGGGCTCGACTTCGAGGTGGCCGTCGCGGGGCAGTCCTTCCGGGAGACCGAAGCGGCCATCGCTGAGGCGGCCAGCGCCCTCCGCGACCGGCTCGTCCACCTCGGGGAACCCGAGGGGAGGGGAGCGTACGCCGATCTCCTCGCGAGTGCGGACGTTGCGGTCTCCACCGCGACGAATGAGTTCTTCGGACTCGCGATGCTCGAGGCATGCTACGCGGGAGCGACGCCGGTCGTACCCGACCGGCTTGCGTATCCGGAGCTCTACCCGGCCGCGTTCCGCTACGGCACGCATGACGCCCTCGTTGCGATGCTGCGTTCGCTGGTGCTCGACCGCCCCGCTCCCGGTGCTGCCAGGCACCTCGCCGAGGCGTTCACGGTCGAGCGGCTCGCGCCCGACTACCAAGCGGCTTTCGAGCGTGTCGCGTCCTCGCGGCGCGTCTGACACGACGCTGGGCGTCACGCCAGCGCCGCGCCGTCGCACATCCAGCATCTCCTGCGCCTGAAGTGTCCCTATCTTGCATTGCCTAATAGTAGGTGGTACAAGGTAGTAGGTGACGCATACAATCAGAGAGGGCGCGACGCATGAGTGAGGGAGCCGACGCGCGGGTTTCGCAGTTCCGCAAGGGAGTCCTCGAGTTGGCGATTCTCGCGCTGCTGGACGCCGGTGAGCTCTACGGGGTGGAGATCGTCGAGCGCCTCGCGGGCGTGCCGGGACTCGCCGCAGGCTCGGGGACGGTCTATCCGCTGCTCAGCAGGCTCCAGAAGAGCCGGCTCGTGCAGACCGCGTGGCGCGAGTCCCCTTCGGGACCGCCGCGGAAGTACTACCGGCTCTCGCAGGCGGGTAGGAGCGACCTCGCGACGATGTCCCAGTCGTGGCGCGCCATGGTCGGCGCGCTCGATGACCTCCTCAAGAAGGTGAGCACAAGTGGCTGACAACAAGCGCGGCACCACGGCCGCGAGCACGTACATCGAGGAGGTTCGCGCACTGCTCGCGGACCTTCCGGAGCGAGAGGTCGACGAGGCGCTTGCGGAGCTCGGCACGAACGTTCGTGACGAGGTAGCGACCCGCGGTGGCACGCCCGCCGACGAAGCGGCAGCGCTCGGCGCGCTCGGCACGCCGGAGGAGTACGCGGCTGCGCTCCGGGACGCCCTCGCGGCGGGTGAGGGCTCACCGCACCCCCAGGGCCGGGTGCTCGGGATGCCGTATGAGTTTCGCCAACCCACAGCCAACAGCCTGATGGAACGGCTCTGGAACCCGGCCGACCCGCGGGTCTGGATGCCACGGAGCTTCGGTGTCGGGTGGACGATCAACTTCGGGGCGCTCGCCGTGAAGCTCGGCCTCCTTCGACCCGACGACGTCGAGGAGCATCCGTTCGAGAACCTGTCCGCCATGGCCCTGCGGCTGGCGGCGTCCGTGCCTCTCGTCCTTGGCGTCGCGGCAATCGCGACCGCGGCGATCTGGTGGCGTGAACTGCCGCCCGAGGTGCCCGTGCACTGGGGCGCGAGCGGCGCGCCTGACGGTTGGGCGTCACGCGAGGTCGCGCTCGGCGCGCTCGTCGGCATCGCGGCGGTGCTGCCGGTGGTCATCTTGGGCCGGCTTGCGCTCAGGCGCGCAGGTCGTAGGTCCGTCGCTATGGCGAGCGTGTCGCTTGCGCTCTCGTCGTGGTTGGCCGCGGGCCTGTGCGGGTACACCGTCCTCACAGCGCTGACCGGCTTTGCCGAGTGGTGGGCGCCCGTACTTATCGTGATCGTGGCCATCGCAGTTCCATTCGTGATGCTGCTGGTGCTGTCGCGGCTGGGTCTCAAAGCCGAGTGGCGGGCGAGCCTCGCGGGTGCTCGCCCTCGGACGTCTGACAACAGAGAAGGGGAGTAGCAATGGACAGTTTTTCGGAGTTGTGGGAGCTGCCGACGTGGCTCCTCGGCGCGATCGGCGTGCTCATCGTCGTGCAGCTCGCCGTCGAGGTCTATGCGCTCGTGCGGCTGCTGAAGACGCCCGACGAGGAGTTGGTGTTCGGAAAGAAGTGGCCCTGGGTACTCATCATCGTGTTCATCAACTTCGTCGGCGCGATCGTGTTCCTGGTTGCCGGGCGGCAACCGGCACCCGCGGTCGACCCGCTGGCGGCGGGCGCGTCACAGACGCCCGCAGGCGCCGCTGCGGTGACCGACCGGATGGGGGCGGCCGAGCGGGCCGCCGACGTGCTTTACGGCGGCAAGGACGGCGAGTGACGTGACGGACATGCCCCAGCGTGCGCTCGCGGTCGAGCTGCGCGGCCTGACGAAGGTCTACGGCGACGTCCGCGCCCTCGACGGCGTGGACCTAAGCGTTCCGACCGGTTCGGTGTTCGGGTTTCTCGGACCCAACGGCGCCGGGAAGACCACGACGCTTCGCGTCCTCACCGGCCTCGCGCGTCCCACCGCCGGCGTCGCACGCGTCCTCGGGACGGATGTCGGCGACGCGACCAACGACGTGCGCGCTGAGATCGGCTTTCTGCCCGACGTTCCGGGCTTCTACGAGTGGATGACGGCGCGCGAGTTCCTCACGTTCGCTGGGAGCCTCTTCGGCCTCGGTGGTTCGGTGCTCGCCGAGCGCGCCGAGGCGCTGCTCGACTTGGCGGGACTCGCGCGGGTCGATACCCGCATCGGCGGCTACTCGCGTGGCATGCGGCAGCGGCTCGGCGTTGCGCAGGCGCTCATCAACGCGCCGAAGCTCCTGATGCTCGATGAACCCACTTCGGCGCTGGACCCGATCGGCCGCAAGGAAGTCCTCGAGATGATCGCCTCGCTCGCGGGTCGGACGACCGTGCTCTTCTCGACGCACATCCTTGCCGACGTTGAGCGCGTGTGCGACACGGTCGCGATCCTCGACCGTGGCCGCGTGGTGGTGCAGGCGCCCATGGCCGAGCTCACGCGCCGCACCGGCGCCCAGCGGCTCCTCGTCGAGGTGACCGGGGCCGCGGGTGCGCTCGCCGCCGAATTCGCCAAAGCGCCGTGGGCGAGTGCCGCCGCGCGCGAGGGTGCGCTGCTGACGCTCACCGTGAGCGACCTCGACACCGCTCGTCGAGCGGTACCCGCCGCCGTGGCTGCCGCCGGCGTCGGCCTCGTGCGGCTGGAACCGGCTGAGGCCGCGCTTGAAGACGTCTTCGTCGAGCTCGTGGGAGGTGAGCGGTGATGCGTGGCTTCGGGGCATTCCTTGTCAAGGAACTTCACGAGATTCTGCGCACCTGGCGAATCTGGGTGCTGCCGGGCATCGTGCTCTTCTTCGCGCTGAGCGGCCCGATTCTCGCCTTGCTCACGCCCCAGCTCTTGAAGTCGGTGGCCGGCAGCCAGCCGGGTCTCGTCATCCAGCTGCCCGACCCCACATGGCGCGACGCCTACCTGCAGTGGACCAAGAATCTCGCCCAGATCGTGACGTACGCACTCGTCATCATTCTCGGCGGGCTCGTCTCATCCGAGCGGAAGAGCGGCACCGCCGTCCTCGTGCTCACGAAGCCCGTGACGCGAGCGACGTTCGTACTCGCCAAGTTCGTGTCGCAGGCAGCGTTGCTCGCCGCGACAACCGTGCTCGGGGCAGTGGCGACGTGGCTCGTGACGCTGGCGGCCTTCGGCGAGGCGCCGCTCGGCGTGCTGGCGTCCTCGACCGGCGTATGGCTTGCGTGGGGCGTGTTGCTCGTCGCGATCATGACCCTGGCGTCGACGCTCGTGAATTCGCAGGCAGGAGCGGCAGGCCTCGGCTTCGCCGCTCTCATCGCCCTCAGCATCGCTACGCTCTGGGGGCCGGCGCTCAAGTACAGTCCCGCGGGGCTCATGGGCGCGCCGTCCGCGCTTGTGGCAGGCGACACGGTGGCGCTGACGTTCCCGCTGCTGACAGCGCTCGGCCTGGCGGCCGTTCTGGTCGTTGGGGCGGTGCGCACCTTCGCCCGCGCCGAGTTGTAATCACCTCCTCTTGAACGCACCGACGCCCGGCGCGCAGAGCACGCCGGGCGTCGGTGCGAACTGTGCGGCTTCCTACAGGTACGTCGTGGCCAGATCGTCGAGCGTGATGTGGTCGGCCTCGACCGCTGAGACCTCGGTCCAGACCTCCTGGAGCCGCTCGTTCGTCGCGCGCTCGGCGAAGATCGCGTACAGGCTGTTGGCCCGATTCTCGCGCCGCAACGACTCCTCGATGTCGGTCGCCCACGCGCCGGTCGTCTCACCGGGGGTCATGAGGTCCGCTGGGACGTCCCGCCCCGCGAGCTTGCAGAAGAGCGTGCAGTGCTCGGCCTCCACCTTGGCGAGCCGCTTGTACGTCGAGCGAAGGATGTCGTTATCCTTGCGCTCGGCCATGCCGAGGTAGAAGCGTGTGTTGGCCGTCTCGAGCTCGATCGATGAGTCGAGGTCGGCACGCTCGGCCTCGGTGATGCTCACGGCGTTGATGTCCGTGGGATACGCCTCGGGCGGGATCAGGAAATCGATGTGCGCGCCGCAGAACGGGCAGTTCTCAGGCGCCTCGTAGCCGAGGTACACCTCGCCGCAGATGCGGCAGCGGTAGATCTTGAGTTGCATGGACACTCCTCTCAGTCACGTTCGCTGTCCGACGACGGTATCGCCCCGGCGAGGCCGAGTGCGTCGGCAATGGCCTCGCCGAACGCGGCCGCCGCGGCAGGACCGTTCGCGGTGATCACTGTGCTGTCAACTTCAACCGGCGATCCGGTCCAGTGCGCCCCGTGCGCCCGGAGATCGTCCTCCTGCGACGGGAATGCCGTCGCGCGCCGGTCCGCGAGCACGCCCGCTCGGGCGAGCGTGGACGGCGCGATGCAGATCGCCGCGACCGGTCGCCCGGTCGTGTGGAACGCTCTGGCGAGCTCGTGTGCAAGCGGGTCGTCGAAGAACACCGCGGACCCGCCGCCGCCGATGAAGGCGACGGCGTCGTAGAGGTCGTCATCGACGTCGGCCAGCGCGAGATCGGCCGTTGCCTTGAGGCCGAGCTTCCCCGTGCAGGTTCCGGGAGCTCTGCTCGCCGTCGTCACGACGGCGCCGCGCCGCTCCAAGACCTCCTTCGACTGTGCGTACTCCTCGTCGCGGAACTGGTCCTGTGCGATGACCATGAGCACGTGGCGCACAATTCGCTCCTCGCGTTGCCTGGGGTGGCCGTTCCTTGTCTATACTACCCGCTCGCGCCGCTCATCGAGCGCAGCGAGTCACCGGCAGGCTACGACGGAGGGCGGGAGTTTGGCACGCTGGCGATCGAGAGACATCGACGCGGCGTCGGTCCTCGCGACCGACGAGCCCGTACTGCCGCTCGCACCGCTTGTCGTACTCTGGTCGGTTTGCGTCTTGGCATTCGCCATTCCGAGCCTCGAGGCGCCACCGTTGGCGCGCGGAGTGCTCCTCGTCCAGCAGCTCGCATACCTGTCGCCATTCATCGCGTTCTCCATGGCATCGCTCTTGGTCGTCCGAGCCACCAGCGCCGAGGAGCAGACGCTCTGGCGAGGTCTTGCTGCCGGGGCAGCACTGGTGACGCTGAGCGAGCTTACTGTGAGCACCTGGCTGCTCGCCGGCGGCCCGGAGTCGTGGGGCACCGCTGCCTCGGTCATCAGTCTTGCCGCGAGCCTCGTGCTCATCGGGACGCTCGCCTCACTCTCCGACATCCGGACCTTCTCGCGGGCGGCCCGAGTGCGCCACCTGCTCGATCTCGCCGGCGGGAGCACCATGGTCGGCGGCTTCGTGTTCTGGGCAGTCGCCTCGTGGTTACAGCGGCAGCCGCCCACCTCGGGAGGCATCGTCGTGCCTGCGGCCCCGCCGGAGTTCGTGGCAGCCGCCTACTCGTCGCTCGGCGCCATCATGCTCGCACTCGTCGTGTTCAACTTCGCTCGTCGGAGATGGGTATCGTGGCCTCGGTGGGAGCGGCGCGTGGTGATCGGCATCGGCATCTACGCGCTCGCGACGATGGCATGGCCGATCTGGCTCGGCGGTGCGTTCATCGTGCCGCAACTTCACTGGGACGTGGCCGTCGAGGTCGCTTGGATGACCGGCATGTCACTCGGGTTCTCGGGCGCACTCCTGCGCCTGCGAGCCGGCACTGCCTCACCCGGATCCGTCTCGATTCCGCGGATGCGCTCCGAGCGCCCGACGCTGTTGGCGGCCCTTGTGCCGGTCCTGTTCGTGGTCGGCATACTGGCGTTCGGCACGCTCATGGCGAGCGACGGCTTCGTGGTGGCGGACAGATCGGCGTTCGGCGTCGTCACCGCGATCCTGACCGTGATCACGGTCGCCCGTCTGGTTGTGTCCACGACGGAGACCGAGGCGCTCCTGAGCGACTCACTCATCGACCCAGTGTCCGGGATACCCGGTCACCGGTACTTCCACGAGCGGATGCAGCTGGAGATCGACCTCGCACGGCGGCACCAGGAGGCGCTCGCGGTCGTCATCCTCGACGTCGACGACTTCCGAACGATGAACGAGACCCACGGCCACTCCCTCGGGGATGCGGTGCTGCGGCTCGTGGCCGAGGCGCTGACCGGTTCAGTGACCGCACGCGACACGGTCTGCCGTCTCGGCGGCGACCAGTTCGGCGCGGTGCTGGTGGGAGTCGACGCGCACGGCGGGCCCGTTGCCGCCGAGCGGATGCGGCACTCGCTCCGCGACCTTCGATGGCCGGACGACTCCGCGCTCACCGCATCCGTCGGTGTTGCTCTGTACCCGGTCCACGGCACGGAGCGGTCGGAGCTCGTGCGTGCCGCCGAGCGCGCCTGCCTCTGGGCGAAGTGCCGCGGCAAGGACCTCGCGATCGTCTACGAACATGCCACGGTCGAGGCTCTTCCGTGCGAGGAGAGACTGAGTGCACTGCGCGGTCGCGAGCATCTGAGCACTGTCCGAGCGCTCGCCACGGCCGTGGACGCGCGTGAGCCGCGATCCCGTTTCCACTCGCAGACAGTGGCAACGCTCTCGCGGCTCGTGGGGGAGGAGCTCGGGCTGGACGCCGCGCGCGTGGAGCTCTTGGAGATTGCCGCCTCGCTGCACGATGTCGGGAAGGTCGGGATCCCCGACGGCATACTGCGCAAGATGGGAGCGCTCGATGCCGATGAGTCCCGACGTGTGCGCCAGCACCCCGCCTTAGGCGAGCGGATCGCGTCGTTCACGGGCGTTGACGAGATCCTCCCATGGATACGCCACCATCACGAACGCTGGGATGGCACTGGCTATCCCGACGGAATCGCCGGGGTGGCGATTCCGCTCGAGGCACGCATCATCGCCGTCTGCGACGCGTTCGAGGTGATGACCGCCGGCAAGCCCGGGTCGGTCGCACTCTCGCTTTCATCCGCGCTCCAGGAGATTGACCTGTGCATGGGAACGCAGTTCGATCCCGAGGTCGCCGAGGCCTTCATTCGCCTCGTGAGTGCACGCCGACCCCTGCTGAGCGCGGCTCGCTAGGGACGCATGCCGCGCAAAGTGGAGTACCGTCTTGTGTGCAGCGCCGATCGCCTCTCGAAAGGACCGCTAATGGACGCACGGTTCAGCTTCGCCGCCGCCTTCTCGCCCCTCGTCGTCGGCGATGACCCGCAACAGCGGATCGCCGGCGCCTACGTCGAGGCTCTCGAGGCCATCGGCGGGCAGTTCTCCGAGGTCGGCGCTGCCCCCTCTGATATCCCGTTCCTCGTCTTCGTCGCCACCGGCGGCACCGAACAGATCGTGCTGGACCTCCAGGCAGTGCGCGCCGAGCGCGTGTCCGGCGAACCGGTGCTCCTCGTCGCGCATCCCTCGAACAACTCGCTTCCGGCCTCGCTCGAGATCCTTGCCCGGGTGCAGCAGGATGGGATGCGCGGTCGGATCCTGTACCTCCGCGGTGCAGACGACGGCGAAGGTCTGGCGCACATCGAGGCAGCGCTTCACGACGTTGCGGTCAGGCGGCAGCTCCATAACACGCGACTCGGGCTCATCGGGCCGGCGTCCGACTGGCTCGTCGCGAGCATGCCCACGCCCGCGACCGTAAAGGACGCGTGGGGCCCCGAGGTGCTCTCGCTCCCCGTCGAAGAGCTTGAAGCACGCATCGCCGCGGAGCCGGATGACGCCATCGACGCAGCAGCGGCGTCACTTCAGAAGGGCGTTGCCGCCATCCTTGAGCCGAGCGCCCCCGATCTGAGGACCGCGGCCCGCGTCTCGGTGGCGTTGCGAGAGATGGTTGCGGAGCACGGCCTCGACGCGGTCACGGTGCGCTGCTTCGATATCCTGCTCGCCGACAAGACCTCGGGCTGCTTTGCGCTCTCTGCGCTCTTCGACGAGGGCATCATCGCGGGGTGTGAGAGCGATCTCGTGAGCACGGTGGGACTTCTCTGGACGTACCTGCTCCTCGGCGAGACACCGTGGATGGCGAACCCGTCCCAGGTCGATGAGGCCGCGAACACGCTCGTGCTCGCGCACTGTACCATCGCTCGCGGGCTCGTCGACAACGTCCGGCTGCGCTCGCACTTCGAGTCGGGCCTTGGCGTCGGCTTCCAGGGCGATCTCGCGCTCGGCCCGGTGACGCTTGTCCGCATCGGCGGGAAGGCGATGGAGCGCCTCTGGGTCGCCGAGGGTGCGATCACCGCCAACGGCACCAACGAGGACCTCTGCCGCACGCAGGCGCACATCGCGCTCTCGCGCGGACACGTGACCGAGCTTCTGCACGCGCCGCTCGGCAACCATGTCGTCCTCGTGAAGGGGCATCACGCGGACCGGCTCATCTCGTGGTGGGAGAGCGTCCGCTAGGGGCCCATCACCACGCACGAAGCAGAGGGGCCGCCCGGAGTCTGCCGGGTGGCCCCGCTGCGCGGGCGCGAGCCCCGCCTGCGCTAGGCGGTGTACTTCGCGATCGTCGCGCTGATGTCGCGTGGCTCCACAGCGTGCTTCCACATCGGCCGGTTGAGTTGCGGCAGCCCATCCTGGTACGTGAACGACTCCTTCTCCTCGAAGAAGATGCCGACGGGGATGCGACACTCGTCAGGTGCGCACGTGAGTTCGTGGAATGTCGACATCGAGAAGTCGAACGCCTTCGTGCGGTCCGTTGGGTCGTAGTCGGGAAGCTCCTCGATCTTGTAGACGCGGTCGCGGAACCACGAGAAGGTGTTGATCTTGTTCCAGGTCACGCAGGGTTGGTAGATGTCGACGACCGAGAAGCCCTCATGCAAGATCGCGGCCGTATAGAGCTCCTTCAGCTGTGGGATGTCGCCGGCGAAGCCACGCGCCACGAAGGTCGCGCCCTGTGCGACGGCGACGCCCACTGGGTTGACCGGCTCTTCCACAACGCCCCCCGGGGTGGACGGCGTCTTCATGAACTGGTCGCTCGTGGGGGAGGCCTGCCCGGTGGTGAGCCCGTAGATCTGGTTATTGTGGAAGATGGCGGTCATGTCGATGTTGCGTCTGACCGAGTGGATGAAGTGGTTGCCGCCGATGCCGTACCCATCGCCGTCGCCCATCTCAACGATGACCTTGAGGTCGGGGCGCGTGAGCGCGATGCCGGTCGCGAGTGGGAGCGCTCGGCCGTGCAGGCCGTGGAAGCCCTGGACGTTGTGGAAGTCGGCGCCGTTGCCGTGACAGCCGATGCCCCACACCATCGCGATCGCTTCCGAGGACAGCCCGAGCTCCTCGATCACCTCGGAAAGCGCTCGGTACATGCCGAAGTTGCCGCAGCCCGGACACCAGGTGGGCTTCATGGCGTTCGTGAGCTCTTTGGCGGTGGGCATCTAGAGCACCTCCCTCACAGCGCGCACGATCATCTCGGGCGAGAACGGCCGTCCGTCGGTCCGGTGGAGCCGGTGCTCGACGGCGAGCAGGCACCCCTGCCGGACGAGCCCCTCGAGCTGGCCCGTGTGGTTGCCTTCGACGATCATCGCCGTCGGGACAGCGCCCAGGAACGCGGCAACCGCCTCTGCGGGGAAGGGCCACACGGTCACGACCTGCATGAGCGCGGCCCTGATGCCTTCGCGCTCCAGCATGCGGGCTGCTTCGCGCGCTGGGCCCTTGGTCGTGCCGAAGAAGATGAGCCCGATGTCGGCCTCGCCGGGCGGCGCGCCGAAGTACGCGGGCGGGGGAGCGAGTGTCGCCGCGAGCTCCATCTTGTGCATGCGCTTGTCGTTCTGCGCCTGCCGCTGCTCGGCCGCCTCACCCGCGGCGCCCCAGCCGTACTCGTCGTGCTCATAGGAGTTGCCGAGCTGCCGCGCGCCCTTGACGCCGGGGAGTACGCGGAGGGACACGCCGTCGTCAGTGATCTTGTAGCGCAAATAGCGGCCGTCATCATCCAACGCGTCGGGGTAATCCGCCACGTCGCCTTCGGTCACGAGCTTCCCGCGGTCGATCGTCACCTTCGAAAGGTCGAACAGCGGCACCGACTGCCGGTTGTCCGAGAGGTAGGTATCGCCCAGGATCACGACCGGCGTCTGCAGCTGGTCGGCGAAGTTGAACGCCTGCCAGGTGAGGTGGAACGCGTCCTCGCGGTCGCCGGGTGCTAGGACCATGCGCGGGAACTCGCCTTGGGCGGCGTGGATGACGTAGCGGAGGTCGCTCTGCTCAGTCCAGGTGGGAAGGCCCGTGGCGGGGCCGGGGCGCGTGAGCACACCGACCACGACGGCGCTCTCGCTCACGCCGGCCATACCGAACGCCTCGACCATGAGCGCGAAGCCGCCGCCCGCGCTTGCGCACATCGCGCGCGTCCCGCCGAAGGCCGCGCCGACGACCATGTTCATCGCGGCGATCTCGTCCTCGGTGTGCTTCACGACGACGCCGTACTCGCGCTCGTGCGCCGCCATGAAGTGCAGGATCGACGACGCCGGCGTCATCGGGTAGGCAGCATAGAGGCCGATCCCTGCGGCGAGCGCGCCCATCCCGAGGGCCTCGTTCCCGTCCACGAGCATACGCGGCTCGGCGCCTTCGACCGGCGCAATCCGAATGAAGAAGTCCGGACACGCCTCACGTGCAGCGTCGTAGCCCAGCTGCGCCGCCTTCGCGTTGCTCTCGGCGATCTCGGGCGCTTTGTGTGCGAACTGCGCGCGAAGCGATTCGACGAGCGGGTCGATCGGGAAGTCGACCAGCGCCAGCACCGAGCCGAGCGCGACGACGTTGCGCATGATCTTGCCGCCGACCTCGCGGGCGAAGGCCATGAGCGGCACGGGCACCCCGCGCAGCCGTTCGGGTACCGCGCTCGCGTCGAAGTCGTCGGGGTCGAAGATGACGGCGCCGCCGTCGACGAGCCCGTGGTGGTGGAGATCGAGCGTCTCGCGGTTGAGGCACACGAGCACGTCCACCGGCTCCACGTGCGAGTAGACGGGCTCGGGACTCACGCGCAGCAGGTAGTTGTTGTGGCCGCCCCGGATGAGCGAGGGGTACTCGGTGAGGTCGAATGTCTCAAGCCCGGCGCCGGCAAACGAGCGGGCGAGCGTCTGACCGGCTGCCTTGATGCCGAAGCCGGCCTCGCCGCCGATGCGGACGCGCAGCTCCACGGGGGAATCGGGCATGCGAACCTCCTCGGTCGTGGGTCAGGCAAAGTCACTAGGGTTCATACCCCTCGGTCCCGCGCCGGGTTCGGTTCGGCCAGTGTATCCTTATCGGACGAGGAGGCTTCCATGAGCACGATTCCCGAGCAGCAGACCATCGTCGTCGGCGTGACCGGCGGCATCGGCGCGTACAAAGCGTGCGAGCTCTGTCGCTCGCTCATGAGGCGGGGCTTCCGCGTGAAGGTCGTCATGACGGATGCCGCCACTCGCTTCGTCACGCCGCTCACGTTCCGCACGCTTACCGGCGAGCCGGTCGCGGTCTCGCTCTGGGCCGACGAGCCCGACTCGCGCGTCCACCACATCTCGCTCGCCGAGGAAGCAGACGTCCTCGTTATCGCGCCGTGCACCGCGAACGTGATCGCGAAGCTCGTGCACGGCCGAGCAGACGACATGCTCACTACCACCGCGCTCGCGTGCGAGGCGCCGGTCGTGATCGCGCCCGCGATGAACATACGCATGTGGCGCAAAGAGATCACGCAGGCGAACGTACACGAGCTTCAGGCTCGCGGCGCCGTGATTGTGGCGCCGACCTCTGGTGAGCTCGCCTGCGGCGACGTGGGGGAGGGTCGCTTGGCGGATGTCGCGAGCATCGCCGCGGCCGCCGTTGCGGAGGCGCGCCGCGCGCACGACCTCGCCGGCGTGCACGTGCTCGTGACCACCGGCCCCACGCACGAGCCCATCGACCCCGTGCGCTTCATCGGGAACCGCTCGTCGGGCAAGCAGGGCTTCTTCATTGCCGAGGAGGCCGCTCGGCGCGGCGCCCGCGTGACGCTCGTGAGCGGCCCGGTGTCGCTTACCGACCCCTTCGGTGTCGAGGTCGTGCACGTCACCACCGCTGAGGAGATGCGCGCGGCAACGCTCGCCGCATTCGGAACGGCCGACGTTGTCATCGCGGCCGCCGCCGTTGCGGATTTCCGGCCTGCTCAGACTGCCACGCAGAAGATCAAGAAGGGGAGCGCGGTTCCGGACGTGCCGCTGGAGCGCACGCCCGATATCCTCGCCGAGCTTGGCGCGCTCAACGCCGGTCGCGCGTTGCTCGTGGGCTTCGCGGCGGAAACGGCCGACCTGGTCGCGCACGCGCAGGAGAAGCTGGCTGCGAAGTGTCTCGACCTCGTTGTCGCTAACGACGTCTCGGGCGAGCTCGGCTTCGGCACCGACGACAACCGCGTCGTGCTCATCACCTCCGACGGTGCCGAGGAGCTGCCCCTCCTGTCGAAGCGTACGATCGCTCGCGAGATCCTGGACCGCATCGCCGGTCGCCTCGCGACTCGTAGTTAGGCCTCCCCGGGCATCAAAGCCGCAATTCGGGGAACAATCCTTCTCGGCCGGTGTCCGGCCGATGATTCCAACCTGAGGGGGGTCCGACATGCGCAGCAAAGTCACCGCGATCGCCATCGGCGTGGCGCTCGTCGCGCTCGGCGTGGTGTTGATGGGCACGTCGCTCGGCTGGTGGGACGCCAACGTCTTCTTCGAGGGGTGGTGGACGCTCTTCTTGATCGTGCCCGCGGTCGTGAGCATCTTCAGCAACGGTCCGAACGCCGGCAACCTCGTCCTCCTCTCTGTGGGTCTCGCCCTGTTGGCTGACGCGCAGAGGCTTCTCGGGTCGGTCTCAGCGTGGTCGCTCGTCGGTCCCCTCGTGATCGTCGTCATAGGCGGATCGCTCCTCTGGAAGGGGATTGCAGGACCGAAGCTCCCGAGGAACAGCGAGGGTCAGACTATCCAGCCGAGCAATCACATGAGCGCCATCTTCTCGGGCAGCAAGGCCGTCTTCAACGGGCTGCCCTTCACGGGGGCCGTGACGCTCGCACTCTTCGGCGGCGTCGATATTGACCTGCGAGGTGCGCTTATCACGGACGACGTCCTCATCGATGCGACGTCCATCTTCGGCGGGACCGACATCATCGTCTCTCCCGGGATGAAGGTGGAGTTGAACTCCACTGGCATCTTCGGCGGGGCGGACAACCACGCCGAGAAGCCCCAGGGCGGCGCCGCCGGACCCGTCATCCACGTGCGCTCTTGGGCCGCATTCGGAGGCCTCGACATCAAGGTGAAGTAGCGCCTCAAGCGCGCTCCCGCGCAGGCCGATAGACACACCATACGCACACCGCCTCTTGAGGGTTTGGCAAGCGGTTTGCGTACGTCCCCGTTCTGTGCCCACCGTCAGGCGACGCGCCCGACGTGCTGTGGGCGGTCCTGTCCCCGGCCACGGAGGCCTATGTACTGCAGAAAACGGCGCTTCTCGTCGACCCTCACTGCGGCGATCCTCTTCGCTGCGCTCGCGATTCCCTCGTCCGCCATGGCTGCATCGCAGCCGACTCCGGCGGCCCCCGCTGCTCTCCGGCAGCGTCTCACCTCAGCTCAGGCCGAGCTTACGGTCGTCTCAGACAGGCTCGACGAGGCTGAAGCCCGCGTTTCGCGCGCCGACGCAGCAATCGCCCGCGTGGAGGCCCTCCGGCCTCAGGACGTCCGGGAGACGGTCGTCTACGTCTTGAAAGTCTCGCTGTCGCCCCTTAACGACGCGTTCCGCGACGACACCGCCGACGTGCGTGGTGCTGCCGAGCGGCTGGACGTCCTGTATGCGGAACGCGAGCAGGCGCGCACGATGCTCGCTGACGCGCGGACCGAGCTCGCGCACGCCGACGGCGCGCTCGATTCAGCCGCTGCCGCTGTGGCGGAGGCCGAGCGTCTCGCCGCCGAGAAGGGCGCTCAAGCGGAGGCCACCCGAGCCGCCGCTGCCAAGCAGTACGGCCGCTTCCCGGTTGACGGCGCATGCGAGTACATCAATAGCTGGGGCTTCGCCCGAAGTGGTGGTCGCTCGCACAAAGGAACCGACATCATGGCCCGCCGTGGCACGCCGGTCGTCGCAGTCCACGACGGCGCCATCGACGTACGCACGAGCAGCCTCGGCGGCCTCGCGCTCTACCTCACGGCGGGCGACGGCACCGAGTACTACTACGCTCACCTCGATACGACGAGCGTCCGCTCGGGACGAGTGACGACCGGTCAGGTGATCGGAACCGTGGGCTCTACGGGCAACGCCTCTGCGAGCGCGCCGCACCTGCACTTCGAGATCCACATGCCAAACCCCGTGAACCCGTACCCGGTTCTCGCGCGCATGGTCCGCTAGTCCACCCGGAACGCGCGCACGCTACCGAATATCGAACTTCTCGAGGGGATCGGGCCCGCTGATGCTCTGACGAGTGACCTGTAGGACCCCGACCTCCTCGACGCTGATCCTCCACCGCACCAACTGAACGAGCCCGTCTGCGATCTCGAGGGCGATCACGCTGGTTGGATAGATGCACGAGCCAGTGTTGAAGTAAGGAAGCTCGGTCGCTCGCGGGTACTTGAACCGGTGCGTGTGTCCGCAGATGAGCATTGTCCGGTGCTTCGCGATCCACTTGATGTAGTTCTTCTCGATCTTGTGCCGCTTGTTTGCGTTCTTCACGGGGCTTGCCGGGTTCCTGAAACCGAACGCGTGCATGTACCTCCAGAAGTACTTCAGGGTGAGCATGGTGAAGTACCACCCCTGGTCGTTGGCGAAGTCGCCCTGGTGCCCGTGAAGAGTGAGGATCTCCTGACCGGTTGCCTCGTTCTTCAGTAAGAGCGCCTCGCACGGCTCGATTCCCCGGAGGAAGTCGTGCGTCGTCTGGCTGTACTCGTCGTCGTATGTGTAGTAGCTCTTGACGACGTAGCGCGGGTCACTCAGGTAGTTGTTGTGGTTGCCGTAGATCATGATCAGCCGGCCCTCGTTGTGGAACCGCCTGATCACTTCGAAGGCGTCGTAGTGCGCTGTCCTGATGTGCTTGAACGCAGGTTGCTCCCAGAGCTCGTCGCCATCGCCGACCTCCACGTAGACATAGCCGCTCTCGAAGTAGCGCCTCAGTGCATGGATGTAGATGTTCTGGTTCCTCGTGAACTCGTCCGAGGGACTGCTGTCGCCCCTGTGGCAGTCGCTCATGAAGACGTATCTCGACGACTCGTCGAAGCGCTCGACCCGAGCGCCTTCGTAGGCACCGGTGAGCCGCTGGTCGGTCAGCATTCCTGTCACCTCGCGATGGTTGGGCCTGCGTCAACTATAGAACCGAACGAACGGGTCTGCGCGACGTCTCCGCGTCGGCCGCAGAGCAAGGCGATGTACCGAGGCTCGGGTGGACAGGGCGCGAGCGCCAACCCTATACTGCCCCTTGCGGCGGCGAACGCTGGCTGATACCCCAACGGCCGGAAATCGTTCCCGCAGGTACACCGCATCATCGGGCTGTGGCGCAGCTTGGTAGCGCACTTGACTGGGGGTCAAGGGGTCGCAGGTTCAAATCCTGTCAGCCCGACCAGCACCTGACAGAGCACGAAGACTGACGTGCTCTTCTCGAACAAACGGGACGGCTCATGGCCGTCCCGTTTCGCATTTCCCCAGCGCTATCGGCCCCGCATGCGATTGGATCGCTGTCTGGCGAACCTGGGTCTCGTGAGATTGCGGCACCCGTGGGTACAGACTGCACAGCGCCTCAAGCGTTGGTCTCATCGAGCTCAGGCGGGTGATTCGTGTGTCGGCGATTCATCGACAAAGCGAGCGGACTGACGGGCTGGGCGCATTCGGGTGTACGCCCATGACGCCATGCGGGCCTGATGCCCTGACGCTGGTTGCGTTCGGCATACTCGTCGTGCTCATCGGCGCCAATCCACTGGCGGTCCGATTCACCAACCGAGAGATTCCTCCCCTGTGGGGCGCGGGCACTCGTCTCGCGATTGCGGCGGCGGTCTTCTTCAGCTACGTGCTGATCAGGCACATTCGACTCCCGCGGGGGCGCGACCTTCGCGGTGCCCTGCTCTTCGGGGCGGTCCAGTTTGGTCTCGGGTTCGGACTGGGGTATTGGGCTCTGGTCAAGGTGCCGGCCAGCATTGCCGGCGTGATGCTCGCTGGAGTTCCGCTGTTCACGCTCGCTTTCGCAGTCGTCGCTCGTGTCGAGCTCCCCACGGTGCGCGGCCTCGTAGGCGCACTCATCTCGATTGGCGGCATCGCCGTGATTCTTCGAGGGGGCTCGGCGACAAACCTGCCTTGGCAGTACCTCGCAGCGATGGTTGGCTTCGTGGCCTGTCTTGCTGCGGGGCTCGTCATAGCGAAGGCTCTTCCGGGGGTTCATCCAGCGGCAATGAACGCAATCGGCACATCGGTCGGAGCCGTCGTGCTCGTGCCTCTTGCGATGATCCTCGGCGAGGGCACACCGCTCCCGAAGGCGGAGCTCACCTGGGCGGTCCAGCTCTACGTCGCGCTTGTCGGGTCGGTTGGCGTCTTCGGCCTCATCCTCTTCGTGGTGAGACGTTGGACGGCGACCGGCGCTTCCTACCAGACAGTACTGAGCCCGCCCGTGACGATCCTGCTCGCCGCGTGGCTGCTCGGTGAACCGTTGAGCCCTCGGCTCGCCGTGGGCGCGGCGATCGTGGTGCTCGGTGTGTACGTGGGTGCGCTTTCGCATCCCCGGGCACCGAGTGATGCGAAGCCGTAATGATTCGGATCATTTCACGACATCGTCTCGGACAGCTCCATCCACCGGTCCTCGAGGTCGGCGATCTGCTGCTCGACACTCTGGAGCCGCCCTTGGACGTCCAGCAGGGCCGCATAGTCGGACGGGTCGGTCTCCTTCATCTCGGCGCGGATTGTATCCGCCTCTCTGCCAAGCGTGTCCAGCCTGCGCTCTGTCGTCACGAGCTCTTTCTTTAGGCGGCGTTCTTCCGCGCTCGACAACATCGGCGTGCTCGGCTCTTCTGACTGCCCGCCGAGTGAGCCCGCCTCGCTCTTCTTCGGAGTCGGCTTCCCGGGCTTGAGCTCTGCCTCCGCGTCGCTCCGCTCGTCCAGTAGCCGCAGGTACTCGTCGACCCCGCCCGGAACGTGGCGGATCTTCCCGTCGATCAGGGCGAACTGGTCGTCGGTGACGCGCTCCATCAGGTGACGGTCATGGGTGATGAGGAGCAGGGTTCCCGGCCACGTGTCGAGGAGACTCTCCACAGTCGCGAGCATATCGACGTCGAGGTCGTTGTCGGGCTCGTCAAGGATGAGGACGTTCGGCTTGTCCAGGAGGATGAGCATCAGCTGCAGGCGGCGCTTCTCTCCTCCGGACAGGTCACCGACGACTGCGGACAGCCGGGCGGTCCCGAAGCCGAGGCGCTCCAGGAGCTGGGCGGGGGTCATCTCCTTACCGTCGAACTCGTAGCGCGTCTTGTACCGAGCAAGAACCTCACGGACCCGGAGGTTTCCGAGCTCGTTCAATTCATCGAGATGCTGTGACAAGACAGCGAACTTGACGGTCATACCGATCTTCACGTGACCCGAGGTGGGTTCGAGCGAGCCTTGGATGACGTTCAGAAGCGTCGTCTTGCCCGAACCGTTCTCGCCGAGGATCCCAAACCGATCTCCCGGACCGATACGCCACGTGACGTCATCAATGACCGTGTTAACGCCGAACCGCCGGGCTACATCGATGAGGTCCACGACCTGCTTGCCCAGGCGGGAGACAGCGGTCCTTTTCAGCTCGAGTGAGTTCCGCACAGGCGGCTCATCAGCGATGAGCGCGCGAGCCGCTTCGACGTGGAACTTCGGCTTCGTCGACCGGGCGCGAGCGCCTCGTGAGAGCCAGACGAGCTCCTTGCGCATCAGGTTTCTGCGCTTCTGCTCGGCGGTCTGCGCGGCCTCGGCGCGTTCCACGCGCTGGAGCACGTAGGCTGAGTACCCACCATCGAACTGCTCCACCTGCCGGTCGTGCACGTCCCACATGTCGAGGCAGACTTCATCGAGAAACCAGCGGTCGTGCGTGACGACGAGGAGCGCGCCCGACTTTCTCGGCCACCGGGTCTTGAGGTGCTCGGCCAGCCACGCGATGGCGTGCACATCGAGATGGTTGGTGGGCTCGTCCAGCATGAGCACGTCGCAGTCTGCCACGAGCACGCGGGCGAGATCCACGCGACGGCGTTGCCCTCCAGAGAGCTCGGCGATTCGGCACTCCCAGCCGATGTCCGCGATGAGACCGCGGATGATGCTGCGGATCCGGGAATCCGAGGCCCAGGTGTACTCCGCCACGTCCCCGACCACGGAAGAGGCGACGGTTGCGCCCGGATCCAGGGCATCGACCTGCTCGAGCATGCGGACGGTGGTCCCGCGGCGCCGCATGATGCGGCCTTCGTCGGGCTGTACCGAGCCCGCAAGCAGCGAGAGCAGCGTCGACTTGCCATCACCGTTGCCGCCGACGATACCGATGCGGTCGCCCTCATCGATCCCCAACGTGACCGAATCGAACACCTTCTTCGTCGGATACTCCAAGTGGACGTTCTCACACCCAAGCAGATAAGCCACTCGGCGAACCTCGATCCTCATCGAGCCGGCGAGCACCGGCGACGCACACGCGCCGCATGAGTAAACAGGATACCCACCGGCTGCACATCACGCAGCGTGAATGGGTATCCAATCAATGGGGTACCGGGAGGCACTCCGCGACGACCAGCCCCAGATCGGGCGGTGGGTTACCCGGTACCCCGAGAGTTCGCATCCCTGTTCGGGGGTGTCGGGTGGGGCCAGACTCTCCTTCCCCAAAGTCTGGCCGAGGATGAGTCTGCCCGACGCCCCCGGGCCCCCCTCTGCTATGCTTGAAGCGGCCGGTCATCACGTCATTCGGGGGCATCCATGGCATCCCGCGTAACCGTACGCTGGGTCGAGGGGGAGGCGCTCAAGACCGGCGATCTGAACGACCTTCCGCAGGGGTTCGCGGGCGCGGTCTGGATCGACATGGTTGCGCCGGACGAAGCCGATTTCGCGGCCGTACAGCAGCGCTACAAGCTTCATCCTCTCGCTGTTGAGGACTGCCTTCACTTCCCGCAGCGCCCCAAGATCGACGTGCATGAGGATGCGACATTCCTTATCTGGCTCATCCCGCAGGTGATCGACAGCGACGGCATCGCCGCGACCGAGCTCGACGTCTTTCTCGGCACGGAGCACCTCATCACGGTGCACCGCGAAGCCCTGGAAGCCATCGATCACATGATCACGTTGGCGGCCGACTACCTGCCCAGAGGCGTGGAGTGGACGCTTCACGCCATCCTGGACCTAGCGGTGGATGGCACGTTCCCGGTGATCGAGACGATCTCGGACGAGCTTGAGGAACTCGAGAACCTCATGCTCACGGATGCCCGTGCGACTCAGCTCCAGCGTCTCTATAGCGCGAAGCACGCCCTGCTGCAGCTGCATAAGGTGGTCGTTCCCGAGCGTGACGTGGTGCGCGGTTTGGCTCGCCTCGAAGCGTTCGTCGAGCCGGAGGCGTACATGTACTTCCAGGACATCGGCGATCACCTGGCGCGCGTGACCGATTCGATCGAGACATACCGCGATGTCGCGGGCAGCACGATGGACATCTTCCTGTCCGCACAGAGCAACCGCATGAACCAGATCATGAAGCAGCTCACCGCGGTTGCCACCATCTTCATGCCGCTCACGCTCATCTCCAGCATCTACGGCATGAACTTCAAGCACATGCCCGAGCTCGCCTGGCGCTACGGGTACTTCATGGTCATCGGTGGGATGGTCGTCATCGCCGTGGGGATGATTCTGTTCTTCAAGAGGAGACAATGGTGGTAGGCGAGCACGAAGAACACCAGCACTCCGAGGTGTACTCGGTGGCGAACTTCGTCACCATCATCCGTCTGCTGATGGTGCCGGTCTTCTTCTCGGTGCTGCTGCGCGAATCCGAACGCTCGAGGATGGCCGCATTCGTCATCTACGCGGTCGCGGCGTCTACCGACTGGATCGACGGCCAGATCGCGCGTCGCACACACACGGTAACCAACGTCGGCAAGATCCTGGACCCGCTCGTCGATCGGCTGCTGCTCGCGTCCGGTGTGCTCGGACTCTATGTGATCGGCGAGCTGCCGCTGTGGGTGCCTGTCGTGCTGCTGCTGCGTGACGTCTACCTGCTTTACGGCTCGTACGTCTTGGAGCGCCACCACATCCGCCTCCCTGTCACCTACATCGGGAAAGTTGCCACGGCGGTGTTGCTCACCGGATTCACCTCGCTGATTGCGGGGTGGCCCGTTGCGGGTGGGCGCGTTGTCGGAATCTGGCTCGTCTACGTCGGCACGGCGCTCTCCCTGCTCGCGGCGATCGGATACACGGTCCGCGCGTGGAAGGCACTTGTCGCAGTGAAGGCGACGTCTGCGGGGGTCTGACGGCGCCGCGGCGCAACGGGGGAGGAGTGGTCGCATGAAGGCGGTCATCATGGCGGGCGGCGAGGGGACGAGGCTGCGGCCGCTCACGAGCACGCGACCGAAGCCGATGGTGCCGATCGTCAACCAGCCGGTGATGGAGCACATCCTCGGGCTCGTGAAACACCATGGCATGACCGAGGTCGTGGCCACGCTCGCGTTCATGCCGCGCGTGATCGAGGACTACTTCGGTGACGGCGAGGAGTGGGAAATGCAGATCTCCTATGCCGTCGAGGAGACGCCGCTCGGCACTGCCGGCTCTGTCAAGAACGCTGAGTCGATGCTCAAGGACGACACGTTCGTCGTGATCTCCGGAGATGCGCTGACGGACATCGATCTGACCGAGGCGATCCGCTTCCACAAGGCTCACGGGGGTCCCGTCACCATCGTTCTCACGCGGGTCGTGGACCCGCCCGAGTTCGGGGTAGTCATCACCGACGAGAACGGCAAGATCGAGCGCTTCCTCGAGAAGCCGACGTGGGGACAGGTCTTCAGCGACACCATTAATACCGGAATCTACGTGCTGGATCCGCTCATCTTGAGCTTCATCCCCGAGGAGGGCGCGTACGACTTCTCTGCCGACCTCTTCCCCGCGCTCATGGAAGCAGGACACGACCTCTACGGCTTCGTCGCGGAGGGCTACTGGTGTGACGTGGGCAGCGTTGACTCCTACATGCAGGCGCACAAGGACGTGCTGGACGGCCTCGCGAGGATCTACGTGCCCGGTACGCGCGCCCGAGATGACGTCTGGATCGGCAGGGGAGCGGAGATCGACCCCTCGGCGGACATCGGCAGCAAGGTCGTCATCGGCGAGAACACCCGCGTGAGGGCTGACGCCCGGATCGCAGACTACGCGGTGATCGGCGACAACTGCCTCGTTGGCGTCGGTGCGGATATCGAACACTCCGTGATATGGGACGATGCCTTCATCGGTGCCGGCAGTCAGGTCCATGGCGCGCTCCTGTGTCGCAAGGTCGACGTTCGCGGCCGGGCACGAATCGAGCCGGGCGCGGTGGTTGGCGACGAGACCTCCGTGGGACATGGCGCGCTGATCGGCAACGGCGTCGTCGTCTTCCCCTACAAGCGCATCGATTCGGGCGCGATGGTCAACTCGGCGCTCATCTGGGAGACCGGCGGGCAGCGCACGATCTTCGGCGCCGACGGCATTGCGGGGCTCGTGAACATCGACGTCACGCCGGAGCTCGCGCTGCGCGTCGCACAGTCGTTCGGGAGCATCCTGCCGAACAAGGCGCACATCATGGTCAGCCGCGACACCAGCCGGGCAGGCCGCATGGTCAAGCGGGCCCTCGTCGCCGGGCTCAATGCAACCGGCTGCAACGTGCGCGACCTACGCGTCGCCTCGCCAGCCATCACGCGCTTCACGACGCGTGACACACGGTGCGAGGGAGGCATACACATCTGCGCGTCGGGTGCCGACCCGCAGACGATCGAACTCCACTTCTACGACGCCGCAGGGCTCGACCTTGCGCCCTGGATGGAGAAGAAGGTCGAGCGGCTCTACTTCCGCCAGGAGTTCCGTCGAGCTTTCTTCGAGGACGTCGGCGAGATCCTCTACCCGACACGTGCCACCGAGTACTACCGCGCCGCGATGACGGCCGCGCTCGGAGGATCCCCGGTGCGCGGTAGGCGGCCGACGATCGTCGTCGACATGGGCTACTCGCCGGCATCGACGGTGCTCCCGGAGATCGGCGCAGGCTGGAACATCGAAGTCGTGACGCTTCGTCCGTTTGCGGACGCCGAGTCGACGCGGCTTGAGCCAGCAAAGCGCGAGGAGGCCGTCTCGAGGCTCGTGAGCAGCGTCGCCGCCTTCCAGGCGGACTTCGGTCTGGCGATGGACGCGACCGCCGAGCGGGTGACGGTGGTTACCGCATCCGGCCGCGTGCTGGATCCCGATACGCTCTTGCACACGCTCGCCACGCTGTGGTGCCGGACCGATGACACGTTGCGTTCACTTGCGGTTCCGATCACAGCGTCGTACGTCATCGACGGCGTCGCGGGCGCCTGTGGGCGTGAGGTCCTGCGCGTGGGCACGTCCCGCAGGTCGCTCTCGTCGGCGGCGCTCACGCCGGGCGTCGGTTTCGCGGGCTCCCGCACGGGCGGGTTCGTCTTCCCCGAGTTCCTCGCCGCTTATGACGCCGTCATGACGCTCGGAATGCTCTTGCGCATGCTTGATCGGGCGGGCCTCGGCCTTGATGAGATCGTCGATGCGCTCCCGCCTTTCTACCTGAGACACCGCGAGGTGTTCTGTCCCTTCGACCGCAAGGGCGCCGTGATGCGGCAGATGGCGGAGCTCGGACAGCACCGGGAAGTCGAGCTCGTGGAAGGCGTTCGGGTCGTCGAGGACGGCGGCTGGGTGCTTGTGCTGCCGCACGCGTCGGAGCCGCTTGTCGATGTCTATGCTGAGGGCGAGGATGCCGACGTTGCCGACGAGATTGTGGAGCGCTACGGGGCGCTTGTCGAGGCCGCGATCACCGAGGGCTGATGAGGCTGCCCGGACGAGGCGCACTGGCGGGCCGGTCGGTCTCACGCGGCGCAGATATTGCTGGTAACCCCGCCATGTCGGCGTAGCCGGATGTCGCACGCGCTTCTGTATACTGCATCGGAGTTGAATCCGAACTCGAACGAGGAGCCTGCATGACCGATTCGCCTTCGGGGACCCAGTCCCCTCGAAGTCACACACGCGGAACCACCAGCCGCCACCGCGCGCCGTCCCGTTCGGGGCGTTCAGAGGCGCCGCAGTCGGGAGCGAAGTGGGCGCTGATCGTCGTCGGCGTTCTGCTGGCAGTCGTTGTGCTGCTCGCCGGTGCCGACCTTGGGCTCAGCGCGGCCCGAATTCACCCAGGCGTGAAGGTCGGCGGCCTCGCGGTCGGGCGCATGCGCGTTCCAGAGGCTGCCGCGGCGATCGCGCAGGATGCGCATGGGGTGCTCGACGAACCGGTCGTGCTCGTCGTGGGCGACCAGCAGTGGGACATCACCGCGGACGAAGTGGGTGCATCGGTCGACGCGACGGGGCTCGCCGAGGCCGCGTTTGCGGTGGGTCGCTCGGCGTCGTTCGTGAGCTCGGTGGGTGAGCGGCTTGTCGCGTGGGTCGGGGACTCGCAGGTGCCACTCGTGGCTGAGGCGGACCCGACACTTGTGGAAGACAGCCTGGCCATCGTGGACGACGCGGTGGGTAGGCCCGCTGTCGACGCGGCCATTCGCATCGAGGGCACGACGGCCTCCATCGTCCCGCCGACCGACGGTACGGGCATCGACTACGTGGCTGCGACGGCCGCGCTGCTCAAGGCCTTCACGAGCGACGCGCGAACCGTGACGCTCGCGGTCGTCCCCAAGCCTGCGGTCATCCTCGAAGCCGATGCCGCGCGGGCGCTCGAGTCCGCGAATCTGATGCTGTCCGGCCCCGTGAAGCTCACCTACGAATCCAAGTCCTGGGTGGTCGAGCCGGCGACGATCGCCGGCTGGCTTGCGTTTCGCTCGGTGAACACGACCGGCGCCGCCGAACTGGAGTGCTACCTGGACAGCGCCGAGGTCACCGATACCGTGAATCCGATCGTGGCGCAGCTGGGCAAGCCCGCGAAGGACGCCACGTTCAAGGCTTCTTCCGGGACGGTCAGTATCGTGCCGAGCCAGGACGGCCTGGGGCTCGACGGCGAGGACCTCATCACCGGTCTCACCCAGACGCTCACCTCGGCTGGCGAACGGGTGCTCGAACTCCCGATGAAGCGTGTCGAGGCCTCCGTTACCACCGAGAAGGCCCGCGGCATGGGCATCAAGGAGCGGCTGGCGACGTTCACCACCGACTACTCGCCGTCGAACAAGCCGCGCGTCAACAACATCCACCTGCTGACGGACGCGCTCAACGGGACCCTCATTGCTCCCGGCGGCACGTTCTCGTTCAACGAAACGATCGGGCCGAGGACGGCCGAGAAGGGCTACCAGGAGGCCAACGCGATTGTGAACGGCAAGCTGGTCCCGCAGCTCGGCGGCGGCGTGTGCCAGGTCGGGACAACGGTGTTCAACACGGTCTTCTTCTCGGGCTTGCCCGTCATCGAGCGCCACAATCACTCCCTCTACATCAGCCACTATCCGAAGGGCCGCGATGCCACCGTCTCGTGGGGCGGCCCGAACATTAGGTTCAAGAACGACACAGAGCACTGGGTTCTGGTGGCCACCGCGTACACGAACAGCACCGTCACCATCTCCCTCTACGGCACCGACCCCGGATACGACGTCTCGTACAAGACCGGCGAGTTCACAGACTTCAAGGACTACCCAGTCAGGGAGATCAAGGACGCGACGCTGCCGAAGGGGACGCGTATCATCGACGAGAAGGGCGTGCGCGGTCGGTCGATCGTCGTCACAAGGACCGTCACGAAGAACGGCACTGTCGTCAGGACGGACACGTTCAAGTCGACGTACAAGGCGTCGGAGGAAGTCGTCCGCGTGGGTACGAAGGTGGTAGCGCCGTCGACACCCACGACCACGACGCCGTAGCGTTCGCCCGCCGATGCGGGCCGTGTGAAGGGGGCGCGCATGTTCCAGCCTGAGTTCGAGTCCATGGAGCGTGCCGAGCTCGAGGCGCTGCAACTCGAGCGCCTGCAAAGCGTGCTGGAGCGCGTGTACGACGCCGTCCCGCTCTACCGCGAGACGTTCGATACGGCGGGCTTCAGACCTGACTCGGTGACGTCGCTCGGGGACCTTGCGGGCGTCCCGTTCACGGTGAAGGACGACCTGCGCTCGGCGTACCCGTACGGGATGTTCGCAGTGCCGATGCGCGATATCGTGCGCGTGCACGCGTCCTCGGGGACGACCGGGCAGATTACGGTCGTCGGCTACACGAAAGGCGACATCGACCGCTGGAGCGATCTGATGGCGCGCACGTTCGCGGCCGGGGGGGCAACGCCGGATGACATCATCCAGGTCTGCTATGGCTACGGGCTGTTCACCGGCGGCCTAGGTGCTCACTACGGCGCGGAGCGGCTTGGCGCCACGACGATTCCTATCTCGGGCGGCAACACCAAGCGCCAGGTACAAGTGATGAAGGACTTCGGCACGACGGTATTGGCGTCCACGCCCTCGTACGCGCTCCTCATTGCGGAGACGGCGCTCGATATGGGCATCGACGTGCGCGATCTGCCGCTCCGCGTCGGCTTCTTTGGTGCCGAGCCGTGGAGCGAGAACATGCGCGTCGAGCTGGAACGAGCGCTCGGGGCGAAGGCGATCGACATCTACGGCCTCTCCGAGGTACTCGGCCCAGGCGTTGCCACCGAGTGCGTTCATCAGAACGGGCTCCACGTGAACGAGGACCACTTCATCATCGAAATCGTGGATCCGGTTACGCTTGAGCCGCTGCCGGAAGGGGAGACGGGTGAGGTGGTGTTCACGACGCTCACCAAGGAAGGCATCCCCGTCATCCGCTACCGGACGCGCGACATCTCCCGCATCATCCCGGGCACCTGCGCGTGCGGTCGCACCTTCCGCCGCATGGAACGGATCACGGGGCGGACCGACGACATGCTGATTATTCGGGGTGTCAACGTCTTCCCGAACCAGATCGAGCAGGTTCTCACCGGCATTCCCGGTGTGGCGCCGCACTACCAGGTCGTGCTGACGAAGCGCGGTTCGATGGACCGCGTCGAGGTCCAGGTCGAGGTGGTGCCCGAGTTCGCGTTCGACGAGATCCGAGCGCTGGAATCACTTCGCCGCCGCGTGGCGGCCGAGATAGCCTCCGCGCTTGCCGTCTCGATCGACGTCAGGCTGGTGGAGCCTAGGTCCATCCAGCGGAGCGAGGGTAAGGCCAAGCGTGTGGTCGATCGCCGTGCCGAGGGGAGCGAATAGCCATGATCGCGCAGGTATCGGTGTTCCTCGAGAACAAGTCGGGCCGCCTCGCCGAGCTCACGCGGGTGCTCGGGAACGCAGGCATCAACATGCGGGCGCTCATGGTCGCGGACACGAGCGAGTTCGGCGTCGTCAGAATCGTCTGCGACCGGCCACATGAGGCCGTCTCGGTGCTGGAAGATGCCGGATTCGGCGCGTCGCTCACCGACGTCGTTGCCATCGAGGTGCCGGACCGTCCGGGTGGGCTCGCCGACGTCCTGGACGTCCTCGGGGCAGAGGGCCTCAACGTGGAGTATGCGTACTGCTTCATCGATCCGAGGGGCTCCGCGGCAGTCGACATCGTGCGCGTCGATCACTCGGCTCGGGCGGCGGCAGCGCTGAGAGCGGCCGGCATCGTCGTTCGCGAGCCGGATACGCTCTACTCTCTCGGCTGAGGCGCCACTGCAGCAGGCTCGAGCGACCGCGCGAGCGACGTCATCGCATCGAGATCAGCGGGGGCGGCGAGCACGGTCGCCGTGACGGCGGTGTCCTTCGCGCCCAGCAGGTCGCGGACGTGGCTGTGAATACGGTCGGCGATGACCTCGGCGCCCGTACGCGGCGTCTCACGCAGAATCAGTAGAAAGCGTCCCTGGCCGAGATGACCGACATCATCGGCGACGCGCATGTCGTGCCTGAGCGACGAGGCGGCGTTCCGGAGGATCCTTCGCTGCGCCGTCGGTCTGAGCTCGGTGAGCAGTCCGGGCGAGAGCGACACCACGACCACCGAGAGCGGGCGTTCGTACCGCTGGTGCGCGGTGAGCGCGTTTGTGAGCGATTGCGCGCAGTAGGCCTTGTTGAACACACCGGTGTCATCGTCCAAGAGCACGGACTCGCCCAGCCGGCGCACGAGGTAGCGGAGCCTGCCGAACACCTCTCCGCCGATGATGCCGAGGGCCCCGTAGGTGACTCCGAACGCCACGAGCCCACGCGTCATTTCAGGAGTGATGCCGCGGACGGTGAGCTCGGGTATCTGGATGGCGACGTATGCCACGATGGCGAGCGCGGCGGCGATCGCGCCGCCGTCACGTCCCCAGTGCGCTGCCGCGGCCAGAACGACCAGGCTGATGGCCCGCGCCGTGATCTCTTGCCATAGGTACGGCTGCGCGGCGGGAGCGAGCATGAGGCCAGCGATCACCAAGACCGCTCCGGTCAGTATCACAAGCGTCTCGAGGCGCCGGTAGTCCACGTCAGGTCTCCCTCGGTCAGACACGCACAGCAGTGTACCGCATCGAGCAGGTGACGAATCCGGACCGAGTTGACGCCCCGCGCGCGCCGCGGCGGCCGAACCACTAGAATGGCACCAGCCAATGTACGCTCACGGGAGTCGATGCCGCGAGATGTCCCGCTCCACCCGCACACAGATCCGGCGTGTCGCGTACTGCCTTCTCGTCGTGGCCCTCTCGCTTGCGCTTGCGTCGCCCGCTGCTGCCGACGTGCGCGACGCCGACGTCCTCGGCGGCACGAGCGTCGCGTCAGCTCCCGCACTCCGCTCAGCCGCTCCCGACATGGCAGTGCCCTCGGCGATCCTCGTCACCGGTGACGGGCAGGTGCTGTGGGCTCGCGATGCGGACGCCGAGCGCGCCATGGCGAGCACCACGAAGATCATGACGGCGCTCGTGGCGCTCGAGCAGGTGCAGGACCTCTCCGAGCGGGTGACAGTTGCTCCCGAAGCGGTGAGCGTCGGCGAGGCCGACGTCGGGCTGCGCTCGGGCCAGGAACTTCCGTTCCAGCGGCTGGTCGAGGCGATGCTCGTACACTCGGGCAACGACGCCGCGCTCGCGCTCGCCATCCACATCGCCGGCTCCGAGGACGCGTTCGTGGCGCTCATGAACGACAAGGCGGTCGAGCTTGGGCTGACGCGCACCCACTTCAGCAACGTGCACGGCCTCGACGAGGAGGGTCACCACACCTCCGCAGCCGACCTCGTCACGCTCGCCCGGGTTGCGATGGGCAACGAGGTCTTCCGGGCGGCCGTCGCATCGAAGACGGTATTGCTGCCGAAGGCGGACGGTTCCGGCGAGGAGGTGTTCAAGTCCTCGAACAGGCTGCTCACGACCTTCAAGGGTGCGAACGGCATCAAGACCGGCTGGACCAACGACGCCGGCTACTGCCTGGTCGGCTCCGCCGAGCGCGGCGGCATCGAGCTCGTGGCGGTGATTCTGGGGGCCCGCACGGAGAAGGGGCGCTTCACCGAGGCCGAGCATCTGCTGAGTTGGGGCTTCGAACACTACGCGACGCGGACGCTCACCTCCGTCGACACCACGGCCGCGCATGTGGCGGTTAGCGACTACCTGGACATGACCGTGCCGGTCGTGGTGGGAGAGACCACGGCCACACCGGTATTCGACGTCTGGGGAGACGTGGGCTATGTGCTCGATGTCCCGGACGAGCTTGCGGCCCCGGTTGAGAAGGGCCAACGCGTCGGGACGCTCAGCGTGACACAGGGTGATCGCCTGCTTGCGCAGGTTCCCGTTGTCGCCGCTCGAGACGTGGCCGCGCCTACGCTCGTCGAGCGTGTGCAAGTCGCCGTGACGCGGCTCTGGCGGCGCCTGTTCGGCGGCAGCCTCCAGGCGCAGCCGGTGACCCTACTGTAGTATCGTCAGGCTGACCGGTTCCCGAGCGCACTCTGGCGCGGGGCAGTGTGGCGTCGGAAGAGAGAAAGGGAGACGTGGCGATGGTTGAGGCGCTTCAGCGAACGCCGCTGTATGAAGAACACCTCTCGCTCGGCGGCCGTATGGTGCCGTTCGCGGGATGGGAGATGCCGGTGCAGTATGCCGGCATCATCGAGGAGCACGAAGCCGTGCGCTCGCGCGCCGGGATCTTCGACGTCTGTCACATGGCCGAGTTCCGTTTCTTTGGTGCGGAGGCCAAAGACGCCCTCCAGCGAATCGTCACGAACGACCTCTCGAAGATCGACGAACTCGGCTCGGCGGTCTACTCGGTCATGTGCGACGAAAGCGGCGGCATCATCGACGACCTCATCGTCTACCACACCGGCGAGGTCGAGTATCTGATCATCGCGAACGCGGCGAACCGCGTTACGGACTGGGAGTGGATCACCGCGCACCTGCCGGCGGGCGTTGAGGCTGTCGACGAGTCGGACCGGACCGGCCTCATCGCCGTGCAGGGCCCGGACGCGCTGCGTATCGTCGGTGAGCTCGCCGGCCCTGAGTTCGTCATCCCCGAACGCTTCCACATCGCCGAGGCGGTGCTGGACGGCACGCCGGTGCTGATCGCACGCACCGGGTACACCGGCGAAGACGGCGTCGAGATCGTTTGCCATGCGTCCCACGCGGTCGGCATCTGGCGCGCGCTGCTCTCGTTCCCCGGAGTCGCGCCCTGCGGGCTCGGTGCGCGGGACACGTTACGGCTCGAGATGGGCTACGCCCTCTACGGCCTGGACATGGACCGCACGGTCGACCCCATCAGCGCGAGTCTCGGGTGGACGGTCGCGCTCGGCAAGGGCGACTTTATCGGCCGCGACGCACTCGCGGCGATCAAGGAGCGGGGTCCCGCCCGCAAGCTCGTCGGGCTCACCGTCGATGAGGGCGTGCCGCGGCACGGCTACTCCGTGTTGCACGAGGGTATCGAGGTCGGTACTGTGGCAAGCGGCACGTTCTCGCCGACGCTCAGGCACGGCATCGCGACCGCGTACGTGCCTGTTGAGTTCGCCGCCGTGGGAACGTCGCTCGCCGTCTCTGTGAGGCGCAAGGACGTGGCGGCGACCGTCGTCCGTCCGCCGTTCGTCAAGCGCACGTCGCTATCCAGCTAGAGACGCGTCAGAACCCCCGATTGGAAGGAGCACGGCAGCCATGCATCCCGCAGACCTCAGGTACGACAAAGAACACGAGTGGGTGAATCTCGAGGGTGACGTCGCGACGATCGGCATCAGCGCCTTCGCGCAGGACCAGCTCGGCGAGGTCGTGTACGTGGACCTGCCGTCGACCGGTGACATGCTCCTGGCCGGAGAGAGCTTCGGCGAGATCGAGTCAGTCAAGTCGGTCTCGGAGCTCTTCTCACCCGTGTCCGGCGAGGTCGTTGACGTGAATGCGGCGCTCGGTGACACGCCGGAGATCGTGAACGAAGACCCGTATGGCGCGGGCTGGATGCTCAAGGTCCGGCTGGACGACCCGAGCGAGATCGACGGCCTCATGTCGGCCGAAGAGTATGAGACATTCATCGCCGAGGGAGACTGAGCGGATGCGTTTCATCCCCCTCTCCTGCGAAGATCGCGAGGCGATGCTTCGCGTGGTGGGTGTCGACACCGCTGACGAACTATTCGACGTCATACCGGACGAGGTCCGGCTATCGAAACCACTCCGCATGCCCGAGGGCATGGGCGAGATCGAGCTTGCGGCGCATATCGAGGAACTCGCGGCAGCGAACGATGCCGGGTTGGTGTCGTTCCTCGGCGCCGGGTGCTACGACCACTACGTGCCCGCCATCGTCGAGGCGGTCGTCAGCAAGCCCGCCTTCTTCACCGCGTACACGCCCTACCAGCCCGAGGTGAGTCAGGGCACGCTCCAGGCGGTCTACGAGTACCAGTCGATGATCTGCTCGCTGACCGGCATGGACGTGTCGAACGCCTCCATGTACGACGGTGCGACAGCCTTCGTCGAGGCCGCGCTCATGGCCGCTCGGCTCACCAAGCGCGGCCGCGTTGTCGTGAGCTCGGCGGTCCACCCCGAGTGGATCCAGGTGCTGCGCACCTACTCGCTTGCCGACACGATCGAGATCGTCGAGTGTCCCGCCAAGGTGGGGACGACCGACCTTCAGAGCCTCGCCGAGCTCGCAGACGGGGCGGCTGCGGTGCTCATAGCATCGCCGTCATTCTTCGGGACACTTGAGGACCTGCAGGCGATCTCCGAGGTCACGCACGCCGCGGGTGCGCTGTTGGTGGTGGCGGTCAACCCGCTCCTGCTCGGCGCGCTCGAGCCGCCGGCGTCTTACGGTGCTGACATCGTGGTGGGCGAGGGACAGCCGCTCGGCAACGCGCAGTCGTTCGGTGGCCCCGGCTTCGGACTTCTCGCGTGCAAGACCGAGTTCATCCGCCAGATGCCGGGCCGGGTCATCGGGCGAACCGTCGACGTGGACGGGCGCCCGGGATTCGTGCTGACGATGCAGACGCGCGAGCAGCACATCCGGCGCGAGAAGGCGACATCCAACATCTGCTCGAACCACTCGCTCAACGCGCTCGCCGCGGCTGTATACCTCTCCGCAGTCGGGCAGCAGGGCCTGAACGAGATTGCCCGGGCGTGCATCACGAAGGCGCACTACCTGCGCGACGCCCTCGTTGCGACCGGACGGTTCGAAAGTCTGGACGACGCGCCGTTCGGCAACGAGTTCGCGCTGCGCTACGCAGGCGACGTCGCGGCGATGCAGTCGGCGCTCCTTGCGCGCGGCTTCCTGGCCGGTCTCGACCTGGGGCGTTTCGGGGACGCGTACGCAGGGGTCGTCCTGTTTGCGGTGACTGAGAAGCGCACGCGGGCACAGCTCGATAGGTTCGTGGAGGAGGTGGCGGCACTGTGAGCGACTCCACGCCTCTTCGCGAGAACGTCACCGGTCACCTCATCTTCGAGACAGGCGCACCCGAGTCCCGCTGCATCCTTCCGCCGGCCCTCGACGTTCCGGCGATCGATCTTGGCGCCGCGCTTGGCGGTCGAGAGCGCCGCGAGCTTCCCGCCCTTCCGCACGTCACGGAAGTCGAGATCGCGCGTCACTACGAGCGTCTGGCCTCGGCCAACTTCGGCGTCGACACCGGGTTCTACCCGCTCGGCTCGTGCACTATGAAGTACAACCCGCGGATCAATGAGTGGGCGTGCCGGCTTCCCGGATTCGCCGGACTGCACCCATACCAGCCTGAGGAGACCGCGCAGGGTGTCCTCAACCTCATGTGGAACTTGAGCGATGAGCTCGGCGAGGTCGCGGGCCTGCCGGCAGTGACGCTGCAACCGGCGGCGGGAGCGCACGGCGAATTCACCGCTCTCATGATGATCCGCGCCTATCATTCGGACAGGGGCGACGTACGCGAGCGCGTCCTCATCCCGGACGCTGCTCACGGCACGAACCCGGCCACGGTCCACATGTGCGGCTACTCGGTGACGCAGATTCCCAGCAACGAACGGGGTGGTGTCGACCTCGATGCGCTGAAGGCGGCGCTCGGGCCCGACGTGGCAGCTATCATGCTCACGAACCCGAACACGCTCGGCCTCTTCGACGAGAACATTCGCGAGATCACGCGGCTCGTGCACGAGGTCGGAGCTCTCGCGTACTGCGACGGCGCCAATATGAACGCCGTCATGGGCAAGGCTCGCCCCGGCGACATGGGTTTCGATGCTATGCACATCAACCTTCACAAGACGTTCAGTACGCCGCACGGCGGGGGAGGCCCGGGAGCCGGCCCGGTGTGCGTGACGGAGGAACTTGCGCCGTACCTGCCGGGTCCGGTTGTCGTACGCCGCAGCGACGGGTCGTTCGGGCTCGCCACGCCGGCACGATCGATTGGCCGCGTGCGCTCCTTCCTCGGCAATGTGGGCGTGCTCGTACGCGCCTACACGTACGTACGCGCACTAGGGGGCCAAGGACTGACCGAGGCCTCCGAGCAGGCGGTACTCTCGGCTAACTACCTAAAGGAGCGTCTCAGAGGCGCGTTCGACCTGCCCTACGACCGTACCTGCATGCATGAGTTCGTGCTCTCGGGCGAGCGGCAGCGCAAGGCGAGCGGGGTGCGCACGCTCGATATCGCCAAACGGCTTCTCGACTACGGCGTACACCCGCCGACCGTGTACTTTCCGCTCATCGTGCACGAAGCGATCATGATCGAACCCACCGAGACCGAGAGCCTGGAGGTGCTTGACCGCTTCGTGGACGCCATGTTGGCGATCGCCGAGGAGGCCGAGCGCGATCCAGAGCTGCTGCACGGCGCGCCGTACTCGACGCCGGTGCGCCGGCTCGATGAGGCCCGAGCGGTCAAGCAGCCCGACCTCGCCTATCGCCCGTCCGCGCGGGCGTAAGGGGAGGCGTAGGGCCGCGTGCCGGTATGGCGTCTGATGATGGACGGCCCGGCCGACGGCGCCTGGAATATGGCGGTCGACCGGGCCGTGCTCGCTGCGCGCGCAGCAGGCACGGCGCCGCCCACGCTGCGACTCTACTGGTGGCGGGTGCCGACGGTATCGCTCGGGCACTTTCAGAGCGCAGGCGACGTCGACCTCGGAGCATGCCGCGAACTCGGCGTCGAGGTGGTGCGCCGGCCGACCGGTGGGCGTGGGGTACTGCACGACAACGAGCTCACCTACTCGATGGTGGCGTCGCTCGACGACCGCGTCCCACGGGGGGTGGCGGCAAGCTACCGGTGGCTCTCGCGCCCGCTCCTGGGCGCGTACCAAGCACTCGGTGTCGACGCGGCCCTCACGACACGCTCACGCGGCGAGCGCTCGGCTGCATGCTACCTTCACGCGACACATGCGGACCTCTCGCTCGGGGCGGCGAAACTCTCGGGCAGCGCACAGGTGTGGGACGGCCCGGCGGTCCTCCAACACGGCTCGTTCGTCATCAATCGGGATGCGGCGGCCGAGGCACGCCTGTTCCGGCTAGAGGGCCGAGCGCGGCAGGCTCTCCTCGAGAAGACGGCGACGCTCACGCACGCGCTCGGACGCCCGCCCGGGCGCGATGAGATCGCCGATGCGGTCGTGCACGCCCTTGGCCGTGAATTCGGTGTGACGATCGAGCGGGGTGCGCTCAGCGGGCCCGAGCGCGTGCACGCCGAACGCCTCGTCGCGAGCTTCCGGGTATCCACGGACGAGAGCCACACCTCAACGTCAACATGAGCCGGAAGTGGAGGCACTGGGGTGCCTCGCTCTGCTACAATCGGCACGTGAACGGACCGTCGCGCGACACGCGGGGAGGGGACATGGACGCCCATCGGGAAAGCCCTGGCGACGAGGCGCTGCTGAACCTGGAGAGCAAGTCGCTTGAGGATCTGCGCGCTCTGCTTGACGAGCTCTATGAAGAGGAACAGAAGGTCAGCTACCGCCGCCGCGTCCTGCACGGTCGAATCGACATCCTGCGGGCCGAGCTGGTGCGTCGCCTCAAGGGCGAGCGCGATGGCGGCGGCGACGTGGTATCAGGTCACGACATCGAGCGGCTGATCGACATCCTGGCGAGTGACCTGCGCGGCGTGTCACGCTTCGACGTCACTGCCGACGACGAGGACATGGAAGACTGAGAGCACACTCGTCCGGAGTGTCGTAGCCGGGAGGTATCGTGAGCACGGTTGCAGAGAAGATCAAGGCGTTTCTCGACGAGGTCGCCACTGAGGCGGTCGAGGAGCGCATCGTGGAGTACGTGATACGTGAGGTCCGCACCGGGCGAAAGCTCACGGACGCGCTCAAGGACCCGTACGTGCGGAACCGGCTCAGCGAGGAACGCCTGGCGCACGTGCTCGAGACGCCCGAAGTCATGGAGGCGCTCGAGGCGCAGATCACGCAGTCGTTCAAATCGAAGGACTTCGGGCTGCTCTCCTAACGACTCCGCGGTCGAGGAGGTTGTACGGCATGGATACCTGTCCTGCGTGCGGTGGCGTGCTCGGCACCCACGATCGCGAGTGTCCACAGTGCGGCGCGCCGGTGCACGACACGACGGCCTCGTTCGAGCCGGTTGCTGCCGAGCGACAGGACGCTGCCCATGACTTCGAGGTGTCTGACGTGCCCGTCTTGGTCGTGCAGAAAGGCACGGCGACGGGCGAGCGATTCTACCTCGAGGGCGACACGCTTTCGGTGGGGCGCGACCCGAAGTCAGACATCTTCCTGAACGACGTCACCGTGTCCCGACGCCACGCGACCATCAACAGAAGCCCCGACGGGGTCACCGTGACCGACGCGGGTTCGCTCAACGGCACCTACGTCAATGGCGTGCTGGTCGACAAGGCGAATTTGCGCTCCGGAGACGCGCTCCAAGTTGGTCGCTTCCGCATGGTCTTCCTTCAAGGAGGGGGCATCTGATGCCAGCCCGCGACTACATGACGATCGGCGAGGTGGTCGAGAAGCTCGCCGCGGACAATCCGGATCTGACGATATCCAAGATACGGTTCCTCGAAGACGAGGGTCTCGTCTCGCCGGAGCGTACGGCGGGCGGCTACCGGAAGTTCCGCGAAGCCGACGTCAGCCGGATCGAACTCGTTCTCAGGCTCCAGAAGGAGCACTTCATGCCGCTCGCCGTGATTCGCGAGAAGCTGAAGGACATCGATCACGGCCGGACGCCGAGCGAACTCGAGCCGCCGGTCGCGCGGGCCGAGGCGGTACAGCTGCCGATGGAGATGGCGGAGAGCGTCCCGGTCGCTCAAGCGCCGGACGCACTCGGCCTGCCGATCGTCTTCGTGCGTGAACTTGCCGAGTTCGGGCTCATCGCACTCGTTCCGGGCGAGCACGGCGAGGAGATCGCCGGCATGGACGTCGCGATCGCGCACGCGTGCTGGGACCTGAGGCGCTTCGGGATCGAGCCGCGGCACCTGCGCATGTATGAGTCGTTTGCGGATCGGGAGGCGACCTTTCTCTCCCAGGCGCTGATGCCGGCGCTCCGCCACCGCACGCCTGAGAGTCGCCAGCGTCTCGTCGACACACTCAATGAGCTGACCGAGCTCACCGGCTCGCTCAAACGGGCCATGCTGCAGCGGGCGTTGGGGCGCGTGTTCGAGGACGTCGTCTAAGGCCGATGACGGAGCGCCCGGAGCAGACGGTCGAGGATCTGCCCGTGTCCGCACGGGTCGCTGAAACCACCTTCGTGCACCCGAGCGAACGCGTCGCCGCGCAGATTCTCGACTTCTACCGCATCCGTTGGTTCTACGAACCGACCTCGTTTCCGATCGAGTGGGACGGTGACGGCAACGTCATCGCGGCCTTCGCGCCTGACTTCTACCTGCCAGACTTCGACCTGTACATCGAGCTCACCACGATGAACCAGAAGCTCGTGACCAAGAAGAACCGCAAGGTACGGCGCCTCAAGGAGCTCTATCCCGACGTGAGCATCAAGATCCTCTATCAAAAGGACTTCCGCAGGCTCTTGTTCCGCTTCGGGATTCCCGTCGAAGAGCGCGCCCACCGCGAGGGTGGGGGACTCACCGCGGCCCCGGGCGAGCACGAGCCCCGGAGCGAGCGGTGAGCGGTTACCAGGCGCTGCACGATCCCGTCATCGATCGGGTGCTCTTCTCCGAGGAGGAGATCGCCGGGGCAGTCGAGCGCATCGGTGCTGAGATCACCGCCGAGTACGAAGGCAAGGATGTCGCGCTCGTGACCATCCTTCGTGGCGGTCTCGTCTTCCTTGCGGACCTGTGTCGCCACGTCGAGTTGCCCGTGACCCTCGACTTCATGGCGGTCTCGTCGTACGGCGCTCCCGGTGGGGCGGTCCGCATCACAAAGGACCTCGATGACCCCATTGAGGGCAGACACGTTCTCGTTGTCGAGGACATCATCGACACCGGTCTCACGCTGAACTACATATTGAGTGTCCTCAGGGGGAGAGCCCCGGCGAGCGTCGCGGTGTGCACGCTGCTGGACAAAGACGCGCGCCGCCTCACGGAGCTGCCCATCGCGTTTCGAGGCATGCGCATCCCCGACCGTTTCGTGGTTGGCTATGGCCTCGATATCGGGGGTCGGTACCGAAACCTCGCGTGTATCGCCACGCTGCACGACGAGGTAATGGGCTAGTGCCGAAGCGCGTCTTCATTGCGGCGGGCGCACTCCTGGCGGTTGTGGTCATCGGCACCATCGGGTACGCGGTCCTCGGACCGGCGTCCGTTCTCGATGCGCTCTACATGACGGTCATCACCATCACGACCGTGGGCTTCCGCGAGGTCACGCCGGTCAACCCGGACACGACCGTGTTCACCATCCTTCTCGTGTTCGCCGGAGTCGTCGGCATCGGCTACTCCTTCGGCATCATTGTGGACTTCATGGTAGAAGGACAGATGAGGGCAATCCTGGAGGGTCGCCGCATGCAGAAGAGCATCAGCCAACTCACGGACCACTACGTGGTCGCCGGCATGGGCCGAGTAGGATCGGTCGTTGCGAAAGAGCTTGCCGACGCTGGAGTGCCGTTCGTAGTGATCGACTCGTGCGAGACCTGCGCGGAGACCGCCGAGGAGGCCGGGTGGCTGCTCGTGCGCGGCGATGCGACCGACGAGCGCGTGCTCCTCGACGCCGGCATCGAGCGGGCTCGCGGTCTGGTGGCGGCGCTCGATACCGACGCCGACAACCTGTTCGTATCGCTCTCGGCTCGCACGCTGAACCCCGCGGTGCGGATCGTCGCCCGGTCCAGTTCGCTCGCGTCTGAGAACAAGATCCTACGCTCCGGCGCGGACCGTGTGATCACGCCGAACGTGATCGGCGGCCAGCGGATGGCGGCCATGCTCCTGAAGCCTGCCGTTGCCGACTATCTCGACGTGGTGACGCAGTCCGAAGGCATCGAGTTTCGAATCGACGCGGTCACTGTGGGGGAGCGCTCCGAGCTCGCCGGTCGCTCGATTCGAGACTCGCACCTCTACGACCGCACGGGGGTCTTCGTGCTCGCGATCAGAAGAGCCGGGGAGCCGATCAAGACGGGTCCGACGGCCAACGACGTGCTTCTGGCGGGGGATGAGCTCGTCGTACTCGGCACGCAGGAACACTGCAGCGCGCTCGAAGCGCTCGTGTAGTGCTGGCAGGCGGGCGATCGAACCGCTACGCTATGTGGGTTGTCTTGAACCGATCGTTGAGGAGACCCTCGTGAACCTGGAATCGTACATCCGCGACATCCACGACTTCCCCAAGGAAGGCGTCGTCTTCAAGGACATCACACCACTCCTGGCAAGCCCCGAGGGCTTCCGACAGGCGATCGATACGCTCGCGGTCGAGTACGCCGACACCGGTGTCACGAAGGTGCTCGGCGCCGAGGCGCGCGGCTTCATCTTCGGAGGTGCGCTCGCGTATCGCCTTGGTGCCGGGTTCGTGCCCGCGCGCAAGCCGGGCAAGCTTCCGTGGAAGACCAATCGCCACACCTATGACCTCGAGTACGGGACCGATTCGCTCGAAGTCCATACGGACGCATTCGGGCCGGGAGATGTGGTGCTGATCGTCGACGACGTCCTGGCAACCGGCGGGACTGCGGCGGCGAAGGCCGCACTCGTCGAAGGGATGGGCGCGATCGTCGCGGGGTACGCGTTCCTGATCGAGCTCGACTTTCTTCACGGCAGGGAGAGACTCTCTGCGCCGAAGATCGTCTCTCTCATCCACGTCGACTAGCGACGCCGGCTACTCGATCCCGTCGTACGGCACGACGATCTGGGCCTCGACACGCCCGACGCCGCCGATGCCGAGCGCTTGGGCGGCTGCCTTGGAGAGATCGAGGTCACGCCCCGCGATGAACGGTCCGCGGTCGTTCACGTAGACGATGATGCGGCGCTCACCGTTTGTCAGCGCGAGAACCGTCCCGAAGGGGAGTGTCTTCGACGCGCACGTGAAGTCGTCTTCGTTGAAGATCTGCCCGGATGCGCTTCCACGGCCGTGGAACTCGTTGCCGTACCACGAACAGACCGCGCCGAACGCCTCGTCCGTGCTCCGATAAGCGAGCGGCATGTAGGCGGAGACCAGGAAGACATGTTCCGTGTCGGGAAAGACCGTTGCTTCGGCGCGAGGGATTGCCACACCGAGCGGCAACGAGCTCTCGCGCCAGCGCTGCCGGGTATTGGCATCCAACCTGCGCACCGTCCTGAGCGCCTCGCGCGCCTCCACGCCGAGGTGGGCGATCGCCCGCTCCTGCTCCTCGATCGCGTCTCGCAGCGTTGTGAGGCGGGCCGACTGCGAGGACTTGAGCGCGGTGTCTTGCGCTCGCAGGTCCTCGAGCGCGGATGCTTGGTACCGCGCCTCGGATGCAGCGACGTTCAGGTCGGCGACGACCTCGGCGTCGTCCGCCGCCAGACGAGCGAGGACTGATGCACGGCTCACCAGGTCACTCAGCGACTCGGAGGTGAGGAGGATCGAGAGCGCCTCGACCGACCCACGCTTGTAGACGACGACCATCCGTTCGTCGTACCGCGCCTGGGCAACTTCAAGCTCGGCCTCTGCGGAGGCGAGGGCGACCCGCTGGGCGCGGATGCGCTCCTCGGTGACCTGCAGCCGGGCGTCAAGCGCAGCCAGCTCGGCCTTTGCGTCGGCAGCCTTGCGGTCGAGATCGATCGCGCGGACGGTCGCGGCGTCGAGTTCCGCGTTGATGCGCAGATACTCGGCAGCGTCCGTGGCGAACGGGATGTCCCGGGCGGGCATTGTCGGCGACTCGGCGTGGGCCATCGCGAGCATACCCGAGAGGGCGGCAGTAGCGACGACAAGGGTGGCGCAGACTCGCCAAACACGCATGGTTGAGGCCTCCAACGATCACGCTCCCCAGGTGACCGGTTTGGGCCGGGAGGTTCCACTCTAGTGAAGTTGCGTGCCGTCTGGCAAGCCCTACGTTGCGTCTCGCGCGTGTGGTAGAATTCGGACGACGGATTCGGCGTCCAATGAACGCCTCTCGATGCAGCAGTGACGTAGCAGGAGGTGCTCCGTGCGATCGCTTTCGACTTCGCGATGGGCGCGCCCCGTCATCCTCCTCACCGTAGCGATGCTTGTGGCGTCCCCGCTTGTCGCCGCCGCCGAGCCGACCACGCCGGCAATCGAGAAGAAGCGCTCCGAGGCCGCCGCCGCGCAGCTAGAGCTCGATCGCATGTCCGACGCGCTTGAGGTCCAGATCGAGGAGTATAACCGCGTCGCGGAGTCGCTCGATGCCACGCGCGAGCAGATCCGCGTCACCCGTGCCGACCTGCGGCTTGCCGAGAGTGAACTCTCTGATGCTCAGACGAAGCTCGCCGAACGGGCGACCAACATCTACAAGCAGGGGCCGAACGGCATGATCGGGGTCTTGCTCGGTACGACGTCGTTCGACGACTTCGTCACACGCCTCGACCTGCTCATGCGCATCAACCGGGCCGATGCACGGATGGTCGCCGAGGTGAAGGACGCGAAGACGGCCGTCGAGGCCACCGAACGCACGTTGACGACGCGCGAGGCCGAGCAGGTCGCCCTCAAGCGCGAGACGGAGACGCGCGGCGAGGCCATCGAGGCGGAGATCCGTCGGCAGGAGGGCTACCTCGCGTCGCTCGAAGGCGAGATCAAGCAGCTCATCGCCGAGGAGCAGGAGCGGCAGCGCAAGCTCGCCGAGGAGCGCGCACGGCAGGCCGCGGAACGCGCACGCCAAGCTGCGGCTCGCGCGGTGTCGGGTGGGCGCATCGCGACGCCCACCGATTCGCTCACCGGTGGGCACCCCGAAGTCGTCCAGATCGCGCTCGGGTTCTTGGGCGTGCCCTACATGTGGGGAGGCTCCTCGCCGAGCGGCTTCGACTGTTCGGGCCTGTGCTCCTACGTCTACCGCCAGATCGGCATCGACCTCCCGCGCACAAGCCGCGACCAGTATCGGGTGGGCAGTCATATCGCGCCGGACCGTCTGGATCTCCTGCGAGCGGGCGATCTCGTATTCTTCGGGACGGGTGGGGACCCCAACCAGGTGCATCACGTCGGCATCTACGTCGGGAACGGCGAGTACGTACACGCGCCGCAACAGAACGATGTCGTGAAGATCTCGTCCCTCACGGACCGGATCATCAGCCGCGGGGACTACGTCGGGGCGTCGCGCTTCTGAGGCTCTTCCGACCGCACTTCTGTGCATGGTCCCTGTGCTATCATTCACGAAATCCCGCACGCCTGTGTGGGTCTATCCGTCACTCGGAGGTGACCGCTTGACTCGGGCGTTGATGTCGGGAAACGAGGCGGTCGCGCGGGGCGCGTGGGAGGCCGGCGTCGCTGTCGGTGTCGGCTACCCCGGCACGCCGTCGACGGAGGTCCTCGAGAATCTCGTTCACCACGAGGACGTTCGCTGCGAGTGGGCACCTAACGAGAAGGTCGCGGCCGAGGTCGCTGCAGGCGTGAGCGCCGGCGGCCGCCGTGCGATCGTCACGATGAAGCACGTGGGGCTCAACGTCGCGGCCGACCCGCTCTTCACGCTCGCGTACACCGGTGTTGGCGGCGGCCTCGTCTTCTTCGTCGCCGACGACCCCGGCATGCACTCCTCTCAGAACGAGCAGGACACGCGCAACTACGCCGCGTTCGCGAGGGTGCCGCTGCTCGAGCCGTCGAACAGCCAGGAAGCGCTCGACTTCACCCGCGCGGCGTTCGCCCTCTCCGAGGAGTTCGACACGCCGGTAATCGTGCGCTCGACAACGCGGGTGGCTCACTCGAAGGGCCTTGTCGAGGTGGGGGAGCGTGCGACGCTCGCCGAGCCGAAGCCGTACTCCCGCAACGCGGCCAAGTGGGTCATGATGCCCGGCAACGCCCGGGCTCGCCGGGCCCTCATGGACGACCGAATCGCCGCGCTTGCCGGCCGGGCGTGCGACTGCGCGTTCAACGAGATGATCATCAAGGACCCGTCGCTCGGCGTGATCACGTCGGGCGTTGTCGCCGAGTATGTGGCCGAGGCCCTGCCAGACGCGTCGATCCTCAAACTCGGGATGACGTTCCCGGTGCCGGAGAGCCTGATCCTGGAATTCGCCTCCAAAGTCACGCGCGTCGCCGTCGTTGAAGAGATCGATCGCTACCTTACCCGCGCCGTGCGCGCGCTCGGCATCGAGGTCGTGGAAACCGGACTGCCAACCTCAGGGGAGCTCACCGCGGACCTCGTTGCGGCTGCCTTCGGCGCACCGGCACGGCAGACGCGCGAGCCGCTCAAGGACCTCCCGCCGCGGCCGCCTCTTCTGTGTCCGGGTTGTCCGCACAGGGGCGTCTTCTGGGCACTCGGGAAGCTGCGCGCGGTCGTCATGGGCGACATCGGCTGCTACACCCTGGCAGCGCTTCCGCCGCTCGCTGCGATGGACAGCTGCGTGTGCATGGGCGCGAGCGTGAGCATGGCCCATGGTCTCGCCCTGGCGAGGACCGCCGAGCGGCCGGTCGTGGCTGTGATCGGCGACTCGACCTTCGCGCACTCGGGCATCACCGGGCTACTCAATATGGTGTACAACGGCGGGACCGGCACGATCGTGATTCTCGACAACCGCACCACCGCCATGACAGGGCACCAGGGCAACCCGGTCTCGGGCTGGACGCTCGACGGGAAGCCCGCTCCGGCGCTCGACTTGGAAGCGCTTGTCACTGCGCTCGGGGTCCCGTCGGTCGTGACGGTCAATCCGCACGACCTGCCTGCAACACTTCAGGCGCTGACCGCGGCGACCGCGGCAGAGGCGCTGAGCGTCGTGATCGCCAAGGCGCCGTGCGCGCTGCTCGTGAAGGAGCACGACGCGGTCTTCGCTGTCGATGAGGAGAGCTGCACGGCCTGCGGAGCATGCATACGCCTCGGCTGCCCGGCAATCATGAAGGCGCCCAACGGGCGCGCGGTCATCGACGTTTCGCTCTGCGTGGGCTGCTCGCAGTGCGTGCAGGTGTGTCGCTACGATGCCATTCAGTCCGCTGGCGCCGCGTGCGACTTCGGAGGTGCGCTGTGAGCGCGCAGGTCACGACGGTCGTGCTCGCTGGGGTGGGCGGCCAGGGCACCATCCTCGCCGGCGACGTGCTGGCGAAGGTCGCCGCTGCCGAGGGCCACGATGTCAAGCTCTCCGAGGTCCACGGCATGGCGCAGCGGGGTGGATCGGTAGACACGGTCGTGCGTTTCGGCGAGCGCGTGCACGCGCCGACGACGGCTCCCGGTGCCGCGGACAACCTCATCGCGTTCGAGCTCATCGAGGCCGCGCGCACGCTGCCGCTCTTGAAGCCCGGAGGCACGCTGGTCGTGAACAACCGGACTGTCCTGCCGTTGCCGGTGCTCACGGGCGCGCTTCCGCAGCCGACCGGCATCGAGGCAGCGCTCGCGTATGAGGATGCGGTCTTCATCGACGCCGAGGCGCTCGCGTGCGAGGCGGGTAGTCCGCGCTCGGCAAACATCGTGCTGCTTGGTGCGGCATCGTACGGTCTGCCGTTCGATGTGGAGACATGGAAGTCGGTCATCGCGTCGCGTGTTCCCCCGAAGACGGTCGAGGGCAACCTGCGCGCGTTCGACCTCGGTCGTTCAGCCTGCGCGGAAGGAGCCTGTGCGCTATGAGCATCGCCAGCGTGACTCAGCTTTCGGTCTTCATCGAGAACAAGTCCGGTCGCGTGAGCGAAGTCACGGACACGCTCGGGAAGGCGGGCGTGAACATCAGGGGCTTCTCGGTGTCGGACACCGTGGACTACGGCATCCTGCGCCTCATCGTCGACGCGCCTTCCATCGCGACTGCAGCTTTGAGGGCCGAGGGTTTCACGGTTCGGGAGGACGAGGTCATCTGCATCGACCTTCCCGACGTGCCGGGCGGGCTTGCCGGCGTGCTGAAGATCGTGGCCTCCGCGGGCGTGAACATCGAGTACGTCTACTCGCTCATTGCAACGTATGTGGTGATCAACGTGGCGGACGTGGAGCGGGCGGCGCGACTGCTCGCCGACAAGCCGGTCCGTCTGGTCGGGCAGGAGGAGATCGCCTCGGTCCGCACGGACTGAGGCTGCTCGCCGGGTGGCCGCGATGCGGCTGCCGGCGGGTGCGCGAGAGGGGAGCGTGAAGGGGATGCGGACGGACACGCGGAGACTGATGGCGCTCGTCTGTGCCCTTGCGCTCATCGGCGTGGTGGTTGTCGGTTGCGCGCCGAAGGGCGAGGGCGAAGACACGACAGACGGGACCGAGCCGAAGGAGCCCTACCGAATCGGGGCGATCCTCTCGCTGACAGGCACTTATGCGGGCCTTGGAGCGCCTGAGAAGAACACACTCGAGATGGAGGTCGAACGCATCAACGCCGCAGGCGGCGTGGACGGGCACTTGATCGAGATCGCGTACGAAGACGATGCAACCGACGCAGCGAAGGCGCAAGCGGCCGCGGTGCGCCTGATCGAGCAGGAAGACGTCGTCGCGATCATCGGCGCCACCGGAACCGGTCAGTCGATGGCCATGCGGGCCGACGTCGTGCGTGCGGGTATCCCGCAAGTCTCGATTGCCGGCGGGACCGTCATCACGAAGGATTTCAGCGAGTGGGTCTTCCAGACACCCTGGTCGAACTCGCTCGTGGTGCCGTTCACCCTCAAGTACCTCAAGGGTAAGGGCATCGCGAAGATCGCGCTCATCACCGACACGGGAGGCTTCGGGGCTGACGGACTTGCGGTGCTCCAGGAAGAGGCCCCCAAGGCCGGCCTCACCATCGTCGAATCGCAGACCTTCAACCCCGGCGACACCGACATGACCGGCCAGCTGACCAAGGTCAAGGCGTCTGACGCGCAGGCGGTCGTTCTGTGGAACGCCGGCAAGGAAGCCGCGATCGTCGCCAAGAACATGCAGCAGCTCAATATGGGCTTGCCGCTGTACGGCGGGCACGGCAACGCGCGCTCGGAGTTCATCGAGGGGGCCGGATCGGCGGCGGAAGGCTTCCGCTTTGCGGCAGGCAAGATCCTCATCCCGTCGACCTACGGCGAGGGGACTGAGAGCTACACCGTCGCAACTGACTTCATCGACCGCTACACAGCGCGCTACTCCAAGGGTCCCGATACGTTCGCCGGTCACGCGTACGACGCGCTCCACCTGATCGTCGAGGCGCTCGGCCGCCTGGACGAGGGCTTCACACCCGACGACCTACGTGCCCAGATCGAGGCGACCGATGGGTTTGTTGGCATCGGCGGCGTGTTCACCTTCTCTCCGACCGACCACAACGGTCTCTCTGAAGGCGATCTGGTCATGTACGAAGTCAAAGACGGGAAATGGGTGCTGGCCGAGTAGGCTCATCGAGTGACGGGGAGACGACAGAGATGAAACGCTCACGATTCGCGACGGCGCTTCTGCTCTGCGCTGCGCTGGTGCTGCTCGCCGGATGCGGTGGCACGTCCGACGACGGCGGAATGACCGGAGCGGAACCGTACCGGATCGGCGCGGTCGTCTCCCTCACAGGGACGTACGCGGGTCTCGGCACGCCGGCCAAGCAGGCGATCGAGCTCGAGCGGGACAGGATCAACGCGGCTGGCGGTATCGACGGGCACCTGCTCGAGGTCGTCTTCGAGGACGACGCGACGGACGCGGCCAAGGCGCAAGCCGCGACCGTTCGGCTGATCGAGCAAGAAGATGTTCTCGCGGTCATCGGCGCGTCCGGTACCGGTCAGACGATGGCGATGCGGAGCGACATCGAGCGGGCGCAGATCCCGCAGGTGTCCATGGCGGGCGGGTCGGTCATCACGGCCGAGCTCTCCAAGTGGGTCTTCCAGACGCCGTGGCCGAACCGCGTGGTGATCCCCTTCGTGCTCAAGAAGATGGCCGCCGCAGGCCTCGTGAAGGTCGCGCTCATCAGTGACACCGGCGGCTACGGCGTCGACGGACGCGACATCGTCCTCGCCCAGGCGGGCGCAGCCGGCGTCACCATCGTCGCCGACGAGACCTGCAACCCCGGCGACACCGACATGACGGCGCAGCTTACGAGCATTCGCGCCGCGGAGCCGGACGTCGTCTTGGTCTGGAACGCCGGCAAGGAGGCCGCAATCGTCGCCAAGAACATGCGGCAGCTCAACATGGCGCAACCGCTCTACGGCGGCTCGGGCATTGCCCGCGTGGAGTTCATTCAGGGGGCTGGGGCCGCGGCCGAGGGCGTCCGTCTCGGCACCGGCAAGATCCTCGTGCCCGAGGCATACGGCGTCGGGACCGAGGAGTACGGCGTGGCCAAGAGCTTCATCGATCGCTACACCGAGAAGTACGGAGTGGCCCCGGACATCTTCGCAGGGCACGCCTACGACGCAATCGGTCTCATCGCAGACGCGCTCGGGCGCATAGACGGCGACGTCACGCCGAGTGCGCTGCGCGACGCGCTCGAGTCGACGCAGGGGTGGATCGGCATCGGCGGCGTCTTCACGTACACTCCTACCGACCACAACGGCCTCTCCGAGAAGGACATGGTGCTCTACCGCATCGAGAATGGCACCTGGCAGCTGGACAAGTAGCTCATGGCGAGCGCTGAGTTCCTCCAGTACGTCGTCGCAGGGCTGAAGAGCGGCGCCATCTATGCGCTCGTGGCGCTCGGCTTCACGCTGGTCTACGGATCGACCGGGATCATCAACTTCGCGCAGGGCGAGTTCTTCATGCTGGGGGGCATGCTCGCCGTCGTTCTTTCACGGCCTCGGGCTGCCGCTGCCGATCGCGGGGCTCGCCGGGGTCATGACCACCGCCGCGGTGGGCGTCGCATTCGAGCGAGTCGCGCTCCGCCCGCGTCGCGATGCGGGGCCGCTCGTCCTGATCATCATCACCATCGGCGGCTCGATGGTCTTGAAGTCGCTCGCTCGACACATCTTCGGTCCCAACGAGGCGGCGCTTCCTGAGTTTACCCCGGGACCGTCGTTCGATCTGGCGGGCGTCGCGATCGAACGACAGGCGCTGTGGGTGTGGGGCCTGACGCTCGTGACCGTGGTGGCGCTCACGTGGGTGTACCGAAGGACGAAGTTCGGGCGATCGATGCGCGCCTGCTCGCTCAGCCACGACGCCGCGCGCCTGATGGGCATCGACACCGCCCGCGTCGTCATGGTGAGCTTCGGATTGGCGGCGGCGATCGGCGCGCTCGCTGGTCTGGTTGTCACGCCGCTCACGCAGACGAGTTGGGACGTCGGCGCCACGATGGGGCTCAAGGGCTTCGCGGCGGCGATTCTGGGAGGGCTCGGTAACCCGATCGCGTCGGTGGTGGGCGGTCTGTTGCTCGGACTGCTGGAAAGCCTGTCCATCGCCTTCATCTCGTCCACCTACAAGGACGCACTCTCGTTGTTGGTGCTCCTGATCGTGCTCTTCTGGCGCCCGCAGGGTCTTTTCGGCCGGGCGCGCCGGGAGAAGGTGTGAGCGTGCGACGGGTCATGCTCACGATCATGGGGATCGCCGCTGTGGCGCTCGTCCTCGCGATACCGTTCCTCACCGAGGACCGGTACCTGCTCAAGGTCCTCATCTTCGTCGGCGTGAACGTGATCGTCATCGCCGGGCTGGCGTTACTGTTCGGACACGCCGGCCAGATCTCGCTTGGCCATGCGGCGTTCGTCGGCATCGGCGCGTACACGTCGGCGTACCTCACCACGGCGGCGGGCCTGCCGTGGCTCGTGGGCGTGGGGGCCGGGACGGTGCTTGCGGCGACCGCGGGGCTGCTGCTGGCGCTTCCGAGCCTTCGCCTCAAGGGCCACTACCTCGCGATGGCGACGCTCGGCTTCAACGAGATCGTCTACGTGCTCTTCCGCGAGCTCCGCGGTATCACCGGCGGGAACGACGGCCTCGGGGGGATCCCGTTCCCCCAGATCGGCAGCTTCCGCATCGACTCGCCCGCGGGCGTGTACCTCCTGGTGTGGGGCATCGCGCTCCTCGTCGTTGTGGTGGTCGCGAACATCGCGCGAAGCCGTCCGGGCCGGGCGATGCTCGCCATCCACGGCAGCGAGACCGGCGCTGTTGCGTGCGGCGTCGATGCCGTGCGCCTGAAGGTCCAGACGTTCGCCCTCTCGGCGGGGCTCGCAGGGCTCGCGGGGACGCTCTACGCACACTCGGTCGGCTTCATCGCGCCGACGACGTTCGCGCTCGATCAGTCGGTCATCTACGTGGCGATGGTCGTGGTCGGCGGAACCGCATCGATCGCGGGGCCCGTCATAGCGACCGTCGCGTTGACGTTGCTGCCATACGCGGACGCGCTCATTCCGGGGCTCGGCAAGGAAGCGATCGCCTTCCTGCAGGACTGGGAGGCAGACCTCTACGGCGTCGCGATGATCGCGGTGGTGATCCTCATGCCGGCCGGGTTTGCGGGGCTGCTGAGAGCGCGGGCGCGACGTGCCGAGGCCGGTGAGCCCTCATGAACCTGCTAGCGGTGCGCGACCTCTCAAAGCGATTCGGCGGCCTCGTTGCGGTCGATGAGGTTTCGTTTGATGTCTACGAGGGCACCATCAAGGCGCTGATCGGTCCGAACGGGGCCGGGAAGAGCACACTCTTCAACCTCCTCACGGGTTTCGACCGCGAAGATGCCGGAAGCGTTCGATTCGCCGGAGAGGCCCTCGATCGCCGGCGGCCGCACGCGGTCCTTCGTGCGGGCATCGCTCGGACGTTTCAGAACACACAGCTCTTCGAGGAGCTCACCGTTCGCGAGAATGTGATCGTCGGCATGCACACTCGTTTCGAGACGGGCTTCGCGGCCGGAGCGCTGCGCCTCGGCCTGGCACGCCGTGAGGACCGCGCGGCGGCTGAGGACGCGGAGCGTCTGCTGCGCCTGCTCGGTGTGGCGCGCTACGCGTCGACGCGCGCCTCGGATGTGCCGCACGGTGCCCGGCGCCTCGCGGAGATCGCGCGTGCGCTCGGCGCACGGCCGACTATGCTGCTGCTCGACGAGCCCGCCGCCGGTCTCAACGCGACCGAGACCCATGCGCTCGCCCAGGCGCTCCGTCGCATCCGCGACGAGGGCGTGACGATCCTCGTCGTGGAGCACGACATGGGGCTCGTCATGGAGGTCTCCGACGAGATCGTCGTCCTCGACCAGGGACGCAAGATCGCCGAGGGGCCGCCGATGCTCATCCAGAAGGACGACGCCGTGATCGAGGCCTATCTCGGCGAGGTGACGATCGATGGGTGAACCCGTCTTGCAGGTGCGGCAGCTCTCCGCCGGCTACGGCAGGATCGGCGTCGTCTCGGGGGTGTCGTTCGACGTCGCCGCGGGGGAGGTCGTGACGTTGATCGGCTCGAACGGCGCCGGCAAGTCCACGCTCCTGAAGGCGATCGCCGGCCTGATCTCGCCCTCAGCGGGTACGGTGGTGCTGGACGGCGCTATCGTGACGGGAACGGCGCCCGAACGCCTGGTCCGGGCAGGGCTCGTGCTCGTGCCCGAAGGCCGGATGCTCTTCGGCCCCATGAGCGTCATCGAGAATCTCATGCTGGGGGCGCACACCGAGCGACGTGCAGCCGTCGTCGACCAGCGTCTCGAACGCGTCCACGCGCTCTTCCCGGTTCTTGCCGAGCGTGCCGAGCAGCCTGCGGCGACGCTCTCGGGCGGCGAGCAGCAGATGCTCGCCATCGGGCGGGCGCTGATGTCGGGGCCGCACGTATTGCTACTCGACGAACCCTCTCTCGGCCTTGCGCCGAGAGTCATCAGCGAGATCTTCTCCGTCCTCGACGCGCTTCGCACCGAGGGTCTTGCGGTGCTGCTTGTGGAACAGGACGCGAACTTGGCGCTCAAACACGCGGACCGTGGCCTGGTCATGCGCACCGGTCGTGTGGTGCTCGAAGGGCAAGCAACGGATCTTGCCCTTGACGAAGACGTGCGCCTGGCGTATCTCGGCGCCTGGCACGGGAAGGAGTAGGCGACGATGCCGATCTGGAACCCCGAGTATGAGTGCATGCCGCGCGATGAGCTCGCGAAGCTGCAGCTCAGGCGGCTGCAGTCGACCGTGGCGTGGGTGCACGAGCGCGTACCGTACAACCGGGACGCCCTCGACGCGCTCGGCGTGAAGCCGCGCGACATCAAGTCGCTCGCCGACGTGCGCCACTTGCCGTTCACGGACAAGACAGCGCTTCGCGACACCTACCCATTCGGGATGTTCGCCGTGCCGATGGACCAGGTCGTGCGTGTACACTCGTCGTCCGGGACGACCGGCAAGCCGATCGTCGTCGGCTACACCCGGGGCGATCTCAACACATGGTCGGAGTGCACGGCGCGCGTGGCCTCGGCCGCCGGCGTGGTCGAATCCGACCGGGTCCAGATGGCGTTCCTCTACGGGATGTTCACCGGCGGATGGGGCATGCACTACGGCATTGAGCGCATCGGGGCGACCGTCTTTCCGGCGGGCAGCGGCAACACCGAGCGCCACCTGATGATGCTGCAGGACTTCGGGACGACAGCGCTTGTGGGTACACCCTCGTATGCGCTCTACATGGCCGAGATGGCAGAAAAGGCCGGCATCGACGTCAAGGCGCTGCCGCTTCGGGTGGGCCTATTCGGCGGAGAGCCCTCGGGCGAGGGCATGCGTGCTGAGATCGAGGCCAGACTGGGAATTATTGCCACTGACAACTACGGCCTGTCCGAGGTTATGGGCCCCGGCGTCAGTGGAGAGTGCGAGCACCAGCGCGGACTGCACATGAACGAGGACCACTTCTTGTTCGAGCTCGTCGATCCCGCGTCCGGCGAGCCTGTCGGGGAAGGGGAGGAGGGCGAGCTCATCATCACGCCGCTCACCAAGGAGGCCTTCCCGGTGCTCCGATACCGTACGCATGACCTTACGACGATCGATACCGAGCCGTGCGCCTGCGGGCGCACGAACGCGCGCATGCGCAAGGTTCGCGCCCGGACGGACGACATGCTCATCATCCGCGGCGTCAACGTCTTCCCGTCGCAGATCGAAGACGTGCTCTTCCAGATCGAGGGAATCGAGCCGCACTACCTCATCGTCGTGGCGCGCGAAGGCTCGCTCGATGCCCTCGAAGTTCGCATCGAAGTCGCTGAGGCGATATTCTCAGACGTGATGGCCGACATGGTTGCGTTCACGAAGCGGGCTTCCGACCGCATCCAGACGGTCATCGGGCTTCATCCCAAGGTGACGCTGGTGGAGCCCGGCACCATCGAGCGCACGGTCGGCAAAGCTCGCCGAGTGCTCGACACGCGCGTCATGGAGTAGCGGGACGCCGACCGAAGGAGCCGAGTGATCGACAACACCCTCATTGCGGTCATCGCTGGTGCCGGAGCGCTTGCGCTCATCGCCCTTGCGGTCGCGGGGCTCGTGTTGTGGCGGCGCTCGATGAAGCGGGAGCTCCAGCGGCTGCTCGGCAGGCGCGAGGCGATCTACTCCGCGCTGAGGACGGTGGAGGCCGTGGTGTCGTCGCTTGCAGACGCGAGCGATGGGGACCTGGTGGCCTTCGCCCTCGACGGCGACGTCGAGGACCGGCGTGCGCTCGGCGAGGTTGCATCGCAGATGCGCATCCAACGTGATGAACTCGCGGCACAGGCCCTGCCGAAGGCGCTTCAAGAGAGTGCGGACGCACTCGGGGGAGCCGCGGGGGCGCTCGCCGAGCAGACGGAGCGGACCGAGGCCATGGAGGGCGTCGAGGTGCTCGATGCGCTCGCGGCGATCGAGTTCAGCCGCGTTCGCACGCAGCTCCTTCGAGCCGACGTGGCTCTGCGCGAGCTCACGGAGCGGTATGGCGTTGATGAGGCCGCGGTCTACGGCGGCGGGATGTACATCTGACCACACGGGCAGGGAGTCGGCGTGATGGAGCGGAGTACCGGCAGGGGAGACATGGGTGGGGGAGCCGCCGTTCTTCGCCGCGTCCTGCCCTGGGTGCTGCTCGTGATCGTTCTGTGGGTGGCGATCGGCTTCTACGCGGACTACCGGGGCGCTGTTCGAGCGTCGCGCGCTGGAGGCTCGACGGAGGGGACCTCGAGCGTTGATGCGACGGGGGCGGGCGAGGCGACGGCACAGCCGAACGGTGCAGGAGGCGCGGCTGCCGTCCCGGCGGTGGGCACGGTCACGGTGCTCGCGGACGGCCTGAACCTCCGCACGCAGCCGAGCACGAGCGCCTCGGTCATCAAGCGCTTGGATGTGAACATCAAACTTGAGCTTCTCGCCACCCGCGAGGGCTGGTACCAGGTGCGGGACAGCGAAGGGTATGAAGGCTGGGTCGCGGCCGGCGGCCAGTACACGAGACTCGACAAGTAAGTCGCGGAGGGCCGTTCATGCGGCAGATAATCGGTAGTGCAGACGAGTTCTACCGTCTGCGCGTCGTGACCGTGGACGCCAGCGACGCACCAGCCCTCGATTGGCGCGAGGACATCCTGTGGCGCCGCCCGGTGGCGGATGGCGTCGACGAGCGCGTCCTGCAGCGGTTGGAGGCGGTGGCTATTGCCGACATGGAGCGCGCCTGGACACTCGGCGAGTTCGTAACCACGAGCGAAGCACACGCGGCGATGCAGGAGGCCGATCTCGATCTCCGGGGCATGACGAAGTCGCAGTTCGAGGATGCGTACCTGCGCCGCGACGAATCCAGCTGATCTTCGTCGCCTGCGTCACAACGCGTGGTTCCTGACGACGCGGACTGAGGGCCCGCGGCGCCAACCGGGTGCTTCTCGACTGGGGAGAAGAGTCGCGAATTCTCATAACGACATAAGATATATTATCGGGCTTTTGAGGTGAGCACGAAGAGGAGCCTGCACGGTGTACGGCCGGGGTCTGGCACCTCTTGGACCCGAACGCGTCATATGGTGCAGGAACGAAGCGGCCCCGGACCGCGATGGGATCGCAGCCCGGGGCCGTCGTATCGAGCGCGTGCGCAACTGCGTCTCAGCTACGGCGCACGGTCACTCCTTCGTCGCTAGGCCTCCTCCGAAGCCGCCTGCGCCTGCAGGTCGCCACTGAAGTCCGGTGCGTCGAGCGCCAGGCCCTCGGACTCGTGCGGCAGGATGAGGTTGAGCACGATGCCCAAGACGGTGGCGAGCGCCATGCCCGGAATCGTGTAGTGGCCGAGCGGGATCGTGTAGCCGCCGGTCTCCATACCGATGCCGACCACGAGGACGACGCTCGACAGGATGAGGTTCCTGCTGTGGCTGTAGTCGATACCCGAGTCTACGAGGAGCCTGAGCCCGCTTGACGCGATCAGACCGAACAGCAGAAGCGAGATGCCGCCCATGACCGCCGTCGGGATCGAGCTGATGACCGCCGAGAGCTTCGGCACGAAGCCGCCGATAATGAATGCGAAGGCACCCGCAAACCAGAAGAGCTGTGTCGAGAACACCTTCGTGACCGCCATGACGCCGATGTTCTCGGCATACGTGGTAGACGGCGTCCCGCCGACGGCGCCGGAGAGCGCGGTTGCGAGCCCGTCACCGAAGAGCGACTGCGGCAGCATGGGCGTGAAGTCCTTGCCTGTGATCTCGTTGATCACGAGCAGATGACCGATGTGTTCGACGACCACCACGAGCGCCACGGGCGCGATGATGAGAATCGCGTTCAGCTCGAACTTCGGGTACGTAAAATACTGCCACGGCCAGTCGAGCCACTTCGCGGCCGCAATACCCTCGAAGCTCACCATCCCGAGCGCCACGGCGACGCCGTAACCCACGATGATGCCCAGGAGGATCGGGATCGTCTTCGCGAAGCCCTTCAGATACGAGGAGAACGCGATGGCGGACAAAAGCGTGATGGCGGCGACCTCGAGACCCGCCAGATCGATTCCTTGCGTTGGGTCCGCGAACGGGAACATCGCCATCTTGACGGCGGTGGCAGAGAGTCCGAGCCCGATGACGATGACGACCGCGCCGACTACCGCGGGCGGCAGGACCTTGTTGAGCCAGCCGGTACCGAACAGCTTGATGATGCCGGCGACGAGCATGTAGACGAGTCCCGCCACGACGAGACCGCCGAGGGCAGCCGGGATGTTCTTGCCGCCCGGTCCTCCACCCACCGCGATGATCGGAGCGATGAACGCGAAGCTCGAGCCGAGGTAGCTGGGAATCTTGTTCTTCACGCAGATGAGATAGAGGATCGTGCCGATGCCCGAGGTCATAAGGCCGATGCCGGGGTGCAGGCCGGTCAGGTACGGCACGAGTACCGTGGCGCCGAACATCGCCATCAGGTGCTGTATTGACAGAGGTATCGCCTGAGCCAGAGGAAGCTTCTCGTCGGTCTGGATGATCCGCTTGACGGTCACGAGATCCCCCTAGCCGATTGCGGCTTGGATACTGGGCAGGACGAACGCGATGACGAACAGGAGGCTGACGATATACATCAGCCAGTGGATGTCCTTGGACTTGCCATTGAGGAGCTTGATGATCACGAAGCTGATGAAGCCGAGGCCGATGCCGTAGCTGATGTTGTACGTGAGCGGGATGCCCACGATAACGAGGAACGCCGGGAAGGCGTTCTCGAAGTCAGCCCACGGGATGTCCTTGATACCGGCCATCATCAGAAAGCCGACGACGATGAGTGCGCCGGCGGTGATCGAAGTCGACCCCCCGATCATGGCGATGATCGGGGTGAAGAATGCCGTCAGCGCGAAGAGGATGCCGGTGACGATCGAGGTGAGGCCGGTGCGCCCGCCCTCGGCAACGCCGGCTGCGGACTCGACGTAGGTCGTAATCGAGCTCGCGCCGAACAGGCCACCGACCGCTGCCGCAACCGAGTCGACCGCAAGGATGTTCCGGATACCGGGGACCTTGCCGTCCTTGTCGACGAAGCCGGCCTGCTCGCCGATCGACAGCACGGTGCCCATGGTGTCGAAGAAGTCGGTCAGCATGACCGCGAAGACGAAGAGCAGGAGCGTCGGTGTGAAGACCTGCAAGAGCGCGATAGACGTGGTACCCTCCGGCGTCTGGAACGGGGCCATGAAGGTGCGGAAGTCGAGCGGAGCGACGACGCTCGACGGCAGGCTCGTGACTTTGAAGAGCAGCGCCGCGATGGCCGCCACAAGGATGCCCCAGAGGATATCTCCCTTCACCTTAAGCGAGTGGAACACGAGGATCGCGACGAGGCCGATGAGCGAGACCCAGACGGCCGGCTTGCTGAAGTCACCGAGCTGCACGAGCGTGGCGGGGTTGGCGGTCACGATACCGCCGTCAACGAGGCCGATGAAGGTGATGAAGAGACCGATGCCGACGCCGATGGCCCGCTTCAGGTTGATTGGAATCGCGTGCATGATCGCTTCCCGCAAACCCGTCATCACCAGCAACAGGATGATGAGACCCTCGACGAACACGACCGACATGCCGACCTGCCAGGGCACACCCGCACCGAGGATGATGCTGAACGCTACGACCGCGTTCAGGCCCATGCCCGATGCAAGTGCCAAGGGGCGGTTCGCGATGAGACCCATAGCGATGCACATGAGTGCGGCGCCGAGTGCAGTGGCGGTGGCAAGCGCGGGAATCCAGTCGGCGCCTGCGTCGCCGAACACCGCTGAGAGAATGCCGGGGTTGACGAAGATGATGTATGCCATGGTCATGAACGTGGTAATGCCGGCGATGATCTCAGTGCGAGCGCTCGTACCGCGCTCCTTGAACTTGAAGAAACCCTCCATCGCACCGATCCTTCCTTGATGTGGTACCTGTTGTTTGGTGTGCGGGTCTCGAATCCGGACCATCGGTTCCCCTGCAGGTGGTGTTGTTCGGTCCCACGCCCCCTTTCTCGTCACATGCACATAAGCGAGTCGTGACCTTATGTAAGGCTGCTACGTCGAGCTGTCCGCAACGGACACGTCGACCCACAGCGGGCCGAGATAGCGGGCCTGTGCGTCGGGTCCGGCGGCGAGGACCTGCACCAGCGCCGACCCGAACGGTGGACGCAGGTCGAGCGACACTACCTCCCCGAGATCCACGAGTGCGACGCGTTCGACGCGCGGATCCTCGGGATGTGTAGTGAGTCCCCCGCCGACGACTGTCGCGGCGAAGGTGAGGTTGACGACGTGCCGGGCGCCTGAGGGATCGATGGTGTCGTTGATGAGAAGCGGCGTCCCAGGTTCGATCGTGAGGCCGGTCTCCTCACGCACCTCCCTCACAAGCGCCTGGCTGAGCGACTCCCCTGCTTCGACTCCCCCACCCGGGAGCAGGAAGTACGACTGGCCCCCCGTGCGGTGTGTGACAACGACGAGCTTACCCTCAAGGAGAATTGCTGCGGCGATGCGTACTCGCGGGCAGTCAGGCGCCGGTGCTGCCAAAGCCGCCCTCCCCTCGGACCGTCGAATCGAGCGCCGGCACGTCCACGACCTCGACGGTGGCCACCAGCTGGATCACCAGCTGTGCGATCCGGTCACCTTTGCGGATGGCGATTGGCGTGGTCGGATCCAGGTTCACCGCTACGACAGAGATCTCGCCCCGGTAGTGCGAATCGATCAGGCCGGGCGTGTTCACGAAACTGAGCCCGTGTCTGATGGCGAGGCCGCTTCGGGGCTGCACGAAGCCCGCGTAACCCTCGGGGATGGACACGGCAATACCCGTCGGCACAAGGGCCCGTTCGAAGGGCGCAAGCAGTACATCGGCGGCGGCGGAAAGGTCGAGGCCCGCATCGCCGGCGTGCGCGTACGTGGGAAGCGGGCTGTCAGCGGAGAGCCGGAGCACCTTGAGGCGGGGTCTCCGCGCGTTATCCGTCACGGGGACATCCACCTGACCGGTTCACCCGAGCTTTCGCAGCTCGGACGTAAACTCGTCGAGGTCCTGGAACTCCTTGTACACGGAGGCGAAGCGGATGTACGCGACCTTGTCGAGCTCCAGCAGGCGCCGGAGAACCATATCGCCGAGTTGCTTTGCCGGGACTTCGTAGGAGAACGTGTTGTGGAGCTCAGTCTCGACGTCGTCGATGAGCGTCTCGAGTTGGGCCTGGGTGACGTCGCGCTTGGCCGTTGCCACCATGAGCCCGCGAAGGATCTTGCCCCGATCGAATGGCTCGCGGCGCTGATCCTTCTTGAGAACCATGAGCGGCACCTCTTCGCGGCGCTCGTAGGTAGTGAACCGCTCCTCGCATTGCAGGCATTCGCGGCGGCGACGGATGGCGTCAGCGGACTCGGAGACCCGGGAATCGACCACCTTGGTCTCTTCATGACCGCAGTACGGGCAACGCATACAACACCCCCACATGTAGGCTTTCGTGAAGCCTAGCACACCATATCTGGGGTGTCTAACGCGAACTTTCCAAGAAACTGGATTTGACTGCGATTGCCGTCCTCGGACGAGGAAATCGCGACAGGTTGGCTCGCGGCTATTGGCGGTGCGTCAGGGCCGAGCGTCCGCAGCGAACACCGGCGTCTGAGCGGGAACCAGCAGCAGTTGGCCGGGCGTCAGCGCGCTTTGCTCCAGGTTGTTGAGCTGGCGGATGACCTCGACCGTCTGGGCAGCGGACTTCCCCTCCTGCGGGTACGTGCGAGCGAGATCCCACAGGCTCTGGGAGGTACGGACGGCGACCGTCTGCGTGCGCGACGGAGTCTCGACTCCGCTGCGGATCGACGGAAGCGCGGCGGCTATGAACAGGGTAACGAGCGCCACAGTGAGGATGAGGATCTCTGCGGAGGACAGTCGTCCGCCGCTGGTCCGATCGGCGCGCGGTGTGGAGACCCGGACGTTGGTGTGGCGATACGCGACCGCAGTGCTCATGTCACCCTCCCGACTCGTTCTTCACTGCTGCAAACTTAGAAGGTTGCTCTGACACGGCTCAGTCCCCGAATCAGAACGTGTGTTCGTTCACAGCGTAGACGAACATATGTTCGTATGCAAGCACGAAATCGAACGGGTGTTTGCATGGGCGGACCATGCGTCGTACACTGGGCGCGTCAGACGCCGTCACAGGGGGATTCCATGGAGTACCGCGCAGAGCTCACACGGCGTCAGCGGGAGATCCTCGACTTCATCCGAGCAGAGATCCACCGCCGCGGGTTTCCTCCGTCGGTTCGCGAGATCGGCGATGCGGTCGGACTTTCATCGTCGTCCACCGTGCACTCGCATCTCGCCGCCCTTGAGGCGAAGGGCTTTGTGCGCAGGGATCCCAGCAAGCCGCGCGCGCTCGAAGTGCTCGACTATCGGGACACTGAGCGCGCCGTCGACTACGGGGCGCTCCAGTCCCTCCCGGTGGTCGGTTCCGTCGCGGCGGGCGAACCCCTCCTCGCGGCCGAGAACATCGAGCAGACACTTCCGCTGCCCGCAGAGATCGCCGGTGACTCGACCTTCATCCTCCGCATCAAAGGCGACAGCATGATCGAAGCCGGTATCCTCGATGGGGACTTCGTTGTGGTCCGGCAGCAGTCGACGGCCAACAACGGCGATATCGTCGTTGCGCAACTTGATGACGACGCGACGGTCAAGCGCTTCTTTAAGGAGGCGGACCGGGTGCGGTTGCAGCCTGAGAACCCAGCGTTCGAACCCATCTACTCTCGCGACGTGAACATTCTGGGCAAGGTAACCGCGCTCTTCCGGCGCGTCGTCTAGAACAGCCTCGCGGCCGCGCGATCTGTGCATCAACAGGAGCGGCCGATAGCACTCGCCGTCGGCCGCTCCAGCGTCTACTCTTGGCCCCCCGAAGACTCCCCCTGCAACGGCTGTAGCCCCGCAACGCGTGCCGCGATGGATGCCGGCAGGCGCGCCGTGATGAGCGTCCCCGTGGGCGTGTATTCTTCGCTGATGATCCGTCCACGCTCGTGGATGAGTCGCACGATCTCGCCGCTGGTGTACGGGACGAGCACCGTGACCGCCACCTCGCCGCGAGCAGCTTCGGTGCCGAGACGCGCGAGCAGGTCAGGGATCCCCGCCCCTGTCGCCGCGGAGATCAGCACCGCGTTCCGGGAGGACTCCCGGAGCCGCGCCAACTCCCCCGCATCCAGCCGGTCGCACTTGTTGAACACGAGAACGCAGGGGCGACCTGCCGCGCCGATCTCCTCGAGGACCTCGTTGACTGCGGCGATGTGCGCTCGGGCCTTCGGATGCGAGGCATCCACTACGTGCAGCTGCAAGTCGACCTGGAGGATCTCGTCGAGGGTCGACTTGAAGGCCTCGACAAGGCCGTGCGGCAACTTGTTGATGAATCCGACTGTGTCGGTGAGCGTGATCGCGCGCCCTTCGGGGAGTTCAAGGCGTCGCGTGGTCGCGTCAAGCGTCGCGAAGAGCTTGTCTTCGACGAGCACGCCGGCGTCGGTCAGGGCGTTCAGGAGCGTCGACTTGCCCGCGTTCGTGTAGCCGACGAGCGAGACTCGGTAGAGGCCCGACTCGGCACGAGAATGCCGCTGCGTCTCGCGGTTCTGCGCAACGTGCTTGAGTTCGCGTCGGAGCTCAGAGATCCGCTTGCGCGCGAGGCGGCGGTCGGTCTCAAGCTGCGACTCGCCGGCGCCGAAGCGCGCTCCTCTGCCGCCGCCGAGCCGTTCGGCCTCGAGATGCCCCCACATGCCGCGGAGGCGCGGCAGGATGTACTCCAGCCGAGCCAGCTCGACCTGTAGTTTACCTTCACGGCTTGTCGCGTGCAGCGCGAAGATCTCGAGGATGAGCGCCGTTCGGTCAAGCACGCGGACGTCGGGCAGGAGCTTCTCGAGGTTCGACTGCTGGCTGGGGGTGAGTTCCTCGTCGAAGATGACCAAGTTGGCGTCAGTGTCTCGCGCCGCCGCCGCGACCTCTTCGACCTTGCCCTGACCGATAAACGTTCGCGGATTAGGTCGCTCTAGGCGCTGTGTGATCGTGGCAACGACTCGCGCACCGGCGGTATAGGTCGAGCCGGCCCAACTCGGCAAGGTCCTCTTCCAGGTCCCAGCCGTCGTCGCGCGGGCGGTCGATGCCGACAAGCACCGCTCGGTCCTGCTCGGTGCTCGCGATCTCGTAGTGGCCGCTGGCGTCGGGTAGCGTCATGGTGCGACGGGGGCCGCTCCTCCTCAGAGTGTGTTCTTGATGCGTTCGATGCGCCTCTTCGAGGCGGTCATCGGGCGTCGTGAGGCTGATGCGGACGTAGCCCTCGCCACTCGGGCCGTAGGCGCTGCCCGCCGCAACGATGACGTTGGCCTCGTCGAGGATCTTCGTGGCGAACTCGGCCGAGGTGTACCCCTCGGGCACCTTCGCCCACACGTAGATGGTTGCCTTGGGCACGTTGGGCCGAGAGGCCGATCGCGCCGAGCGCGTCCATCACAAGGTCGCGGCGGCGCTGGTACAGGGCGTTGAGCTCGGTGATCGACGTCCTGCGGTCCGAGAAGGGCCTCGATGGCTGCGTCCTGGACGGCGGTGAAGACACCCGAGTCGATGTTGCTCTTGACCGTGCCGAGCGCCTTGATGGCCTGCGCGTTGCCGACGGCGAACGCGACACGCCAGCCGGTCATGTTGTACGCCTTCGAGCAGCTGAAGAGCTCGATTGCGACGTCCTTCGCGCCGGGCCGCTCGAAGATGCTCGGCGGGCGGTAGCCGTCGAAGCGCGATCTCGGAGTACGCGTTGTCGTGGACGAGCAGCAGGTCGTGCTCGCGCGCGAACGCGATGGCGCGATCGAAGTACTCGGGCGGCGCGATCGCCGAAGTGGGGTTGTTCGGGTAGCTGATGAACATCATCTTCGCCTTGGCGAGGACGTCGGCCGGCGTACTCTCGAAGTCCGCGAGGAAGCCGTTCTCCTCGGTCATCGGCATCCAGTGCGTGAGACCGCCGACCAGCACGCCGCCGGTGTAGTAGACGGGATAGCCGGCGCCGGGCACGAGGGTGTAGTCGCCGGGGTCGACGAACGCCGGGAAGAGGTGCGCTATGCCTTCCTTGCTGCCGATCATCGCGAGTGTCTCGGTGTTCGGGTCGACCTCTACGCCGAAGCGGCGGTGCATCCACTCGCTCGCGGCCGCTCGGTACGGCTTCGAGCCCGCGTACGCCGGATACTGGTGGTTCTTCGGATTCGCCACCGCCTTCGGGCCGCAGCGACGATATGCTGCCGGCGTGGGCGTGTCGGGATCCCCGATGCCGAGCGAGATGACGTCGATGCCCTGCGCCTGCTTCGCCTCCCTCTTCCGGTCGATCTCGGCGAACAGGTACGGTGGAAGGTTGGCGATGCGGTTGGCGGTCCTCACGGTAGAGGCATCCCCTTCACGAATGTGCGGTCACAGCCCGGCCGGGGCGGGTATTCGGTACATGGTAGCAGATGGTCGGCTACTCATCGTCGACGTCGGTGAGGTGCACGACGCCATCGAAGACCTCGGTTGCCGACCCTGTCATGCGGACGTGACCATCCTCGGCCCAGAGGATCTGGAGCTCGCCCCCGGGCAGCTCAACGGTCACCGAAGGGCCGGTTCGACCGGTCAGGGCAGCGGCGACCGTCGCGGCGCACGCCCCGGTCCCGCACGCGAGCGTCTCCCCCACGCCACGCTCCCACACGCGCATGCGCACGCGGTCGGGCGCGAGCAACTGGACGAACTCGACATTCGTGTGGTCCGGGAAGGAATCGTGTACCTCGACCTCGGGCCCCAAGGTCTCGACGGGAGCCTCATCGACGTCGTCGACCCAGATGATGGCGTGCGGGTTTCCCATGCTGACGAGGGTGACCGTGACGTCGCCGAGCGTGGTTGACAGCGGTGCGTCGAGTACCGCGTCTCCGTCAAAGCGTGCGGGAATCTCGGCAGGGGCGAGGACGGGTTCACCCATGTCGACGGTTGCGGCCTCCATCAGGCCGTCGTCGCCGCGCACGACGGTGACCGGCTTCGGGCCGCCGAGCGTGTCGATGAGGAGGTCCGTGACGTCGCCAGGGACGAGCTCTCGGTCGACGAGGTACTTCGCGAAGCAGCGAATACCATTGCCGCACATCTCGGCAAGCGAGCCGTCGGCATTGTGGTAGAGCATGTAGAACTCGGCGTCTGCTCGTGCGGAGCGACGGATTAGGATGAGGCCGTCTGCTCCGATGCCGAAGTGCCGGTCACAGAGCCACGCCACCGCCTCCGGGGCGAGGTCCCAGGTGCTCGAGAGGTCTTCGATGACGACGAAGTCGTTACCGAGGCCGTGCATCTTGGTGAACGTGAGGTCCATGGCTCTCGCTCCGCGGTCGAGGGAGGCTACGCACCGGGTGGCGCGTGCCGTTCTCGGGATTCTACCAAGCGAAGCGCCGCGCTGCGCGCCTGCTCAGGCGACGACTCAGTGACGTCAAGCCACATGATTCGCGGATCGGCTCGAAACCACGTCATCTGCCGCTTCGCGTACCGGCGTGTGGCCTGCTTGATCGAGGCGATCGCCTGGCCGAGGTCAGCGCCGCGCTCGATCACGGGCACGAGCTCCTTGTAGCCGATCGCCTGCGCTGCAGTAAGCGCCTCGCGGAAGCCGCGGGAGACGAGGGCGCGCACCTCCTCGAGAAGGCCGGTCGCTAGCATCCTGTCGACTCGCTCGTCGATGCGTGCAGACAGCTGCTCGCGATCCATAGTGAGCCCCAGCATGACGGAATCGTAGACGCTCTCGCGCTTGGAGAACCGAGCCGCCTGCTCGGCGTAGGATGTGCCGCTCTCGAGCATTTCGAGGGCCCGGACGACGCGTCGGACGTTGTTGGGATGGATGCGGGCAGCCGACTCCGGGTCGCGCGTCGCGAGGAGCGCGTGGAGCTCCTCCGGTCCGATCTCAGCCGCATGCGCCTCCAGGCGCTCTCTCGCGGCGGTGGCGGCCTCCCCGTGTGGGAAGCTCCAGTCGTCGAGGGCGGCGCGGACATAGAGGCCGGTGCCGCCGCAGAGGATGGGGACGTGTCCGCGCAGGGCGATGTCGGTGATTGCTGCGCGCGCATCGTGCTGGAAGCGTGCGGCCGAGTACGGCTCCCCTGGATCGACGAGATCGATGCAGTGGTAGGGCGTGGCGCGTTCGTCCGCCGACGGCTTCGCTGTGCCGATGTCCATCCCGCGGTAGACCTGCATGGCGTCCGCGCTGACGATCTCGCCGCCGAGGTCGAGCGCGAGCGTCTCCGCGAGCGCGGACTTGCCGACCGCCGTCGGTCCGACGACGGCGATGACGGTGGGCACTTTGATCGGTCGCGAGGATGCGCTCACGCCGGCCTCAGTGGTAGCGCTCGACTTTGAAGCGCTCCAGGCGCACGCGCTCGTCGGAGCGGATGCCCGCCTTCGCCATAGCGATCGACACCTGCTCGTCCGCTGAGTCGACGCCCTCCAAATCGGGTAGTAACAGCCCCCGCCGCCAGTCGCACGACACGATCACGCCGTAGGTGGTAGGGTCTAGATCTGAGAGCGCGCAGGACTCGGCGTCACCGAGGACGTCGACGGAGATCTCAAGGTCTTCGAGCTCGTCTTGTTGAAGTTCAGGAAAACGTGGGTCGGCGGTCGCCGCCTGGATCGCGTTGTGCACGATCTCCTGCGCGAGGGTCGGCGCGGTGGCGCAGATTGTGCCGATGCAGCCGCGGAGCGCCCCCTTCCGGTGCAGGCTCACGAACGCGCCGGCACGACCGGCGAGCAGCCCCGTTGGCATGCCGGGGTCGAGCACCCGGCGCTCGCGCACGTATGTCTCGATGGTCCTGCGCGCGAGCGCGACGGGTTCCGACTCCGCCGAGCCGGCGCCCCCACCCTTTCGCCCGGTCGTGGGCGTCACGTCGCGGAGCGTGTCGAGCAGCCCGGGCGGGGCCGCAAGCGCGGTCAGGTAGCCGACGCCCCAAGGTCCTTCGTACGAGAGCACCCGGGTCTCGGCGTCGGGGATGACGCCGCCGAGCGTGATGAACGAGCGGAGTCCACACTCCCCCGCGGCCTCGACGAGCGACTGGTCGAGGTTCATGAGCCCGACGAGGTCACCAGCGGTGACGTGCTCGAAAAGCACACGGTCGAACTCGGCGCCTCGTGGCGAGTACCCCGCGTTCGCGCCTCGCGTGAGGCGGTGGCTGCAGTCGCCACTTGCCACGAACGCGATCCGCCTGCCGAGGCCCTCCGCGCTCCTCCGTACGACTTCGCCAAGTCGACGATGCCGTGCATACGGCAGCCACGACAACGAGAGATCGACGATCGGCCAACGACCGTCAGGGTCGAGGAAGCTCATCGGGACCATGACGCCGTGATCGAGCACGCCGGGTTCCAGCCGCGGGCCGGTGGCGCGATCGAGGGCGGGAATACCCTCGGCAGCGAGCGCACCGAGGACCGCCCGGGCGAGTTCAACGTCGGTCCGGTAGCGGAAACGCGCGCCTGGCGCGCCGAACTGCGCGAACGAGCCGCTCGTCTCCGGCGCGGTGTCGATGAGGAAAGCGTCGGATGCGGCCGGGCTGTGCGGCGACATGACGACGACGGTGTCGGGGTCGAATGCGGCAAGGTAGGCCGCAGCCTGCTCCATCGCCGAGATGGATGCAGCCGTGACGTCTGCTTCGCGCCCACCGACGGCGGGCACCATGATCGGCGGATGCGGGGCGATGATGCCGAGCGTCTGACGAGTCATGCGTGTCACCTCCTCGTCTCTACGGGCGTTCATACCCTTCAATGGCTCCTGTCAGGAACCAAGTCTGCGCTTCTTCGATCCTCACGGTCGCAAAGCGGCCTGCGAGTGACGCTGGAGTCACGTCACCGGGCGCGGCTGCGTGGACGACTTTATTCCCCGGCGTTCGCCCAGTGATGACCGAGGAGTCGCGACGAGAGCCGCCCTCGATGAGAATCTCCTGAACGGAGCCGACGAGCGCTTGGTTCTTCTTGTATGCCGAGGCCTGTATGGCCGTGACGAGGCGATCGAAGCGCTCCTGCGCGACGTCAGAGGGCACCGTGTCAGTCAGGCGAGCGGCGGGCGTGCCCTCACGCGGCGAGTACAGGAACGTGAACGCTTGATCGTAGCGGCAGCGTTCGATGACCTCCATCGTCTCGGCGAAGTCGGCATCGGTCTCGCCAGGAAACCCGACGATCACGTCCGTCGAGAGCGCCAGGTCCGGCATCGCGGCGTACAGGCGGTCGACGAGCGATAGGTACTGCTCCTTGGTGTAGCGGCGGTTCATGGCGCCGAGCAGTCGGGTGGAGCCGCTTTGCACCGGGAGATGGAGCGATCGACACACCGCCGGTTCGGCGGCCATCACGGCGATCGTATCGTCCGAGAGGTCCTTCGGGTGGCTCGTGACGAAACGAAGCCGGCGGATGCGGGTGGCCGCGACCGTGCGGAGCAATTCGGCGAAACGCGGCTCACCGTAGCGATCGCGCCCGTACGAGTTCACATTCTGCCCGAGGAGCGTTATCTCGACCACGCCATCGGCGACCAGCCGCTCGGCCTCAGCGAGGATGTCCTCGCGGCTGCGGGAGCGCTCGCTGCCGCGAACATAGGGCACGATGCAGTACGTGCAGAAGTTGTCGCAGCCCACCGTGACGGGCACCCACGCGTGCCACGGGTGCTCTCGGTGCGAGGGGAGGTCACTCGCGAACGCCTCTCCCCGCTCGAGCGTCTCGATCTGGGGTCGTCGCGACGCCGCTGCGGTCTCGAGCAGCTCGGGCAGGTGCTCGATATTGTGCGTGCCGAACACGACGTCAACATGCGGCAGGTACGAGAGCAGCGTCTCGCCGTCTCGCTGTCCGATGCAGCCGCCGACCGCGATGAGCACGTCGGGGTTCTCGCGCTTCGCTGACGTGAGCGACGACACGTGGCCACGCAAGCGCCCCTCGGCGCCCTCGCGGACCGCGCAGGTGTTGAAGACGACCACGTCCGCCTGCTCGGGCGTCTCGGCCGGCGTGAGTCCGAGTTGCACTTCAAGCATCCCGGCAATCCGCTCGGAGTCGTGCTTGTTCATCTGGCACCCGAAGGTGCGAACGAAGTAGGTGCGCACGTCAGGTGACCCGGAGGGTGCGCGCGCGGTCGCCCGCGCGCTGGACGAGGGCATCGAGCACGGAATCGGGGACGTCACCGGCGCCGATGGCGGTGTGTCCCGTGTTCTCCCCATGGAAGTCCGAGCCGCCCGTGACCACGAGGCCCAGCCGCTTCGCAAGGGCCGTGATATCTTCTCGTTCGGCGTTCGTGTGCTGCCCGTGGAGCGCTTCGAGACCCTCGAGTCCCGCGCTCGCGAGTTCTTCCGCCAGGTGTGCGGTGCCGTTGACAGCAGGGTGCGCCAGCACGGCGAGGCCCCCCGCGGCGCGAACGGTGGCGACCACCTCGGCGGGCTCGGGCACGGGCTTGCGGACGTAGTACGGACGGCCTTCGCCGATGAGCGTCTCGAACGCCGCCTTGATGCTGGCGACGCGGCCCGCCGCGACGAGCGCCTGGGCGACGTGGACGCGACCGACGGCTCCGCCGTCCGAGCGGGCCATGACGTCGTCGAAGTTGATGTCGTAACCGTCGGCACGGAGCGCGTCGACCATCCGCCGGGCTCGGGAGCGCCGCACGCCGCGAAGGTCGGCGAGGTAACTGAGCAGTTCGGCGTCGGTGTGATCGACGAAGTAGCCGAGGATATGAACCGAGAGCCCCGACTCGTGCTCAGCGGAAAGCTCGAGCGCAGGCACGATCGTCAGGCCAAGCGTGGGGCCCGCGGCGAGTGCTTCAGAAACGCCCTCGACGCTGTCGTGGTCTGAGAGCGCGAGGGCCGTCAGTCCCGCGGCGTGCGCGGCACGCACGACACCGGCAGGCGCGAGCGTGCCGTCAGATGCGGTGGAGTGCGTGTGAAGGTCGATCGCCACGGGCGCCAGGCTCAGCCGTGGTGCATCGGGCGTGGCTCGACGAGCAGCCGGATCGCCGTGCGCTCTTCTCCGTTGATCTCAATGTCAGCGAACGAGGGGGTGCACACGAGATCCACGCCGGTGGGCGCGACGAAGCCCCGCGCGATGGCGATGGCCTTCACTGCCTGGTTGAGCGCGCCGGCACCGACGGTCTGTACCTCCACGGCGCCCTGCTCCCGGATCACGCCTGCGAGGGCGCCTGCCACCGAGTTGGGGCTCGACTTGGTGGAGACCTTCAGGACTTCCACGGTGCCTCCTGTGCTACGTCCAGCGCCGAGGGAAAGCGCTGATCTGCATCTGTGCTTCAGGTGAGCTGCATCGCTCTGCTGCTGGAGTGCGTCTGAGCGGGAGTATATCGCATGCGCCGCTCGGCAAACACCGCCGTGACCGGCCTCACTGAGCGGCGTCTCAGTCTTCCTTCTGTACTGGGAAGCGCACGCGGATCTCGTTGGGGCCGACCGTGACCTTCGGCTCCCCACGCAGGCCGAGGTAGTAGCGCTCCCCGATGACATTGAACGCTCGCTCGAGCTCGACGCGGAAGGCGGCCAGGTCGGTCGCGTGGATGTGAAGCGACCGCCGGTCTCGGTAGATGTCCGGCTTGGCCGTCGCCGCCGGCTCGTCGGGTGGCAGGGCCTGCGCGACGACCGCCTCGAGCGGCCCGAGCTCGCCGGCGAGGACCCGATGCGCGGTGCGCTCCGAGATTGGCAGGCCGAGCTCCTCGGCGACGGCGACGAGCTCTGCCGCGTCGCCGCTGACCGCGGGGCGCTGCCAGACGAGCATCTTTGAGCGATCGTCGCAGAACATGAGCGCTGAGGTGTCCAGCCGCTCGCGGGCGTGCGCAAAGAGCGTGGCCAGGACCTCGGTGGGTGTGCCGAGACAGACGTCGATCTCAGGGTGCTCGCAGGCGAACTCCAGCACGCGGCGCACGATGTTGTGCGGGCCGCGAACCACCACAAGGTGGCCGTCCTCGGCGCGCTCGACGATGGGCCACGTCGACTGGTCCGCGCGCTCGGCAAGCTGTGCGGTGTCCACCGTGATGCGCATGGCGGTGCCCTTGTGCAAGTCGGAGGATGTGATCTTCGCCGAGGTCGCGTTCGAGCGAACCGAGTAGAGCGCCATGCCGCGGCCGTGGACGCCCCAGCGGTCCATCACCATCGTCTCGAGCTTGCTCGTCACGCGCGGTTCGAAGATCGATTCGTGCAGGTGCACCGGAACCCCGATGCCATCGTCGATCACGGTGATCGAACGCACTTCGCCGTCGCGCGCCGTGGCGACGTAGATATGCTGTGCGTGCGCATCACGCGCGTTGCGCAGCAGCTCGACGACGATGTCCTCCACACCGCGGATGTCGTGCTTCGCTTGGCGACGCTCTGCCTCAGAGATCTTGAGGCGTACGTAGCCGTCCCCAAGCGATTCCTCGACTTTGAGGTATGCGTCCCCGCTAACCGACGAGATGAAGTCGATGAGCGTATCGTCGCCTGCCACGCGAGATGCCCTTTCGGTCGTCGAATCGACTACTTGGCGAACTCGATGGCCCGGCTCTCGCGGATGACCATGACCTTGATCTGACCCGGATACTGCAACTCTTCTTCGATCTGCTTGGCGATATCGCGGGCAAGGATCGTGGACTCCGCGTCCGAGATCTCCTCTGGCTTGACCATGATGCGGATCTCGCGGCCCGCCTGCATGGCGTACGACTTCTCAACGCCCTTGTGCGCCTCCGCGAGGGTCTCGAGTTTCTCAAGCCGCTTGATGTAGCTCTCGAGGGTCTCCCGGCGTGCGCCCGGCCGAGCAGCCGAGATGGCGTCGGCGGCCTGCACGATGACGGCTTCGACCGTGGAGGGCTCGACGTCAGCGTGATGCGCCTCGATGCAGTGGACGATCTCCTTATGCTCTCCGAGGCGGCGGGCAAGGTCGGCACCGATGGTGGCGTGGGGACCTTCGATCTCGTGGTCGATGGCCTTGCCGAGGTCGTGGAGCAGCCCGGCGCGCTTGGCGATCTTCACGTCGACGCCCAGCTCGGCAGCCATGACGCCCGAGAGGTACGCGACTTCGAGCGAGTGGTTGAGCACGTTCTGGCCGTAAGACGTACGGAACTTCAGGCGGCCGAGGGTGCGCACGATGTCCGCGTGCAGGTTGGGGATGCCCGTCTCGAATGCGGCGGCCTCGCCGGCTTCGCGAATCTGCTGCTCGACGAGCGCGTTGGCCTTCGTGTACATCTCCTCGATGCGAGCAGGGTGGATGCGCCCGTCCGCGATGAGCGACTCGAGCGTGATGCGGCCGACCTCCCGGCGGACCGGGTCGAACGACGAGAGGATGACCGCCTCGGGGGTGTCATCGATGATGAGATTGATGCCGGTCAGCTGTTCGAACGCCCGGATGTTGCGACCCTCACGGCCGATGATGCGGCCCTTGAGATCGTCGCTCGGGATGTGGACGACGGAGACCGTCGACTCGGCGGTGTGGTCAGCGGCGACGCGCTGAATGGCGATGCCGACGATGTTCTTCGCCTTGCGGTCCGCCTCTTCACGAGCACGCGCCTCGGTCTCACGGATGAGGGCTGCGGCGTCATGCGTGACGTCATCACGAATCCGATCGAGGAGCACGCCCTTGGCCTCGTCCGAGGTCATGCCGGCGAGTGTCTCGAGGCGGGCTTTCTCCTCGGCGATGGCCTCTTCGAGGTCCTGCTCGCGCTTGATGATCTGGCCGGCTTGGCTTGAGAGCTGATGCTCGCGCTTGTCGAGCGACTCGGCGCGACGCTCGATGGACTCCTCGCGCTGCAGGAGACGTGCCTCGAGGGCCGTTATCTCCTTGCGACGCTCCTTGGCCTCAGTCTCAGCTTGAGCCCTGAGCTGGAAGACCTCGTCCTTCGCCTCGAGCAGCTTCTCCTTCTTCGTCGTTTCGGCCTGCTTCTCGGCGTCGGCGAGGACGCGCTCGGCAGTTTCGCGTGCCCGCTGCGTCTTGCCGGTGATGATGAACCGGGTGATGGCAAGACCCACAAGAACACCGACGATGAGGGAGGCAATGATATAGAGCGCTGTTTCCACGATGCCCCTCCTTCTGAGGTCACCTGCACTGTCAGAGAGGGACGTCTTGCCGTTCCGGCACGCATGATGCGTTCAGTGGTCTCACGAACGCGAGGGCACACGGCCCACGCACGGTGCGACGACAGCCGGACGACAAATCGACGTCCGGCAACTGCGATAGATGCGGTGCGCACGGGCACAGGTATCTGTATGCACAACGAGCAGGGCGGGTGTCGCCCTGCGCGAATCAGTTCAGCGTGCCTGGTCCCGAACACATATCGATGGCTTTGCAGCCATCGTCTCGATCACAACTGCCGGGCTTCATGGTACGTTCCGACCCCTCCCTGCGTCAAGGAGCCGACCGGTACCCACGAGCTGCGAAATCGCATTTCAGAGGCCCTGTTCGTCCGCCTCGTCGTCCGGCACACGAACGGCACGCGCCGCCGAGAAGGCGACGTCTGGTGCGAATCCCTTGCGGATGAGCCGCTGGGCGAGCTTCCGGCGATCGCTCACGCGCAGCACCATCCGCTTCGCCAGCTCTGTCGCCCGAGCGAGTTCGGCTTCGGCGGGTGCGTGTCCGTCGACCACGTCGGTGATGATTGCCGGATCGACCCCGGCATCGGCAAGGGTTCTGAGAATGCGCTCGCGTCCCACGTTCCTCCCGCCGACCGCGCCGCGAACGAGGGATTCGGCGAAACGCCGGTCATCGACGAGAAGGACTTCCTGGAAGCGCGTAACCACCTCGGCAACGACGTCTTCGCGATACCCGTCGTCAGCGAGCCTGCGGGCGAGTTCATGCGCGCTTCGCTCGCGATATCCGAGCAACCTGAGCGCGCGCTCCCTCGCGGCCTCAGGCTCGGCGCTATCGATGGCCTGTGCGAGGTCGGCCGGTTCGACGACATCACCCTCACGGACGCCAAGCGTGCGTACGACCGCCGCAGAGGTGGTTCGCCACACCTCGTCGTTGAGCAGGATCGTGCGCTGCTTCTGCCCGGGTCGAGGTGTGACGATGGCTGTGACCAGGGAGGTCACGCAGCAGTCACTCCTTGGGTGACTCGAGCGGCGAGATGCGGACGATCTCCGGAATCTCGAGCTTCACGCGAATCGCCTTCTCGATAGTGTCGCGAACGTCGGCGTGCTGACGGAGCCATTCCTTCGCGGCCTCCCGTCCGTTGCCGAGGCGCTCCTCACCGTACGTGTACCAGGCGCCCGACTTGGCCACCACGCCCTCTTCGACACCCAGGTCGAGGAGACTCCCCTCTTTTGAGATGCCCTGACCGTACATGATGTCGAACTCCGCCTGACGGAACGGCGGCGCGACCTTGTTCTTGACGATCTTGGCGCGGACACGGTTGCCGACGATCTCGGTCCCTTGCTTGATGGAGTCGATCCGCCGCACGTCGATGCGGATCGAGGCGTAGAACTTGAGCGCGCGGCCCCCGGAGGTGGTCTCAGGGCTTCCGAACATGACGCCGATCTTCTCGCGCAGCTGGTTGATGAAGATGCACGTGGTGTTGGCGTTGCTGAGCGACCCGGCAAGCTTTCGCATGGCCTGGCTCATGAGACGCGCCTGCAAGCCGACCGTGGTATCGCCCATCTCACCCTCAAGTTCAGCTCTAGGTACGAGGGCCGCGACGGAGTCGACGACGATGACGTCCACTGCGCCGGAACGGATCAGCATGTCGGTGATCTCCAGAGCCTGCTCGCCCGTGTCCGGCTGTGAAATGAGGATGTCGTCGATGTCGACACCGAGACGGGCCGCGTACGTGGGGTCGAGCGCGTGTTCTGCGTCGATGAACGCCGCGATGCCCCCCATCGCCTGTGCCTCGGCAATGATTTGCAGCGCGAGCGTCGTCTTGCCGGAGGACTCGGGACCGTAGATCTCCACGATTCTGCCTCTGGGGACGCCGCCGATGCCGAGGGCGGCGTCAATTGCGAGCGATCCTGTCGGGATGGCGGCTATGCCGCCGACGAGCGCGTGCTCGCCGAGACGCATGAGCGACCCCTTCCCAAACTTGCGCTCGATCTGCTCGCGCGTGAGATCGAGGACCTTTTCCTTCTCGTTGTTCATGTCTCCTGCTCCTTCTCGCCGTATGGGCGACCCCTGAAAGGCTGCTTAGACCGTATACGAACACCTGTTCGATGTCAATCCCGTACGAGGCGCGCAATCCCCAGCACATCGTACCGAGGCCCGCGGGGCGTGAGCGTGCTCGAGAACAGCGTAACCCCGGCCACTGACATGGTACGGTCCGGCACGCTCGCGGCCTCGATGACGTGCTGTGCGGCGTCGAGAGCGTCCGGGCCGATCGCCCTCGGGCGGCGTGCGCGGACGATGGTGGCGTGCGGCGCGAACGGGTGCTCTGGACGGCCGTAGCCGGCGGATGCGAGCGAATCGGAGAGCGCACCGGCGAGCGCTGCGGTCGTATCGATCCCGCCGTCAAACCTGGCCCAGAGCATCGTTGCGCTCCGTGGTCTCGGCCGCGCGGTGACACCGATAAGCGTGATGTCGTGAGTGGGATGCTGCGACGTGACCTCGGCCATGAGTGTGTTGAGGCTCGACACGTCGGCATCGGGCACATCGCTGAGGAACCGCACCGTGATGTGCAGGTTCTCACGCGGCACCCACTTCTCCCCGCGCCACGCGGGTGACGTGTCCCTGATCGCCTGTGAGGCGTGTTCGAGCGTGGTCACGACGTGACCGGTGATCGCGATGCCGAGGAAGACGCGCACCGTACGGCTACTCGGTCTCGAGCGCGGTGCGGAGCAGGTCGAGCGCCACGGCGGTCGCTCGCAGGCGGATGGTGTCACGATTCCCGGAGAAGTGGCGGCGGTCGGTCGTGACGTTGGCCCCCGAGTAGACCCCGAAGTGCACGAGACCCACAGGCTTTTCGGGTGTGCCGCCGTCAGGGCCGGCGATGCCGGTGACCGAGACAGCGTGGGTGAGATCGAGACGCGCGGCCACGCCCGCGGCCATGGCTCGGGCGGTCTCGGCACTCACGGCGCCGCACTCACGGAGGAGTGCCTCAGGCACGCCGAGCTCGGCCGACTTCACGCCGTTCGCATAGGCGACGATGCCGCCCATGACGACCCACGAGGCACCTGGCACCGCGGTGAGGGCCGCGGCGATCATACCCCCGGTGCAGGACTCGGCGGTCCCGATGCGTGCACAGCGCGAGAGGGCGGTCGAGATGACCACCTCGGCGAGCGACGAGCCGTCGGTCGAGTAGCAGAAGTGTCCGAGCGCCCCGAGCGCGGCCTGACCGGCCTCGTGGAGCTGCGCCTCCCCTGCCCCGTCGTCGAAGAGGAGCACCTCGACGTCGCCCGGGGCGGCGAGAATCGTGAAACCGATGCCGTCGAATGGGGCGAGCGCTCGGGAGACGAGGACCTGCGCGTCGGACTCGGAGAGCCCCGTCGTGCGCAGGCGCACCGGCTCAGGAGCCGAACCCTCATCCTGAAGGGCGGACGCGAGCAGCGGAGCCAGCTCGACCGGTGGCCCGGGGAGGAGGACGAGACGCCCCAGGGCTGTGGGCACGACCTGTCCAGGCGCTGTCCCCACGACGGCCGGCAGGACGGTCGCCCCGCGGAGCACCTCGGCCTGCCGCAGAACCTGCTGCGACGCGTCGGACTGCGTGTGTCGTGCAACAGCGGCTCCGAGCGCTTGCTCGAGCTCCACTCGGCGCTCAAGTGGTAGACCAAGCGCCCTGGCGGCGGCCTCCCGCGTGACGTCGTCATGGGTGGGGCCGAGGCCGCCGGTGACGATGACCAGCCCGAATCGTGCGGTGAGGCGTGCAATGGCCTCGGCGATATCGTCCTCATCATCGCGGACGGACGTCGCCTCACGGACGACGAAGCCCGCCACGCGCAGCGCGCGCGCGATGGACTGCGTGTTGGTGTCGAGCCGCATCCCGGTGACGAGCTCGGTCCCGACGGTGAGGATTGCCGCCTCCACGCGGTCAGCCACGGTCCCGGCCCCGCGACCAGGGTCCGGTGATGATGTCCCGCGCATGGTAGAAGTAGTCGATCATCGACCAGACGGTGAGCACCAGCGCGGCCGCCATGACCGCCCAGGCCACCCACCAGAAGATCTGGGCGCCGGCCTCGCCGAGGTACTGGGGAACGAGCGCGCTGTCCCGCACGATGAACGCGACAATCGCGATGATCTGGAAGACGGTCTTGACCTTGCCGAACCGCGACGCCGCGATGACCCGGCCCTCGGCGACAGCCACCATTCGCAGGCCTGAGACGACGAGTTCCCTGCTGATGATGACGAGCGCGACCCACGACGGCAGCCGGTCGAGATCGACAAGCGCCACCAGCGCGGCCGTGACGAGCAGCTTGTCGGCGAGCGGGTCGATGAACTTGCCGAATGTCGTCACCTCGTTGCGCGAGCGCGCGAGGTAGCCGTCGACGGCGTCGGTGGCGGCGAGCAGCGTGAAGACAAGCGCGGCGAGCCACGGCCCCCAGACCGGCAGCCTGGCAAGCAGGATGACGAGGAAGACCGGGATCAGCACCACTCGGATGAGGGTGACGCGGTTCGCGGGGGTGGAGAGCGGCGACATCAGGTGAGAACCTCCCCGATCAGGTCGTAGAGCTCGCTCGCCACGATGCGAGCGCGCACGAAGGTGCCCGGCTCGTGGTCGGTGTCTAGCAGCGTGAGCCCGTCGATCTCGGGCGCCTGCCCGCAGGTGCGCCCCACGCACACGCCCTCTTCGTCTGTGCCCTCGACCAAGACCGTCTGTTCCGAGCCCACAAGCTCGGCGGCTCTGGCCATACCGACGGCGTCCGCGATGTCGCGCAGCCGCTGGGCGCGGGAGATGCGAGTGTGCTTCGGCACCTGGGCCTCGAGTGCGCCGGCGCGTGTGCCCTCCTCGGGAGAGAACGCGAAGACGCCCACGAAGTCGAGTCTGGCGGCGCCGAGGAAGCGTTCGAGTTCAGAAGCCTCGGCACGGGTCTCGCCGGGGAAGCCCGCCATCACGGTCGTCCTTAGGGTGACTCCGGGGAGCGCCGAGCGGACGCGTTCGAACAGCGCGGCCAGCGACCCGGCGTCGCCCGAGCGTCCCATGCGCCGAAGCATGGACGCGGATGCGTGCTGGACCGGGATGTCGAGGTAAGGGCACACCCGCGGGCTCTCGGCGATCGCGGAGAGGAGTTCGTCGGTGACGCCGTCGGGCTGAAGGTACATAAGGCGCACGCGGTACTGGCCGGGAAGCGCCGCGACGGCTCTCACGAGCTCGGCGAGTGTCCGCCGCTCGGACAGGTCCTTGCCGTACGCGGAGACGTCTTGGCCAACGAGCACGAGTTCTCGTGCGCCCGCGCCCACAAGTTCGACCGCTTCCTCGAGGACGTCGGCGAACGGGCGGCTGACGTGCGGTCCGCGTATCGAGGGAATCGTGCAGTACGCGCAGCGGCGGTCGCAGCCGTCAGAGATCTGCACGTACGAGGTCGGCCCTTCAACGGTGCGGGAAGGACCGGCACCGCGCTCCGCGCTGCCGCCGGTGAGCGACGAGAGCGCCGAGAGAAGCCCGCCTTCTTCGGCCACAGGGAGGAAGACGTCGACTTCGGGCAGCTCGGCCTCGAGATCGCGTTCATAGCGCGATGGCAGGCACCCGGTGACGATCACCGAGCGACCCTCGCTCGCCTGCTTCCAAGAGGCAAGCTCGAGAATCTCGGCGACAGCCTCCTCCACCGCGTCGCTGATGAAGGCGCACGTGTTGAGCACCACTACGTCAGCGTGCTCGATGTCCGCAACGACGTCATACGCGGAGGCACGCACGTCCGCGCGCATGCGGTCGCTGTCCACCTCGTTCTTGGGGCAGCCGAGTGTGATGAACGTGACAGCGGGGCGCACAGGCACCGAGCTCGCCTATCGGTAGTTGATGAACTGGAGCGGGATGCCGTAGTCCTGCTGCTTCAGGAAGGTGATGACGTTCTGAAGCTCATCGCGGCTGGGGCTGAAGACGCGTACCTTGTCGCCCTCGATCTGGACCTTCACTTTGTACTTCTCGTCGCGCACGTCTTTGTTGATCTTGCGCGCGATCTCCTGCTCGATGCCGTTGACGATCTTCGCGGAGCTGCGCACGGTACCGCCGGACGCAGTCTCCACCTTCCCCCACGTGAGGGCTTTGAGGTCGATGGTTCTGCGGACGAGCTTGGTATCGAGCACGTCCTTCACCTGGCGGAACACGAAATCGCTCGGGGCCGAGACGGCGATGGTCGCCTCGTGCTTGTCGAGCGTGATCGTGGAGTGCGTGTCTTTCAGGTCGTAGCGCTGCACGAGTTCCTTCGCTGCCTGCTGCACAGCATTGTCGACCTCCTGCAGGTCGACTTGGGACACCACATCGAAGCTCTCGTCCTTAGCCATGGAGCCGCTCCCTTCGTCAGTAGCACAGGTGGTGGGTCACTCGGGCTGTGCCGTGATCGTGATCTCGCCAATGCCGGCGCTTCGCGGCATCTGGACCGCCTCGCCGTCCTTGAGCACCGTCACCGCGTCCGGCTTGCCGGCTCGGACGACTGCGGTCTCCTGCACCATCCACTCCTTCTCCTGTCCGCCGGAGAGCGTTCCTTCGTACGCAACGAGCCCGTCGACGGTCACCCGCACCCACGACGCCTGACCCGCGGCCACACTCACCTGGAGCTGGAAGGCTTGCGGGAGCTCTCCGGTGATGGGTGGACCACTGGGGCTGTCCGGAGCTGCCGTCTCCGTCGTCACGCCGGGAGTGGCTGTGGGCTCCACGGTCTGCGAGGTCGTCTCCGGCGGGATAGGCGGCGGCGCCGCATCTCCCCCGAGGAAGGCGCTCGCGGCCCACGCCACGAGGGCGACCGCAACGATCACGATGACCAGGATCCTCCAGGCCCTCGGTGCGATGTGGTGGACCTGGTCGCGGCGGGCGACGGCCGGACGCGCCGGAAGCTCGTCCAACCGCGGCACGTGCACTTTGGCGGCCCTGATATCGAGGTCGAACTCGCGCAGGAGCGGCTCGGCATCGAGACCGAGATAGTGCGCGTAGTTCTGGATGTACCCGCGGACGTATGCAGGACTCGGCAGGTCGCCGTAGCGGCCCTCCTCCAGAAGCTGGAGCAGCCGGCGCATGATGTTCGTCGCTGCCTCGACTTCGAGGAGCGAGCGCCCCTGCTTGCGGCGCTCGGCGGCGAGCTTCTCACCAACAGGCATGCGTGCTCCCCTCCCCTGTCCGGACGGAGCGCGTCACTCGTCGGCCTCAGCGTCGAGGCGGTCGTACGCCTTAATCGACTCGAGCTCTTCGACGTCGATTAAGACCTCCCGCGGCTTGCTTCCGTCCGGCTGCCCCACGATGCCCTTCGCCTCGAGCATGTCCATGATGCGGCCTGCCCGAGCGTAGCCGACCTTCAGGCGACGCTGCAGGAGCGACGTGGAGCCCATGCCGCTCGTGACGACGATGTCGGCCGCCTCCCAGATGAGGGGATCGTCGTCGCCATCGCCGCTCTCGACACCACCGCCGGTTGCGGCAAGGCGCAGATGCAGGATCTCCTCGTGGTAGTCCGGCTCGGCCTGAGCCTTGAGATGAGCGACCACCGCTTCGATCTCCGGCTCGCTCACGTACGCGCCTTGGATACGCCGTGGCTTGGAGAGCTGCGGCGTCGAGAAGAGCATGTCGCCCTGGCCGATGAGCCGCTCTGCGCCGGCCGTGTCCAGGATGACCCTGCTGTCGATACCCGAGGACACCGCAAAGGCGATCCGGTTCGTGATGTTCGTCTTGATGAGACCGGTGATGATATCGGTCGACGGGCGCTGCGTGGCGACGATGAGGTGGATGCCGGGAGCGCGGGCCAGCTGTGCGAGCCGGCAAATGGAGTCCTCGACCTCTTTCGCGGCGACCATCATGAGGTCCGCGAGCTCGTCGATGACGATGGTTATATACGGCATCGTCTCAGCCCCCTCTGGGGCCTTGCCGTCGTGCACCATCTGGTTGTACTGCGCGAGGTTACGCGCTCCGGCCTTGCCGAGCTTCTTGAGGCGTGCGTCCATCTCGGAGACCGCCCACGCGAGCGCGGAGGCCGCCTCCTTCGACTCGGTCACGACGGGCACGTAGAGGTGTGGCACGCCGTTGTACAGGTTGAGCTCGATCCGTTTGGGGTCGATAAGGATGAGCCGCGCCTCCGCGGGCGTGGCGCGCATGATGATGGACATGATGAGCGCGTTGATGCAGACGCTCTTGCCGGTGCCGGTGGAGCCCGCGATAAGCAGGTGCGGCATCTTCGTGAGGTCGCCGATGATCTGCTCGCCGTGCACGTCCTTGCCGATGGCGATCATGAGCGGGCTGCCGGTGCCCGCGGGGGCGGCAGGCAGTACGTCGCCGAGCGTGACGATCGAGCGGTGCTCGTTGGGGACCTCGATGCCCACATAGCTCTTGCCCGGAATCGGTGCCAGGATGCGGATCGTGGGGGCAGCGAGCGAGAGCGCAAGGTCGTCGGCGAGCGCGGTCACACGCCCGACCTTGATGCCCTTGGCGATCTCGACCTCGAACATCGTGACGGTCGGACCGGCGATCCACGCGACCACGCGTGACGGGATGTCGAAGGTGGCGAGCGTCTGCTCGATGAGCGTCGCGGTGCCGCGCAGCTCCTTTTCCGAGGCGCGATGCGCGGCGGCGGTCTGCGGGCTCTTCGAGAGCATGGTCATCGTCGGCAGCTCGAAACCCTCGAGCGGGCGGGGCGCGTGGTGGGCGATCGGCATGGTCGGCCGAGCCGCCTCAAGACCCGTCTTCGCCTTGCGCTGAGCCTCAGCCGGTCCTCGCGGTGCGGGTGCCTCGTCCTCGAAGTCCGCGAGCGGCATCGTCTTGGCAGCACGCCGCCGAGCGGGCGTCTCGACCACGTCGAGGTCGTCCTCACTCCGTGCAAACCACGACGTGGCCCATGCAACGACCTCCGAGATGGACATCCCGGCGATCACGAGACCGATAAGCGCGAGTGCGCCCAGGAGGACGTAGGAGATGGTTGAGCCGAGGAGCGACGTGAGTCCCCATGCGATGGCTCCACCCACGTAGCCGCCGTGCGCGGAAAGCGTCGTCTCTTCCCAGAACGTCGCCTGTGGCGTGCCGACTGCGGCGATTGCGATCGCAGCGAGCAGCAGCACGCCAAGCCCCAGGCCGACGCGGGTCTCATTCACGCGGACGGCCCTGATGAAGAAGCTGACCCCCCACAGCAGGATCACGACCGGGACGACATAGGCGCCGATGCCCACCGCCAGTCGCAGCACGGCGGCGAGGATGCGTGGGACCACCGCTCCGGACTCGCTCATCATCATGATGGCAAGCGCGAGCGCGAGTGCGGAAAGCGCGATGCCGACGACCTCGTGGCGCGTGTCCGTGTCGAGGACGCGCGCAGGTTCGGCGCCGCGCGCCAACGCGCGTGTCCCGCTCGTTCGGCGAGTGCCGTTCGCGCTGCCGCATCCGGACTTCTTTGTAGTCGTACGCGTCTGCCGACTCGGCATTCGCTCAGTCCCTTCTGTGGGTCACGAAATCGCCTTGGTCACCAGTATGGCGGTACCGACGAGTGCGGTGTAGACCGCGAAGACGGCGAGGCTGTGCTTCCGCACGTACGGCAACAGGAACGCGATGGCCGCGTAACCGACGACAGCCGTGGTGATGAGGCCGACCGCGAGCGGGAGCGCCGGCGGGAGTGCCCCGCCGTCGATGACGACGTCGATGAGGACCTTCTTGGCGGTCGCCGCCGCCACAATCGGGATCGACAGCAGGAACGAGAAGCGCGCCGCCTCTGCCCGCGTCAGTCCGAGTGCAACGCCCGCAGCGATCGTCGTGCCAGAGCGGGAGAGCCCTGGCGCTACCGCAAACCCCTGTGCGAGGCCGATTGCGAGCGCGCTTCGCATCGGCACGTCCTCGGCGGCATCGACAGTGGCTCGTGCACGTCGACCGAGCATCTCGGCGCCGGCGAGGAGCGCCGCGGTCACGAGAAGGAAGACGCCGACGATCACGAGCTGCGTGCGCATTGTGTATGTTTCGACGTTGTTGACCAGCGGCTCGAATCCGAGCGCGACGATCACACTCGGCACGGTGGCGGCGAGTATGACCCATGCCAGTCGCCGGTCGCGCGCGAGCGCCGAGCCTCGCGAGAAGAGCCCGCGTGCGAGTCGGGCGACGTCGGCGCGGAAGTACGCGATGGTCGCGAGCAGCGTGGCCGAATGAAGGACAACGTCGAAGCCGAGCCCAAAACGGGCCCAGCCAAACAGAGCGGGCACCAGAATGAGGTGCCCGTCACTGGAGATCGGCAGGAACTCGGTGATGCCCTGGGTGATGCCAAGGACGAAGGCCTGGATGCCGTCCATCAGACTTCCATCACCACTGGGATGATCATCGGACGGCTGCGGCTGCGCTCCCAGATAAAGGAGGAAAGTGAGTCCCGAACGGCCTTCTTGATGACACCGTGGTCGGTGGCGCCCTCGCCCGACGTGCGGGCGAGCACCTTGGCCACGCGGCTGCGGAGTTCGGCAAGTACGTCCTCGTCCTCAGTGCCGGAAAGGACGAACCCGCGAACGACGATCTCCGGCTCGGCCACGACGCGACCATTCTGGCCGTCGATGGCGACGATTACGAGAGCCACACCGTCGCTCGCGAGCATCTGACGATCGCGGAGTATGACGTGTCCGATGTCGCCGACCGAGAGCCCGTCAACGTACACGGTCCCGGACTCGACGTGTTCCGCGACGCGCGCTCCCCCCTCATGGAGTTCGAGACAGTCCCCGTTCTCCAGCACGAAGATGTTCTGCTCGCCCACCCCGACCGACGCGGCCAGCAGGGCGTGGGCATGCAGGTGCCGCGTCTCACCGTGTACCGGAAGGAAGTAGGTCGGCTGCGTGAGGTTCAGCATGATCTTGAGCTCTTCGGCAGAGCCGTGTCCGGACACGTGCACGAGTGCGGAGCCCTTATGCACAACGTTCGCGCCGGCTTTGTAGAGCCGGTTCATGACGCGGGAGACTGCTTTCTCGTTGCCGGGAACCGGCGTTGCCGAGATGACGACAGTATCGCCCCGCTCGATCTTCACGGTCTTGTGGTCGCCGTTCGCCATACGTGCGAGCGCCGAAAGCGGCTCGCCCTGAGAACCGGTCGAGAGCACGACCACCTTCTCGGGCGGCAGGTCCTTCATCTCGTAGGCGTCGACGATGTCGTCCTCGGCGATGTGCAGATAGCCCAGCTCGCGCGCGATCCGGGTGTTATTGATCATGGAGCGGCCGGTGACCGCCACCTTACGGCCGGATATCACTGCGGCGTCGCAGACCTGCTGCAGCCGGTGGATGTGCGAGGCGAACGAGGCCACGATGACGCGCTGATCGGCCTCGGCGCAGACGCGGCGGAGGGCTTGGCCCACGGCCGCCTCGCTCGGCGTCGAGCCGAGGTTCTCAGCACCCGTGGAGTCGCTGAGCAAGAGCGTCACGCCGGCCTTGCACGCCTTGGAGAGCGCCGCGTAGTCCGTGAATCGCCCGTCGATCGGCGTCTGGTCGAGCTTGAAGTCGCCGGTGTGCAGCACGTTGCCGACAGGCGTGCGGATGAAGACCGCAACGCCGTCGGGGATCGAGTGGTTGACAGCGATGAAGTCGAGGCCGAACACGCCGAGGCTGACGTGGCCGCCCGAGGTGATCTCCCGGAGCTTGGGCTTGACGATCTTATGCTCCTCGAGCTTGCCCTTGATCAGCCCGAGCGTGAGTTTGGTCCCGAGGATCGGTACCGGCTGACCGAGGTCGCGCAGCAGGTATGGCAGCGCGCCGGTATGGTCCTCGTGGCCGTGGGTGATGATGATGCCGCGCAGCTTGTCCTTACGCTTGAGGATGTAGTTGTAGTCCGGAAGCAACAGGTCGACACCCGGGGTGTCGTCGTCCGGGAACATAAGGCCGGCATCGACCACGATCATGTCGTTGCCGTATTCGATCACGGTCATGTTCTTGCCGATCCCGTCGAGCCCGCCGAGCGGGATGACGCGAAGGCGGTTCTTCTTACCGGTCATGGATGGTTGATCGTTCTCCTTGTCGTGTGATGGTTGGATGGGCACGACCCCGGCCGGGGTCGTATCAGTCGATCATCTGAAGGTGGCGCATGACGCGTGCGAGCTCGGCGGTCTGCTCGGGTGTCGCATCGACGAGCGGCAGTCGCACGCCGCCGACCGGGAATCCGAGCAGTCCGAGCGCGGTCTTCACCATGATGGGGTTGCTCGTCATGAAGAGCGCCTTCATGAGCGGCAGCAGCTCCACATGGATGCGCAGCGCGCGGGTATGGTCTCCGGTGGCCTGCGCAGAGACCATCTCTTTGAAGCGCGCGGAGGCGATGTTGCCGATCGTGGAGATCACGCCCCCGCCGCCAAGACCCATGAGCGGCAGCGTGAGCTCATCGTCGCCGGCGTACACGGTGAAGTCGTCAGAGGTGCCGGCGATGACCGTGGCGGCCTGCGAGAGGTCGCCGTTGGCCTGCTTGAGCGCCAAGACGTTCTCAACGTCGTTCGCGAGCCGGATGATAGTCGCCGGCTCCATGTTGACGACACACCGGCCGGGGATGTTGTACACGACCACCGGCACGTCGACCGCCTCAGCGATTGCGCGGAAGTGCCGGTACATGCCCTCCTGCGGCGGTTTGTTGTAGTACGGCACAACGCACATGATGCCGTCGACGCCCAGCTTGACCACGTCCTTGGCGAAGGACACCGAGTCGGCGGTGCAGTTGTCGCCTGCGTTCGCGATGATCGGCGCACGCCCGTCGACGGCCTCGAGCACCGCTCGGGAAAGGTCCATCTTCTGGTCGTAGAACACGGTCGGCGACTCGCCTGTGGTTCCGCAGACCACGAGGGCGTCGGAGCCCTGGTCGAGGATCCGCACGGCGAGCTCCTGCGCTCGTACCAGATCGAGTTCGAGGTCTTCTGTGAACGGGGTGACCATCGCCGTGATCAGACGGCCGAATCTCGGCTCAGACATCGCGCATCCCCTGCCTTGGACGTAGCGCACATCCCGTGCGCCGGGGCTCGGGACCCCTCATAACGGTCCCGCAACATGGCGTCTATTCTGCCACAACGCATTCGGGGCGGTGGCCGTGCGTTGCCTGCGGGTTAACGGCTATCCGCCGAGTGCAAACCCCTCGTGGAGCGCGTCGACGGCTCGCTCGGCGTCGGAGGCCGGCACGAGCACCGAGATGGTCGTGTGGCTGTCGGCTGTCTGGAGCACGGTGACGCCTGCAGCGAGGAGGCACTCGGCGACACGCGCAACGACGCCCGGCACCCCGTGCATGCCGGCACCGATGAGCGTGACTTTCGCGAGCGCGCCCCGCTTCTCGAACGCGTACCCGAGGGCGTCGAGCACCGTCTGTGCCTGAGCGACCTCGCCGTCGACGAGAGTGAAGACGAGCGCGTCGCCCGCCGGGGTGAACATGTCGAGCGACACGCCCGCGTCGGCAAGCGCCCGATAGATCTGCGCCTGGGCGGCCATGTGCTCGTGGGTGGCCTCAGGAGCAGCGAGCGAGACGGAGATGCGTGTGATGCCGGTCGTGTGCGAGACCGCTGTAGCGACCGACCGGGGCTGGTATGCCGCGAGATCGGCGACGAGCGTGCCCGCGTGGTCGCTGAAGGTATTCCTCACGCGTACTGCAAGCCCCGCTTCGAGCGCGAGCTCGGCGGCTGGCTTATGGACGACACGTGCGCCGTGGCGCGCCATCTGGAAGAGCTCCTCGGCGCCGATGGTCGCAAGCACGGTTGCGCCGTCACACGAACGGGGGTCGGCGGACATCACGCCGTCGACATCCGTGTAGATCTCGACCGCCTCCGCCTGAAGCGCCACGCCGAGCGCGCACGCAGTCGTGTCGCTGCCGCCCCTGCCGAGCGTCGTGACCTGACCTGACGATGCGACGCCTTGAAAGCCGGCCACGACGGGCACGACGCCTCGTTCGATGGCCGCGACGACCGCGTCAGGGTGGACATCGGTCACGGTGGCATGGCCGTAGCAGCCGTCCGTGCCGATACCGGCCTCAGCGCCCGTGAACGCGCGCGCGTCGATGCCCGCTCCCCGGAGCTCGTGGGCAATGAGCACGGCGGCGATGAGCTCGCCGGTCGAGGCGATGAGGTCGCGCTCCCGGTCGTCGGTCGGCAGCTCGTCCAGCAGGCCGAGGAGCGTGTCCGTCGCATAGGGCGCACCCTTCCGACCCATCGCCGAGACGACGAGCACCGGGGCGAGGCCGCGTTCGAGCGATGCGAGCGCGCGCCGGGAGATCGCCTCGCGACCCTCGGGGGTGGCAACAGAGGTTCCACCGAACTTCATGATGACGACGGGTCGAGCAGACACGCTACTCCCCCATCAGGTTCTCGAGGCCGATGATGAGCCCCTCCTGCGAACCAACCTTCCGGACGGCGAGCACGACGCCCGGCATGAACGAGGTGCGATCGATCGAGTCGTGCCGGATGGTGAGCGTCTGTCCCTGCCCGCCGAACAGCACCTCTTGGTGCGCGACGAGGCCCGGGAGACGGACTGAGTGGACGGAAACGCCGTGCACGAGGGCCCCGCGCGCGCCCTCGGCGATCTCGGTCTCACGGCCGGGAGCGGCGGGCACGCTCGCGCGCGCAGCCGCGATCAGCCCGGCTGTGCGGATCGCCGTCCCGCTCGGCGCATCGGCCTTCCGGTCGTGGTGGAGTTCGATGATCTCGGCGTGCGGCATGAAACGGGCCGCTTCCACGGCGAAGCGCATCATCAGGACCGCGCCGATGGCGAAGTTGGGCGCCACGAAGAGGCACGTGCCGGCGGGTGCGACGTCCGCGAGTGATTCAAGCACGTCGACGGCGAGCCCTGTCGTTCCCACAACGCAGTCCACGCCGGCACCGAGGGCCGTTCGGACGGTCCCTTCGACGACGGACGGGTGCGTGAAGTCCACCATGACGTCCGGACGGGTGTCGGCAATCGCCGCGGCGAGGTCTGCGACGACCGTCACGCCCCCCACGTCCTCACCTGCGTGCAGCGGGTCCACGGCTGCGACGACGTCGATGTCCGGCTCGGCTGAGAGTGCCGCGACAACCTCGCGGCCCATGCGGCCTGCGGCTCCGGAGACGAGTACCTTGATCACGTTCGGCCTCCTCCTACAGAAGGTGCGCCACTTCATCTTCATCGAACGGCGCGATGATGGCGAGGGCGTGGTTGCCGTCGAACATGCGACGGGCCATCTCGTGTACATCATCCGCCGTGACGGCGTCGATCCGAGCCACGATCTCGTCGAGCGAGAGCAGCTCGCTGTCGGTCACCACGGATTTGCCGAGCCGGTTCATGCGGCTGCGGGTGCTCTCGAGGCCGAGGACCATCTGGCCCTTGATCGACTCCCGCACGCGATCGAGCTCGTCGGTCGTGATGCCGTCAGCGGTGATGCCGTCGATCTCATGACGGATCAGACCGACGACCTCTGCCGCGTTCTCGGGACGCGTCCCCGCGTACACGACGAACTGGCCGGTGTCCTGGTACTGCGAATGGTACGAGTACACCGCATACGCGAGGCCGCGCTTCTCGCGGATCTCCTGGAAGAGCCGCGAGGACATGCCGCCCCCGAGCACGCCGTCGAGGACGGCGACTTTGAACCGGTTCTCATCGCATGCGGCGAGGCCTGCCACACCGAAGCAGATGTGCGCCTGCTCGGTGTCCTTGCGGAGCACCTTGAGACGCGGTGTGGTCGCAGGCGCGGCGAGCACCCGCTCGCTCCGCTTCCCCGCCGGGAGTGTGAGCTGAGTTCGCACCATGTCCACAATCTCGGCATGGTCGAGCGCGCCTGCAGCCGCCACGACGATGTTGCCGGTCGTGTAGTGGGCTCGGTGGAAGGCCGCCGAGGCGTCGTGACCGAAGCTCCCGACGGTCTCCTTCGTGCCGATGACCGGCAGCCCGAGGGGGTGCGACGGCATGAGTGTGCTCGCGAAGAGCTCGTGAACCTGCTCGTCCGGTGCGTCGTCGTAGCGCGAGATCTCCTCGAGGACGACCTCTCGCTCCGACGTGCAGGCGTCCTGCACAAGCGACGCGTTGACGACCATGTCCGAGAGGATCTCCACCGCGTCTTTCGTGTGCTGGTCGAGGAGTCGCGCGTAGTAGCAGGTGAACTCCTTGCTCGTGAAGGCGTTCAGCTCGGCGCCCAGCCGGTCGAACGCCTCGGAAATCTCGGCAGCGCTGCGGGTGGGCGTGCCCTTGAACATCATGTGCTCCATGAAGTGGGACATACCGGCCTCGGACGGCGCCTCGTCGCGGCTGCCCACGGCACACCAGATGCCGAGCGTGATCGAGCGGACGCTGTCCATGGGCTCAGTGATGACGGTGACGCCGTTTTCCAGCACGGTCTTGTCGTAGAACATGCGGCTCCTTCGTCGATAGGAAGAAAGCGGCCCGAGGCGCGCGTTGCGCTCCCGGGCCGCCCGTACGTGTATGACCTGACCTAGTGGTGGCGGCGGGGCTTGCGATCGTCGCGGCGCGGACCCCGGTCGGCATCGCTGCGGGGCGGGCGGCCCTCTCCGCTCGGCGCTGCGCTTCCCTCGGGGACGTCGAACTTGTTGACGGCGTCAAGGCTGACCTTGCCACGGTCGTCGATCTCGAGAACGACGACTTCGATCTCGTCACCGATGTTGAGCACGTCCTCGACCTTGCTGATGCGACCCTTCGCCATGCGCGAGATATGGAGGAGGCCATCCTTGCCTGGGATGAGCTCAACGAACGCGCCGAAGGCCTGAATGCCCACGACGCGGCCCATGTAGTGTTCGCCCGGTTCAACGTCCTTGACGAGCGCCTTGATGCGCTCCACCGCGGCAAGTCCGCCCGCGTCACGCGAGGCGACGTACACGGTACCGTCGTCGTTGACGTCGATGTCAGCGCCGGTGGCTTCGATGATCGCGCGGATCGTCTTGCCGCCTGGGCCGATGATGTCGCGGATCTTGTCGGTCGGGATCTTGATGGTCACCACGCGCGGCGCGAACGGCTTAAGGTCATCACGCGGCTCGGAGATCGACTCGAGCATCTTGCCCAGAATGAACGCGCGACCTTCCTTGGCCTGCATGAGCGCCTTGCGCAGGATGTCCACCGAGAGGCCCTTGGCCTTGTTGTCCATCTGCATCGCCGTGATGCCCTGAGCGGTGCCGGCGACCTTGAAGTCCATGTCGCCGAGGAAGTCCTCGAGGCCCTGGATGTCGGTCAGGATGGCGACGTCATCGCCCTCCTTGATGAGACCCATTGCGATGCCTGAAACCGGGGCCTTGATCGGGCAGCCGGCGTCCATGAGCGCGAGCGTGGAGCCGCAGACCGAGCCCATCGACGAGGAGCCGTTGCTCTCGAGCACCTCGGAGACGATGCGGATCGTGTACGGGAACTCCTCCTCGACCGGGATCACCGGGAGCAGCGCTCGCTCGGCAAGAGCGCCGTGACCGATGTCGCGACGCTTCGGGCCGCGCATGAAGCCTGTCTCGCCGGTGGAGAACGGCGGGAAGTTGTAGTGGTGGATGTAGCGCTTGCCCTCGGCGACGTCGATCGTGTCGATGCGCTGCCACTCGGAGAGCATGCCGAGGGTCAGCACCGAGAGGACCTGCGTCTGGCCGCGGGTGAACAGGCCCGAGCCGTGCGACAGCGGCAGGTAGCCGGCGGTCGTGGTGATCTGGCGGACCTCGTCGAGCTTACGGCCGTCGGCGCGTTCGCCCTCTTCGAGGACCATGGCGCGCATGGTCTTCTTCTCGAGCTGCTTGAGGAGCGCCTTGATGTCCTTGCCGTCAACGGCCATCTCCTCGGGTGCGAACGTCGCGAGGACCTCGTCCTTGACGGCAGCCACGGCATCCATGCGGGCGCGCTTGTCGGGATTGTGGAGCGCGGCCTTCATCGGCTCGGCGCCGGTGGCGAAGACGCGATCCTTGAGCTGGAGGTCGATGGTGTGGATCGGAACGTCCATCGGCGTGATCTCGAGCTTGGCGAGGAAGCGCTCCTGCACCTCGCAGAACGCGCTGATGGCGTCCTGCGCGAACATGAGGGCGGAGAGCATGTCCTCTTCGGGAACCTCGTGCGCGCCAGCCTCGAGCATGTATACGGCATCCTTCGAGCCCGCGACGATGAGGTCGAGGTCGGAGGTTTCGGACTCCTCGAACGACGGGTTGACGATGAAGGCACCGTCCTCGTCGCGGCAGATGCGCACGCCTGCAAGCGGTCCTTCGAACGGGATGCCGGCCGCGAGGAGCGCGCTCGACGCGCCCATGATCGAGATGACGTCCGGCTGGTTCTCCTGGTCGGCGGAGAGCACGGTCGCGATGACCTGCACCTCGTTGCGGAACCCGTCGGCGAACGACGAGCGAATGGGCCGGTCGATCATGCGGGCCGTGAGCGTCGCCTTCTCCGAGGGGCGGCTCTCACGCTTGATGAAACCGCCCGGGAGCTTGCCCGCCGCGTACATCCGCTCCTCGAAATCTACTGTGAGTGGGAAGAAATCGAGGTCCTTCGGCTGCTTCGACGCGGTCGCGGTGACAAGGACGATCGTGTCGCCCTGGCGCACCACCACAGCACCGCCAGCCTGCTTGGCGAGCTCGCCGGTCTCGAGGGTGTACTCCTTGCCGAACAGTTCGAACGTTTCAGTGATCTTTCCCATGCCTCTTCCTCTTCTTCTGCATCTGCGCTTCCGCCCTGTGCGGAAGCGTGGTCGGGGCCGCGGCCCCGTATGACGCGGAAGGCGGGAGTTGGTCTCCCGCCCTCACGAGCCGTTTCTGGGTCTAGCTACGAAGCCCGAGCTTCGCGACGATGGCGCGATAGCGCTCGATATCGTTCTTCTTGAGGTAGTTCAGCAGCCGGCGGCGCTGGCCGACCAGCTTGAGCAGTCCGCGGCGGCAGTGATGGTCGTGCTTGTGGGTGCGGAGGTGCTCGGTGAGGTCGCGGATCCGCTGGGTGAGGAGCGCGACCTGCACCTCGGGAGACCCGGTGTCCGACTCGCCACGAGCGTGGTCGGCGACAATCGTGGACTTGACGTCCTTGGCAAGTGCCATATTCAGTTCCACCTTTCGAGTGAGATGTGCCCGCATCCGAGAGAGGCGTCGGTGAGTCGCCAGTCCAAGGCGCGGGTAAGTTCCAAAGCAACCGACACAGGATACCACGCGGCACCACGCGGCGCCATCGTCACTCGAGGTCCTCAGGACACGCCCGGAACAACCCACGTGCCCGCGATGTGCTCGGCTGCGGCGATGTCATCTCGCATCGCGGCAGACAGCTCCTCCGTCGAAGTGAAGCGCCGCTGGGAGCGCAGCCGCTCGTAGAAGTCGATCGCCAGTTCGGCGTCGTAGAGCGGTGGCCCGTCGTACCCGATCACGTGCGCCTCGACGAGCTCCCGCGCCTCGGCGAAGGTGGGCGCCAGACCGACCGAGATCGCCACGGAAAGAGTCCGCCCCCCTACCCGAGCGACGCCGGCATAGACGCCCTCGGCCGGGAGTGCGGCGGAGGCATCGATCCTGAGGTTGGCGGTCGGGATGCCGAGGAGGGATTGCCCCGCACCACGGCCATGCACGACGGTCCCGCGAACGCGGTGCGGGCGGGTCAGGAGTGCGGCGGCATCGGCGACAGCGCCCTCGGAGAGGAGCGACCTGATCCGCGTGGAGCTCACGACGCGACCGTCGCTGGTGACGAGGGCCTGCACGTGCACCTCGAAGCCGCGTGTGGCGCCGAGCCGGGCGAGCTCGGTAACGTCACCTGCAGCGCAGGCGCCAAACCGGAAGCCCTCACCCACGGCGAGCTCCAGCGGATCGCACGCATGGAGCAGGAGCTCGTCAACGAAACGTTCCGGCGTCAGCGCCGCGATACGGTGGTCAAACGGCACGACGAGCAGTGCGTCGGCCCCCAGGGCGGCGAGCGCCTCGAGCTTGTCGTCGAGCTGCATGAGCTGGGGCGCCGCCTGCTCAGGCATGACGACCAGCTCAGGATCGCGGTCGAACGTCAGGACGACGGCGCGCGTGCCCCGTGCCCGGGCGCGCGCGACGAGGTCGCGGATGAGCTGCTGATGCCCGAGGTGGACGCCGTCGAAGGCTCCGATGGCGACCAGGCACCGGCCGAGAGACGGCGCATCGACTCCCCACGACACCCGCGTCGAGGTCATTGGCGCACCCCCCGCGCAGGTACTGCCAAGACGACGGCGGGTACAAGCAGGTCGCCGTCTCGCCGGTAGATGGCAAGCAGACGGTCGTCGGCGCAGAGGGCGACCAGCGCGCCCGGCTCAGGTGTCGCGCGCTGCGGCACGGGGACGGGTCTCCCGGCCGAGACCGCAGCGGTGTCGACCTCGAAGAGCGCAGGCAGGCCGAGCGCTGACACGGGGTCGGTGAAGCGGGCGTCGAGGTCGTCAGCCGCGAGCGGCGTGTCGAACACGGAGAGCGGGAGGGCGTCGTCCACGCTCAGCGCGCCAGCGACCGTGCGGCGAAGCGCGGCGACGTGCGCGGCGCTCCCGGCCCGAACGCCGATGTCCCGTGCAAGCGAGCGGATGTAGGTCCCTTTCGTCACGGTGAAGCGCACATCCCAGGCGGGCACGCCCGGGTGGACCGCGATGAGTTCGGCCTCGTGGACGACGACCGGCCGTACCCGGAGCGCGAGCGGGACACCCGCGCGCGCGGCGCGGTGAGCAGTCTGCCCGCCCTGCTTGATCGCACTGTAGGCGGGCGGCATCTGATCCTGTGCGCCGACGAACGTCGCGAGCAGCCGCTGAGCCGCCTTCGGATTCGTGATCTCGGGCGGAACGGGCATCGATGACGTCACCGCGCCGTCCGCGTCGTCGGTGTCGGTCGACTGCCCGAACGCAATGGTGGCGACGTAGGTCTTGTCGTGGCCCGACAGATACGGCTCAAGCCGCGTCGCCGGCCCCAGGAGAATGGTCATGAGCCCCGTCGCCAACGGGTCGAGCGTGCCGGCGTGTCCTATGCGTCGCTCGCCGGTGGCTCTTCTGACGACAGCCACGACGTCGTGGCTGGTCATGCCTCCGGGCTTGTCGACCGCGAGTACACCACAGAGGCCCGTCGCACCGCGGCGCGCGCTCATTCTGCTCGGTCGCCGCCGGGGAGCAGCGGCAGCAGCCGCGTGAGCAGTGGATCGAGTTCGCTCCCCTCCCACGTGAGTCCGGCCGCGGCACGGTGACCGCCTCCGCCGAGCGCTCTGCCGACGGCGCCGACGTCAAACCCCGTCTTCGCTCGCAGGTTGACGCGAATCTCGTCGCCCTTCAGGCGGAAGAGCACGGCAACGTCGATACCGCCGAGCGACCGGATCGCATCAGGCAGGTGCTCCGCCTCCTCGGGCAGTGCGCCGGTGGTGTCGAAGTCGGCATCCGTGAGGTGCGACCAGACGACACGACCCCCGTTCGCACGCGTGAGACGCTCGAGCACGAGCGCTTCCAGGGCGAGCGAACGGGCCGAGCGCTCCTGATAGACGTGCCGGGCTGCCTCTGAGGGATCCGCCCCCGCGTCGAGCATCGACGCTGCATCGCGCAGCGCCGCGGACGTGGTGTTGTCGTAGGAGAAGCGGCCGGTGTCGGTCATGAGCGCGACGTACAGACATCGCGCGATCTCCGCGGACGGCGTCACACCGAGCGCAGGCAGCAGACGCCACACGATCTGACCGGTGGCAGCCATTTCGGCATCGGTGAACACCACGTCCCCGAAGAGCGGTCGGTCGGGGTGATGGTCGAGAACGATCACGCGGCGGGCGGCGCGCATCAGCGGCTCGGCGATCCCGAGGCGGGACGCCACCGGAGTGTCGACCGCGACGAACGTGTCGGGCACGTCGATGTCCGGCACGGGGCGCCAAGAGTCGAATCCGGGAAGGAACGAGTAGGTGACCGGCGGTGTGCGATCGTTCGCGAGCGTGGGGATCACGTCGATGCGGGCGGCGCGAAGCGCGAGCGTCAGCCCCAGCACACTCCCGATCGCGTCGCCATCGGGGCTCACGTGCGCGCACACAATGACCCGCCCGGCATCGAGCAGGGCGGCCGCGACTGCGTCGAGTCCGACCGGAGGAGTCACTCCCCGCTCTCCGCGTCGGTCTCCGGTCTGACCGGCCGCTCGAGCTGCTCACGGGCGAGCACCTCAGAGATTCGCATGCCGGTGTCAACACTCGTGTCGATATGGAAGCGCAGGGCCGGGATATGACGCATTGAGACGCGCTCGCCGAGCATGGAGCGGAGGCGCCCCTTTGCAGACTCCAGACCCTCCAGAAGCTCAGCGTAGCGCGGCTCGCCGCCGTGAGCGATCACATACACATCGGCGTAAGCAAGGTCCCGGCTGACATCGACACCGGTGATGGTGGCGAGGTCGAGCCGGGGGTCCTTGAGGTTTTCGATCAGGATCGCTGCGAGCGCTTCCCTGACCGTTTCGTTGACCTTGCGGGTACGAGGCGTGACTTTCACGGCGATCATTCCTCTCGGGCGACCTCGACGGTCCGGAAGGACTCGATGGTGTCGCCTTCGTGGATGTCCTGGAAGCCCTCGATGCCGATGCCGCACTCGTAGCCGGCCTTCACGGACTTCACGTCGTCCTTGAAGCGGCGGAGCGAGTGGAGCTTGCCCTCGAAAACGACGGTGCCCTGTCTGACGACGCGTACCTGGTCGTCGCGCGAGACCTCGCCGTCCTGCACGAAGCAGCCGGCGATCGTCCCAAGCTTCGGAACCTTGAACAGTTCGCGAATCTCGATGTGGGCGGTGTCGTGCTCCTCGATGGTCGGCGCCAGCAGGCCGACGCGCGCGGCGTTGATCTCCTCGATCGCCTGGTAGATGACGCGGTAGAGCCTCACGTCGATCTCTTCTTCGGCGGCGAGCGCTCTCGCCTTAGGCTCGGGACGCACGTTGAAACCGATGACGATCGCGTCTGAGGCGTTGGCGAGCATGATGTCGCTCTCGTTGATGGCGCCAACGCCCGAGTGGATCACGTTGATGTGCACCTCGGTCTGGTCCATCTTGGCGAGCGCATCGGTGAGAGCCTCGATCGAGCCCTGTACGTCGGCCTTGACGACGAGGTTGAGGTCCTTGATCTGGCCCTCGCTGATGCGTGCGAACAGGTCGTCGAGAGAGACGTGCGGACGCTTCCGCTCCGCGATGAGTCGCTCCTTGAAAGCGCGCTCTTCGGCGATATGGCGCGCCTCGCGGTCGTCGGCGACCACGCGGAACTCGTCGCCCGCGGACGGTACACTGCCGAGGCCGAGGATCTCGACCGGGTCGGCAGGCGCAGCCGTCGTGACTTGGGCGCCGATGGGGTTGACGAGCGCACGAACGCGCCCGTGACTCGTGCCCGCGACGACGGCGTCGCCGACCTTGAGCGTTCCGCGTTGGACGAGCACAGTCGCGACCGGCCCGCGGCCACGGTCGAGCTTCGCTTCGATGACGACACCGTGTGCGGGCGCGTCGGGGTTGGCCTTGAGTTCGAGGACGTCGGCCTGGAGGAGGATCATCTCGAGAAGCTCGTCGATGTTGATGCGCTTCTTGGCGGAGACGTTCACGAAGATGTTGCTGCCGCCCCACTCCTCGGGAACGATGCCGTGCTCGGTGAGCATCTGGCGGACGGTCTCGGGGTTTGCGCCCGCTTTGTCGATCTTGTTGACCGCGATGATGATCGGGACGCCGGCAGCCTTTGCGTGGTGGATGGCCTCAACGGTCTGCGGCATGACGCCATCGTCAGCGGCGACGACGAGGACCGCGATGTCCGTCAGGTTGGCCCCGCGTGCGCGCATGGCCGTGAACGCCTCGTGGCCTGGCGTGTCGATAAAGGTGATCTGCTTCCCAGCATGCTGGGCGATCGAGGCACCGATGTGCTGTGTGATGCCGCCGGCCTCGGTTGCGGCCACGCCGGTCTCCCGGATAGCGTCAAGCAGCGACGTCTTGCCGTGGTCGACGTGACCCATGACGGTGACGACCGGCGGTCGGGGCCGAAGGTCCTCGTCGGCGTCCTCGTAGACGATGCCGGCTTCCTCCTCCGGCGTCTGGATGACGAGATTCACCCCAAGGTCCTCCGCGAGGATCTCCATCGTAGTGCGGGCGATCGCCTGGTTCACCGTGAGAAGCTCTCCGAGCATCATGAGGCGCTTGATGATCTCCGTCGGAGGAAGCGAGAGTGCGTCGGCGAAGTCGCCGACGGTTGCGTTCTCGGTGACGAAGACGGTGCCCTCGGCAACGGGGACGGCCTTGGGCGCCGCTATGCTCCCCGGCACAGGCGCAACGCTCTCGCGCTGGCCGGTCGGCTTCTTGGTCTTCTTCTTCTTCTTGGGACCGCCGGTACCGGCCGCCATCCGCGCCGCTTCGGCGATCAACGCCTGGTGGCGCTGCGCCTCTTCCGCCTGTCGAGCCATCTGGCGGTAGCGCTCGGCCTCTTCGGCCGACTGAGCAGCCGCCTCCTGCTCGAGGCGCTTGCGCTCATCTTGGGCCTTGGCTTCCTGCTCGAGGCGCTTGGACTCCTCCTCGATGCGGCGGTTGCGCTCATCGATCTCGCGCTGGTGCTCCGTCTCCGCGTCGGATACCGCCGGACGCGCTTCTTCCGCGGCAGCGGTTTCGGCCCGGGCGGCTTCGGCCTCGGCTTCGGCGGCCTGAGCCGCGGCCGAAGCTGCAGCCTCGGCGGCCCTCGCCTCAGCCTCTCTGCGGCGCTCTTCCTCAAGCTTCACTGCAGCCTCGCGACGAGCAGTCTCTTCGGCCTCGACGCGGGCGGCTTCGGCAGCCGCTACCTTCGCGCGCTCCTCTTCCATCGCGGCAAGCCGGTCGGCGACGAGTGGCGCAAGCTCCTTACGGATCTTGTCGACGTACGCCTCAACGAGCGTGGACGCATGGTTCTTTGCGGGCACTTTCATCCGCTGCAAATGCTCAAGGAGCTCCTTGGAGGTCATCCCGAACTCCTTGGCAAGCTCATGTACTCTCATTGCGGGCATATCAGTCACCGTCCCGGTTGCGAGCGCTGCTCCCCGCGAGCAGCTGCTCGAAATCGTGCCTCAAGCGCTCGAGTTCGTCCTCGGGGAGGCCTACTCGAAGCGCGGTACCGAATCTCCTCTTTCGTGCGGCCGCCTCGAAGCATTCCTGGCGGGCGCACACATACGCACCCCGCCCGTTTCGGCGACCCGTCGCGTCAACGACGACCTCGCCATCCGGGGTACGCACCACGCGTACAAGCTCGCGCTTGTCAGCCTCACGGCCGCAGCCGAGGCACGTGCGATGTGGTGTCTTGCCGGCCTTCATGGGGCTACGCGTCGCCCTCCTTCTGGTGGATCCGGCAGTAACGCGTACCGGGGAGCGCCTTGTTGCGGCATCGGATGCCCGTGCTCGTCTCAGCGATGCACCGGCCGTCGCCCTGGTCATGGATCTTGTGATCTCCGGAGAGGATAGCCGCGGCAAGGCCGGTCTCCATCGCCTGCGACATGCTCTTGATGTCGATGCGCCAACCCGTGAGCTTCGCGGCGAGGCGCGCGTTCTGCCCTTCCTTGCCGATTGCGAGGGAGAGCTGGTCGTCTGGGACGATCACGGTCGCGGTGTGTTCATCCGCGCCGATGAGCACCGAGGTGACCTTCGCCGGCGACAGCGCGTGTCCGACGAAGCTTGCAGCGTCCTCGGACCACGGGACGACGTCGATCCGCTCGCCCTTGAGCTCGGCCACGACCATGCGAACTCGGCTGCCCTTCGGGCCGACGCACGCGCCCACAGGGTCGAGGCCGGGCTCACGGGACGAGACCGCGATCTTGGAGCGCAGGCCCGGCTCGCGGGCGACGCTCTTGATCTCGACGATGCCGTCGTAGATCTCGGGGACCTCGAGCTCGAAGAGGCGCTTGATCAGGTTCGGGTGCGTCCGTGAGACGACGATCGACGGCTCGCTCTGCGAGGTCGTGGGCATGTGCACGTTGATGATGAGTGCCTTCAGGCGCATGTTGTGGTCGTACCGCTCGTTCTTGGGCTGCTCGTCCGGCGGCAGCAGTGCCTCGACACCCTCACGGATCTTGATGAGCGTGTAGCGGCTGTCCGACTGCTGCACGGTGCCGGTGATGGTGTCGCCGATGCGGTCCGCGTACTCCTCGAAGATCTGCTCGCGCTCGGCTTCACGGATCGACTGGCTGATGACCTGTTTCGCGGTCTGGGCAGCGAACCGGGAGATGTTCGCCGGCGTGATGTCCCGCTCCTCGAAGATGGGCTCGGTCTCGGTGCCGCCAACCGGCACGAGTTCGTAGACCTTGATATGGCCCGATTCGCGGTCGATGACGACGCGCGCATCGTTCTCGAGGTCGAGCATCTTCTTGTAGCTCTTGGCGAGCTCCGCCTCCAGCCGGCTGAGCATCGCGTACTCGTCTATGTTCTTCTGGCGCGCTAGTTCCCGGAGCGCATCCATGAGTCCTTCGCTCATCGCGTGTTCCCTTCCCCGAGTGCCTCGAAGTCGAATTTCAGGCGCGCGCGTGTGACCGAAGCCAACGGCACGCGGTGGATATCGCTTGTGACCTCGATGAGCACGTTGTCGCCCTCAAGGCCTCTGATGGTGCCGGTGAATGAGGAATGACCGTCGACGGCGGGTGCTATCTTGACCGTCGCTCGCTCACCGTTGAACCGCTCCCAGTCGCTCCGCTTCACGAGCGGTCGCTCGATGCCGGGCGACGAGACCTCCAGCGTGTATGCGGCTGCGAGATCCCTGACCTCGTCCAACGCTTCCGAAACCCAGCGATTTGCGGAGGTCAGGACGTCGAGATCGATCCCACCGTCCCGGTCGAGGTAGATACGAACGACCGGCGACTTCGCCGGCCCCACAACCTCTGCGGCCACGATCTCGAGGCCGTGGGAGACGGCGAGCGGTTCGAGGAGTGACATGAGCCGTGGTGCCAGGTCATCCGCCATCTTCCGACCTCCTTTCCAGAACAAAAGAAGCGGGGGTGAGCCCACTTCTCGCAGGGACGATTCAGTTCGCAGCGATTCTACCACAGCACCGTGGGCGGTCAAAACACCCCACACGCCGTGGTTCGACCGACGGGCTACCGGTTCAGGCGCGCTCGCTCAGCCACGACGACGCCGGCCACGTGGCTCGCTACGTCGTCGATGGCGATGGAGATCCGGTCTCCGGTTCCGCGGGTCTTGACCTCGACAGTGCCCGAAGTGACACCCTTCTTCCCGACGACAATCTGGTACGGCCAACCGATGAGGTCCGCGTCGGCGAACTTCACGCCCGCGCGTTCGTCGCGGTCGTCGAGGACGACGTCCACGCCGGCCGCCGCAACCTCGCGCCAGATTCGCTCGGCGACCGGTGCAACCACCTCGTCGCCGACGGTCAGCGGCAGGACCGCGACCTCCATCGGAGCGACGGACACTGGCCAGGCGATGCCTGCGTCGTCGTTGTACTGCTCGATGACGGCTGCGAGCGAGCGCGTGATGCCGACGCCGTAGCAGCCCATGAGGAAGGGCTGCTCGACGCCCGCTTCGTTCGCGAATGTGGCGCCCATCGCCTCCGAATAGCGTGTTCCAAGCTGGAAGACCTGACTCACCTCGATGCCGCGAGCGCCCTTGAGCACGCCACCACACGTCGGGCAGCCGTCACCGGGCTCGGCCAGCACGAGGTCGGCCCACTGATCGATGTCGAAGTCCCGACCGGGCATGGCACCGACGACGTGGTAGTCGTTCTCGTTCGCACCGATCCCCCATGAGACATCGTCCTTGAGGCTGACGTCTGCGACGACGAGCGTGCCTGAAGGTGGTGCAACAGGGCCGAGCGAGCCCTTGGGAATACCGAAGCTCGCGAAGTCCTCCTCGTCCAGGAGCTCAAGACCGGGCACGGCCCACTCGGCCTTGATGGGATTGAGTTCCCGGTCACCGGGTAGGCACAGGAAGACGAGGCGGCCCCCGGGCGTCTTCCCGGCCATCGTCTTGACCGTGTCGTGCTCGGCGATGTTGAGGAAGGTCGAAAGCTCGGCGATCGTCCGGATCTCGGGCGTGTGGACGCGCTCCATGGGGCGCGGTTCGGTGACCGCCGGCGTCCGCGGCACGACGGTCTCGGCGGCCTCCACGTTGGCCGCATAGCCGCAGTCGCAGTCGCAGTAGACCAGGGCGGCCTCGCCGCTCTCTGCAAGCGCCATGAACTCCGTCGTGACCTTACCGCCGATCTGGCCGGACTCGGCCGCGACCGGTCGCCACGCGAGACCGAGGCGGTCGCAGATACGCCCGTACGCATGCGCCATGTCGTCATAGTGCTCCTGGAGCGACGCCTCGTCGGCATGGAACGAGTAGGCATCCTTCATGATGAACTCGCGGCCGCGCAAGAGCCCGAAGCGAGGGCGCGCCTCGTCGCGGAACTTCATGTTGATCTGGTAGAGCGACAGCGGAAGGTCGCGGTACGAACGCACCTCGCCCCGAACAGCGTCGGTGATGATCTCCTCGTGGGTTGGGCCAAGGCAGAAGTCGCGGCCGGCCCGGTCCTTCAGCCGAGCGAGCTCGGGGCCGTAGAGGTCCCAGCGGCCCGACTGCTCCCAGAGCTCGGCCGGCTGCACGATGGGCATGAGCATCTCCTGGCTGCCGATCGCGTCCATCTCCTCACGCACGATCTGCTCGATCTTGCGGATGGAGCGCCAGGCGAGCGGGAGGAAGGTGTAGATGCCCGCGGCGACCTTGCGGATCATGCCGGCGCGCAGCAGCAGCCGATGGCTCGCGACCTCGGCTTCGGAGGGGTCTTCTTTGAGGGTGGGGGCGTAGACGGACGACATCTTCAGGGCGACAGGCATGTGCTCGGCTCCTTCGCGGTGCTGGATGTGGAAGCAGGATAGCAGAACGCGGTGCTCACGCGAGGCGGGAGGCGCCTACGAGGCGTCGTTCTCCGTCGTGCCACCCAGTGCCGCGACTTCCGCCATCAGCGCATCCACGATCTCCGCTTCGGGAACCTTGCGCATCGGTTGTCCGTGGCGGAAGAGGAGCCCCACACCCTTGCCGGCGGCAACCCCGATGTCAGCGTCACGCGCCTCGCCGGGGCCGTTCACGACACAGCCCATCACGGCGACCTTCACGGGGGAGCGCAGCTGGCGCAGCCGCCGCTCCACTTCGTTCGCGATTGGCACAAGGTCGATCTCGCAGCGACCGCATGTCGGGCACGAGACGAGCTCGGGGCTCCGCCTTCGGATGTCGAGCGCGGCGAGGATCTCCCACGCCACCGTGACCTCGTCGACCGGATCGGCGGTGAGCGAAACGCGCACGGTGTCGCCGATGCCCTCGGCAAGCAGAATGCCGAGACCCACCGACGACTTCACGGTCCCGGAGAGGCTGGTGCCGGCCTCAGTCACCCCGATGTGGAGCGCGTACGGGACCTCGAGACTCAGCGCACGGTATGCCTCGACGGTCGCGAGCACCGATGACGCCTTGGCAGAGACGACGAGGTCCTCGAACCCCCGGGTGGTCGCGTGCTCGCAGAACGCGACCGCACTCGCCACAAGCTTCTGCGGCAGTGTCCAGTCGCGGTCCCGGTACTCCTCGGCGAGCGAACCTGCGTTCACGCCGATACGGACCGGGATTCCCGCCTCCCCTGCCGCCTCGAGAACGGCGTCGACGCGTTCAAGTGACCCGATGTTGCCGGGGTTGATGCGCAGCTTCGCCGCGCCGAGCCTCGTCGCTTCTATGGCAAGGCGGTGGTCGAAGTGGATGTCGGCAACGACCGGAAGCGGGGCCGCGGCGCAGATCGCCGCGAATCCGACCAACGCATCCGCGTGCGGGATGGCGACCCGGACGATCTCGCAACCGGCATCAGCGAGGCGTGCGACCTGCGAGAGCGTCGCCTGAGGATCGCGCGTGTCGGTGTTCGTCATCGACTGGACCGCGATCGGTGCGCCACCGCCGATCTGAACGTCTCCGACGACGACAGGTCGCGTATCACGGCGAAGCATCATGCTCCCCTCCCCTCGCAGAGAGCGGTCGTCACTGCGCCAGGCGCATGACGTCCGCGTACATTATGTAGCCGATGAGGGAGAACAGCAGGATGGCTCCGACGGCACTCACCGCAACCGAGAAACGTCGTCCCAATGGTCTCCCCGCGGCGCGCTCGACGACTTCGACGGCGACCTTCCCACCGTCGAGCGGCGGTATCGGCAGAATGTTCATCGCCCCGAGGGAGAGCGAGAGGAGCGCGATAAGCCACGCGTAGTCGAGCGGCCCCGCCTTGGCGGCGTCGGCGGCCATGATGCTGATGCCCACCACCCCTCGGGCGTTCGAGACCGACCGCGAGAAGGTCGCGGGTCGGAAGAAGCCCCCGATGGCCTTGAACACCTCGCCGGTCCACGCGAAGCCTTGTCCGATCGCCTGCGGAACCGAGTACTGGACCTTGGTGAACGTCGGCCCGATTCCGAGGAAGCCATGCCCGTCACGCTCGGCGAGCACTACGTCGTAGGTGAAGCTCACCCCGGACCGCTCCACGCCGATGGCGACGGTGTCGCCTGCGTTCGTCGTGGCCATGAGTCCAAGGAAGCCGACCCAGCTCTCCACCGGCGTGCCGTCGAAGGAGACGAGTCTGTCGCCGGGAAGCAGGCCGGCTTCCGCAGCAGGCGACGAGGGGTTCACGGCCTCCAGGACCGTGCTCGGCTCGTAGGTGCCCCAGGCTGAGAGCACAACGGTGAACACAGCGATAGCAGTAAGGAGATTGACGACGACTCCGGCCGAAAGCACGACAAGGCGCTTCACTGTCGACAGGCCGCGGTAGGTGCGCTTCCGTGCGGCGTCGAGGAGCGCGGCGCCGGGATGGGTGCCGTCGAGGCTGTCCGCAAGGACGACGACGTCGTCCTTGGGCTCGGTGAGGGCGCCCCAGTCCTCGAGGGTCGTGATGAGCGCCGTGGCGCGCCGGACGTCAACGCCGAGCTCAGCTGCGAGCGCCGTGAGGTCCAGTCTGCCGGCACGGGCCACGGCGTCGAGGGCTGGACCCAGGAGCTCGTCTTCCGGTCCGGGCTCCATACCCGCGATCCTGACGTACCCGCCAAGCGGAATCGCGGTGATGCCCCAGTCCATGTTCTTCGTGTGGAGGCGCAGCGCGGGACCCGGCAGGCCGATCATGAACTCGTGCACTTTGACGCGGAACGCGCGGGCCGCGAGGAAGTGACCGCCCTCATGGAGAACGACGAGGATCGAGAACGTCAGCACGCCCCAGAAGATGATGTCGAGCGTTCCGAGAATCCCTGTCACGACGTCTGAGTCCTTTCAATATCACCCGTACGAACACGTGCGCTGAGCAGTGAGTTGAGCAACAAGTGAGCCAGCCTCGGCGCTCAGGGCATGCGCGACGCCTCGCCCCGGGCCCACGCGTCGACCGCCTCAACATCCTCGATCGAGCTCGGCTCGAAGCTCTCGTGAGCGCTCATAACGCGCTCAACGATGCGTGGGATGTCGCTGAAGCCGAGTGCGCCGTCGAGGAAGCCGGCGACCGCCACCTCGTTCGCGGCGTTCATGGCCGCAGGCATAGTACCCCCCTGCCGCCCGGCCGCGAGCGCGAGCGTGAGACAGGGGAACGCCTCGGGGTCCGGCTCCTCGAACGTGAGCGAACCAATGGTCGCGAAGTCGACCGGCGGGAGCGGAGCGTCCCAACGTGCCGGGTAGCTGAGCGCGTACTGGATGGGAATCCGCATGTCGGTCGCCCCGAGGTGAGCCTTCACCGAGCCGTCCCGGTACTCGACCATCGAGTGGACGCACGACTGAGGATGCACGACCACCTTGATGCGGTCGTATGGCGTGCCGAACAGGAAGTGCGCCTCGATCGTCTCGAGCCCTTTGTTCATGAGCGTCGCCGAGTCGATCGTGATCTTCGGCCCCATCGTCCACCGCGGGTGCGCGAGCGCCTCGTCGACCGTCACGCTCGCGAGCGACTCGGCGGGGCGGCCGCGGAACGGCCCGCCGGAGGCGGTGAGCCAGATGCGAGACACCTCGGCGGGGTCCTCACCCACGAGGCACTGGAAGATGGCCGAGTGCTCGGAGTCGACGGGGATGAGCTGGTCGGGGCGCTGCACACGATCGGTGATGAGCCGGCCTCCGACGACAAGTGACTCCTTGTTCGCGAGCGCCAGGCGCACCCCCGCGTCGAGCGCGGCCGCGGAGGCCCGGAGCCCTGCTGCACCGACGAGGGCGTTCAAGACGATGTCGGCGCAGCACTCGGCGGCAAGCCACTCGACCGCCGCTGCGCCCGCTCCGATGTGAGCGTCGGGCAGGAGCTGGCGGAGTGCAGGCTCCTGTTCCGCATCACCGATGGCGACGCGGCTGACTCCGAAGACCCGCGCCTGCTCGGCGAGCTGCACGACGCTCACGTGCGCGGACAACGCGACGACTTCGATGCGATCAGAGAACCGCGCCGCGACGTCGAGCGCCTGGCGCCCGATCGAGCCGGTGGAGCCCAGGATTGCAAGGCGAAGCCGGCCGCTCATCGCGCACCGGCCAGAATCAGCATGTAGTAGGTCACGATCGAGACAAGGATGAGGCTGTCGAAGCGGTCCAGGAAGCCGCCGTGGCCGGGCAGGAGCGCCCCGGAGTCCTTCACGCCGACCTCGCGCTTGAGGCGCGACTCGGCGAGGTCGCCGACGACGGCAGCCAGGGAGGCCGCCACGCCGACGCCGATGAGCGCTGCAAGCGTCATGTTCGTGTCGGTCACGTAGTACACGGCGACCCAAACGGCGACCGTCAGGAGCGAGCCGGCGATGAAGCCCTCCCAGGACTTCTTGGGCGAGATGTGCGGTGCGAGCTTGTGACGCCCGATGGCCGAGCCGACGAGGTACGCGAAGGAGTCGTTGGCCCAGACGCTCACGATGGTGGCAAGGGCGAGCTCGGTGCCGGCGTCGAGCTCCCTGATAAGGACGAAATGCGCAAGCGTGAATCCGACGTAGATCACACCGAAGACGGTGACCGCCGTGTCAGTCGCACGCACCTGTCGAAGTGCCAGGTGCCACAGGAGCGAGAAGACGACGAGGATGCTGATGACCGCGGTGAGGCCGGGGAGCCCGTAGGCGGCGGCGCTCACGGGCATGGCCGCTACGGCGGCAAGGCCGAACACCTCGTTCGGGAGCCGTCGCTCGCGCCTGAGAATCGCGTAGAACTCGGCCGCGCCCGCAACCGCAACGACGGTCACGACCGCGGCGACGGCATAGGTTCCGCCGAACAGGATGCTCCCGAGGAACGCCACCCCGATGCCGAGCGCCGTGAGGAGCCTCGCGCCCAGGTCGCGGAGCGGGCGGTGCTGGTCAGCCGTCACGACTATCGACCTCCGAACCGACGGTCGCGCGACTGGTAGTCGATGACCGCGCGCAGGAGGTCGTGGCGCGAGAAGTCCGGCCAAAGTACACCGGTGACCCAGAGCTCGCTGTAGGCGATCTGCCAGAGCAGGAAGTTGGACACGCGCATCTCGCCGCTGGTTCGTATCACGAGGTCCGGATCGGGCACGTCGGGCAGGTAGAGGTGGCCGGCAACCGTTGTTTCGTCGACGGTTGCCGGGTCGAGCTCGCCGGAGGCGGCTTTGATGGCGATCCGACGGGTGGCTTCGGCGATCTCCAAGCGGCCACCGTAATTGAGTGCGACGATGAGCACCAGGCCGTCATTGTCCTCGGTGGCAGCCTGGGCCCGCTCGAAGGTGGCCGCCGTCGCGGACGGGACACCCTCTTGCCGGCCAAGCACCATGAGCCGGACACCAAGGCGTTGCAGCGCCCCGAGCTCGCGCTCGAGCACCTCCACGAAGAGGTGCATGAGGCCGCTCACCTCGTCGCGAGGCCGATTCCAGTTCTCGCTCGAAAACGAGTAGATCGTGAGATAGCCGATACCAAGCTCGATGGATGCCGAGATGAGCTCGCGGACCGCCTTCGCGCCGGCACGGTGACCCGCGATACGGGGCAACCCCCGCCGCGCGGCCCAACGCCCGTTGCCGTCCATGATGACGGCGACGTGACGCGGTACTCGCTCGGGGTCAAGCTCGCCGAGCAGCTCCCGGTCGCGCTTGCTCTTGAAGAAGGCCTGAAGCGCCTCCGGCGTGGGTGTCACGTGGCCGTCAGACCTCCATGATCTCCTGCTCTTTGCGGCGCAGGATCTCGTCGATGTCCTTGATGTGCGCGTCGGTCGCCTTCTGCACGTCGGTCTCGAGCCGCCTGAGATCGTCCTGCGAGATCTCGCCGTCCTTCTCCTGGCGCTTGAGCGCGTCGTTGATGTCTCGCCGAATGTTGCGCACGGCTACCCGCGACTCCTCCGCGTAGTGCCGGCAGAGCTTCGCAAGGTCCTTGCGGCGCTCCTCGGTGAGCGGCGGGAATGGCAGCCGGATCACCTGACCGTCATTGGAGGGGTTGAGGCCCAAGTCCGAGGCGAGAATCGCCTTCTCGATGGCATTCATGGCCGTGCGGTCGTACGGTGAGATGACGAGCATCTGCGGTTCCGGAGCGCTCACCGAGGCGATTTGCAGCAGCGGCGTCGACACGCCGTAGTACTCCACGGTGATCTTCTCAAGGATCGCCCCTGAGGCTCGTCCGGTCCGGACGCCCGCGAACTCGTGTGCGAGGGCCGCGACCGCCTTGTTCATGTGGTCGATGGCTTCTTCCAGGCTGCGCACGCTCATGAGCGTCCTCCTCTGACGATCGTGCCGACCGGCTCGCCACGCAGAGCGCGCTCGATATAGCCGGGCTTCTCCATGTTGAACACGATGATGGGCAGGTCGTTGTCCATGCAGAGCGTTATCGCGGTGCTGTCCATGACCGCAAGACCGCGATAGAGAACGTCCATGTATGTGAGCTCGTCGAACTTCACGGCGTCCGGGTGCTTCTTCGGGTCGGCGTCATACACGCCGTCGACCTTGGTCGCCTTCATGATGCAGTCCGCGCCGACCTCGAGGGCGCGAAGCGCTGCCGTGGTGTCGGTCGTGAAGTAGGGATTGCCCGTACCGGCGGCGAAGATGACGGTCCGACCCTTCTCGAGGTGCCGAATCGCGCGGCGCCTGATGTACGGCTCGGCCACCGCTTGCATCTGGATGGCGGACATCACGCGGGTGAAGACGCCCGCACGCTCGAGTGCGTCCTGCAAGGCGAGGCCGTTCATGACCGTCGCGAGCATGCCCATGAAGTCCGCTTGCGAGCGGTCCATGCCCGAAGACGCCGCGGCGAGTCCGCGGAAGATGTTTCCGCCGCCAACCACGATGGCCACCTCGATACCCGCGTCGCGAACCGAGCGGATCTGTGAGGACAGCATGTCCAGGACCTTCGGGTCGATGCCATATCCGGCATCCCCCATGAGCGCCTCTCCGGAAAGCTTCAGCAAGACACGGCTGAACTGGAACTCGGACATGACCCTCCCCACTTCCAAGCGCTGCCGCGCCTCTCGTCCACCGTCCAGATTCTAGAACAACGGAGCGGTACGTGCGCACCGCTCCGTTGTTCGCGTGTCAGATGTGCGGTTCTTAGCAGGCCTCGTCGGCGGCCTCGTTGGTCTCGCCAAGCGCGTACCGGTCGAATCCGACGATCGTGATCGTGTCGTCGAGCTCCTTGCCGACCTGTGCGGCGAGATCGCTCACGCTGATATCGGGGTTCTTCACGAAGAGCTGCTCGGTCAGGCAGACCTCCTTGTAGAACTTGTGGATCCGGCCCTCCGCCATCTTCTGCTGGATCGCTTCAGGCTTGCCAGACTCGGCGGCCTGCGCGCGGTAGATCGAGAGCTCATGTTCGACCACAGCGGGGTCGACGGCGTCTCGGCCGACAGCCATCGGCGCGGCGGCTGCGACCTGCATAGCGACGTCCTTGATGAATGTGTGGAGGGCAGGATTCGACGCGGTCGCGGGGTTCGCGAACGCGACCTCGACGAGCACGCCCATTCTGCCGCCCATATGGATATAGCTGCCGAGGGCGCCCGTCTCGCCCACCGAGCGACGCACAAAGCGCGTGATGCCCATGTTCTCGCCGAGCTTGCTCACGACCTCGCCCAGAACCTCCTGCACGGTGTGCTCGCGCCCGGTGAATGTCTGGTCTTTGAGCTCTTCGAGGTCGGCAGGCGCAGCCGCAGCGATGTGCGCGGCGAGATCGGCCACGAATCTTTGGAACTCGGCGTTGCGGCCGACGAAGTCCGTCTCGCTGTTGACTTCGACGAGCACACCGGTGCGCGCATCGTCGGAGACGAAGGCGGCAATGGTGCCCTCGTTCGTAGCACGGCCGGCCTTCTTGGCGAGTGCGGCCAGGCCGCGGGTACGCAGAATGTCGACGGCGGCGTCAAGGTCGCACGAGGCCTCGGCGAGCGCCTTCTTGCAGTCCATCATGCCTGCGCCGGTCATCTCGCGCAGGTCCTTCACCATCTTCGCGGTGATCTCCATCGGTCCTCCTGATGTGGTGTGGTCGTGAAGTCGTCCGGACGCGAGAGGCTAGGCCTCGGGCTCCTCGACGGACGGCTCCGCTTCGCGTGCGGGGCTCTCGGCGACGACGGGCTCTGCCGGGGCCCCTTCTATGGGAGCAGCAGCGTCGACCGGCGCGGCCGCGACCTCCGCGGCAGGCACGTCGGCATCGACCGGCGGCTCCACGTGGATGCCTGCAGCAGCGCGTCCCTCGATGCAGGCGTCAGCGATGACGCGCGCAATGAGTGCGACCGAGCGGATGGCGTCGTCGTTGCCCGGAATGACCCAGTCGATCTCGTCGGGATCGGAGTTGGTATCGGCGAGGCCGATGACCGGGATCTTCAGCCGGCGCGCCTCAGCGATGGCGATCACTTCCCGCTTGGTGTCGACGACGAAGACGGCGGCAGGCACCTCGGTCATATCCCGGATGCCGTTCAGGTTCTTCTGGAGCTTCTCGAGCTCGGCACGGAGCTTGAGAGCCTCCTTCTTGGGGAGGCTCGCCATGCGGCCGTCCTCTTCCATGGTCTCGAGCTCGACCATGCGTGCGATCCGCTTGCGGATCGTTACGAAGTTCGTGAGCATGCCACCGAGCCAGCGCTGCGTGACATACGGCATGCCGGCACGGGCGGCCTCGCGGCTGATCGGCTCCTGCGCCTGCTTCTTCGTGCCGATAAACAGCACGCTTCCGCCGCGCGAGGCAAGATCGCGCACGAAGCGGAACGTCGCGTCGATCTCACGGAGCGAACGCTGGAGGTCGATGATGTAGATGCCGTTACGCTCGGTGAAGATGTACGGCTTCATCTTCGGGTTCCAGCGGCGGGTCTGATGTCCGAAGTGGACACCTGCTTCGAGCAACGCCTTCATCGATACTGCGGCCATGGTGGTTCCTCTCTGTCGGTTGCTGCTTCCGTCCGCGTCATCCCCTGGGTCGCTTCCCGCCTTGGCCACAAGGCGGGTCACCGGCGATCAGAGTCGGCAGACGTGCTTGGTGACGAACCGCAACACAATACCATACGGCACGGTGCAGATGAAGAACGAATCGAGGCGGGCGGCGCCGGCGGTTGGCGCCGCCCGCAGTCTCCGCTACCGGAGGAGACTGGCACGGTCAGGGGCGGGTCCGGCGGCGCTGGGCGCAGCAAGCCGGACGTTGCAGCGAAGCTGGAACCCCCTGAGTGGGTCTATACCCGTTCGGTCGCCGGAGTCTCGCTCAGACGAGCATGAGAGAGACGGCCTGGACAACCGCGTCGGGCGACGAGGTGCTCTTTGCGAGCACTCGCTGCGCACCCGCGGAGAGCGCGGCCTCCCACTCGCGGGGGTCGATGGTGTTCGTGAGGACGATTGCAGGCGGGGCAGTCTGTGGGAAGTCGGTGCGGAGGCGATCGAGGATCTCGAGCCCGCTCATGTCCGGGAGAATGAGGTCCAGCAGAACGACGTCGTAGCGTGCGGCCGCACAGAGGCCAAGCGCGTCGCGACCGGTCCGCGCACGGTCGACGTGATAACCGGCGGTCATGAGGCGCTCGCCGTAGATACGAGCCATGAGATCGACGTCCTCGACGAGGAGAACGCGGACGGGCGCGATCCCATCCATCGCTACGCCACCGGCGCGAATCCTTGTGCCGCATGCAGGCGAGCACGCAGACGCAAGACGGCCTTGGTGTGGAGCTGACTGACGCGTGACTCGGTCACGCCAAGCACTGCGCCAATCTCCTTGAGCGTGAGCCCTTCGTAGTAGTAGAGAGCGACGACGACCTTCTCACGTTCGGGCAGGCGCTCGATGGCGCCGGCGAGGATCTCCTTGACTTCGGTGCCCTCGAAGACGGCGGAGGGATCCTCGGCATTTTCGTCCTTGATTGACGCCGCGCCCGGACCTCGGTCTTCGTGATCCGCGTTTCCGGACCACAACTCTTCGAACGAGACCACTGACGTGTAGGAGAGCTTCGTGAGGATGTCTTGCAGCTCCTTCTCGCTGATTCCCATCTCCTGCGCCACCTCGGCGTCCGATGGGTTGCGCTTCAGCCGGTTTTCGAGCGTGATGTAGGCCCGCTCGATCTCACGCGACCGGGCGCGGACAGAGCGCGGCACCCAGTCGAGTGCGCGAAGTTCATCGATGATCGCGCCCTTGATGCGTGCGATCGCGTAGGTCTCGAACTTGATGCCCCGCTCGGGATTGAACTTCTCGATCGCGTCGATCAGCCCGAAGACGCCATACGAGATCAGATCGGCGGTCTCGACGGACTGCGGCAGGTTCGACGAAAGCCGACCCGCCACGTACTTCACGAGCGGCGAGTAGTTGAGGATGAGCTTGTCTCGTGCATCGGAGTCACCCTGCTCCTTGTACGCCGCCCAGCAGGCGGTGATGTCTCCGGTGCCTTGGGACCTCATCGGGCGTTGCCCCCCGCCTCGCCTCTTGGATGTGCCTGGCGGTGTACGTCCCGCAACCGCCCAACGCTCAGGTGAGTATAAATCTGGGTCGTTGACAGGGCAACGTGACCGAGCAGCTCCTGCACGGTGCGGAGGTCGGCACCCCCTTCAAGGAGGTGCGTGGCGAAACTGTGACGGAGCGCGTGGGGCGACAGATCGAGCCGCTCCCCGGTTGCCAGCAGGTAGCGCTTCATGAGTCGTCGGACCGCGCCGGTCGAGAGCCGGTCACCCGAGCGGTTCAGGAAGACCGCATCGGGCGTCTGCTGCTTGCGAAGGCGCGGTCGCGAATCGGCGAGGTACGCCCGAACCACCGACACGGCGGCCTGATGAAGCGGCACAATGCGCTCCTTTGACCCCTTGCCGAGCACGGTCATCCGCCCGTGCGCGAGATCGAGGTCGGCGAGGTCAAGGCCGACGAGTTCGGCCACGCGAGCCCCGCTCGCATACAGGAGCTCGAGTATGGCCCGGTCTCTGAGACCAAGTGGCGTCGTCGCGGCGGGTGCCTCGATGAGGGCAGACAGGGCCTCAGGCGTGGCGGCGACGGGAAGCCGCGACTGGCGACGCGGCGTCGCGACGACCGCAGCGGGGCTGCCGGGCGCGAGACCCTGCTGGCTCAGAAACGCGTGGAACGCCCGCAGCGCGGAGAGCTTGCGTGCGATCGTGCTTCTCGCGTAGCGCGCGCGGTCGAGCTCGGCGAGATAGCCACGAAGATCACGGTAGCCCACCGTCTGCGGGTGCTTCCCGGCACGTTCGCACCAGTCGGCGTACTGCGCGAGATCGGTGGCGTAGGCGCGCACGGTCGCCGGCGAAGCGTTCCGCACGACCGTGAGGTGGGTGATGTACCGGTCGATGAGTTCTCCGACGGGCAGCATCTCGGAATCTGTCACTCGGCATCTCCACCCCTGCGGAGCAGCTCAAGGGCGTGGCGGGGGGCCTGCAAGAGTCCGTCATGAGCGCTCGCGTAGGCGCGGATGGCGCGCTGGCCGCGTTCGGCGAACGCACGGTGCCGCTCGCGCTTGCTGCGGACGGGCGGCTCCAGCGGCGGCAGGAGCCCGAAGTTGACATGCATGGGCTGATACGGCTGGGTTGCCGGATTTGTAGCGTACGTGAGGAGGGCGCCGAGGGCGGTCTCACCGGGAAGGGCCTCGAACGGGCGCCCGGCGCGTTGGGCAGCGATCGCGAGCCCCGCGATGAGTCCCGTTGCCGCTGCCTCGAGGTAGCCTTCCGTTCCCGAGAGCTGACCGACCACGCGGATTCGCGGTTCGCGGCGCACGCTGAGATCGGGGTCAAGCACACGCGGTGCATCGATGAACGTATTGCGATGCATGACGCCGAAGCGGAGGAACTCCGCACGGTCGAGACCGGGGACGAGGGCGAAGACGCGACGCTGCTCAGGGAAGGTGAGATTGGTCTGGCACCCGACGAGGTTGTACGCGGTGCGCGCAGCGTTCTCCGCGCGGAGCTGCAGAACCGCCCACGGACGGCGACCGCTGCGCGGGTCGATCAGGCCGACGGGTTTCATCGGTCCGAATCGGAGTGCGTCCGCGCCGCGCCGCGCGATCTCCTCGATAGGCTGGCACGCCTGGAAGAGGTCGGTCGTCTCGAAGTCCTTCAGCACGACGCGCTCGGCGGCGACAAGCTCGGCGATGAAACGTTCGTACTCGTCCCGCTCGAACGGGCAGTTGAGGTAGTCGTGCCCCTCCCCTTTCCCGTAGCGCGATGCCGGGAACGCGATCGACCGGTCGACCGTCGCAGCGTCAACGATGGGCGCTGCGGCGTCGAAGAACGCAAGGCGCCCGGCGCCGACGGCATCGGAGAGCGCAGGTTCGAGTGCCGGCGAGGTCAGCGGTCCGGTGGCGATCACTACGTCGCCGGATCCGGGTAGAGCGTCGGCTTGGTCACGGACCACGTCGATGAGCGGATGCGCCATAAGCGCTTGGGTGATGATCGCGGAGAAGATCGCGCGGTCGACGGCGAGCGCCGTTCCGGCCGGCACTGCGGTCTCGCGTGCAGCGGCGAGGACGAGACTTCCCAGATGACCGAGTTCGTACTTGAGCATCCCGGGAGCAGTCGCGGGGTCGGTGCTCTTGAGGGAGTTGGAGCACACGAGCTCGGCGAAGTCACCGCCGTGGTGCGCCGGAGCATGTGGCGATGGCCGCATCTCGACAAGGCGCACCGGGATGTCGCGCACGGCAAGCTGCCACGCGGCTTCCGAGCCGGAGATACCCGCCCCGATGACCGTCACTGCTTCTTCGCGCACAACCGCCCGTCCCGTTCGTCGACCGTCGGGTGCATTGTACGGGAACTCGGGACGCGGGGCGTTTGCGATGTCACGTTGCTGCCGGCACGCCGTACCTCCCGTCGCGGTACCGCACGATTCTGCCGTGAAGCTCGAGCATGCCGAGTTGCCGAATCGCGGTGACGATATCCAGATCCAGTGCACGGGCGACGTCGTCGGCACGCATCGGGTCCGCTGTGAGCATCACCTCGATCGGCCCGGCCGGTCTCGCAATCGAAGCTGCGGCCGCATCCGACTGCTGGAGCACAAGACCGACAGCCGAGAGCTCGGACGCAAGCTCGGAGACGTCGGTGAGAATGGACGCGCCCTGGCGGATGAGGCGGTTCGAGCCGCGGGATTCCGGTGAGTTGATGCTGCCGGGGACCGCAAGCACCGTCCGGCCAAGATCGAGTGCCGCATCGGCGGTGCTGAATGTCCCGCTGGGTAGCCCGGCTTCGACGACGAGCAACGCCGCAGAAAGCCCCGCGATGATCCGGTTGCGCCTGGGGAAGGCGTACCGCGTGGGAGGAGTGCCCCAAGGGACCTCGGATACGACGAGGTGGTGCTCCCGCATGATCGCGAGGAGCCTACGAGCCGTTCTGGGGTAGTCGATATCCGCGCCGCAACCCAGCACGGCGATCGTTCGTCCGCCGGCGTCGATCGCGGCACGGTGTGCCGCTTGGTCGCACCCGGTTGCCGCACCGGACACCACGACGACGCCGGCTCGTGCTGCCCAGCCCGCGAAGCGGCGTGTGCAGTCGAGCCCGTACGGGGTGGCCCTGCGCGCACCAACGACGGCCAGACCAGGCTGGAGCAGCCGCATATCGCCGATGCAGTAAAGTGCCTCGGGCGGCTCGGAAAGGGCGAGAAGAGCGGCCGGATACCGCGAGTCGTCGGGGCCGAGCTCGGACGCCGTGAGGCTCATGTCGTGTCCCATGCGCGGTATCCGATCGCCTCGGCGAGGTGTTGCCGGTCAACCCGGCTGCAGGTCTCCAAATCCGCAATGGTGCGTGCAACCCGCAAGACGCGAGTAAGGCCTCGCCCGCTCAGGTGCCCGACTCCGGCGATTCGATCGAGGGTGCTTCGCGCGTCCGGTGTGAGCGAACACGCCGCCATGAGCGGGGCACCTGAGAGCGACCTCGTCGGGGCTCGACGCGCTTGGGCAGCGTACTCGCGACCGGTGATCACGCGACGTCGAACCGAAGCGGAGTCCTCCCCTGGTTGGGCATCGAGGAGGCGCGCCGAGTCCACCCGGTTGACGCGCACCCGGATGTCGAGGCGGTCGAAGAGCGGCCCCCCGATGCGTCCTCGATATCGGTCAATGGAACTTGGTAGGCACGTGCAGGGTCGGTGCGGGTCACCCAGATAGCCGCACGGGCAGGGATTCATCGCCGCGACAAGCGAGAACCGGCACGGGTAGGTAGTGCGACCCTCGGCACGCACGAGGGTCACGGTACCGTCCTCGAGCGGCTGCCTGAGCGCCTGCAAAACCGAGGGTCCGAACTCAGCGAACTCGTCGAGGAAGAGCACGCCGTTATGCGCGAGACTCATCTCCCCGGGGTGCGGGGGCGAGCCGCCGCCGACGAGGCCGGCGACAGTACATGTGTGGTGGGGTGCCCGAAACGGTCGGACTCCCGCGAGTGCCGGTCGCTCGTCAAGGCCTGCAACCGAATGGACGAGCGCCGTCTCCAGCCGCTCTGAAGCATCCAGCTGAGGGAGGATTCCCGGCATCCGGCGAGCGAGGAGTGTCTTACCGGCGCCGGGTGGACCAACAAGGAGCAAGCTGTGGCCACCCGCGGCAGCGATTTCCAGCGCGCGGCGAACCTCCGCATGTCCGACGACGTCGGCAAGGTCGGGTGACCCCGGTTGCCGGACCTCCGAGGATGTCTCGGGTGCACTCGGCGTGAGGAGCCCACTTCTCACCCGCTGAAGATGGTCTACCACGCGACATGGGAGGCCCGTTACTGCGGCTGCCGCCCGTCCGGCTGCCGGGGGACCGATGAGTTCGAGCCCCGCCCTCGAAGCAGCGATCGCGTAGGCGAGCAGTCCCGACACCGATCTGACGGAGCCGTCGAGAGAGAGTTCACCCACCACGCTTGCGTTGCTGGTGACGGAGGGGCCGATCTGCCTTGTGGCAGTCAAGATGGCCAGCGCAATCGGGAGGTCGAAACCGGTCCCATGCTTCCGAAGCGGCGCCGGGGCAAGGTTGACCAAGACGCGAGCGTTGGGGAACTCGAATCCCGATGCCCGAATGGCAGCCCGAACGCGGTCGCGCGCCTCTTGGACGGCTGGATCGGGCAGACCCACGATGCCGAAGGATGGCAGGCCTCGTCCGACGTCGGCTTGGACCTCGACAGGAAGCGCGTCGACGCCGGTGAGTGTGGCGGTGAACACCGTCGCCTGCACGGGGACTCATCCTTCGAGGGCGAACGCGGCACGGTGATGCCGCAGCAGCGCCCTGTCTTCCCCGAGGAGGATGATCGATATCACGTCGAACCGGACACTGCAGGGTGCTACCGCCGCGTGTGCCAGGTACGCGCGCGTGACCCGACCGATGCGCTTCTGCTTGGTCGGTGTCACGGCCTCCTCGGGCGACCCCCTCACGATCGTGGACCGAGTCTTGACCTCGCAGAGCACGAGCGTCTCGCCATCGAGCGCGACGATGTCCACCTCCCCCGCCGGACAGCGCCAGTTCCGCTCAACGATCGTCATGCCGATTCGTTCCAGGTACGCGCTTGCGGCGTCCTCGCCGCGCATGCCGAGTTCCCGTCTGTCCATGGAAAACACCCCCTCCATGGCAAGCATGAGCGGGGGTGCTAACTCGGGTTCGACAGGAATCGAACCGAGATCAGAACAGCTGGGCTTGCGAGCAAGGCGCGAAGGAGCGCCGGTGCATTCGTGTCGGTCCGTTCACCGCGAGACACTCGAGGTGGTCGTGCGAGCCGTACCCCTTGTTGTGTGCGAGGCCGTAGCCGGGATACTCTCGGTCGAGCTCGACCATGAGGGCATCTCGGGCGACCTTGGCGACGATCGAGGCGGCGGCGACAGCGGCCACTCGGCTATCCCCCCTGACGACTGCGGTCGAAGGCAGTCCGAGCTCGACCGGCAACCCGTCGATGATCACGTGGTCGACCGTGTCGCGCATCGGCTCAAGCGCGCCGAGCATGGCCATCCGTGTGGCTTGCCGAATACCGAACGCGTCGATCTGATCCGGCCACACGTGGGCGACGCCGACGCTCTTGGCGCGATTCCGGATGGTGACGTCGAGCGAACGCCGGCGCTCGGGCGTGAGCCGCTTGGAGTCGTCGACCCCCTCGATCGCCATATCCGCGCCGAGTATGACGGCGGCCGCGGTGACGGGTCCTGCGAGCGCGCCACAGCCGACCTCGTCGATGCCGGCCACCACGATCCACCCCTGTTCATGGAGGGAGCGTTGCAGTGCGCCGAGCTCGTCCAACCGCTGTCGCTCACGGTCAGCAGCCTCGAGCCTACGGCGAACAGACGCAATGGCCGCATGAACACCAGCCCGAGGGTCGTCAGCGTACTCTGCAACGATCACGGCGACCTGTTCGGCAGTCGAGTCCGTAATGAGTGCGCGAATCTCGTTCACGGTCAGGCGGTCCACTCGGCGCGGGCTCCTCGGGTCACGGGGTGTCGGATGGAGTATAGCGCGCGAACGAACAAGGACCCGGCGCGGCCGGGTCCTTGTAGACGATCGTATGCCGTGGCTGGCTAGGAACGCAGCTCCTTGACGCGCGCAGCCTTGCCGACCTTGTCGCGGAGGTAGTAGAGCTTCGAACGACGCACCTTGCCGCGGGTGACGACTTCAAGCTTCACGATCTTGGGCGAGTGCACGGGGAACGTGCGCTCGACGCCGACCGCGAAGGAGACCTTGCGGACGGTGAACGTCTCGCGGTTGCCAGCACCGTGGCGCCGGATGACGATACCCTGGAAGGGCTGGATGCGCTCGCGCGTACCCTCGACGACCTTGTAGCTCACCTTGACGGTGTCGCCAACCGAGAACGTGGGCAGGTCCTCGCGGATCTGCTGCTGCTCGATTGCCTGGATTCTATTCATTGGCTGGTATCCGTTCCTGCGATGCGACGAATGTTGCTCCGAAGACACGAGTGGACAGTATAGTGCAGGGTCCTTATGGGCGCAAACAGGTGCAACCGATCTCGCTCGAGGCCGACCGGCTGCCGGTGGTGATGCGGCTAGAGTGTGGCGATTCTCGAGAGCGGCCAGTAGCGGAGGAACGCCTTGCCCCGTATCCGGCTGAGGGGAACGGCCTCGAACCAGCGCGAATCGGCGCTGTTGGTTCGGTTATCGCCCATGACCCACACGCTGCCTTCCGGCACGACATAGGGCATCGGTACGGGTCCGGGCTCACTCGGCTTGCCGTAGGTATAGGGCTCATCGAGTGGCACGCCATCGACCACGACCTTGCCGTCGACGAGGTCGACCGTCTGTCCTCCCACGGCGATCACGCGCTTGATGAGCGTCGTGACCGTGCCGGTAGGATCGTCGAAGACCACGACGTCGCCGGCTTTGGGCTCCTCGAACCGGTAGATGAACTTGTTCGCGAGCACGCGCTCGCCGATCTCGATCGTCGGCACCATCGAGGTCGTCGGAATCATGAACGGCTGCACGATGAAGGTGCGCACTACCGCAGCAAGGATGAACGCGAGGCCGATCATCAAGACGAGTTCCGCGAGCCACCTCAGGAACGAAGGTCGCGCCGGGGTGGTCTCGGCAATGGTCGGCCCGGGCGTCGTGATCTCTTCGTCGGCCACGGTCATTCTCCTCTCGTTGCAGCAGCGTCACGAAGGGCGCGCGCGAACGCTCGCTCCTCGTCGGTCAGTTCAGCACGTTCAAGCACGTCCGGGCGACGCTCCGCGGTCCGGCGGACTGCCTCGCGGCGTCGCCACTCGGCGATACGGGCGTGGTCGCCGCTCAGAAGCACGCCCGGCACCGAGCGTCCCTCAAAGGTAGCAGGACGCGTGTACTGCGGGTACTCCAGAAGGCCACTCGAGTGAGATTCGTCGCGGGTGGCCTCGACCGAGGCGAGCACACCAGGCTGAAGACGGGTCACCGCGTCGGCGATGACCATTGCGGGCAGCTCGCCGCCCGTGAGCACGTAGTCGCCGATCGAGACCTCGACGTCGGCAAGCGAGCGCACACGGTCGTCGAACCCCTCGTAGCGCCCACAGATGATGATGAGACGTTCGCGACCGGCAAGGTCCTCGACGAGAGCTTGGTCGAGCAGGCGACCCTGCGGGCACACCAGGACCACAGTCGGGGTCTGCGGGCTCTCGGCCTCGATCGCCCGCACGGCGCGGAAGATCGGCTCGGGCTTCATGACCATGCCGTGACCGCCGCCGAACGGGTAGTCATCGGTGGTGCGGTGTCGGTCCTCGGCCCAGTTCCTGAGATCATGGACGTGAAACTCCACGGCCCCCTTCTCGCGAGCGATGCCGAGCATCGACGAACCGAGCACTGGCTCGAAGATATCGGGCAGGATGGAGATGATGTCGATACGCATGCTCAGTCCTCGTCAATCAGGCCCGGCAGCAGGCGCACGGTGATGAGTCCGGCGAGCTCGTCCACGGCGATCACGACGTCGTCGATGACGGGAATGAGGACCTCGCCGAACGGGCCCTGAACGATCCATACGTCATTGGCCCCGGTGATGATCACGTCCTCGATCACGCCCAGCGGGCCGCGCTCTTCGTCGACCACACGGAGTCCCACAGGATCGGGTTCGTCGTCGGGCATGTCGTCGGGCAGCGCATCAGCGCGAACGAGTACTGTGCAGCCCGCAACAAGGTGGGCTTCATCCGTACTCAACGCGGGTGTGAACGCAAGGAGCGGTCCCTTGGGTCCGGAGCGTACGCCCGAGAGCTGTCGGTCTGTCACGTCCGCAGGCGGCGGGACGAACCACACCGGTGCCCCACAGAGATGCTCAAGGGGAAGGTCGACGAGCGGTTTGACCGCGACCTCCCCCATGAGACCGTGCGCTTTGATGACGCGCGCGACAGCTTCGAACGGCGCGTCCATGATTCTCAGCCGAGCACCTCCACAGAGGCGTCAGAGTCGTTGAGCGACGCTGCGGAGCGCACGAGAGTCCGAATCGACTTGATGATCCGACCGCCCCGACCGATGACCTTGCCGATGTCGTCGGGGTGCACCGTTACAGAATAGGCGACACCCGCGTCGCCCTCGCTCTTCTCGACCACCACGTCCTCGGGGTGTTCGACGAGCGAGGTGACGAGATACCGGACGAGTTCGTCTGTGTTCGCAGGATCGGGCATGCCTACTCGGCCTCGGGTGCGGCCTCAGGCGCGGGCTCGACCTCGGCCTCGGGTGCCTCGGCAACCTCTTCCGCGACCGCCTCGACGACCTCCTCCGCCACAACATCGGGCTCCGCAGGCGCAGCGGCGGCCTCGGCGGCTTTGGCTGCAGCGTCCGCAGCAGTCTTCGCCTCGGCGTCAGCCTTGGCCTGGACCTTCTTCGACACGGCTTCGGTGGCCACGGGGGCCTCCTTCTCGCCGCGAGCGATCGCGATCAGTTTGCCGGCAGCCTCGGTGGGCTGAGCGCCCTTCGCGAGCCAGGCGTCGACCTTGACGAGGTCCAGCTCGACGGTCGAGGGCTGGGTGCGCGGGTTGTACCGGCCGAGAATCTGAATGAACCGGCCGTCGCGCGGCGCACGCGCGTCAGCTGCGACGACGCGGTAGAACGGCGCCTTCTTGGCGCCAGCGCGCGCCAGACGGATCTTGAGTGCCAACTACGTTCACCTCCGTGTTAAGCGGCGCGTATTCGCCGCAGCCGAGCAAGAGCAAATGGTAATGATAGGCCATGGGTGCGAGCAGGTAAAGCCGGGCTCGTCACATGCCGAACGGTGACCCTGCGCCCGGGAACTGCGGCATCCGCCTCCGCTTTCCGCCCTTGCCCTGCGTCGATGTGAGCTGTTTCATCATCTTCTGGGCCTGAGAGAACTGCTTCAGCAGCTGGTTCACATCAAAGACCGTCACGCCGGCTCCGGTGGCGATGCGCTCGCGCCGTGAGCCGTTGATCACCGAGGGCTTGCTGCGCTCTCGTGCAGTCATCGACTGGATGATGGCCTCAGTTCGGGCGAGCGCACCCTCGTCGATCTCGGCGTCCTTCGGGAGTCCCTTGACTCCCGGGATCATCGCCATGATCTCCTTGAGCGAACCCATCTTCCGCACCTGGCGCAGCTGCGAGAGGAAGTCATCGAGGGTGAACGTTCCGGCGCGCATGCGCTCTTCGGTCTCGGCGGCGACGCCTTCGTCCATCGCCTCCTGCGCCTTTTCGATGAGCGAGACCACGTCCCCCATGCCGAGGATGCGCCGGGCCATGCCGTCGGGCCGGAAGACCTCGAGCGTGTCGAGCTTCTCCCCTACACTGGCGAAGAGGATGGGCTTGCCGGTGACCGCCTTGACGGACAGTGCTGCACCGCCGCGCGCGTCGCCGTCGAGCTTGGACACGATCACCCCATCGAAGTCGACCCGCTCGGCGAACGCCGAGGCGGCGTTGACGGCGTCCTGCCCCGTCATGGCGTCAACGACCATGAGCACTTGGTCCGGGTGCACCGCGGCCTTGATGCGAGCGGCCTCGTTCATCATCTCCTCGTCCATATGGAGACGGCCGGCCGTATCCACGATGACGATGTCCTTGAGACGCTGGATTGCGTCCCTCACGCCGGCCTTCGCGATTGCGACAGGGTCGCTTCCCTCACCGCGGTACACAGGGATGCCGAGTTCTCTGCCGAGCGTCTCGAGCTGGTCGATGGCGGCGGGCCGGTAGACGTCGCACGCGACGAGGAGCGGGTGCTTGCCCTGCTTGCGCAGGAGGTTGGCGAGTTTGCCCGCAGCGGTGGTCTTGCCCGAGCCCTGGAGGCCGACGAGCATGATCACCGACGGGGTGCGCCCCGAGAGCGCGAGCCGCGCCTCAGAGCCCCCCATCAGCGTCGTGAGCTCATCGAGGACGATCTTCACGACCATCTGTCCCGGCGTGAGGCTCTTCATCACGTCGGCGCCAACGGCGCGCTCGCGCACCCGGGCGACGAACTCCTTCACGACTTTGAAGTTGACGTCGGCTTCCAGAAGCGCCAAACGGATCTCACGCATGGCGGCGTCGACATCGACCTCGCTCAGGCGTCCCTTCCCGGTGAGCCGTGAGAAGACGGATTGCAGGCGATCAGAGAGACTCTCGAACATCAGGCGTGGCCCCCAACGAGTGCGGCGGCGAACTGATTCGGATCGAACGGACGCAGATCTTCGATATCCTCGCCGACGCCGATGCGCAGGATGGGGATACCGAGATCGCGGGCGATGGCGACGGCGATTCCACCGCGCGCAGTGCCGTCGAGCTTGGTGAGCACGATTCCGTCAATGTGCAGCGCAGCGTCGAACTCGCGTGCCTGCGCGAGGCCGTTCTGTCCGGTGGTCGCGTCCATGACGAGTAACTTCCGTACCGGCGCCGAGCTCTCGCGCTCGACAACGCGGGCGACCTTTGTGAGCTCGGCCATCAGGTCCTTTGACGTGTGGAGGCGGCCGGCGGTGTCGATCAGGAGCAAGCCGGCGCCGAGACGCTCCGCCTCGCGAACACTCTCGAATGCGACCGCCGCGGGATCGGTGCCGCGGTCACGCTCCACGACCGGGACGCCGGCTCGCTCGGCCCAGACGCGCAGCTGTTCGACAGCGGCGGCTCGAAACGTGTCCGCTGAACCGATGACCACGGACGTGCCGGCGTGAGCAGCGGCCTTGGCGAGCTTCCCGACCGTGGTCGTCTTGCCGGTGCCATTGATGCCGACGACAAGCACGGTCACCGGCCGCTCTTCGAGGATGTCTTCCGCGGGGGGGAACTCGCGGGCGATCTCGTGCTCCAGGAGCGCGAGCACGGCGGCTGCGTCCGGAAGCGCCTGACGGGTCGCGGCATCGCGGAGGCGGTCGATCATCTCGGTAACCGCCGTCATGCCCATGTCCGCGCCGACAAGGGCGTCTTCCAGGTCGTCCCAGAACGCCGCATCCAGGTCGGGACCGCGGCGCAGGAGCACGTTCAGCTGTCCCCCCAGCTGCTCGCGCGTGCGCGAGAGTCCGGCGGTCAGACGGTCGAACCAGGCACTCACGCGGGCACCTCGGCAGGTGCGGACGTGGCGGGCGTGTCCAGCCGCTGGCTGACGATCTTGCTCACGCCGTCGGACTGCATCGACACGCCGTAGAGCACGTCAGCCATCTCCATCGTGCGCCGCTGGTGCGTCACGACGATGAACTGCGTGTGCCGGCGGAGGCTGTCAACAAAGGCAATGAAGCGCCTCAGGTTCGTGTCGTCGAGTGCGGCTTCCACCTCGTCGAGGATGTAGAAGGGGCACGGGCGCGTCCGGTACACGGCGAACAGGAGCGCGAGGGCGGTGAGCGACTTCTCGCCGCCGGACAGGAGCGACATCTTCTGCAGCCGCTTGCCGCGGGGCTGGGCAACGACCTCGACGCCGGTGGTCTCAGGGTCGTCAGGGTCCGTGAGCGCCAAGGCAGCCTGACCACCCGGGAACAGCACGGCGAAGACCTCTTGGAAGTGGTGGTCCACGAGCTCGAAGGTCTCCAGGAAGCGGTCGCGCATCTTGCGGTCGATCGCGGCGACGACCCGCTGGAGCGAGGTCCGGCTGGACTGCAGGTCGTCGAGCTGCCTCTGGAGGAAGTCGCGCCGCTCGCGGAGCTGCTCGAACTCCTCGACCGCCACGGGGTTGACGGGTCCGAGGTTCGCGATGCGCTTGCGCAAGCGGTGCACCGCGTCGGTCGCGGATTGGCGGTCCTCGACGGGGGGCTTCTCAAGTGCCGCTTCGATTGAAACGCCGAGTTCTTCCACGATCCGCGCGGCGGCTGCCCGGACGGTGACTTCAAGGCGCCCCTTGTCCACCCGGATGTCGCCCATCGCGGCGATGAGGTCGTCGAGATCCGCCTGCGCGGCGCGCACCGCGTCCTGCGCCCCATGGATGGTGGAGCGGAGCGACTCGGAGTCGGCCTGCTCGAATCGCGCCCGATCCCGAAGGCGGACCGCCCAGTGCTCGGCGCGTTCCAGCAGCAGGGAGTACAGCTCGTGCAGAGGATGCAGCCGCTCGCGAAGGATCTCGAGGGACTCCTCGACCTGCCGCGACTGGGCGACAAGCGTGCTCAGCTCGTCCACCTCGGCTGTCACGGACGCGTGGCGTCGCTTCAGGTGGACTTCGCGCTCCGAGACGGCCGCGATCTCGACTTGGCAGGTGCCGAGCCGTGAGGAGACCGCCGACTCGTCGCGAAAACGGCTGTCCCGCTCCTCGCGGCGCTTCGTCGCCTCTTCCTCGAGCGCGTCGATGCGGCTCACGCCCTGAGAGATCGCGTCGTTGAGCTTGCGCTCGGCGGGGCGGTCCTTCGCAGTACGCTCCTCGATCTGGCGGATCCGCACACCGATGCGCGCGGCCTCGGTCTCAGACTCGGTGATCGACTGTTCCAGCCTGCCGATCTCTTCGCGCGCGGCGGACGCTTCGGCGCCGAGGGTTGCCATCGACTGCGTCAGCTGGAGCGCGTCTTCCTGCGCGGCTGCCAGTGCATCGCTAGCGGCGGAGACGGCGGCCTCGGTCTCCCCGACCGCTGCGTCGGCGGCGATCAGCCGGTCCCGCAGGTCGGTGAGCTTCCGGCGGCGCGCGAGCACGCCGGCGTCTTCGCCGAGCTGGGGACCCACGCGCACCTTCCCGGCGGGCCAGACGATGTGTCCTGCAGGCGTCGCGAAACGGCACGCCGACGTGCGTGTGCCGGCCGCTCGGAGAGCATCCTCGAGGGTATCAACGACCCGGATGTCCCCGACGAGCGAGGCGACCGCATTGCGAACCCGAGCATCGCAGGTGACGACGTCCATGAGCAGCGTGCCGGGTCCTTCGCCGCAGGGAAGCGGCGTCGCATCGAGCGGGACGAGGGAGTAGTCCCCCACCTCGCTCTTCTCGAGCGTTCGGAGCACATCCGCAGCTGCGTCAGCCGACTCGACCAACACGCAGAAGACGTCGGAGCCGAGCGCGTGCTCGAGGACCGTCTCGAAGCGTTCCGGCGCGGTCACGTGGTCGCTCACCGGGCCGACGACGCCCGAGAGCTCGCGTTCCTTGGAGATGAACCATGCGAGCGCCGGCGAGGTGGATTCGAACGCGCGCTCCACCTCCTCGAGGCCACGGATCTCCGCGCGAATCTCGGCGAGTTCCGCACGGCGGGCCTCCTGGTCCGACTTGCGTGTCTCGAGCAGCCTGACGCGCTTGTCGACGTCGGACTCCGCGAGAGCTGCCTGTCGGCGCTGATGCTCGAGCTGCGCGGCGAGCTGGTTCGCGCGCGAGCGGCGTGCGGTGAGCGTCTGGGAGAGAGCGGTGCGCTGCACGCGGATGGCCTCGATGCGCTCGGTCAGAAGGTCCGTTTCCAGCACGAAGGCCGACAGCGCCTGCTTGACCGAGGCGAGCTCAGCCCGCGCGTCCTCGACTTCTTTGCGGACACGGCGCTGGTCGGCAAGCGTGGATGAGAGGCTCTCGTCGGCCGCGAGGCGCTCCTTGCGCGCCGTCTCCGACTCGCGCCGAAGCTCCCCAAGCTGCGTGTAGAGCGCCTGCAGCCGGGCTTCTGTGATTGAGCGCTCCTCGGTGATCTGCTGTGACTCTCCGCTCCGAACGCTCAGTCGGGACTCGCTGTGGTGGATGCGACCGCGAAGCTCCGAGAGCCGCTCGACAAGGGTCTTACCCTTCTCTTCCAGCAGCAGGAGTCCCGAGTTGAGTCGCTCGAGCACCGACTGTAGTCGGCGACGTTGTTCGGAGAGGTCGCCGACGAAGAGCCCCTTCTCTTCCAGAAGCGACTGGAACTTCTGGAGCTCCCGCTCCTTCTCCGCAAGTCGGTAGCGGGCGAGTTCGAGCGTGGCGTCGTGCTCGCGTTCGCGCTTCTCGATCGCGTCCCACTCCACCTGCAGCTCGCGGAGGTCCGCGACGGCGAGTGAAAGCTCGAGCTCACGGAGTTCGCCCGCAAGGTCGCGGTACTCGGACGCGCGGGACGCCTGGCGCTGGAGCGGCCGCAGCTGGCGGTCGATCTCGATCAGGATGTCGCGGATACGTTCGACGTGGACGTCCATCGCCGTGAGCTTGCGGAGCGCGCGCTCCTTGCGCTTCTTGTGCTTGAGGACGCCCGCGGCCTCCTCGATGAGGGCGCGGCGGTCCTCGGGACGCGAGTTCAAGACCTCCTCAAGGCGGCCTTGGCTGATGATCGAGTGCGTGTCGCGTCCCAAGCCGGTGTCGTGCAGCAGCTCGCGCACGTCGAGCAGACGAACCGGCGACTGGTTGACGAAATACTCGCTTTCGCCGTTGCGGAACATGCGGCGCGTGATGGTCACCTCGTCGAACTCGAGCGGCAGCGTCCCGTCCGAGTTGTCGAGCACGAGATCCACCTCAGCGATGCCCACGGCTTGGCGGGCAGAGGAGCCCGCAAATACGACGTCTTCCATCGAGTTGCCGCGGAGTTGCTTGGCAGACTGCTCTCCGAGCACCCACAACACCGCGTCCGAGATGTTCGACTTGCCGGAGCCGTTGGGTCCGACGATGACGGCCACGCCCGGCTCGAGCACGATCCTGCTGCGGTCAGCGAAGGACTTGAAGCCCTTGAGCGTGAGCGATTTCAGGTACAAGGCCGACCTTCCACATGACGTCTATGACAGCGCAGGAGGTTCGCGCGATGCCTCGCGCGAACGCGGATAATCCTACCACAGGGGACCGCGCCGTCAGGCGTCGTCAGAGCCACTCAGTGCGGCGAGTGCGCGGTGCGCCGCCTCTTTCTCGGCGGACTGCTTCGAGTGACCCTCGGCCGTGGCGATCAGCTCGCCGGCCACAGAGACCGCAACGGTGAACGTCGGCGTGTGAACGGGCCCCTCGCAGGAGACGACAGCATACGTCGGGTGGCCCAGTTCCCGCGACTGCGTGAGTTGTTGCAGCGCCGACTTCGGGTCCTGCGGCGGCGTCAGGTCAGCGCGATCGAGGAGTGAGCCGAACAGCCGTCCGATGGCCGCCGCGGCCGCCTCGAGACCGGCGTCCAGGTAGATCGCCCCGATGACCGCTTCGAGGGCGTTCTCAAGCGCACTCGCTCGGCCGCGCGAGCTCTCTCGCTCCCCGCGACCATAGGAGATGAGGTCGCCCAGCCCGAGGTCGTTGGCGACGGATGCGAGCAACACCCCGTTCACGACCGCGACCTTGCGACGAGTGAGCGTACCCTCAGGGGCATCGGGAAGACGTCGGTACAGGTGCTCCGCCACCACGAAGCCGAGCACCGAGTCCCCCAGGAACTCCATGCGCTCGTTGGACACGGCGCCACGAACCTCCGGGATGGCTGAGGGATGCGTCAGCGCTGCCTCCAGGAGCGAGCGGTCCGCGAACTGATGACCGAGAAGCGCCTCGGCCGTAGTCAGCCGCTCGTCGGTCCCCCTCACGGCGCGGTGAACAGCAGGCACGCGTTGTGCCCGCCGAACCCGAAGGAGTTGCTGAGCGCCGCACGGACCGTGGCCTCACGCGCGATGTTCGGCACGTAGTCGAGATCGCACTGCGGATCCGGGTCGGTGAGGTTGATGGTCGGGGGCAGCACGCCGGTGCGGATCGCCTGGATGCACACCACCGCCTCCAGGGCTCCGGCTCCGCCGAGCGTGTGTCCCGTCATCGACTTGGTGGACGACACCGGCGGTGCGTCGGCTCCGAACACTGCCTTGATCGCGCCGGTCTCGGCGATGTCGCCGAGCGGCGTGGACGTGCCGTGCGGATTGATGTAGTCGATGCCGTCGGGCGCGAGGCCCGCCTGCCGAAGAGCAGCGGTCATCGCGCGCCGAGCGCCGTTCCCGTCGGGCGCGGGTGCCGTGATGTGGTACGCGTCTGCAGTGGCGCCGTAGCCGGACAGCTCCGCGAGGATCTCCGCGCCGCGTGCCAAAGCTCCCTCCCACTCCTCAAGGATAAGAATGCCGCCGCCCTCGCCGATGACAAACCCGTCGCGGCCCGCGTCGAAGGGACGCGAAGCGCCTTCGGGGTCATCGTTGCGGGTCGAGAGCGCGCGCGCGGCAGCGAAGCCGGCCAGCCCAAGCGGCGTGACGCCGCAGTCGAAACCGCCGGCGATGATGGCGTCGGCATCCCCTCGGCGGATCGCCTCGCCGGCCTCGCCGATGGCGTGGTTGCCGGTTGCGCAGGCAGAGACCGGCGCGTAGTTGATGCCGCGCGCACCGGTGCGGATCGAGATGAGCCCGGCGGCGAGGTCGACGATCATCATCGGGACGAGGAATGGCGTGACACGCGAAGGGCCGCGCTCGAGGAGCACTGAGTGCGCGTTCTCCATCGCGTCGAGGCCCGCCGATCCCCGAGCCGACGATCACGCCCACGCGCTCGGCGTTGACCTCGTCGATCACGAGACCCGACTGTGCGAGGGCCTCGTCGGCGGCCGCAACTGCGAACTGCTGGAAGCGCGACATGCGTCGGGCCTCCTTGCCGTCGATCCACGGCGAGGGGTCCCACGTCGGGAAGCGTCGCGGCGAACCTGGTCGTGTACTCGCTCGCGTCGAAATGCGTGATGGGCCGGGCACCGCTTCTGCCGGCCGTGAGTGCGGACCAGGTCGCATCCACGCCCACGCCGAGGGCCGAGATGACGCCCAGGCCGGTTACGGCGACTCGTCTCATGAGGCACCTCCCGACGCGGTCTGCCATTCAGCGACCAGACGGTCCATCAGCTCGCGCACGGTCGGGACGTCGTGGACGCGTGCCACGGAGGAGCCTGCAAAGACGAGCCCGTCGACGACGTCGCCGGTCTGCGCGCGAACGAGCTTGTCGATGATGCAGTAGTCCTTCCCGCAGTCCTTGAGGCACCCTATGCACCGCTCGATCCTCGGGTAATCGCCGGCGGCAAGCGCCTCTGTGAAGGGATTGCGAATGGCACGACCAGGAAGACCGACCGGACTGGTCGTGAGCACGACGTCCGCGTCTGTCGCGTTGACGTACATCTGCTTGAACTCATCGGATGCGGACGACTCGACCGTTGCGGCAAACCGAGTGCCCATCTGCACGCCGGACGCGCCGGCGTCCAGAACGCGTTTGACGTCCGCGCCGGTCACGACTCCGCCTGCGCCGATCACCGGGATCGACACGGCGTCGAGGATCTCCGGGAGCAGATCGAGCATCAGCCTGTCCGTTCCAAGATGGCCACCGGCTTCGACACCTTCAACGATGACCGCTGATGCGCCGAAGCGCTCGGAGAGCTTGGCGACGCGAGCGCTGCCGACCACCGGTACGCACTCGACGCCCGCCTCGCGACACCACGTGAAGACGTCGCGAGAGAAGCCGGCGCCCGCCACGATGAGATCCGCGCCCTCGGCGATCGCGGCGTGGACGAGCTCCTTGAACTTCCGGACCGCGACCATGATGTTGACGCCGATCACGCCCGTCGTGTCGGCGCGGGCCCGGCGAACCTCTGCTGCGAGCTCTTCGGCGGTAAGCCCGGATCCTGCGATAACGCCGATTCCACCCGCCTCGGCCACAGCTGTGGCGAGCGGAGCCAGCGAGATACGCACGGCCATGCCGCCCTGCACGATGGGCAGTCGGGCGGTTCGTCGTCCGATTGTCAGATGCGGCAGGTTCACGGCGGACCTCCAGCGCTAATCGGGGATCGGGGAATGCGCATACCCGGCCGGTGGTCGACCGGCCGGGGCGCACTCATACGGGGCGTGTGCTAGGCGTTGGCCGCGATGTAATCGACGGCATCGCCGACGGTCTTGATGCCCTCAGCGTCCTCATCAGGAATCGAAATACCGAACGACTCCTCAAGCGCCATGACGAGCTCGACGATGTCGAGCGAGTCCGCGCCGAGATCGTCGATGAAAGAGGCATCGATCGTGACGTCATCCTCTTCCACGTTCAGCTGGTCGACGATGACGTCGCGTGCCTTCTCGTAGATCTCCTCGTTGCTCATGCGGTCCACCTCCTCTCCCCTCACGTAGGTGCTTCTCGTCTGAACCAATCAGGCGAAGGTCATGCCGCCATCGACGGCGATGACCTGCCCGGTGATGTAGTCTGCATCATCCGACGCCAAGAATGCGACTGCTGCCGCCACATCGCGAGGCGAACCGAAGCGCTTCATGGCGATCGACGCCGACGCGGCGTCGCGTGCCGCGGCGGGTAACGCTGCGGTCATGTCTGTCTCGATGAACCCCGGCGCCACTGCATTCACCCTGACAGAGCGGGACGCAAGCTCACGTGCGACCGACTTGGTGAGGCCAACGAGACCTGCCTTAGCTGCCGCGTAGTTTGCCTGTCCGGCGTTCCCGACAAGTCCGACCACGGATGCGATGTTGACGATGGAGCCGGAGCGCTGCTTCATCATGATCTTGGCCGCAGCGCGAATAAGGTAGAACGCACCGCTCAGGTTGGTGCCGATCACGCTCGCCCAATCATCGTCGGACATGCGCACGATGAGCCCGTCTCGCGTGATGCCGGCGTTGTTGACGAGCACGTCGAGACGCCCGTAGCGCTCCACGACCGCCGCCATGAGTGCTGTGCTCTCCTCGGTGAGAGCCACGTCCGCGCGGAACGCCTCGTGCTCGCCAGCCGGGTTCAACGCGCGGCACTCCTCCACGACCGCGCGTGCGCCGGCCTCGTCCCCGCGGAAGTTCACCGCGACCGTCGCTCCACGCTCGGCGAGCAGTCGTGCGATCTCGGCGCCGATACCGCGGTTTGCACCGGTGACGAGGGCGATCTTCCCGTTCACGTCGCTCATTCGGCAAGCACCTCCATGACCCGGTCCACTCCTGCGTCCTCGGCACCGATGGCGGTGAGCCCGTCGACTCGGCGGGCAAGGCCTGTAAGAACGCTCCCCGGGCCGCATTCGACCGCGACCTCGACGCCGGCCGCCAGAAACGCCTGCATCGTCTCGGTCCAACGCACTGGCGAGGTGATCTGCCCGAGCAGCCGCTGCCGGATCGTCGCCGCGTCGGTCGTGGGCGTCGGGTCAGTGTTCTGGATAACGGGTATCGCTGCATCGGCGAAGGTCGCTCCGGCGAGGAGTGTGCCGAACGCCCTAGCCGCGCCGGTCATGAGCGGCGAATGGAAGGGTCCTGCGACCTTGAGCGGGACGACCTTCCGGGCACCCGCCTCGAGGAGCCCGGCAGTTGCCGCCTCCAGTCCCTCGAACGTACCCGAGAGAACCACCTGTCCCGGTGCGTTGTCGTTCGCGATCCAGACGCCCGAGATGCCCTCGATGAGCGCTGCAACGGTCGCACCGTCGGAACCAAGAACGGCCGCCATCGATCCGCGCGCTGGGCTTGCAGCCTCAGCCATGAGTCGCGCTCGTGTCGTCACAAGCTCGAGGCCGGCCTCCACCGAGACGACGCCGGCGACCGCGAGTGCCGCGAACTCCCCGAGGCTGTGACCAGCCACGACCGCCGGACGCAGGCCCGCGTCGAGGAGCGCGGTTCCCCACGCCCAGTCGACGAGGTAGAGCAGGGGCTGGGCCACTCGGGTGTCGGCGAGCCGCTCCGCTCGGCCGTCGTCGAGCGCCGCACGCAGCTGCATGCCGGAAAGCGCCTCCGCGGCATCGAGCAGCCGGGCTAGGGCGTCCGCGTGAGGGACGCGATCGAGCATGCTCGGATGCTGCGAGCCCTGGCCCGGGAAGACGAGCGCATGGGGGCGCAACGGTGTCATGCGGACGGCACCGCCGCGATCGCCCGCATGACCGCCTCAGCGCCGGAGACGAGGTCTTGCACGATAGCCGCCGCGGGTTCGATGCGACACACCATCGCAGCGGACTGTCCCGCCATGAGGCTCCCCATCGAGGTGTCACCCTGTCGCATGGCAAGCGCAAGCTTGCCGGTCCCGAGCGCCTCGATCTCCTCGGGCCGATTGTCGCGGTCCAGCTTCTCGATCTCGCGCGAGAGCTTGTTCTTGATCACGCGGACCGGGTGGCCCGTCGAGTAGCCGGTGACGACGGTGTCGCGGTCCTTTGCCTTGAGAACGACGTCCTTGACCGAGGGATGGATGGTGCACTCGGTCGCGCACATGAAGCGAGTGCCGACCTGGACGCCCTCAGCGCCAAGTGCGAATGCAGCGGCAACACCGCGACCGTCCGCGATGCCACCGGCAGCGACGACGGGGATGTCCACGGCGTCCGCAAGCTGCGGGGTGAGCACGAAGGTGGTGAGATCGCCGATATGGCCGCCCGCCTCCATCCCCTCCCCGATCACCGCGTCAGCACCGATCGATTCCATGCGCTTGGCGAGGGCCACGGATGGCACCACCGTGAGGACCTTGATGCCAGCTTCCTTGAGCGCGTTCATGTACTTGGCCGGATTGCCGGCTCCGGTGGTGACCACGGGAACGGCCTCATCGAGCACCAGCTGCACCAGCTCTTCTATGTGCGGCGTGAGCAGCATGAGATTGACGCCGAAGGGCTTGTCGGTGAGCGCCTTCGCAGCACGGATCTGCTCGCGAAGGAGGTCGGTCGGCATGTGTCCGGCCCCGATGATGCCGATGCCGCCGGCGTTGCTGACGGCGGCGGACAGTTCGGCGGTCGCGGTCCAAGCCATCCCGCCTTGAATCACCGGGTACTCGATGCCGAGAAGCGTGGTGAGTCGCGTTCGTAGGGCCACTTATCGTGCCTCCCTGGTCCAGCGGACGACGGCTGCCCCCCACGTGAGGCCGGCACCGAATCCAACGAGCGCGAGGACGTCACCCCGGCTGAGGTTGCCGACAGTATACAGATGGTGCACGGCCAGCGGTATGGACGCGGCCGACGTGTTGCCCATGGTCTCGATCGTCGAGACGACCCGCTCGTGCGAAACGCCGAGACGGTCCGCGACGGTGTTGAGAATCCGCTGGTTGGCCTGGTGCGGGACGAGCCACGTGATGTCGTCAATCGAGAGCCCCGAGGCCGCAAGCGCCTTCTTGGTGGTCTCGGGAATCACCCGTACGGCGAACTTGAAGACCTCGCTCCCGTTCATCTGCACGAACTGCAAGCCTTGTTCAAGTCGCTCGCAGGTGGCCGGCATCGCGGAGCCCCCGGCCTGCACCTGAAGTATGTCCGGCCTGGAGCCGTCGGCGCCGAGGTCGATGCCGAGGACTCCTGCCTCCTCGGAAGCCTCCAGGACGAACGCCCCTGCACCGTCGCCGAAGAGCACGCACGTTCCGCGGTCGGTGAAGTCGATAAGCCGGCTGAACGCCTCCGCACCGACGACCAGCGCGCGCCGCGCGCGGCCCGACTCGATGGCCGAGGTCGCATGGTGGAGCGCGTAGATGAAACTCGTGCAGGCGGCCATCACATCAAGGGACGGACAGGTGAGGCCGATCTTGGCGGCAGCGAGACACGCCGTCGACGGAAAGACCATGTCGGGACTGGACGTTCCAACCACGAACAGGTCGATGTCATCGGGCGAACACCCTGCGTCAGCGAGCGCGACGCGCACCGCCTCAGCTGCCAGATCGGAGGTGGCCTGCCCCTCCGAAACGATATGTCGCTCCCGGATACCGGTGCGCGAAACGATCCACTCGTTGGACGTGTCTACCAGCCGCTCGAGGTCCTCGTTGGTGAGAACGCGCGGCGGAAGATACGCGCCAACGCCCGTGATGGCTGCGTGCGTCATGCGAGCGTGTGTCTCCTTACCCAGGCGCCAAGCGGTGCCGGCCGGCGCGAATGTCCGAGTAGTGTACACGTTCAGGTCGACCGGAGAAACCTGCGTTCATCCGATTGAACCGTCTACCCGCCGTCTGAGCGGACGGCGGCGGCGATCAGCTCGGTGAGACCGCCGCGGACGGAGCGCGCGCAAATCGCGATGCCGTTGACGATCCCCGTCACTCCGGAGCTCCCGTGACCGATGCTGCACACGCCGGCAACGCCCAGAAGCGGGGCACCGCCGTACGTTTCGGGGTCGATGCGGTTTCTCAGCTCGACGAGAGGGCGCTTGAGCACGGTTGCGGCCGCGGTGCGGACCGTGGTCGAGGTCATGGCGTCCTTCACCTGCGAGAGGAGCGTCCTGGCCAGTCCTTCGAGGAGCTTCAGCGCCACGTTCCCGGTGAAGCCGTCGGTCACGATGACGTCGACCTCCCCCGTGGGGATGTCGCGACCCTCGACGTTGCCGATGAAGCCGGGAATCACGTCCCGCATGAGCGCGTGCGCCTCCAAGGCAAGCTGCGAGCCCTTGGTCGGTTCCTCGCCGATGTTGAGCAGGCCGACGCTCGGCTCTGCGACGCCGAGGACCACCTGCGCGTAGGCGCGGCCCATGTGGGCGAACTGCACCAGGTTCTCGGGTTTGCAGTCGGCGTTGGCGCCGATGTCGATGAGGACCGACGGTCTGGCGGATGCGGGCACGATAGTCGCGATCGCGGGCCGCAGCACGCCAGGAAGCCTTCCCATGATGAGGGTGGCCGCGGCCATGCACGCGCCCGTGTTGCCGGCGGAGAAGAAGCCGGCCGCAGCGCCGTCTTTCACCAGCCGGCATCCGACGACGATCGTCGAGTCCTTCCTGGAACGAACGGCCGCCGCCGGGTGCTCGCCCATGCCGATGACGTCGGTCGCGACCACTGGTTTCACTCGGTCACGCGCGACGGCAAAGGGTTCGACGAGGTCCGCCGGCCCGACGAGTATGACGTGAAGCTTGGGGTCAGCCTCAAGCGCCGCCGTGACGCCTGCGAGCACGACTTCCGGCGCATGGTCGCCCCCGAGTGCGTCGACGGCGATCGTGACCGGCTGCGTCTCCGTTGGAGCTCCTTCAGCCATCTCAGGTGAGTCCAATAGCGTGGAAGAGTGCATCGCAGTCCACGGCCTCATCGAACATCTCGCGAATCCGCGCCACTTTGGCCTCGTCGTGGAGACGCGTCCGGCCCATGAGGGACTCCATCCGCTCGACGGCAGTGAGGGTGTCGCTTTCCACAAGCAGCATCGGTACGCCGAGTTCCTCCGCGCGTGCAAGGACGATAGAGGATGGCGGCATATTGCCGGTGAGGATGATGCAATGGGTGTTGGTCTCGAGGGCCGCCAGCTGCACGTCGGCTCGGTCGCCTCCGGTGATCACTGCCTTGCGTGCCTTGCGCCTGAAGAACCGGAGCGCCTTGTCCTGCCCCATCGCGCCGACCATGAAGCTCTCGACGGGCTCGTCGAGGTGCCCTTCCGCCGAAAGGACCGTCCCGTTGAGCGCCTCAGCGATTTCCGCCACGGTGACCGAGGAGAGCACGGGCTCGTGCGGCAGGATGCCGAACACCGGAATGCCGCGCGCACGTAGGAACGGCGCGGTCTGGTTGAGAACGAAGTCCATCTGCCACTCCTGGACCCAATTGAGAACCACACCCGCGAGCCGGCCCTCAAGCCGGTGAGCCTCGCAGATGACCGAGTCCGGAAGGTCCGGACCGTCCAACGGCCGGCCCACGAGGAGGACGTGCGCGTCAAGGAGCGTGGCGACCTGTGGCACCGAGATGCCGACGGATGCCCCCTGGAAGCTATCAGTGGGACCTTCCACCACCATGACGTCGCGTCCGGCGGAACAGACGGCGAACGCCTCGCTGACCGCGAGCGTCTGTTCGCCGATATCGCCTGCGAGCACGCCGGAGATGAAGTCGCTGGTGGCGACGACGGGACAGACCGCGTCGACTGGTGACGGATGCGCAAGCGTCTTGTTGATGTAGTGCGCGTCTTCGTCGGTACGAACGCCGTCAATCGTCACCGGCATCGCGCCGTACGGCTTGAAGTAGCCCGCGTCGAAACCCCGCTCGGCAAGCGCGTTCAGGACGGAAAGCGCGATGCCGCTCTTGCCGCTGTACGGTGACGTGGACGCTATGAGTACCGTGCGCATGGTCATCCTCCGATTCCGATCCTGATATCCGCGGCGAGTGCCCCGCCGCCACGGTCCGCCACAATGAGCGGGTTGACGTCGAGTTCCGTGATCTCGGGGAAGTCCGTCGCGAGTGCCGAGATCCTCACGATCGTGTCTGCCACGGCCTCGAGGTCAGCGGGATGCTCGCCTCGTGCGCCACGCAGGAGGCCGAACGCCCGTATCTCCGTGATCATCTGCCGGGCGTCTTCCAGACTGACGGGGCAGAGCCGGAACGTGACGTCCTTGAGGACTTCGACGTATATGCCGCCCAGCCCGAACATGAGAAGCGGACCGAACGAAGGATCCCGGTTCACGCCGATGATGACCTCGCGCCCCGGAGGGACCATCTCTTGGATCGTGACGCCCCAGATGATCGCCTCAGGGAGCCTGCGCCTCACGTGGGTCAGCATGTCGTCGTAGGCCGCGTCGAGCTCTTCGTGATCCTGAATGCCCACGCGGATGCCGCCGAGGTCGGACTTGTGCAGGATGTCGGGGCTGGCGATCTTCATGACGACGGGGTATCCGACCTGATCTGCAAGTGCTCGCGCCTCGGGAAGGTCCCGAGCCAGGCCACCCGCGGGAACCGCGATACCATACGCTCCGGCAACGCGCGACGCGGACTCCTCGGTGATGAACGTGCGCCGCGCAGCGCGGGCGTGATCGATCGCCTCGCGGACGGCGCCGCGGTCAGCGTCGAGCACGGGGGGCTCCGGCCGGGCAGATCCGAGTCCCGTGGCGAATCGTGCCATGCCGGCAAGCGTCGCGACTGCCCGCTCGGGGAAGTCGAACGTGGGGATGCCAGCGCTCCGCAGCGCATCGACGGCGTCGGCCACGCCGCCCGCGCCCATAAAGCTGGCGAGCGTCGTGATACCACGATCGCGCATGACGTCTGCAACTGCGCGGGCTGTCCCGACCGCATCGGTCATCGCCTGCGGTGTGAGGATGAGGATGAGCGAGCGAACGTTGGGGTCCTCGGCGAGTATCGACGCGGCCGCGGCGTACCTGCCCGGATCGGCGTCACCGAGCACGTCGACGGGGTTGTAGAGTGCGGCCGCTGCTGGAAGCGCGGCGCGGAGCGCCGTGATGGTGTCGGCCTCCAACGACGCCAGCGGCGCGCCAAGACGTTCGCACGCGTCGCTCGCCAGGATGGCGGGACCTCCGGCGTTGGTGAGGAGCACGACGCCGGGGCCGGCGGGCAGTGGCTGCCGCGCAAAGCCGACTGAGAGATCGAACAGCTCCTGCACTGAAGAGACCGAAAGCGCCCCGGCTCGGCGAAACGCAGCCGTGTAGGCCTCGGCTGAGCCCGCGAGGCTGCCCGTGTGCGACGAGACCGCACGGGCACCGGCATCCGAGCCGCCCGCCTTGAGCGCGATGAAGGGCTTGTGCCGCGTGAGTTCCGAGACCGCCTCGACGAAGGCCGTGCCGTCGCTCACCGCTTCAAGGTACGCGGCGACGACATGCACGTTCGGATCCTCGGCCCACGCCCGCACGAGATCGACTTCAGACAGGTCAGACTTGTTGCCGAGGGAGACGAAGTGGGAAAGCCCGACGCCCTCCCCAGCCGCCCAGTCGAGGACAGCGGTCCCCAAGGCGCCTGACTGCGACATGAACGCGATCGACCCCATCTCGGGCATCGACGGCGCAAACGACGCGTTGAGCCCTGTGGCGGTAGCGATCAGCCCAAGGGAGTTCGGTCCAAGCACCCGTAGGCCGGCAGCGTGTGCCCGCGCGACGACATCGCGCTCCAGCACGGCACCGGCAGGGCCCGTCTCCTTGAAGCCCGCGGAGATGACGATGGCGGCCCCCACACCGATGGCGCCGCACTCGTCGATAACGTCCGGGACCGCGGCGGCGGGAACGGCAATGACCGCGAGGTCCACCGGTTGTGGAACGTCGCCGAGGGTTCGAAAGCAGCGGCGGCCGTGAATCTCCTCGGCGCGCGGATTGACTGGGTAGACCGGGCCGGCGAAGCTGCCGGAAAGGAGGTTGTCGAAGACGAAGTGGCCGACACGTCCCTCTTGGCGGGACACACCGACCACAGCGACGGAACGGGGGGCGAAGAACTCCTGGAGCACCAGTGTGTCAGCCTCTCCGCATACGTTCACCGGACATCAAACGCACGCAACCGCGCGAGATGCTACTCGGTGTCGATGATCTCCTTGCCATCATAGTACCCGCACTCGGGGCAAACGCGGTGCGGAAGCTTGGGCTGGTGGCACTGAGGGCACACCGAGCGTGACGGAGCCTCGAGCTTGTGCGTCGCGCGACGCATGTCGCGAACCGCTCGGCTGGTCTTCCTCTTGGGCACTGGCATGGTGGTGAGTCTCCCTTCAGGCGCCGGGGTCGCGGCGCGGCGTCATCCGTGTTCGGCGCCGGGGAACCGCCCGCAGCGCAAGGTGGAATGATAGCACACCGGCGCGAGGGCGCGACAAGCGGGTCAGGCAGGATCCTCCGAGTCGTCCAGAAGCTGCTGGAGTACGGCGAACGGAGAGTCCGCCAGGTCGCGCTCACAGGAGCACGGAGTCTCGTTGCGATCCACCCCGCACGAAGGGCAGATCCCCGCGCAGTCAGGATCGTGCAGCGGCGCGAAGGGAAGTTCGAGGACCACCGCGGAGTGCACCGCGGGGTACAGGTCGATGCTCCGATCGTGAATGAGTTCGACTTCCTGATCCTCCGGGAAGTCATGATCGGTGCCGGGCGTGACGTAGAAGCCTTCAAGTGGCGCCGCGACCGGAAGCTCGAACTCGCGCAGACAGCGAGAGCAGGTCGCCTGTACGACGACTGACGCGGTGCCGCTCGCAACAATCCCGGTTCCGGCGAAGGTCAACTCCGCAACCACGTGCACCGGCGTCAGCGGAACGAATCGCTCCGCCCCAAGTTCGAGCGGGTCGAGGGCGGCATCGCCCTCGTAGGTGACGGAGTCGGCGAAGTTCTCGAGAAGGTCGCCGACGTCGATGAGCAGTTCGTGAGGCAGGGCCTCAGCCACGCTGGCCGCCACCCACCTTGCCCTGCAGTCGGTCACGGCCGCGCTGGACGGCGGTCAGGAGCTTGCCCAAGTTGACCTCCAGGTTCGCGAGCATCTCGTCCGCGTAGTCCTCGGCACCGAGGCGGATCTCCCGCTCGCGGGCGCGTGCGTCGTCCATGATCTCTGCGGCCTGCTGCTCGGCCAGGCGCACGATCTCCTGGTCGCTCGCGATCGCCTGTGCACGGTCCCGCGCCTCTTCCAAGATGCGGTTGGCCTCCTTCTCGGCCTCCTCCAGCATCTCCTGACGCTCCTTGACGATCCAGCGAGCCTGCTTGAGCTCGTCAGGGAAGTTCGCTCGGATCTCGTCGATCAACTCGTAGACCTTGTCAGGATCGACGAGCTTGCTGGATGCGAACGGCACGCCCTTGCCGGCGTCGACGAGCTCCTCGATGCGGTCGATGAGCGCCAGGATGTCCATCGGTACCTCCCTAGTGGGACTGCGTCAAACGTTCGGCGAGAGCCGCACACACTGCGTCCGGCACAAGCCCATGGAGATCGCCGCCGTGGCGCGCGATCTCCTTCACTGCCGACGAGCTCAAGTACGCAAATTCCGGAATCGACATGATGAACATCGTCTCGATGTTCGTGTCGAGCCGGTAGTTGAGCTGCGCCATCTGGAACTCTCGCTCGAAGTCCGTCACTGCACGGAGCCCCTTGATGATGACACGCGCGTCGTTGCTCTGCGCGAATTCTACTAGAAGTGTGTCGAAAGGTTGAACAATCACGTTGGAAAGGTGCGCGGTGGCGTCGGAAATGAACGCGACCCGCTCGTCGATCGTGAACAGTGGACCGCCGCCCTTGTCGGGGCTGAGCGCCACGCCGACGACCACCTCATCGAACAGTGCCGAGGCACGCTCGATGATGTCGAGATGGCCGGACGTGACCGGATCGAACGTGCCGGGACAGAGCGCCCGATTCACGATGCGTGCTCCCTCCGCCAGACGCCGTACGCCACGCGCGTGCTCCCGTACGTCTTGCTCCCGATCGGTGCGAACCCGTCAGGCCACACGGGCTCCTCACGAGCGCTGAGCTCGTAGACGACCACGGCCCCCCCAGAGAGCAGATCGCTCGCAGCAGCATCTTCCAGCAGTTGGCGGACGCGTGCCGGGTCGATTCTATAAGGAGGGTCGAGAAAGAGCAACGCGAACGGAGCCCCCGGCACAGGACGCCTGACGAGCTTGAACGCGTCGCGCGTGAGGACCAGGGCGACACCACTCACGCCCAGTCGACCGACGTTCGATGCAGCCGCGGCCGCAGCGCCACGTGCCGTGTCGACGAGAACTGCACGGGCGGCACCACGCGACAAGGCCTCGAGGCCCATGGCGCCGGAGCCGCAGAACAGATCGAGGACGGCAGCGCCGTCGAACTCCACCCCCAATGACCCGAGCGACGAGAAGACCGCCTCGCGAACGCGATCGCTTGTCGGCCGCGTGTCCGCGCCCTTCGGCGCGCTGATCGAGTGACCCTTGAAGGTGCCCGCCACGATTCTCATCCGCTCTTCACCGTAGCCTCGGTCTCCTCGAGCATCGCGTACACGTGGTGCCGCATGAGCGCATGTTCCGGCGCGCCCAGATCGGGATTGTCCGCGAGCAGCGCCGCTGCGTCCTCACGAACCGCGATGAGGAGCTGCAGGTCGCTGACGAGCGATGCCAACTTCAGGCGGGGCAGTCCGCTCTGCTTCTCACCAAGCACCTCCCCCTCTCCACGAACCCGGAGGTCCTCCTCAGCGAGTGCGAAACCATCCGAGATGGACGCGATGGCGGCCATGCGGCGGCGTCCCTCTTCGGACTTCGGGTCGGCGAAGACGAGGAACTCACCGGGGTGCTCGCCGCGACCGATTCGCCCGCGTAACTGATGGAGTTGCGCCAGACCGAACCGCTCGCCGTCCTCGACGATCATGATCGTCGCGTTCGGGACGTCGACGCCGACTTCGATCACGGTGGTGGAGACGAGCACGTCGATCTCGCCCGCTCGGAAGCGCTCCATGACCGCGGACTTCTCCTTCGACTTCATCCGCCCCGTGAGCAGGTCGACGCGGAGATCGGGAAACACCTGCTCCTTCAGCCGTTCTGCCTCGCGCGTCGCGGCCCGGGCCTCTGCCGAGTCCGACTCCTCAACGAGCGCGCATACCACGTAAGCTTGACGACCGGAACGAACCGCCGAATGTATGCGTTCGTAGGCGCGGGCACGGCCCGAACGGTGGACGAGCTCGGTCGTAACGTGCCCAGGTCCGCGCTCCCCGGGACGCGTACGGAGGTACGACGTGTCAAGATCGCCGTACATCGTGAGAGCGAGGCTCCGCGGGATCGGCGTCGCCGTCATGACGAGCAGGTCCACCGCTTCCCCCTTGCCGCGGAGTGCGAGCCGCTGACGGACGCCGAAGCGGTGCTGCTCATCGACGATTGCGAGCGTCAGTTGCTGGAAGTCGACGCCCGACTGGATGAGCGCGTGCGTCCCGAAGAGCACCGTGCACGTCCCGGAGGCAACCGATGCGAGGATGTCGCGGCGTTCAGCGGTAGCCGTGGAGCCCTTGAGGAGGCGCCAGGAGATGCCGAGTCGGTCGAGCAGAGGTCCCACCTTGCTCGCGTACTGCTCGGCAAGGACTTCGGTCGGCGCCATCATGGCGGCCTGTGTGCCCGAGTCGGCGCACGCTGCGAGCGCGAAGGTCGCGACAGCGGTCTTCCCCGTACCGACATCGCCGAGAAGCATCCGGTTCATCGGCCGTGGCACGGCAAGGTCGGCCAGGAGGTCGGACACCGCGCCGCGCTGATCGTCGGTGAGGTCGAAGGGGAACAGCGCAGGAAGTGCCGTGACGGAAGGGCCATCAGTGACATGGTGATGTCCGTGGTGCTCTCGGACCAGGCGGACTCGGCGGCTGAGGACAGCAAGCTGCTGAAAGAAGAGCTCCTCGTAGGCTAGCCTATGGCGTGCGCGCTCCGCGGACATCGCGTCGCGTGGGAAGTGGATATCCATAAGCGCGGTGCGACGTTGCACTAGGCCTCGCACAACTCGAAGCGCCGCGGGCAACGGGTCGCGCACGCGGCCAGCGTGCGCGAGCGCCTCCTCGATGAGACGCCGCATCCACGCCGTGCTGAGACCCTCTGTGGCGGGGTGTACCGGCAGGATGCGTCCGAGGTCCTCCGGCCCCCCTTGATCCCCCAGCCGCTCGAGGAATGGAGTCTTCATCTGCTTGAGCCCGTAGTCCATCTCGACGGTTCCGGCGACGGCGACCCGGTCCCCAACCTTCACTCGCTGAGCGACGTACGGCTGATTGAACCAGACCGCAACGATGACGCCGCTTTCGTCGCCGACGGCGACTTCCACGATGGTGAGTCGCGGACGAGGGCGCTTGACGCGGACGTCGCGGACGGTGCCGACGACGGTCGCGTCACGGCCGAGTGGGGCGCTATGAATCGAGGGAACGGTGGTGAGGTCAAGATAGCGTGCGGGGTAGTGCGTGATCAGGTCGCCGACACTCCGGATGCCCAGACGCGCAAGGGCATCGGCTCGGCGAGCATCCACGAGACGCACGTCGGTGACAGGGCGAGCCCAGAGCGCGCTCGCCGACGGGTCTCCGCCCTCGACCGTGATGCGAGGTACTGCGGCCATCGTTCGTTAGGTCGCCGGGTAGTAGACCAGCCCGATCGCCCGCCGGCCCGCGTACGTGCCGATGACAGCACCCACCTCGGTCGTGTGCCGAAGATCGTAGGTCACGCCCGCTGCATCCAGGGCGGCTCGAAGTTCCTGAGCGAGTTCCGGAGCCATGGAGTGCAGCAGGGCGATGATGAGAGGTCGCCCATGAGCGTCGGCTGCCGCCTGCGCCGCCATCTCTGCGATCGCCTTTCGGGTGCCCTTGACCTTCTTGAACGGCTCGATCGTGCCTTCGGCGTTGAAGGTGAGGATCGGCTTGATATTGAGCACGGTCGCTGCGAGCCCCTGCGCTTTGCCCGCTCGACCACCCTTCACCAAGTACTCAAGCGTATCGAGCGCGAAGAGCAACCGCGAGGCGTCGGCGACGTCTTTGGCGGCAGCTTCCACGCCGTCGAGGTCGGCTCCTGCATCGCGGGCCCGGAGCGCAGCCTCGATGCAGATCGCGACGCCCGCCGACGCCATCTTCGTATCCACCACACGGATCGGCACCGCCGCGCTCTCGGCCGCCATGTGCGCCGATTGGATCGTTCCGGAGAGCGCACCGGTCAGATGGATCGAGACGATGCCGGTGCACCCGGCCTCCGCGAGGCGTGCGTACTCTGCGGCGAAGTCCGCGGGGGACGGCTGGGAGGTCTTCGGGAGCACCTCGGCCTTGTCCAAGCGCTTGAAGAACATCTCGGGTGTGAGGGCGATCCAATCGAGGAAGGTCTCCTCACCGAAGAGCACCTTCAGCGGGACCATGGCCATGTCGTGCTGCTCGGCAAGCCACGGATAGCCGAGGTCGCACGTGCTGTCACAGACGATTCCGATTCTGCTCATCGTGTCCCGCTTTCTCGTAGTGTCGAATCCGTAGCCCGTGCGGTGCGAGACTCGGCGCTACTCGAGCGCAAGAATGATGGGATAGAGCGGCTGATCCCCCCGGTGGGTCTCGATCTCGAGTTCGGGGTGGGTCTCGTGGAAGTGCGCTGCGAGGCGCGCGAGCGCCTCGTCGTCGAGATCCTCCCCCGCGAGGAGCGTGAGCGTCTCGGCATCGCCCGCAAGCACGTCGACGAGGCGATAGACGACGTCATCGAGGTCCTTCCCGACGACTTCTATCTCGTGGTCGGAGATCCCGATGTACTGCCCCTTCTTGACCGCGCCGGCTTTGCTCTTGGCATCCTTGACCGCAACGGTCACTTCACCCGTGCGCACGATGGATGCCGCCTCAGTCATGGCTGCGATCGTGTCGTCGAAGGATTGCGAGACGTCATACGCCAAGAGTGCGGCAAATGCCTCGGGCACCGAGGTGGTCGGCACCACGGCGACTGCACGGTCGTCGAGGTCCACGACCTGCTGGGCAGCCATGATGATGTTGCGGTTGTTGGGGAGGATGACGACGCGCTCGGCGTTCACCGATGCGGTCGCATCGAGGATCTCGGCGGTCGACGGGTTCATCGTCTGCCCGCCACCGACGATGGCGTCGGCGCCGAGGCTCATCAGAATGTCTGCAAGACCCTTCCCGGCTGCAACGGCGACGAAGCCAACCGGCTTCGGCGGATCCTCGGCCTCCTCGGTGAGACGCCGGCTCCGCTCGGATGTCTGGCGCCGCATGTTGTTGATGTGGACCTCGGCCACCTCACCAAGCGAGGTCGCCCACGAGAGCACTGCGCCGGGGTCGTTCGTATGGACGTGAACCTTGTACGTCTCGGCGTCCCCGACGACGAGCTCCGACCCGCCTTGGGAGGCGATCCACTCTTCGATGAACGAACGCTCGGCGTCAGCACCGTGGAGGAGGAACTCGGTGCAGTACAGGTACTCGTCATCGTCCCAGTCGTCGACGGGGACGACACTCATCTCGCTCGTGGCGACGGCGACGTCGCGTTCCGCGAACTCGTGCCCCTCGAGCGCGGCGACGAAGGCCTCAGCGAGGATGGCGAGGCCGAAGCCCCCGGCATCGACCACGTTGTGCTCCTTGAGTACCGGCAGAAGGTCGGGGCCCCGGCGGACGGACTCGTAGGCTTCCTTGACCACCGCATCGAGCACGTCATCGAGTTGGGCTCCTCGGGAGATCGCGTCATGCGCTGCGCGCGACGCGTCCTTGAGGACCGTGAGCATCGTGCCCTCGACGGGCTTGCGGACGGCTTGGAACGCAACGGTCACGGAGCGTTCGAGGGCTTGCGAGAGTACGTCGGCCGTGATGGATGACGACTGGCCGATGACCTCGCACAAGCCGCGCAGGATCTGGCTGAGGATGACTCCCGAGTTGCCGCGCGCCCCCATGAGCGAACCGTGAGCGATGGCGTGCGCGACGTCGGCGAGCGAGGCGTGCTGCGGGAGCAGCGCGAGGTCGCTCATGACGGCATCCATGGTGAGGCTCATGTTCGTGCCGGTGTCCCCGTCGGGCACCGGGAACACGTTGAGACGGTTCACTTCTTCTTTGCGGGCCTTGAGCGCAGCGGCGGCGATACCGACGAGGTCGATCGCCGCGAGTCCCTGGGACGGTGTCATCGGGTGCCGCCCTACTTCCGGACCTTGATGCCCTGAACGTGGACATCGACCGAGGCAACCTGCACATCCGCATCGTGAGTGAGAACGTACTTCACGCGGTCGCCGAGGTTCCTGGAAACCTCAGAGAGGTTGGTCCCGTGCTCGACAATGACGTAGAGGTCCACCTTGATGGCGCGTTCGTCGACGTTTCCGATCACGACGCCTTTGCGCAGCTTGTCACGCGACAGAAGCTGCGCCACGCCGTCTCGAAGCGAAGGGCTCGCCATCCCGACGATTCCGTAGCACTCTAAGGCGACGAAGCCGGCCATGTCGGCCAGGACATCATTGGCGATGGTCACTGTTCCGCGAAGCTCGTCTTCCACTGTCGCCCTCCTCGGTTCTTGGTCAGCGTGCCCGAGATCGCGCGGCCTCGCCGGCGGAGCGGCACGCTCGCGACGCGGCATGCGCGTGGCATCTGATTGCGTAGTATAGCCGAGCGGTTGGCAGGGGGCATCGGTGCACCTCGAGGCGAGCCGAAGAGCTACTGCGAGGTCTCGTCTTGCCGCCCTCGAAACGCGCGTGGTATCCTTGCTGAGCTTTTTGCCACCACGGCGCTGCCTGGGTTACGGGCGAGCGGCGCACGATACTCGACAGGAGCCGAAGACATGTCCCAGATCTGCAGCGTATGCGGCAAGCACCCCTCCGCCGGCCGCAACGTCAGCCACTCGCACCGCGTCACCAACCGGATGGTGTACCCGAACATCCAGCAGGTGCGCGTCGTGGTCGACGGGTCCGTGAAGAAGGCCAAGGTCTGCACGAAGTGCCTTAAGGCGGGCAAGGTCACCCGCGGCTGACGCACCCTGCTTCTGACCACCAGGCACGCAAGCGATGAGCCCGCGGATTCCGCGGGCTCATGCGCGTTCCGGGCTGCGCTCCCGGCTCTGGCCGAGCCACTCGGCAAGCGCATCGACCACCGCGGGATCGAACTGCGTTCCAGCCTTGTCGCGGATCTCGGCAAGAGCTGAGGCGTGCTCGACCGCGCAGCGGTACGGCCGCTCGGACGTGAGTGCGACGTAGGCGTCGGCCACGGCTAGGATCCGCGCGCCGAGGGGGATTTCTTCGGCGGCGATGCCGCCGAGGTAGCCGCCACCGTCGTACCACTCGTGGTGGTGGTAGACGACCGGTACGACGTCACGGAGGGCGGGCATTTCGTCAAGGATCTCCGCAGCGATCTGCGGGTGAAGCTTCAGGAGCCCCTGTTCGACGGTCGACAGCGGCTGATGTCGAAGCGCAAGCGGGTCGCCGGCGACGGCCATGCCGATGTCGTGGAGGAGCGCGGCCACGCGGAGCGTCTCCCGCTCGCCATCGCCGATCGCCAGCATGTCGGCGATACCGAGCGCGGTATCGAGAACCCGTTCCGTGGCGCCTCGCGCGTACGGGTCTTTCGTCTCGAGCGCGACTGCGAGAGCCTTGAGCGTCTCGAAGTACAGCTGTCGCGACGCCGAGACCGCCCGAGCGTTCCGGAGCGCCACCGCGGTCTGCTTGCCGAGCGTTTCGAGCGACGCGAGGTGCGACTCGGTGAATCGGGCCGGAAACCCGCGGCTGCCCACGTTGATGACGCCCAACACGCCGTCGTCATCGCCGATGGGGACCGACGCTGCTGAGCGAACCCCGTGGCGGCGACCGCCCGCAGGACGCCCTCCGAGGTCCTCCACGAGAAGGGGCTGGCCGTTCGAGAGCACCCAGCCCGCAATCCCCTCCCCCTCGCTCAGTGCGGTGCGCGCGACGACGTCGCCGGGAAGTCCAACCGAGTCCGCGATGACGAGCTTCCCGGACTCACCGTCGATGAGCATGACGCTCCCGGTGGCGGCGTCGGCGAGCGACATGGCTCGGCGGAGCGCCGTCGCGACGACGTCGGCTGGATCGAGAAGCCTGCTGAGCTCTCGAGCGACCTCGATAAGGCCCGTCGCCGTCCGTCCCTCGATCCGAGCGGCGTGCACGGCAAGGCATCCGACGAGCGAGGCGATGAGCGGCGCGGTGACCGCTCCAAGTGCGAAGCGATCAGGTTCCGCGTCGCAGGCCACATCGACTGCCGCCACGCCGCGGGCGTCACCGGCGCTGATCGGCACGGCGAACCGCCATACCGTGCGCTCGGCGTCGGCCTGCCTCAGGCGGGCGACGGGCGCGAGGGCGGCACGCCCCTCACGCGCGGCACGGCCAAGAACCGGGTCATCGCCGGGAATCGGCCGCGAGAGCGGCGCCATGGGGCCGATCGCGCCGACCAGGCGAAGGGTCGCAGTACCGGGATCGTCGAGCCACAGGTGCGCCGCGACGGGCTCGCAAATGTCGGTGACCGCCTCCGAGAGCACCGAGAGGACGGTCTCGGGCTCGAGGTCGGGTGGGACGCGGCTCGTGGTGCTCCGCGAAGACTCGCTCTCCCTCACGTCCTGGACGTTCGCTTCAGGTAGCAGCGCTGCAGCGTCGGCGCAGGAGGCCTCGGTCGGAAGTCGGACGTAGACTTCACGCACCTCCTGTGGTTTGGAGCGTGCCGGCCTGTTGGGTTTCCCGAGGACAAGCTCACTCAGCACGAGTGCACACATGAAACCGACTGCGATCACGCCGAGGTAGGACGACCTCGTCACGACCGCGCCCAGCCCTGCGGCAATCGCGGCGGTGCCGAGCGCGAGCCCGCTCAGGTAGCGGCCCGTACTCGTGTCCACCGGCGCTCTGTTGGTTCTCTGTCCCACACTGCCCCAGACTGGTCTTTATGCCGGTCATACCCTGCGTCTGGGTTATCGGCATGGTTCTCCCGGCACCTGAATGTCGTGAAGCGATCCGTCAACGCATATCACCAGGAGTGTCCCCTGCGAGGCGTCAACCGTGACGCGGGAGGCTGCCGCGACATTACTGATGCCGAGCGAGGAGAGCGCCTCAAGCGGCGCGTTCACAAGCGGGTACGAGAGACCGCCCAGCGTGACGCCGGTCGCTGGCGTCAGCGCGACGAGGGAAACGAGCGCTCCGGGAGGCACGTCGAGTGTGACATACGCCTCCATCGGAGCGCGGACAACACGGGCCTCAAGTCCGGGATCACTGAACGCCAGCGGGACGCCTACGGGAGCTCGTAATGCAAGTCCGAGTGCCGCGAGCGTGTGATCGAGGCGCTTGGTGAACGCGGCCGTGACGGTGATTGAGGTGGCGCCTCGCGCAAGCGCCATCGCGACGGCAAGGTCCAGGTCGCTCGCGTCCTTGTGCGCGGGATACTCCACGACCTCGACGCCAAGCGCCCGGAGGCGCCCGGTCGCTCCTGGGAAAGCAGAGTCGAAGTCACCGACGGCCAGATCGGGGGTACGCCCGAGTTCGGCGCACCACTCCCCTGCTGCGTCGCACGCGACGACCAGGTCGAAAGCCTGCACTACGGCCCGGTACCACGCTTCCGCACACGCGAGCGGCGAAGCCCCGACGACAAGCGCGTTCATCGCATGTCGCCGTTCTCCACAGCGGGCAGCGCGCGCATCAACAGCGGGATCGCCGCGAGACACGCCGCAGCAGAGACCAGCACGAACGAGTTGTACGCGAGCGAATAGGCAAGCACGGGGCTGTCGCCTGCGTATGCGGCGAAGTACACCACACCGGACAGAACGTGGGCCGCGTAGCGCCCGATCGCCGCGAGTAGTACTCCCGGGATGATCGCAACAACGGTGCCGTGCGCGGCACGCCCCGCGCGGACGTTGCGCGCCCAGACCGCCGAGAAGACTCCCGCCAGACCGAGAGCCCCGAAGGCGACCGGATAATCGAGAAGGAACTGGACGGGGTGGACCACGAACGGCTTGAGGAGTGCGTCGGTGACGCCGTACAGGGCCCCTGCCGCGAGGCCAGGACCGAGACCACGACGAAACGCGTAGACGAGCACCGGCAACATGGCGAGGGAGACGCTGCCGCCCTGCGGCATCTGCCAGATCGTGACGAGGCCCAAGACCACACTGAGCGCAATAACGAGACCGCCCTCAACGACGAGGCGTGTGCGTGCTGGCGTGCGCCGATCCACGGTCATCCCTCCACCATGCGTCAAGCATGGGCGGGGAGGTGGCGCTCGGAGCTGAATGGTGACGATCACCAACCGCGGTTGCCGCTCCGCATTACCGGAGCGGTCGTTCGGTCGCGACCCCGTCGGTCGCCTCTCAGCTGCAACGCGCAGCTCCCGATACGGACCTATCCCGCCTGCATCGTGGCACGGGAGCGCGTGCTCGGCAAGGGATACGAACCTACTCCATCGCGCGCAGATACCGGTACGGGTTGACCGCGGCCCCACCGCCGGGGTGGATCTCGAAGTGGAGGTGCGGCGCGCCGGCACTGGCGTTCCCCGTGCTGCCCACGTATCCGATCACTTGGCCCGCGCTCACGCGGCCGGAGGTGACTGCGTAGCGGCTGAGATGGGCATAGTAGAACGCCCATCCGTTGTCCGCGGTGAGCCAGATGGTCATACCACCGAGCGAGTTCGATCGCGTGCGCACCTTTCCGCTCAGAACCGCGACGCACGGGACGCCGGTTCGCGCCATGATATCGGTGCCCTTGTGCGATCGGCCGCCGGAGCGCGCAGCTCCCCACGTATCGGCGTAGTAGTTCGGACCCTGCACCGGGAAGACCATACCGTTCGGACCGGCCGGATAGCGCGCGCTTGACGAGCCGGGCTTCGCCGACGACCCGCCGGACTGCTTCGCAACCGCCGCGAGCAATTGAGCCTGCACTCGTTCGTACTCGGACTGGACCGACTTTAGGCGTGCATCCAACGTCGCGGCACGCTTCTTGAGTGCGACGGCCTCCTTCTTGCGCTCGGTCTCGAGCTTCTGAAGGTCCGCTTTCTGTGCAAGAAGCCCTGCGCGCAGTTCCTCCACCGCACCGACCGTGTCCGCCTGCTGCAGACCCACGCGCGTGACGTACTCGAGCCTCACGAGCATGTCGTCAAGTGACTCGCTCGTGAGGAGAAGCGCGAGATAGTCGATCTCCCCCTGACGGTACATCATGTTCACGTGGCCGGAGAGTTGCGCTGTCGCCTTCGCGAGTTCCTGCTCGCTCTTGGCGATGTCCTCGTTCGTGGCCGCGAGTTCGGCCTTCGTCTTGTCGAGTCGCCAGTACGCCTTCGAGTACTCGTCGCCGGCCTTCCTGGCATCCTGCTTCAAGTCGGCCAGCTTCGCTCGTAGTTGCGTTACCGACGGTGCGGCACCGAAACCAGCGCTGGGGAGCGCGCCTAGGAGTGCGAGTGCAAGCAGCACGACGACTGCCGTCGTGGCTCGCCACTCCCTCAGGAAGATGCCTCGCAACGTCATGTCAGCTCGATCCCTTTGCAGCAAAGATGGTTCCGACAGCACGGTAGAGGGCCTGCGCGATGGCGTCCAGCCACGCCGGGTCCTCGAAGCGCTCGCGGTCGGCCGCGTTTGCCGTGTTGCCGAGTACGATGCGCACGGCGGGGCAGGGTGCCGCGGCGAGGACCGGATCATCGACGCCGCTGATCTTCGCGACAGGCTGGGGTACTTCGCCGGCGGCGTCGATGATCGCATCGGCGAGGCGTCGCGCACGCGACGAGGACGAGGCGAGGTCGCGGGGAAGGGCCACGACGTCCATGCCCGCTGCCCCGGACGTTCGAGCGTCGAGCGAAACGACAAGCGCCGCGGTTGTCGCGACAACGGTTCGAGCGCGCGTGGCCTGATCAGCGGCAGTTCCCCCGGAGGTCCGCGTCAGCGTGACCGTGGCACCTGACGCTTCGAGGAGCGACCGCAGCCGCCGCTCGACCTCCCGGGTGGGGTCGCCATCGGCGTCCACCGGGACGGCATCAAGCAGAACAGTCACGTCATTCATCGGGTACGGAATAAGCGAATCGGAGCTGACCGAGCGCCCGGCAACGGTGACCGTGACGACCGATCCCGCGGGAAGCGCGGTCCCCGCCTCGGGCGCGAGTCTTATGACGGTATCCACCGGAGCGGTCGATTCGACGGTGCGTACCGAGATCGCAAGTCCAAGACCGGTGAGGTCGCGCCGAGCGCTTTCGATATCGAGGCCGACGAGGCTTGGCACGGTCACGGTCTCGGCTCCAGCGGACACGATCACCGTGACGGTGCCACCGGACGGCAGCACCGTTCCTGCGGGAGGATCCTGTCCGGTGACTCTTCCCTGCACGACGTCGGTCGAGTACCTGGTGCCGCCGGCCCGAAGGGTGAGACCAGCCCGTTGCAGCGAGTCCTGGGCCTCGGGCTCCCACAGTCCGGAGACGTCCGGCACGATGACATCCTCCGGCGCCATCACCATGACGATGGCGACGCTGGCGGCGATGAGTATGAGAATGCCGGCTGCGACAAGCGTGACCAACCAGCCCGGCACGAAGCGCGCACGGCGCGCGGGTTCATCCATGGGTGCGAGTATAGCAACTCCGATACCGACGCCGCTGCGTGCGGTTGCCCCGCCGCGGGCGCGGGGTGTACTCTACCGATTCGCTTCCGAGTCCGATCCCGTGCAAGGAGACCAGCGATGCCTCGTTACGACTACCGGTGTACCCCGTGCGACAGCAGGTTCGAAATCAACCGGTCGATCAACGATCGCGCGCCGGTCGCCTGTCCGACGTGCGGCACTGAGTCAAGGCGGATCTTCAGCCCGGTCGGCGTCGTGTTCAAAGGCAGCGGGTTCCACTCGACGGACTATCGATCGGATAAGGTGACGCCTTCCGCGAATCCCGCGACCGAGAGCAGTCCCGCATCGCCCCCATGTGGTGGCGGGGACTCGTCGGCATGCGCGAACTGCCCCGCATCCGCGGAGTGATCGCTTCGCCGTCTTTGAACTCGGGCGACCGGACGTAGCCCGTCAGTCCATACGGACCCAGAACTTCTCTGCGCCCGTTCGATAGACCGTCTCGATGAATCGTACGGTCCCCGTCTTGTTGTCCATGGCGATCGAATGGGTACGCGCGCCACTCCCGAAGTACTTGACGCCCCGCAGCATCTCGCCGTCGGTGACACCGGTTGCGATGAAGGCCGCCTCATCGGTGTTGACGAGGTTGTCCATCGTGAGCACGCCATCCAGGTCGTAGTCGCTCATGGCTTCCGCCCTGACCCGCTCCTCCGGCGAGCGGAAAGCGAAACGTCCTTCAAAGGTGCCGCCGATACACTTCATCGCAGTGGCGGCAAGCACGCCCTCGGGAGAGCCGCCCGCGCCCATGTACAGATGAATGCCCGTGCCTTCGATGGCCGTGGCGACCGCTCCGAACACGTCGCCATCCGAGATGAGGCGGATGCGGGCACCTGATGCGCGCACCTCGGCGATGAGATCGTTGTGCCGATCGCGCTCGAGAATACACACGACGATGTCCTCGACCGGGCGCTTGAGCGCCTTGGCGACGGCAACCACGTTCTCCGTCGGCGTTGCGTCGATGTGTACCACGCCCTGTGCTGAGGGCCCGGCCGCGACCTTCCACATGTAGGTGTCCGGTGCGTTCAGCAGCGTGCCTTTGGGAGCGAACGCGAGCACCGCGAGTGAGTTCGGCTGTCCATACGCCGTGAGGTTTGTACCTTCGAGTGGATCGACCGCGATGTCGATCGGCTCACCGCCGGCGCCGACCTTCTCGCCGATATAGAGCATTGGCGCCTCGTCGCGCTCGCCCTCGCCGATGACGATCTCGCCGGATATCTCGAGGATGTCGAACGCCTCCCGCATCGCCTCGACCGCGGCGGCGTCTGCGGCGTCCTTGTCTCCCTTGCCCATCCAGCGCCCCGCGGCAAGCGCAGCCGCCTCAGTGACCTCCAGCATCTCGACGATTCGCGTGCTGCGCATAGTCCCCCCTCAGTGTCGCAGCGCACGGCCTACACGCGCGCCTGCCTGACCATCCTGGCCACGAAGTGGCCGTCCGCACCCGCCGGCTCGGGCCATGAGCGGAACCAGCCCTCGGGCGTAAGGAACCGCGACCACTGCCTCGGGACGTGAGCCGCAACAGAACTGCTCTCGAAATCGGCGCCCTGCTCTGCGTCGAGGAAGTCCCGTATCACGTCAACCGTCTCTGCGAGAAGGATGCTACACGTAGAATACACCAGCGTTCCACCCGGTTTGACCAGCGACGCAGCACGCCCGAGCATCGCCCGTTGCAGATCTGAGAGCCGCGTCACGTCCGCTGGAGAGAGCGCCCAGCGGATCTCGGGGTGTCGGCGCATCGTCCCGGTTCCCGAGCACGGCGCGTCAAGCAGCACGGCGTCGAACGACTCGAGACCCAGTTGTTCCGCACGCTCCGGATCCAGAAGGTCGCCCGTCAGCGCCTCGATCGACGGAACGCCGAGATGCGTCATCCGCCGAGTGAGCGCCGCGGTCTTCGATGCATTGATATCGAGGGCCAGAACCCGTGCGGGCGCGCCGAGCGCCGCCGCGGACGCCTGCAGCGTGATCGTCTTGGTCCCGCGACCCGCGCACGCTTCCAGCACCTGTGAGCCCGCTTGCGGCTCGACGGTGAGCGGCGCGACCTGCGCCGCGGCATCGGTGACGATGACGAATCCCTCAGCGATCGCTCGGCCACGAACCGCGGCCCGTGGCTCCATGAGCTGCCGCGCAAGTTCGTCCGGCCAGGCGGGCTCAGGATCCGAGCCGTCCTCCTCGAGCACGGCGACCGCTTCTTCAAGCGTGCCCATGAAGGGATTCACACGCACGAACAGAGGCGCAGGCGTCATCGCCGATTCCAAGGCAGCGCGTCCGGGTGCCTCGCCGAGGTCGTCAAGCACCTGCTCGGCGAGCCAGAGCGGGTGACCGGTCGCACGCGCGAGGGCGGACACGTCGGAGGCAACATCTCCCCAAGGGAACTCCGGAGCAGCATCGGCAATCTTGCGCAAGACGGCATTGGCCATGCCGGCCGCCTGCGGGCGGAGCGATCGCACGAGATCGACGTACTGATGCACGGCCGCCCTCGGCTCGGTGGAAAGGAACAAGAGCTCGTAGGCTCCCATGCGCAGCGCGTCGCGAACACGTGGCTCAAGACGCCCAGGGCGGTCCAGCCGGGCATCGAGGGCTTCGTCGAGCACCCCGGCCATCTCGACAACGCCACGCGCGAGCTTGGTCACGAACGAGCGGTCGGTCTCGGGAAGGTCGGACCGAGCCAGATACGTGTCGAGCACCGGGGTGACATAGGCCTGACGCTCGCGCGTTGCGACAAGAACTTGATGCGCGAGGGCTCGAGCAGCCGTCGCGCTCACGCGGAGCACCACATGGCGGTCGCGTCACCGCGGTAACCGCAGACCCAGGCACTTCCTGTCATGGCACCCTTCCCGACAGGGCGCGTCCGGTCGATCAGAAGCGAGCCCTCAGTAAAGCCGAGAAGGAGACCCGCCCGTGTGCAGCTCGCCATTCCGGCAGGCAGCGGGACGTCGGAGAGTGAGGCGTCTAGGAGCACCATCTCGGCGCCGTCGACGGCCACTCGAGCCGTCACGCGCTCGGAGGACGCCCGGATACGGCGCAGCGCGGCGACCGCTGTGAGCGACGGGTCAAGCGCGACGTCCTCTCGCAGGATCTTCTGCGCATACGTGGCGTTCGCGTCGTCCTGCTTCGTCCAGCTCACGGAGCCGGATTCAAGGTCCGAGAGGACGCCGAGAAGCGCGTGCGCGCCCGCCCGGGCGAGCTGCTCGGAAAGACCAGCGCTGTCGAGATCACCGACGGGAACGGCGACCTGCCGCGCATAGGGGCCCGTGTCGAGCCCCTCTTCCATCCGCATGATACTCACGCCGGCGATCTCATCGCCGTTGAGGATGGCCCGCTCGATCGGTGCCGCCCCTCGGTACCGAGGGAGCAGCGAGGCGTGAACGTTGACACAACCGAACCGCGGAATCTCCAGCACGTCCGGTGGGAGGAGCTTGCCATAGGCGGCCACACAGATCACGTCGGGCACCAGGCCGCGCAGTCCCTCAACGACGCCAGGTTCGCGCAGTGAGCCCGGTTGGAGGACGAGTATCCCCAGCTCGAGGGCGCGAGACTTGACCGGAGGCGGCACCAGCCGCGAGCCGCGACCTGAGGGCGCATCGGGCCGGGTGAACGCGGCGACCACGGTGTGGGCGTCGGCGAGCGCATCGAGTGAGGGCACGGCGAACGCCGGTGTGCCCATGAAGACGACCCTAACGGCGACCCCTCCCCCCGCTACGATCAGGCGCTGGCAGCTTCGTTGTACGCCCGGATTGCGGCCTTGCGCTCGTCGGGTTCGAGTCGGTCGAGGATGAGAACGCCATCGAGGTGGTCGATTTCGTGCTGAAGCACACGAGCCAGCAGTTCACTCGCCTCGATGACGACTCGAGCGCCGTTGATCGCCTGACCCTCGCAGACGACGGTCGCCGAGCGCATGATCGGGACGCTGATCCCGGGAACCGAAAGGCAGCCTTCCTCGGCGCAGACCGTCTCTTCGGATCGCTCCGTGATGACGGGATTGCAGAGGGCGCCGAGCTCTTCATCGATGTCGAACACGATGACACGCTTCGTTACGCCGACCTGTGGCGCAGCAAGGCCCACACCGTCGCTCTCGTACATAGCATGCGCCATCTCACCGACAAGGCGCTTCAGGTCACGGTCAGTCGTCGGATCTATCTCATCGGCACGCTGGCCGAGGACGGGGCTCGGATGGGTCAGAATCTCCATGGATGCCTTTCACGTTCGCTGACGGGCAAAGAACGGTAAGCAAGTTCCTTGCCCGCTAATTGTAACGCCTCCCGTGAGCGCTCAAGCGCGTCGCTGTGCGATGCGGATACTCCGGAGTTCCCTACGCGAGGTCGATCGGATCGACGTCGATCGCCACCGTCACGCCATCGGGCACGCTCGTGTGAGCGAGCGCCGCGCGGATTAGCGGGCCAAGGTCCGCGCCTCGGGGGCCGCGCAGGAGCATGTGGCGCCGGTAGGAGCCCTTCAGGCGGGCAAGTGCCGGGTCTGCCGGCCCGAGCAACGTCCACCCCTCGGGCATCCTGGCGCGGAGCTCCCCGGCGAGCGTATCCGCGGCGCTGCTGACGGCCGGATACTGTGGGCCTGCGAGCAGGACGTTCGCCAGCCGGGCGTACGGTGGGTACCCGAGCTCTGAGCGTTCCTGACGCTCCCGGTCGTAGATCAGCGACGGTGTTCCGGCGGCCACCGCGTGTATCGCCGGATGATCCGGCCAGTACGTCTGGATCACCACCGTCCCGCGCTTGTCACCTCGCCCCGCTCGGCCCGCCACCTGCTGCAGCAGCTGGTACGTGCGCTCTGCGGCGCGGAAGTCGGGCACGCGGAGCGAGAGATCGGCGCTCAGCACCCCCACGAGCGTGATGTCCGGGTAGTCCAGGCCCTTGGCGATCATTTGCGTACCGAGCAGCACGGCGGGCCGTACCGACTCGAAGGCTGCCAGCGCTCGCTCGTGCCCGCCCTTACCCTTCGTCGTGTCGGCATCCATGCGCACAACCGCGAGATCGGGCCAGCGCGCGAGCAGCTCTTGCTCGATCCGCTCAGTACCAGCCCCGAACTTGCGCAGATAGGGGCTGCCGCAGCGCGGGCAGGCGCGGACGGCAGGCTCCTCGTGCCCGCAGTGATGGCACGTGAGGCGATCCGCGCGGTCGTGATACGTCAAGGAGACCGAACAGGAGGGGCACTGCGGGACGAAGCCGCACTCGCGACACAGGAGGAACGAAGCGAAGCCCCGGCGATTGAGGAAGAGGACGGCCCGCGTGTCCGACGCGATGACGGCGTCAAGACCCTCCGCCAGCGCGCCCGAGAACATCGAACGGTTGCCCTTCGAGAACTCTGCAGCCAAGTCGACAACGACGATGTCGGGCATCACCGCGTCCCCTACGCGCTCGGGAAGCGACAGCGGCGTCCACGCCTTGATGTCGGCCATGTGACGCGACTCCAAGCTTGGCGTCGCGGACCCGAGGACGAGCGCCGCGCCACGCACGAGTGCCAGCTGCCGAGCCACGTCGCGGGCATGATAGCGAGGGGAGGATCCCTGCTTGTACGACGGCTCGTGCTCCTCGTCGATCACGATGAGGCCAAGATCCCATACCGGTGCGAAGAGCGCCGAGCGGGCGCCGACGACGACACGCGCCTCACCCCGCTGGACGAGGTGCCACTGGTCGTAGCGCTCCCCTGCCGAAAGACGACTATGCAGGACCGCAACCTCCGCCCCGAAGCGGGCTCTGAAGCGCCCGACCGTCTGGGGAGTCAGCGAAATCTCCGGGACGAGCACGATTGCGCCCTGACCGCGCGCAAGCACGCGTTCGATAGCGGAGAGGTACACCTCGGTCTTGCCTGAGCCGGTGACGCCTTCCAGGACGAAGACCTCGCCCGGCGCGGCTGCAGCAATGGCGTCCACGGCGACCGATTGATCCTCGTTGAGCACGTAGGGGCGCGCGGAGATGGCGGCTGCCGGGTGACTGCCGCGCCAACGGCGCCGCGATGTGGTGGAAACGAGCCCCCGACGCTCCAGTGCGCGAATCGCGCTGTAGACCGCCCCAAGCTCGGCAGCGAGCTCGGCTGCAGTAACCGGGCCGAGCCGGAGTGCCTCAAGGACCGAGCGCTGCATCCGGGCGTTTCCAGGGAGATTCAGCTCATCCCCGGACGTGCGCTCTACGATGGTGTCCGCGACGGCGCTGACCGCGGGCTGCTGCAACTCCCAGGAGGTGGAGCCATCCTCACACGTCACCCGTGTGACCCGGGGGGCTCCTCCGGGCGGCAACAGCAGACGCACGGCCTCCGACACGGGAGCCGCGTACTCGTTCGCAACCCACTGCGCAAGCTGCCACGCGCCGTCGTCGAAGAGCGACTCTCCCAGTACGGCTTTGAGCGGCCTGAGGCGTTTCAGCTCCGACGTCTCTGCGAGCGCCCCGACGTAGCCGACGACGCTGCGGGACCCCAACGGTACGAGGACCGGAACGCCGGTGCTGACGAGACAGGCGAGGTCGTCAGGGATGGCGTAGTCGAACGGCTCGGCGATCGAGCGCGTCCGCACGTCAACGATGACCTTCGCAACACCCACGAAGAAGCCCTTCAGCCGCATCTTGCTCACAGCATACAGAAGGCCACCGACACCAATCGGTGTCGGTGGCCTTGATGCGCGTCGGTTCGCCGACAACTAGCCCGCGCACGCCGCTTTCAGTGCGTCGACTCGGTCCGTGCGCTCCCAGGTGAAGTCGCGCTCGCCGCGGCCGAAGTGACCGTACGCGGCCGTCTTCCGGTAGATCGGTCGGCGCAGATCGAGGTCCCTGATGATCGCACCGGGGCGAAGGTCGAATACCTGTCTGATGCCCTCTTCGATGCGTTCCACGGACACCGTTTCGGTGCCGAAGGTCTCAATCAGCACCGAGAGCGGGTGAGCCACGCCGATCGCATAGGCGAGCTCGATCTCACAGCGCTCGGCGAGGCCGCCGGCCACAACGTTCTTTGCGACCCAACGAGCGGCGTATGCGGCCGAGCGGTCAACCTTCGTGCAGTCCTTACCCGAGAACGCACCGCCGCCGTGACGACCCATGCCGCCATAGGTGTCCACGATGATCTTGCGGCCGGTCAGACCCGAGTCGCCCATGGGGCCGCCGATGACGAAGCGTCCGGTCGGGTTGACGTAGATCTCCGCGTCGCACCACTCGATGTTCTCGAGGTCGAGCACCGGTTCGATGATGTGCTCGATGAAGTCCGGCTTCATGAGGTTCTCGATGTCGACGCCGTCGGCATGCTGGGACGAGATGAGGATCTTGTCCACCGCCACCGGCTTGCCGTCGGCGTAGCGGACGGTGACCTGCGTCTTGCCGTCGGGGCGCAGGTAGTCGAGAACGCCCGCCTTGCGGACCGCCGTGAGCCGCTCGGCGAGGCGGTGCGACAGATAGATCGGCATCGGCATGAGCTGCGAGGTCTCGTTGCAGGCGTAGCCGAACATCATGCCTTGGTCTCCCGCGCCGATGAGATCGAGCGGGTCAGTATCGCCACGCTTCACCTCGTACGCCTCGTCCACGCCCATGGCGATATCAGCGCTCTGCTCGTGAATCGAGGTGAGCACACCGCAGGTCTCGTAGTCGAAGCCGAACTTGGCCCGCGTGTAGCCGATGTCCCTGACGGTTTCTCGCACGATCGTGGGGATGTCGACATATGCGTGCGTGCGAATCTCGCCCGCAACGACCACAAGGCCGGTGGTGACGAGTGTCTCGCAGGCGACGCGGACATACTCGGGAGCGGCCACGGACCCCTTGTCGGTTACGTAGCCCTCCTCGGCGAGCTCGCCTTCCCGCAAGATGATCGCATCGAGCACAGCGTCGGAGATCTGGTCGCACATTTTGTCGGGATGTCCCTCGGTCACCGATTCCGAGGTGAACACATAGTCTCGAGCCATCGAGCCTCCTTCTTCCCGCGGGCGCACCCGCCTGACCGTCGTGGCAGACGGGAACGAAAACGTCCCCGTCTGCTCCAGACAAGGGACGTCGCAGAAAGCTCGCGGCTGTTCCCTCATCTCCCAGGCCTGTTCGACCTGCCGCAATGTGGCACCGTTCGCCGTTTTCGACGTCGGTTGCCGGGGCATCTTCGGGTGCGGTCCCTACGCCCTCTGCAGCGCCGCGTGTGCGGTTCTGCCTCTTGATGAGTCGTTGGGCACCATACCACCGTGGCGCCATGCACGGCAAGGCGGACGCCTGGCGCGATGAGGCTGCTATCATGCTTGGGTACCGCACCGAACCCTCAGGAGGCCTTGGTTGTTCACCGAGCGTATGCATCGCGTCGTGCAGCTGCTGGAGCGCGTTCTCATCGTGCTGCTTCTGGTCATGGCGGCTCTCGCCATCATCGAGGTCGGGTTCGAGCTCTACGCCGCCGCGACCGGCCCCGGCTTCCTACCTCCGGCCGCCGTCCTGGGCGTCCTCGACGCTGCGCTCGTGGTGTTCATCATCATCGAGCTCGTCAACACGGCGTTCGCCTACATTGAGCGGAAGAACGTCGTTGGGACGGTACTGGAGGCCGGCCTCGTTGCGGTTGTTCGGAAGCTCATCATCTTCGACACCGACGCGGCGGCCTCGTACGTGCTCATGAAGGGCGCCGGACTCGCCATTCTCATACTGGCGATCGGCGTGACGTGGTACCTCCTGAGGCGTTCAAGCGCCACCCCCCTTCAACCCACCGACTGACCGGGCCTGCACAGTCCGGAAAGGAACCCGATGACCGAGTCCGTTCGCGTTCGCTTCGCTCCGAGTCCGACCGGCCACCTGCACATCGGTGGCGCCCGCACCGCTATCTACAACTGGGCGTTCGCGCGCCGCAGTGGCGGAACGTTCATTCTGCGAATCGATGACACCGACCCCGAACGCTCGACCTACGAGAACACCGAAGCGATCCTGCGCTCCCTCCGGTGGCTCGGAATCGATTGGGACGAAGGTCCCGAAGCCGGTGGGCCCGTCGGACCCTACTTCCAGACGGCCCGCGCCGAGTCGTACGTGGCAGCTCTTGAGTCGCTGAAGTCCTCCGGAGCCGCATACCCCTGCTTCTGCACGGCGGAGCAGCTGGAGGCGAAGCGCGGCGACGCGCGCGCCACCGGTGGTACCGCCGGTTACGACCGTACCTGCCGCGCCATCGACCCTGCGACCGCAGCTGAGCGAGTCACAGCGGGCGAACCGCATGTCTGGCGGCTGGCCGTTCCCGCAGACCGCGCAGAAGTCTCGTTCGTCGATGAGATTCGGGGTGACATGTCGTTTCCCGCGAGCGCGCTCGACGACTTCGTGCTCGTTCGCACCGATGGCACGCCGACCTACAACTTCGCCACAGTCGCCGATGATGCTGCGATGGGCATCACGCATGTCATTCGAGGCGACGATCACCTCTCGAATACGCCGCGGCAGATTCTCGTCTTCGAGGGGCTTGGCGCGAAGGTTCCGGTGTTCGCCCACCTTTCGATGATCTGGGGCCCGGACGGAAAGCGCCTCTCGAAGCGCCATGGCGCGACCGCCGTCGAGGCATACCAGGACGAGGGCTACCTCCCCGAGGCGCTCCTCAACTACCTCGCGCTTCTCGGCTGGTCGCTCGATGGTGAGACGACAATCATCTCGCGCGACGCGTTGCTGCAGAACTTCTCGTTCGATCGCGTGTCCCGCAACCCGGCCATCTTCGATGCCGAGAAGCTCGATTGGATCAACGGCGTCTACATTCGCGAGCTGTCTGCGCCCGAGTTCGTTCGGCGCGTCGTTCCGTTCCTCGTGCAGGCAGGTCTGCTTCAGAGCGAGGACGTCGATGCTCGACGCGGATGGCTCGAGCAGCTGGCACCGCTCGTCAACGAACGCGTGAAACACCTCGACGAGGTCGCCCCGGCTGTCGCCTTCCTGTTCACCAATGTCATCATCATGGACCCCGCAGCGGTGGAGAAGGTCCTCGCGAAAGCCGGAGCATGCTCGCTCCTCGACGCTTGCATCGGGGCGCTCGAGCCGATCGAGCCGTTCGACGCCGCAAGCATCAAAACCGCACTGCTGGAAGTGGCCGAGTCCGCCGGCGTGAAACCCAAGGAGGTCTTCCAGGCGGTCCGAGTTGCGGTCAGCGGCACCACAGTCAGCCCACCGCTCTTCGAGTCGCTCCAGCTCCTCGGCAGAGAGCGCAGTGTCGGGCGGCTCCAGGCGGCTCGCGCACTCGCTGGAGCCTGACTGACGCGGGTTGACACTCCCCATGACCGCAGGTAGCATACCTACTCGCGCCCAGGCAGCGCGTGGTGTGCACTGGGGTATGGTGTAACTGGCAACACGTCGGATTCTGGTTCCGAAGAGTCTAGGTTCGAGCCCTAGTACCCCAGCCAGTATGGCCCGTTCGTCTAGCGGTTAGGACACCGCCCTCTCAAGGCGGAGATCACGGGTTCGAATCCCGTACGGGCTACCAGATAACTCGCAGGCCGGACGCTCGTGCGTCCGGCCTGTTGCATTTCCTCGAATGGTCGCAGCGAGCGACCGTCGTGCGCTGGAACGGTCGGACCGCCCGTGGGTCAGCACGCTGGCGAGAGCCCTCGCCACGGTCGGTCCTTCCGCCAGACACCGGGGAACTCGAGAACCCCGGCATGGTGACAGTAGCAGACTCCGGGCAGAGCGGTCGTGTGCTATCCTCCACGACCATGAACACACACACGCCAACCCAGCCCGAGCGGGGCGACTTCATCCGCGAAATCGTCGCAGCCGATCTTCGCGACGGCCGGCATCAGTCTGTCGTGACTCGCTTCCCTCCTGAGCCGAACGGCTATCTCCACATCGGTCACGCCAAGTCCATCTGTCTCAACTTTGGCATCGCCCAGGAGTTCGGCGGTCGGTGCCACCTGCGCTTCGACGACACCAATCCGATCAAGGAAGAGCAGGAGTACATCGACGCCATCGAGGCGGACGTTCGGTGGCTCGGGTTCGATTGGGCCGAGTACCGCTACTTCGCCTCCGACTACTTCCAACAGCTCTTCGAGTGGGCTGTTCACCTCATCAAGGTCGGCAAGGCCTACGTGGACGATCTCTCTGCTGACGAGATCCGCGAGCATCGCGGCACACTCACACTGCCCGGCACGGAGAGTCCATGGCGTAGTCGGACCATCGAGGAGAACGTCGATCTCTTCGAGCGCATGCGCGCGGGCGAGTATCCCAACGGCGCCCGGGTGTTGCGGGCGAAGATCGACATGGCCGCGCCCAACATCAACCTGCGCGATCCGGTCCTGTACCGAATCCTCCACGCCGAGCACCCGCGGACCGGCGACGCCTGGTGTATCTACCCGACATACGACTTCGCGCACGGGCAGTCTGACGCCATCGAGGGCATCACTCACTCGATCTGCACGCTTGAGTTTCAGGACCACCGGCCGCTCTACGACTGGTTCATCGAGAACCTGCCGGTCCCCTCACGCCCGCGCCAGTACGAGTTCGCCCGGCTCAACCTCACGCATACCGTCCTCTCCAAGCGGGTGCTCCTTCGGCTCGTGAACGACGGCTATGTAGCCGGTTGGGACGACCCACGGATGCCCACGCTTTCGGGGCTCCGACGTCGCGGTTTCCCCGCCGAGGGGATCCGGGAGTTCGCCGCCATGATCGGTGTCGCGAAGGCGGACAGCGTCGTTGAGATCGAGATGCTCGAGCATGCCGTGCGCGACGTGCTGAACCGCACCTCGCTTCGGCGCTTCGCGGTCCTCGACCCCATAAAGGTCGTCCTCGAGAACTACCCCGAGGGCCAGGTCGAAGAGATGGATGTGCTCAACAACCCCGAGGATCCGTACGCAGGCACCCGGCGGGTGTCGTTCTCGCGGGAGTTGTGGATCGAGCGCGACGACTTCATGGAAGACCCGCCGAAGAAGTTCTTCCGTCTCGCGCCTGGGCGAGAGGTTCGGCTGCGTGCCGCCTACTTCGTGACCTGTCACGAGGTCGTCAAGGACTCCGAGGGCGCGATCGTCGAACTGAGGTGCACCTACGACCCAGCGACCCGTGGGGGAAGCGCGCCTGATGGCCGACGCCCCAAGGGAACCTTGCACTGGGTCTCCGCGTCGCACGCTGTGCCTGCTCGTGTTCGGCTGTTCGACCATCTGTTCGAGAATCCCTTCCCGGGCAGCGAGGGTCAGGACCTGTTCGACGGTTTGAACCCCGAATCTGAGACCGTACTCACGAAATGTCTCGTTGAGCCGGGCCTCGGCGAGCTGCCTGTCGGCGAGACCGTGCAGTTCGAACGGCTCGGCTACTTCTGCCTCGATCGTGGCTCGACGGCGGACGACATCGTGTTCAACAGGACGCTCACGCTGAAGGACAGCTGGGCGAAGCTCCAGGCACAGGGACGCCACGACGCCTGATGAGTTGCGCTCCAAGCTGCTAGAATGGCTGATGGAGTGGGCCGGGCGGCCGCGCGCGCTTTCGGGCGCGTGAGGAAAGTCCGGACTCCGCAGGGCAGGGTGCCTGGTAACGCCAGGGCGGCGTGAGCCGACGGAAAGTGCCACAGAAAAGAAGACTCCCCCGCTCGGGAAACCGGACGGGAGAAAAGCTGAAACGGTGCGGTAAGAGCGCACCAGCGTCACGGCAACGTGGCGGCTTGGCAAACCCCACCCGGAGCAAGGGCAAATAGGAGCGGTCAAGGCTGGCCCAGCCGTCGCTCGGGTATGCCCGCTTGAGGCCGTCGGCGACGGCGGTCCCAGATAGATGGTCGCACGCGACAGAATCCGGCTTACAGGCCCACTCCACCTCAGCCATCCTGCGCGTCGGCGTACGCGCTCGTGCGCGAGGCTACTGCCGGACCCGCGTTCGAACCGCGGTCGAGAGTGCAGTCGGACCGATCTCGCCGAGGCGCAGATACTCGGCGCCTGCCGCTCGGGCGATTTCGCGTGCCGGTGCGCCGCCTCCCGGTCCGGCGGTGTCGATCACAAGCGTCCTGATGCCGGCCTCGGCGATGCGCCGGGCGGCAGACCGCGCATCATCAGCGCCGAGCCCCGTGCCGAGACCAACGTTCGCTCGGCCATCTGTGATCAGCACGAGCCATGGCCGCACGTCGCCCTCGCGCCGTTGCTCCGCCTCCAACACCTCCAGCGAACGCACGAGACCGTGGGCAAGCGGCGTCGCTCCGCCCGTCGGCAGCGCACGCAGCCGCAGGTGAGCGAGTTCGACGCTGGACGTCGGCGAGAGAACGACTTGGGCGCCGTCGCCGCGGAACGAGACCAGCGCGACGCGGTCACGACGCTGATAGGCGTCGACCAAGAGCCCGAGGATGGCGGCCTTCGCGGCCTCCATGCGCCTCGCCGCCCCCATGGAGCCGCTTGCGTCGACGCAGAAGACGATCGAGCTCGCGACTCGACGAGTCCTGACCTTGCGCTGCAGGTCTCCCGGCTCGATCACGAGCGCGCCATCGCCCGACCTCCCGCGCTGGAAGGGCGCTGCAGCTCGAATGGTCGCATCGAACGCGATGTCCGGATCGTCCCCCTGGCGCAGCGGCACAGCCGTCACGTACTTTCCTCGGCGATCGGCGGACTGGGCGTTGTGCGTCCGGCCGTTGAGGGTTGCACGGGAGTCATCGCGGTTCAAGGGCGGGACCGTCGCGAGCTGCGACGGATCCGGGTGGGCTGACGTGAGCGAGTCGGCGCTGAAATGCAGCGCGGCAACGCCTGGCTCCTCGTACCTCTCGGCGGGACGCATCTCGTTCGACGAGCCTGGCTGAAGCGTCAGCATCGGCTGCGCGAAGAGTGTCCGGACATGCGCGGCGTCCAAGCGATCATCTTCGAATGGGCGCGACCGGACCCGGTGCACGAGGGCGAGCGGCGCAACCTCGGACACGTGCTCGAGCGTCGCCGCGGGTGCGCCACGAAGCGCAGCGACAGCGACCGCGGCTCGCGCGATCACGAGGTCGGCTCGGTGGCCGTCGACCTCGAGTGCACTGCACACGCTCGCTACCGTGTGGAGCAACTCGTCGGAAAGGGCGGTTGCGCGCAGGGCCGCCTGCGCGCGAACGATGGACGCTGCGAGGCGTGTCTCGTCACCCGCCCACTCGGCCTCGAACGCACCGGGGTCGTCTTCGAAGCGCTGACGTCTGCGAAGAATCTCCACTCGCATCACCGGGGCCGCAATCCCGGCAACGTCGACACACAAGCCGAAGCGGTCAAGCAGCTGTGGCCTGAGCTCGCCCTCCTCGGGGTTCATCGTTCCTACCAGCACGAATCGAGCGGGATGCGTGACGGTGATCCCCTCGCGCTCGACGATGTTCACGCCGCTTGCGGCGACGTCGAGGAGCACGTCAACGAGGTGGTCGTCGAGAAGGTTGACCTCGTCGATGTAGAGAACGCCGCGATTGGCCGCCGCCAGGAGCCCGGGCTCGAAGCGCCGCTCACCGTGACGGAGCGCGTGGTCCAGGTCCAGCGTTCCGACAACGCGGTCTTCGGTGGCCGATACCGGGAGCTCCACAAGCGTCGGGCGGCGCGTGAGCACGCCTGGTGAGGACTCGGGAACCGAACACGCAGCGCAGAGCGACGCGGAATGGTCGGGCCGACAGCCATAGGGGCAACCCTCGACCACGTCGATGTGAGGGAGCAGCGCCGCAAGCGCGCGGACCGCGGTCGACTTGGCGGCCCCTTTCGATCCGCGAATGAGCACGCCACCGATGCGGGGATCGACCGCGGCGAGGAGCAGCGCCGTCTTGAGCGGCTCCTGACCGACGATGGCGCTCATGGGGAACGTGCGCTGGCGTGTGCCCACTCGGGGCCCTTCTGACAGACCGCCGTCATCCCACATCATATGGTAGGACGTGGCGCGCTGTCAGCAACAGATTGTGGTCAGAGCGACTTCCACTGGAAGGATCCACATTCGGCGGGCGCGCTCTCACCGACCTTCGGGCACGTATTTGCATAAACGCAGTCGTCGCAGGTGTAGCGGTCCAAGATGAGCTCGCCAGAGACCTCATAGGGTCCAACGTCGAGTTCGACGACCGGGAGACTCTCGACGATCGTGACCTCGGTGATCACGAGTGGGTCTGCAAACACGGGTTCGTCATCGAGTCCGACTGGGGTCTCAGCAGCCCCAGGCTCCTCAGCCTCAGCGGCAGGTGAGGGCGCAGACGGCGGTGCGGAATCGGGCGCGGATGCCGGGGAGGGCCACGGGAGCGGCTCGGACTCGAGGAGAGGTTCCGGGAGCGGCTTGACGGGGGGCTCAAAGAGGGGCACCGGAGCCGGCGCAGGCTCGAGAACGGGAACCGTCGCCGGCGCGGGCTCGAGAACCGGCTCCGACAGTGGCGCCGCTTCTGGTACAGGCGCAGCCGCCTCATCGTCGACCGGCAGCGCGTCAACGTCAGGCGCGATCTCGGGTTCCGGCTCGGGTTCCGGCTCGGGTTCCGGTGCGATCTCGGGTTCCGGTTCTGGTTCCGGTTCTGGTTCGGGCACGACCTCGGGTTCCGGCTCGGGCTCGGTTTCGGGTTCTGGCTCCTCGACGTGCTCCGCCGGCTGCGGGACCTCGGCTGGGGTCTCCCAGACACCGGCCGCCGGCGAAGTATCGAGGTCCTCGGACACCGCCTCATCAACCGGCGCGGCGAGCGTGATGACCTCCACGCGCGAAGCACCGCTGAGATCCACGATGAGAATCTCGGTGGACTCAGGATTGACGGTGCCAGACACGACGAGCGCGCGAGCCGCTTGCGCCGCGTCCTCGCCTCGGTCGAACGATGCCGGCGAAAGAACCGTCACGGTACCGGCGGCTCGGTCACGTGCTAGAAGGCAATGCGCCATGATGACTCCTCGTCAGCGAACGGCATGGTGACGGACATGCCCCTCGCCTATGCTACGTGCTCGAAGGCTTCAGGGCAACGTGCGGGTCCGCACTCGCCTGTGCTAGCATTGTCCCGATGCGGGCGCCTCAGCGCGTCTGCCGAGTCCGGAAACGCGGGAACGGCTGCATGCTCGGCGAAACCAGTCTCACGGACGGCCGTTTCGTTGCCGTCGACATAGAAACCACCGGCTGCTGTCCTGGTAGCAGCGACGTCATCGAAATCGGGGCCACGCTGATTGAAGGTGGCCGTCTTGTCGGCAGTTTCGAGTCTTTCGTCCATCCGCACCAGCAGATTCCTCCCTCGATCGTCGAGCTCACCGGCATCACCGATGGAATGGTCGCGGACGCCCCTCCGATTCACGACGTGATGGATGCCTTCATGGCGTTCGCCGATGGCGCGGTCCTCGTGGCGCACAACCACCGCTTCGACATGGGCTTTCTTGACTACGAGGCCGAGCGGGCGTTCGGGATGCCCTTCCAGCGACCGATTCTCGACACGCTGACCCTCTCCCGCCGTCTGAGTCCGGAACTTCCCCGGCACAACCTCCGCGTGCTTGCCGAGCACTACGGCGCGACGACCGTGCCGAATCACCGTGCGGCCTCGGACGCCGCGGCCACCGCTGAGGTGCTCATCGGTATGTTGCCTGCACTCGCGAAACTCGGTCTGGCCACCGCCGAGGATGTGGCGCGCTACTCCGGCCTCGCCCAAGAGGGCGCGCTCGCCCGCAAGCTCGTGCTTGCCACGCACTTGCCGGATGCGCTGGGTGTCTACCTTCTGCGCGACGCTGACGGCGCGGTGATCTACGTGGGCCGAGCCAAGAACCTACGGACGCGGGTGCGGAGCTACTTCTATTACCCCGCTGACCACGACCGCGCGCGGCTTGCTACCGAGACAGCGGCAGTGAGCCACATCTGCTGCACGTCCGACCTCGATGCGCTCCTCTTGGAGAGCCGTCTTCTCGACCGCTACCGGCCAAGGTTCAATCGCGACCAGCAGCGTGGTCGGAACAGCGTCTACCTTCGCATGGACAGCCGCTCGCGCTATCCGGCACTCACCGTGGTGACACGGCGTCCTCGGACTGGTCTCGCGATCGGGCCGCTCACGAACCCGTGGGCAGCGCGGATCATGGCCACTGCGGTGCGCGATCACTTCGGACTGCGCCACTGCGCCCGACGCCTGAACAGCGCGAGTCAGCCGTGCCGCAACGCTGACCTCGGGTGTCCGCAACCGTGTATCGGCCTGGTGACTCAGGACGAGTACCGGCGCCGCGTGGCCGCCGTCCTCGAGGCCCTCGGTCCATCGGCGCCCGAACTCCGCGTCGCGCTTCAAGCGAAGCGCGAGCACGCCGCCGCCCAGCTTCGCTACGAGGACGCGATCGTTCACCGCGACGCGCTACGCGCGCTCGACCGCACGATGTCGTCGCTCGAGGTGGTTCGGACAGCCGCAGCGGAAGAGGGCGTGGCGCTCATCGATGTTCGCGAAGACGGATGCGTCGTGCACCTCATCCGGTATGGCCGCCACGCGTCTCGCGTCCGCGTCGTTCGCTCAGACGTCGCGGACGGACTCGCCGCGTTGCGCCTGCAGCGGGCGGTGACCCGTGTCTACCGGGGCGCGCCTGCGGGAGACCCGAGGGACTTTTCGAATCGAGAGCTCCGGGAGCTCTTCATCATCGATGTCTATCGCCGTCAGGCCTCACCCATCGAGATCGCGCTCGACGGAGACCTCGAGTCGTTCGTGAGCCGCGTGCTCTCTGCGATCAGGCGCCGGACGCGGGTACTGAAGAAGCTGCACGCAGCTCCTTCAGTCGTCTGACGTTCTGTTCGTCCTTCACGGGAATCTCGCCGGGCATCTCGACGACGACTGCAGCTCCGGAGAGTCCCGGGTGCTCGAACAGCGCGCGGAATCCCTCCGTACCGATGGTTCCCTCACCGATCCAGGCGTGCCGGTCGCGGAGGCTCCCTGCCTCACCGAGACAGTCGTTCGCGTGGACGGTGAGAATGCGACCCGCTCCGCAGCATGCCGCCGTCCCGGACACGAACGCATCAAGCCCTCCCGGAGACGAGAGGTCCCATCCGGCGGCGTGCGCATGGCAGGTGTCCAGGCAGACGCCCAGGCGCTCAAGCCAGTCGTCATCCAGGAGCGTGAGCACAGCACCGATCTCCGTCGGCCCGTTGCCGAACGACGCCCCCGCTCCCGCGGTGTTCTCGAGCAGCAGCACGACCGGCGTGTCGGCAGCCTGAAGCGCCCGTCGAGCCCCTTCGGCGACGCGCGACGCGCCGGTCTGCAGGTCTCCACTCCTGTTGGTTCCAATGTGCGTGACGACCCCGTCCGCGCCGAGCGCTGTTGCGCGGATGAGCTCATCCGCGAGCGCCATCCAGGAGCGTTCCCACAAGGCGTCGTCCTCGGAACCGAGGTTGATGAGATACGCGGAGTGCGTGACGACCCACCTCATCCCGAGTTCCTCGCGCTTGGTGCGGAACCGGGTAGCGACGCCCGGGTCGATGGGAGCCGCACGCCACTGCCTCGGACTCTTGGCGAAGATCTGGACGCACTCGCAGCCGACCGAAACGGCGTAGTCGAGCGCCTCCGGATACCCCGCAGCCACCCCCACGTGTGCGCCGATGAGCATGTGACCTCCTCCTCGCGAGGTGCCAGTGTACCCGAGCGTGAGCCCGGTAGCAGAGTGCTGCGGTACACTGCCCGCATGACCGAGCGCGACGCACATCAGATGCCCCCATGGAGCGGCAGGGCCATCCTCCACATGGATATGGACGCCTTCTTTGCGTCGGTCGAGCAGCTCGACCATCCCGAGTGGCGCGGGCGGCCGGTGATCGTTGGCGGCGACCCGTCCGGGCGCGGCGTCGTGTCAACCGCCTCGTACGAGGCGCGTGCGTACGGGATCCACTCGGCGATGCCTGCGGGACAGGCGGCGCGGCTGTGTCCGGACGCCGTATGTGCGCCTCCGCGGTTCAAGCGCTACTCGGAGCTCTCTCGCGCAGTGCGAGGCATCCTCCAGACGTTCACGCCGCACATAGAACCGACGTCTATCGATGAGGCGTACCTGGACGTGTCACCGGGCCGGACAGGACGTCATCCGGTCGAGATCGCCGAGCAGATCCGGCGCGACGTGGACGCACTCGGGCTCTCTTGCTCCCTCGGCGTCGCGAGCGGCAAGACGCTCGCCAAGATCGCGTCGGACCGTGACAAACCGCGCGGTATCACGGTCGTCTGGCCCGGAACCGAAGCCGCCTTTCTCGCACCGCTGTCCGTCAGCGTGCTCCCCGGGATCGGTGCGCATACTGCGCAGCGCCTTCTCGGTGCCGGCATCCGTACGCTTGGCGATCTTGCGCGGCTCGACCCCGGCACGGCCGAGACGCTCGCCGGGGCGTGGGGTTCCGAGCTCCTCGACCGGGCGCGCGGTCTCGACGACCGCCCGGTTGCAGTGACTCGCGACGTCAAGTCCGTTTCGAACGAGCGCACCTTCGCGCACGACCTGCACGAGCGGACCGACGCCGAGCGCGAACTCGGTACGCTGGTGGAAAAGGTCGCCTCACGTCTCAGGGCGAGCGCACTTGTCGCCAGAACTTTCACCGTCAAGTTGAGGTTTGCTGATTTCACCACACGGACGGTGCGGCGAACGCTGGAGATACCCACGGATCTTGAGGACGACATGCTCCCGGTGGCCCGCTCTCTTCTGGGTCGTGCATGGTCGCCGGGCGCCGGCCTTCGCCTGCTCGGCTTCGGTGCCAGCGGGTTCGACGAGCCGGCTCAGCAGCTGGGACTGCTCGACACTGTGGAGAACGACGCTCCCGTGGTGCGTCAGCAGCGGCGCGCGCTCGCTACAGAGATCGACGCCATCCGCAAGCGGTTCGGCGATGATGCGCTGAGGCGGGGCTCAGACCTCGGGCGCTAACGGCGTGCCGCTGCGCCGGCGTCGGCCTTGGCTGCCTCCTCTTCCCAGGACTCTTCCTCCGGCGCGCCTGCGCCCGGGCGTGTCGGGCCCATCGGCCCGAGACCCACGCCACGCCGAAGCCGCACCGGTTCCCCGCCGGATCGCACGATGTAGGGTCGCACGTCTTCCGCGACGACCGAGAGCCCACGCTCGGCATCGTTGTGCACGACGCCGTCGATGAGGTAGGCGCGGTGCTTGACGATGGTCTCCCCCGCCCTGTTGAGTGCATCCTCGAACACGACAACGTCTAGAAGCCCCGTAGGGTCCTCAAGGGTGAGGAAACAGGTCCTCCTACCCGAGCGGGTCCGCGGGGTCTGTGCGCGCTCTCTGACGCCCGTGACACGTACGCGCGTGCGGTGTTCGATCAGAGGAAGGTCGCATGCCCACGTCACGCCGCGCCGCTCCAGATCTTCTCGAGCGAGGTCAAGCGGGTGGCAGGTGAGCGAGAGGCCCACGAGTTCGAGCTCCGCGGAGAGGCGGCGCGCCGGCGACCAGCCCGAGACGTGCCCCGGGTCCTCAGGCCCCCGCGCCGGTGCGGGGGCGACGACGAGCACGTCGTCGCCGGCGATCCCCTCACGCGCGATGACCGCCTTGAGTTCCGGCAGGAGCGCGAGCATCTCGTCGCGCGTGAGGGGTCGCCCTGCCTCCGTGAGCCCGAGCCTGTCGAACGCGCCCACGCGAATGAGACTCTCGGCTGCGGGGGCCTCGGCGCGCGTTCGGCGCAGGAAGTCCGCGAGGTCACGGAAGGGGCGCACCGCCTGCTCGGTTTCGATGACGGCGAGGAGCCGCTGCGTCATCTCGTGGATGTCCTTGAGTCCCACGCGAATGGCACGGCCATCGTGCTCGACCGTGTAGGAGGCGCGCGACTCGTTCACGCTCGGCGGGAGGATGCCGATGCCGTGCAGGCGGGCATCGTTCACCACCAGGCGCGGGCTGTAGAAGCCCATCGGCTCGTTGTTGAGGATCGAGGCGGCGAACTCGGCCGGGTAGTACGCCTTGAGCCACGCGCTCGCGTAGCTCACCACGCCGAAGCACGCCGCGTGCGCCTTGCAGAAGCCGTACGCCGCGAACCCTTCGAGTTGGCGGAAGACCTCCTCGGCGACCGCACGCTCGGCGCCCAGTCCGCACGCACGCTCCACGAAGTGGCGACCGATCGCTTCCATCTCCTCGCGGGAGCGGTGCTTCGTCATGGCGCGGCGGAGTGAGTCTGCCTCCGACAGCGTGAATCCCGCCACCGCCTGCGCGACTCTGAGCACCTGTTCCTGGTACACGATCACGCCGTAGCTGTCGGCGAGCACCTTCCCCATCGCCGGGTGCGGCACGACGACCGGCTCCAGCCCATGTCGGCGGCGGATGAACGGCGCGATCATCTCGGCTTCCAGCGGACCCGGTCGGAAGAGGGAGATCGCGGCGATGATGTCGTCGAAGGTGCGCTCCTGAAGCCGCATGGCGAGATTCCGCTGACCGCTACTCTCCAGCTGGAACATCCCGACCGTGTCCGACGAGGCGATCATCTCGTAGACCTTCGGGTCGTCCCTAGGCGACAGTTCGAACGGCTCGGGAACCGCCGCCTCGCCCACCCGCTCGCGCGCGAGCGTCACCGTGTCGCTGATCGCCGAGTGCATCCGAAGTCCCAGGATGTCCATCTTCACGAGCCCGAGCGCCTCGATGTCGTCCTTGTCGTACTGCGAGACGACGACCCCCTTGGCGGCCCACTGGAGCGGCATCCACGTGTCGATGGGCTCCCTCGTGATGATGAAACCGCCGAGGTGCGTGCCGAGGTGCATCGGACAGCCGTTGAGCTCGGTGGCGAGTTCCACGAGAAGCCCGTAGCGCGATGCGTCCTTGAGCGGGTGGTTCGTGCACTCGGGGTACGTCTCGAGCACCTCGGGCAAGTGACGCGCGCTCACCCACGGCAAGTGACGCGAGAGCGCGTTCACCTCATCGATCGGCAAACCGAACGACCGGGCGACCGTCCGAACCGCACCGCGCGCCGTCATCGTCTGCACGGTGGCAACCATGGCGACGTGGTCGTTCCCGAAGCGCCTGTAGATGTAGTCGATGACCTCGTCGCGCCGCCTTGAGTCGAAGTCCACGTCGATGTCGGGCATCTGTTTGCGCGCGGGGTTGAGGAAGCGCTCGAAGAGCAGGTCGTAGGCGATGGGGTCAGCGTCGGTGATGCCGAGCGCGTAGGTGACGATGCTGTCGCCGGCACTCCCCCTGCCCGAACAGCGGATGCCGCTTCTCTTCGCGAAGTCCACGATGTCCTTCACGACGAGGAAGTACTCGGCGAACCCGAGGTCTTGAATAATGGCGAGCTCGTGCTGGAGGCGCGCGAGCGAGGCGGGCGTGACCGGCCGGTAGCGTTGCTCCAGCCCGCGCCACGCACACTTCGCAAGCTCGGAGTACGCTGTCTCCCCCGCCGGGACCTCCACGCTGGGGAAGTGGAAACCGCCAAGCCCAAGGTCCAGGTCGCAGCGCGCGGCGATCTCAAGCGTGGTGTCGCACGCCCCCGGTACGTCGGCGAAGAGTCGTCGCATGTCGCCCGCGGGTTTCAGCCAGAGCTCGGCGTTCTCGCGACGGTACGGCCCCGGGAGCTCGGTCCGCGAGCCGGCCGACGCAAGCACGTCGTGGAGCCGGAAACCTGCACGCGCAACGTAGTGGACGTTGTTGGTAGCGACGACAGGAAGGCCGAGCCGGGCTGCGATGGCGGCAAGCCCGCTCACGTAGCGAGCGCTCTCCGGGGTGAGCAGGTGCACGAGTTCCACGTAGAAGTCCCCCGCGGCGAAGCATCGAGAGAGGCGACGGAGCGCGGCCTCAGCTCGCCAGCCGAGCCCGTCGAGCACAGCGGCGCCCGCCTCGCCCGCCGGGCAGCCGGAAAGCCCGATGAGTCCCTCCGAGCGCGTCGCAAGATCCGAAAGTGCGATCACCGAGGGCCCGTCGCCGCTCCGCACGTGTGCGCGGGAAAGGAGCCGGCAGAGGTTCCGGTAGCCGGTGAGGTCCTTCGCAAGCAGGGTCAGGTGGAAGCCGCTCCCTGCGGCGCGTCCGAAGCCGACCGGTGGTGAGAGCGGGAGACGCTCGTCCGGCGGCTGGTCGCCTTCGCAGCCGACAGTGCCCGCAGCCTCCACAACGACTTCGGCGCCGAGAATCGCCCGGATACCGGCCTTTCGGGCTGCTTGGTAGAAACGAATGCCGCCGTAGAGACCCTGGTGGTCCGTGAGCGCGAGTGCAGGCATGCCGAGCTCTGCTGCACGCGCCACGAGCTCGTCGATCCCGGCGGCGCCGTCCATGAACGAGAAGTGTGAATGCACGTGGAGGTGCACGAAGCCGCTCACGCACGCCCCCTAGTCCACGATACCGACGAGCACCCAGGCACCCGCAAGCCGGTCATAGGCGAGGTCGTAGAGACCGCCCCGGGCAAGAACCCGAAAGCAGCGTCGGCTCACCCGCTTGCGCGGATCCCACCACGCGCGCTCGAGCGCCCAGGTCTGCACGAGCGCATCGACGTTGTACCGACGGCTGCGCCACACGAACGTCGCGGGAGCTCCGCGGTTGCCGTCCCACGTGACCTCGATCGGTTCCTCGCGGCGCTTCCCGGCGCCTCCCCCCGACGTCGCAACAATCTCCGAACCGCGAACCACCCACGGACTTCTGAGGAGTTCCACGATGACCGGCAGCCGCGAGTCGCGGCCGGTGAACAGGTCTATCGGCTGAGCGGTACTGCGTGCGGGGTCGAACTGTTTGATCGCGCGGTCACGGCCCATGGGAGACTCTTTCCGAGGGAGCGGACCGGGCGTGGAAGGAGCTTCAGGGATCCACGCCCGGCATGTCGAGTATATCGAACATATGTTCGGTATACAAGACAACACTGACACGCGTTCGGAGGGCCATGCGGAGGTCTCGGCGGTTGCCCTATGCCCAGCCGAGGAGCGGCAGCACGCGTGCGAAGATGCCGCCGAGGAGGAGCGCGGAGGCGACGGTGAAGCTTATGACGATTCCCGCCCTCGCCCACCCTTCCTGCCGAGCGAGAACCGTCACGGTCGATACGCACGGAACCGCGATCGTGTTGACGAGCGCGTAGACGAACAGGTTCGTCGGCGTCATGAACGAGGAAAGATCGGCCGCGCCGGCGCCGATCGAGACGACCGCCATCGCGATGAGGAGCTGCAGCGCGAGCTCCTTGCGCAGTGTCCCCAAGATGAGCGTGAGCCCCGCGACGGCGGGGAGACCGAGCCATCCCTCCACGACCGGCTTCAGCGGCTCGGTCAGTCGCCACAGCACGCCGGTCTCGTAGAGCGTCCCCAAAACGAGGCTCCCCACCACGACGATCGGGGTGGCGACGAACAGGAACTCGCGGAACTGCGTCCAGGCCTTACGGAGCACGCCGGCAAGGGTCGGCCGCCTGAACGGGAACATCTCCATCACGAGCCCGCTCGTGTGGCCCGGCAGCATGCGGTCAAGCCCCCAGCCGGTCGCAACGGTCAGCACCAGCACGACGCCGAACACACCCAGCGCGGGCTGCCAGCCGATGTAGTGGCCCACTGCGCCGAGCACGACGGCGGTCCGCGCGCTGCACGGGACGAGCACGATGAGCGTCGAGGTGATGAGCCGCTCGCGCCTCGACGGCAACGACTTCGCAGCGACCATCGCCGGCACGTTGCAGCCGGCTGCGGCCACGAGCGGGAGGACGGCGCGCCCGTGCAGGCCGAAGCGGTGCATGACGCGGTCGGCGAGGAATGCGAGCGACGTGAGATAGCCCGAGTCCTCCAGGACCGCGAGCAGCACGTAGAACGTGAGGATGTACGGTAGGCCGATCGAGAGCGACGCCTCGATACCGGCATCGAATCCCCAATGCAGCACGGCGGCGAGCGTTCCGGTTCCCGCAATCGCTTCGATCGCGCTCCCGATGAGCGGCGAGGCATAGGTCGCCCACAGTGCCGAGAAACCCGTTGCGAGCAGGTCGCCCACGACGAAGAGGAACCCGAACACAGCACCGAGCACCAAGAACATGATCGGCACCCCGGTGATCGGGGACGTGGTGAGCGACCAACCGTCCTTGCGCCAGCGTCGCCCATGCGAGCCCGTGATCCTGCTGGCCCCGGCGATGGCGTCAGCCCGCCGGTGCCGCTCGCGCGCCACAAGCACGGCGGGCGGCTCGGCCGTGCGCTCGATCGTCCGCATGCGGGCGTCGGCCGCCGCCGCAGCGATGACGACCGCAGGGCCGGAGATGAGCTCGGGTGCGCCTTCGAAGAGACGAACGGCGAGGCCCCGGGCCGAGAGCCGTCCCACCCGGACGCCGGACTGCTCCGCGGCCGACTCCACCCCCGACAGCAGGCCCTCGAGCACGGCGCCGTAGCGCGGCGGCGGCGGGACGACGTCGATCGCGCCGAGCGCCCGCTCGACGACGACATCGAGACCGACTCCCGTGCGAGCGACCGTCCGCACGACCGAAACGCCGAGTTCGCGCTCAAGCGCAGCCGCGTCGGTCTCGACGCCCCCGCGAGCCGCCTCGTCGACAAGGTTCAGCGCCACCACGGTCGGGAGACCCGTATCGAGGACCTCGAGGGCGAGTACCAAGTTCCTGGAGAGATTCGTGGCGTCGAGCACCACGACCGCCACATCGGGTGCGAGGTCCGCGAGCGCTCGCCTCGCTACGACATGTTCGGGCGCGTCTCCCACGAGCGAGTAGGTGCCCGGCAGGTCGACCACGACAATGCGTCGCCCCGACGCCGTGGCGTCCGCGATGTTCACGCCCTGCGTGGTTCCGGGGTAATGCGCCGTTTCGACACCCACACCCGTCAGGCGCGCGAATACCGTGGACTTCCCCACGTTCGGGTTCCCGACGAGCGCGAGGACGACCGCCCCCTCGCGAACCGCTTCAAGCGCTGCAACGGGATCGTCGTCCGCAGACAGCAGCGCTGACGTCACCTGCCGCCCGCCCGCCCGCTGGCCGCAAGCGTGCGCTCGCCGACGAAGATCTTGCCCGCGATGTCACGGCCGAGCGCGTACCGTGCGGAGCCGACCTGCACCATGAGCGGCCCCTTGAAGGGGGCCACATCGCATACCTTCACCTTCGTGCCGGGATACATGCCGAGCGATGCGAGGTACTTGAGCAGGCCCTCGTCTTCCTCGTCGACACGGGTGATGGCGGCCTCCTGGCCGCTTTCCATGTCACAGAGCGGCGCGCCCTCAGCCGCTGCGACCGACCCGTCCGCAGCGGGGATCGGATGGCCGTGGGGGCACTCGCCCGGGTTCCCCAGGTAGACCTCGAGCGCCTCTTGGACCTTCGGGGAGAGCGCGTGCTCCAGGAGACACGCTTCCTCATGCACGTCCTCCCAGGCCATGCCGAGGACGTCCACGAGCAGCCGTTCTGCGAGCCGATGACGCCTGATGATGTCGAGTGCGAGTTGGCGGCCCGAAGCACTGAGCGCAACGCCGCCGCCCGGACGCGTGATGAGACCCTGACTCTTCAAACGCTTGAGCGCAGCCGTCACGGTCGGGCTTGAGACGCCCAGTGCCTCAGCGATGCGGGCCGGTCGCGCCTCTCCCCGCTCGGCCAGCTTGTAGATCGTTTCGAGGTACTCCTCGAGTGTCTGCGTCGTCGGCACCTGTCGACCTCACTTCGTCTCCACATACGGTCTGCTGCTGGGAACACTACGACGCTATCCTAGCATCATCTAGCGCCTGCTGCTCGCAGATGAATACTCACTGTGGCGTGTATTTCTGGACCGCCCGTCGCGCGACGAACGCCCTTTGCGCAGGGTTGCATACCGTTCGGCAGGACGGGTGATGATTCTTGGTTTTGCCGTTGACGACGCATCATCGCATCGGTAAGGTTGCACTCGTCCCGAGAAGTCGGACCGAGCGAGTCTCGAAAGGCAGCGTACCAGTAGCTGCCGGAGGGTCTCCGAGGGGGAAGGGCCCGCGCGAGCGGCCGGACCTTCAAGGAGTGCCTGAAGGTAAGAAATGGAAAGCTGCGGATTACAGACAGGCGCGGGCGAGATCTCTCGGGACACCTGTATTCTCAGCACGTCTTTCGCGCCGACGCGAGCACCACGCGCGCGCCCCGCTCAGTGATCAGCGGCGATACGTCAAGCGCGCGATTGGTGACTCCCACACGGTGACTTCCTTGACCGACACGGCGGGACCGACTCGCTTCTCCAACGCGTCGTAGACCTCACGAGCGAGGTTCTCGGCAGTCGGGCTCAAGACGTCGAACGGCGGAACGTCGTTGAGGTACGCATGATCAAACGGCTCGAGGACCGCCATCAGGTCGGCCTTGAGGTCCTTGAAGTCGTAGAGGATTTCGATGTCGTCCAACTCGGGCCCCTGAACGGTCACTTCGACGTCCCACGTGTGCCCGTGGAGGTTGCGGCACTCCCCTTCGTATCCACGAAGCGCGTGCGCCGCGTCGAAGTGCCCCTTGACGCTGAGTTCGTACATCAGGTCACCTCCCAGAGCGACTGCTGAGCGCCCGCCGGGCTCTCGGGCCCCCCGGCACAGGTCCCGACATCCCCGCCGCAGTCCATCGCCTCGTTGGCAAGCCCGTCGGCGCGCGCGTTGTCGGCTCGGCGTACGTGTTCGAATCGGACCTTTGCAAAGCCGCGGACGAGCTCTTGCGCCGCCACGAAGAGCGGCTTGAGATTGGGGTGTTTCACGCGGTACTCGCCGCGCATCTGCTTCACCACGAGTTCACTGTCGGCACGCACAAGAAGCTCATCGACGCCGAGGGCGCGTGCAGCCCTCAAGCCGGCGAGCAGCGCTTCGTACTCGGCGACGTTGTTGGTGACCTCGCCGAGGTAGCGGCCGGCTGCCGCGCGTTCCTCGCCCGTGTCCGACACGACCACGAACCCGATTCCGGCGGGGCCGGGATTGCCCCGAGCGCCGCCGTCGGTGTAGACGGTGGCGCGCGTCATCGACCGGCTTCTCGCACGATGAGGATCCGGTGGCAGTTCGGGCATGTGCCGATGGGGTCGTTCGTACGCTGCGCGTCTTCCCGGAGCGCCTGGGCGCGTTCGGCGGGAAGTTCGATGCGGCACACGCTGCAGGTGGAGCCTTCAAGCACGCCGACGCCGATCCCGTGCTTGAGCGTGCGCGTCTGCTCATAGCGCGCGAGAAGGCTCGGACGCAAGAGCGCCGCCATCGCGGCTCGTTCGCGGGCGAGAGCATCCAGCCGCTGCTGGATCGCGCCTCCGCGCTCCTGAAACGTGGCGATGAGGTGCGCCTCGCGGGCCCGGGCCTTCGTGAGGCCCGCCTCGATCGTTGCCGCCTTGGCCTCCCCGGCCTCAACGGTCTCCATCTGCTGGAGGACCTCGGTGTCCTTCCGATCCTTCTGCTTCTTGAGCGAGTCGAGCTCCCGCGCCAGGTTCTGGAGCTCCTTGTGGTTGGAGGTCTCTCCCGAGGTGGCCTTCGCCTGCTCGGCCTGGAGGTGAGCCTCGATCGATGAGCTCTCATCCTCCAGTCGCCGCTGCACGGCGCTGGCCTGCTCGATAAACCGGCGCGCCTTCTCCGACAGGTCCTCGACGTCTTTGATCTTGTGGCGGAGTTCGAGAATGGCCGCCTTCTCAGGCATCTCCTCGAGCTGCTTCTGGAGCCGGGCGATCTCGAGGTCGCGCTCGGCCAGTGTCAGGAGTGTATCCGCTTGCTGCACGTCACGCCCTCTCAACCGTCCACCAGCCCACGCTCGGTGCCGCCTGCACCACCTCCGCGTCGCCGAGCGCAGTCCGGCACGCGTGTGCCAGCACGTCGACGAGCGGCCACTCCGTGGCGTCGTGACCGGCCTCCACGAGCGCGAGGCCCGCACTCACCGCCGCCATCGCGTCATGATAGCGCACCTCACCCACGATCATCGCCTGCGCACCGGAGGCGATCGCCGTACCCACCAGGGAACTCCCAGAGCCGTTCGCCACGGCCACCCGGTCCACGTGCGACGCCGGATCGCCCCAGACCCGAGGCTGTACGCCGAGACGCTGGCCGACATTGGCGGCAAGGGCGTTCAGGGACGTCGGCCCGACCGAGCACAGCCGCCCCAGTCGCGCGACGCCGCGCGAGAGCTCTGCCCGCGTCACGATGATCACCGGTTCCTCGTAGGGATGCGCCGCGCGCGCAGCTGCGACTACAACCGCACTCCCACCCGCGGGAACGACCATCTCCACCCGGTCCTCGGGCTCAGCAGAGGGCCCGCCGCTTCCCGTCGCCGGCTGGGCGTCTCCACGGGGCGTGAAGCGACCGTCGCCTGCGACCGTGAACGAGCACGCTTCGTAGCGCCCGATCCGTCCAGCTCCCGCTCTCGCCATCCCTGCAGCGACCTCTGCGCGTGCCTCAGGACTCACGAAGACCGTCACGACATCGACGTCGGCGACCGAGTCCTCGAGCGGGCGCTCGGGCACGAGGCCGAGGAGCAGCGGCAAAGCGTCGGCACCTTCGGGCGAGCGATCGAGATTTGTGTGCATCGAGATGACGGCGATCCCCCGCCGAGCCGCGGCCAGGATGAAGCGACCCTCCGCCGAGTCTCCGGTGATCGACCCCGCGTGCCCGAGGAACGGCGGGTGGTGCGTCACGAGCGTTCCGCAGCCGGCCTCCAGGGCAGCCTCGACCGCTCGCAGGTCGGCGTCGAGCGTGACGAACGCCCGCCGAGCGAGCTCGTTGCGGTCGCCGACGCGAAGGCCGACCGCGTCCCACGGCTCCGCCCACTCCAAGGGGAAGCGATCGGCGAGCCTCAGTGCGAGCTCCCCGACCGTGACGTCGCGAAAAGCGGTCACAGTGACACCTCCTCGCGTCGGCGCCGCCGAAACACCGAGAGCGCCGTGACCCCGACGTCCGCAAGCGCGTGCCGCGCCTCGGCCCACCCCGCGCCCACATCGTCGGGCACGTGCGCGTCTGATCCGACGGTGAGCGGCACGCCGCGCGTGGCGAGCTCGGCCAAGAGCGCTGGGCCGGGGTAGAGTTCCGCGCACGGCTTCCTGAGGCCGGCGGTGTTCATCTCCACGGTGACGCCCGAGGCACTGATGACCTCAGCCGTACGCGAATAGAGCTCGCCGAGACCGTTGTGAGGCACGTATCCGAACTTCTTGATGAGGTCCAGGTGGCCGAGTACGTCGATGAGGCCGGTCTGTGCGGCGGCGCCGACATCCGCAAAGTATCGCTCCCACAGCGCCATCATGTCCCACGCTGCGTAGCCGTCCTGCCGGTCGGGGTCATCGAACGCCCAGGCGTCCACGTAGTGCACCGAGCCGAGAACCACGTCGAACGGGTGCTGCTGGAGCAACCGCCCCACGTGCTCCTCGTTCCCGGGGTGAAGGTCCGCCTCAATGCCGAGGAGTACCTCCGGTCCACCCTCCGCCGCAGAGCGCTCTTTGAGCGCGAGAACCTCCTCGACGTAGTCAGGAAGCTCGGCCTCGGGCATCGCGTATGAGGCCGCCGAAGAATCCGACGCGATGAGCTTCGGCGAGAGCGGGAGGTGCTCGGTGAACGCGAGCACCACGATACCGGCAGCGCGAGCGGCATCCAGGTACTCCGACGCCGTTCCCGACCCGTGTCGGCACCGCCAGGTGTGCGTATGGAGATCGATCACAAGCATCCTCCTCGGACCGGAATCCCGACCGCTCGGCACGTCCGCGAACGCGCTCGGGTCGGAGCAACCTGCCGTTCGTCGAATCGAACAACCGTTGGCTTGTCGGCCACCTCCGACGGTGGTACTGTCGGTTCCCGCTCTCGAGCGGGAACCCGCAAAGGACGTCCACGGTCGACAGCCACGGGGTGGCGAGGACCCACTGGATTCTCCGCACGGAGACCCGGGACCGTTTCCAACGGCCCCGGGTCTTCTTACTCCACCGAGCGGAGCAGGTTCGCCATCTCGATTCCTGCGAGCGCCGCGTCCCAGCCCTTGTTCCCGGCCTTGGTGCCGGCCCGCTCGACCGCCTGTTCGATGGTGTCGGCAGTAATCACACCGAACATCACCGGCACCCCGGTGTCGAGCGACGCCTTCGCAACGCCCTTGGAGACCTCGGACGCAACGTAGTCGAAGTGTGGCGTGCCGCCTCGGATGATGACCCCGAGTGCCAATACGACGTCGTAGCGGCCGGTGTCCGCGAGCCGCTTCGCAACCAGCGGGATCTCGAAGGCGCCGGGCACCCACGCGACGTCGACGTCATCGCTCTCGATCCCGTGACGGTTGAGCGCGTCCTGCGCGCCGCTCAACAGCCGCGAAGAGAGAAGTTCGTTGAACCGGCTGATGACGATACCTACTTTGAGCCCGCTCCCGATCAGACTGCCCTCGTACGTACCCATGTGCACTCCCTTCTCAGGTCCCCTAGTCCGGCAGTTCCAGCCGGTGGGACATCTTCTCCCGCTTGGTCCGCAAGTACTCGATGTTCTCCGGCACGCAGCCGACCTGCAACGGCACCTGTTCGCTCACGGTCAGCCCGTACCCCTGCAGCCCGACGATCTTGGTCGGGTTGTTCGTCATGAGCCGCATCGAGGTGAGTCCCAGGTCCACAAGGATCTGCGCACCGATGCCGTAGTCGCGAAGGTCGGCAGGAAAGCCGAGCGACTCGTTGGCCTCCACTGTGTCCTGTCCCTGCTCCTGGAGCTCGTAGGCGCGGAGCTTGTTCGCAAGGCCGATGCCGCGCCCCTCATGGCCGACAACGTAGAGCACGACGCCCGTACCGGCCTCCTGCACTCGGCGCATCGCTTCTTCAAGCTGTGCACCGCAGTCGCACCGAAGCGAATGGAAGACGTCGCCCGTGAGGCACTCGGAGTGCACGCGCACGAGGACATCGCGCGCACCGGCCACCTCGCCAACGGTGAGCGCAACGTGCGTGGACCCGTCGACAAGCGACCGGTAGGCGTGTGCAAGGAACTCGCCGTGGATGGTCGGGAGCTTGACCGTCGCCACGCGCTCGACGAGACGCTCAGTGCGGCGCCGGTACCGGATGAGGTCGGCCACCGTGACCATCTTGAGCCCGAACTGCTCGGCAACGGCCTCAAGCGCAGGACGCCTGGCCATCGTGCCGTCGGGGTTCATGATCTCGCAGATGACACCGGCCGGGTACAGGCCGGCCAGATGCGCGAGGTCGACCGACGCCTCTGTGTGACCCGCACGCTCAAGCACGCCGCCCGGACGGGCCCGCAGCGGAAAGACGTGCCCCGGCATGGCGATGTCCTCGGGTCCGGAGGCCGGGTCGATCGCTGTGAGCACGGTCTGCGCGCGGTCCGCGGCGGAGATGCCGGTCGTGATCCTCCCCTTCGCGCCGATCGACACGTGGAAAGCGGTCCCCTGCGCAGAGGTGTTGTTGTCGGTCATCGGGGGGATGCGCAACTCGTCGAGCCGCTGGCCCCGCATCGGCATGCAGATGAGGCCTCGGCCGTGCTGCGCCATGAAGTTGATGCTCTCAGGAGTGACCTTCTCGGCCGCCAGTACGAAGTCGCCCTCGTTCTCGCGGTCCTCGTCGTCAACGACGATGAGCATCCGTCCGGCCCGGATCTCCTCGATGCCCTCCTCGATCGATGCGAACGGCGCGATCACCGGCCTCACCGCCCGTCCGTGAACTCGCGAAGCAGGTCTCCGAGGCCCCGGCGTCCGCCCTCGTCAGAGGCTGGCTCGTTGCCGGTGTGAAGCGCCACGAAGCGGTCGACGTACTTCGCGAGGAGGTCCACTTCGATATTCACCGGCGCGCCGATCGGTTTGTCCTTGAGCGTCGTCGACTGCTCGGTCTGCGGAATGACCGCCACGGTGAACCCGCCCGCGCCCACACGCGCGACCGTGAGTGATATCCCGTCGACGGCGATCGAACCCTTCTCCACGAGGTAGCGCATGACCTCGCCCGGGGCCTGGAACTGGTACACGGTGAACCGGCCCGCCGGCGTCCGGAGCGAGAGCGTGCCGACGCCATCCACATGCCCCGAGACGAGATGGCCGCCCAGACGATCGGAAAGTCGCAGTGCACGCTCCAGGTTCACCTTCGCGCCCTGGGTGAGCTTCCCGAGCGTCGAGCGGTCGAGCGTCTCCCCGCTCACGTCGGTGAGAAACGCACCCCTGATGAACTTCACGACGGTCAGGCATACGCCATCGACGGCGATGGAGTCGCCGATCGCCATGTCGCGCCCAAACTCGGGTGCGTACACCTCGATGCGAATACCCCCGCCCGAGCGCTCGGCGCGTGTGATCACGCCCTCGCTTTCAATCAGCCCTGTGAACACCTGTGGCTCCCTTCTACGCGCTCTCAGCGCGAGTATCTGACACGCCGACCAGTGGGCGCCATACCGTGATCGCGTCACCGTCAAGGACCGCCGCGTCGACGGCCTCGTACTGCGGCCCGAGCACATCGTCCCGACCCCCATGCGAACCCAGATAGAGCGGCGGCGCAGCGACTCCGGCCCACCCACCCGCGTGCACGCAGACGAGCTCGTCGATGCAACGAGCGTCGTGAAGGCTTGTCAGGAGTCCGGGCCCCGCTTCGACAAGCAGGTCGTCGATGCCGCGCTCGGCGACCATGGTGAGTGCGCCGGCGATACCGAGCGCGAGCGGGTACTGCACCACCGTGACACCGCACTGAGCGAGGCGGTCAAGCGCGGCCCGGTCGGCGCCGTCGCCCGCGACCACGAGCGTGGGCGCGGCCCCGTCAGTCGCAAGCCGGCAGGCCACCGAGGGGACCGTCGTTCGCGAGAGCACCACTCGCGTGCGCTGGCGCTCGCCTGGCGCGTCTGTCGCACTTCGCACCGTCAATCCGGGGTCGTCGATGGCGACGGTCGCCGCCCCGACGGCAACCGCGTTGGCACGCTCGCGGAGAGCCATCGTCACGCTGCGACCGCCGACCCCGGTGATTCGCGCTCGGCGCCCCACGGCAAGCGCCGCATGGCCATCGAGGGAGAGCGCAAGCTTCACGCGAACGAACGGGCGCCCGGTGGCCAGGCGGTGCAGCCAGGCCTCGTTCTGTCGGCGCATCGGTGTGTCGTCGGACGCGAACGTGACGCCGATCCCCCGATCGCGCAAGTACTTCGCGCCGCAGCCGGTGACCTCGGGATTCGGGTCGCGCATCCCGATCACCACGTGGGACACGCCTGCTCGGGCGAGCGCGGGGGCGCACGGTGGAGTCCGGCCTTCGTGGTTGCACGGCTCCAGGGTCACGTAGGCGGTCGAACCGGTTGCTGCCGCTCCGGCACGGTCGAGGGCGACCGCTTCGGCATGCGGCTCACCCGCACGCGCGTGATAACCCTCCCCGACCACCGCGCCGTCGGATACGATCACGCAACCGACCAGCGGATTGGGGGCCGAGTCGCCGCGCGCGAGCTCAGCGAGCTCGAATGCGCGTCTCAGAAAGGGGTCGGCCACAGCCGACGCACCGGTATCGAACAGGCTCACGCCCCGACCTTCCTTCTCCCATCCGGACTGTACCGTCGGCTCCGGAGTCTCACCGGATCGGCCCCTCTCGGGGTTCGCGGGCTTTAACCGCCGGTGGGGAGTCTCACCCCGCCCTGAAGAAAGCATCGTCATTGTACATCAGAGAGGCATACCGGAATACGCAGAGCGGCACCCCACCGGCGGCGATCAGAGCGCGCGCACTCGGTCAGCCGCGTCCCTGATGGCGTTGAGCGCACCGGCGGGATCGTCGGCGCAGAAGATCGCGTTCCCCGCGATGAGGATTGACGCGCCTTCAGCCGCGACAAGCGGCGCGGATGCTGTGTCGATACCGCCGTCGACCGCGATCTGCACCCTCGCGCCAGCGGCGGCAGCAAGCTCGCGCACGGCGCGCACGCGCGCCGGGGCGTCCGCGATGAAGGCCTGCCCGCCGAATCCCGGATTCACGCTCATGACGAGTACCACGTCGACGCTGCTGATGACGCCCTCAAGGGCCGCAACTGGGGTGCCGGGATTGAGCGACACGCCCGCGACGCGCCCGGCGGCTCGGACCCTCTGAAGCGTCCGGTGGATGTGCGTCGAGGCCTCGATGTGGACGATCACGATGTCCGCACCGGCGTCGAGATACCAGTCGATCGTGCCATCTGCGTCATCGATCATCAGGTGCACGTCCAGCGGGACGCGCGCGACGCGCTTGAGCGCCTTGATGACGGGCGGGCCGATCGTGAGGTTCGGGACGAAGTGGCCGTCCATCACGTCGACGTGGATCAGGTCTGCGCCCGCGTCCTCGACGAACCGGACGGCTTCACCCAACCGAGTGAAGTCTGCCGAGAGGATCGACGGTGCGATCCGGGTCCTGTCCTCCATCGTGGCTTCCTCCGTCGGTGTCGGCCGCTCAGTCCTCAACCAGTCCCATGCCGTGAAGCTCGTCACCGGCGGCGCGTGTCATCAGCGCTTCCTGCGCGGAGGACGGCGCCGCCCCCTCGTACAGGATAGCGCGCACCTGATGCGTGATCGGCACCTCGATACCGATGCGTGCGGCGAGTTCATCGAGGGAGATGCATGAGACCGCACCTTCCGCGACCATGTGGGTCTCGGCGGTGAACGACTCCACCGTGCCGCCGCGGGCGATGTGCACGCCCAGGCCTCGGTTGCGGCTGTGGCGCGACGTGCACGTGGCTATGAGGTCGCCGATGCCGGCAAGCCCCATATACGTCAGCGGGTTCGCACCCAGATGCGCGCCGAGGCGAGCCATCTCCGCAAGTCCGCGGGTCATGAGCGTCGCCTTGGTGTTGTCGCCATGCCCCAAGCCGTCGGAGATTCCTGCTGCCACGGCGATGACGTTCTTCGATGCCGAGCAGAGCTCGACCCCGACGACGTCCGGGTTGGTGTAGACGCGAAACGTCGGTGTCATGAACAGATCCTGGAACAGGAGCCCGACGCGCTCGTCATATGCGGCGACCACCGTCGCCGACGGGATGTTCTTGCTAACCTCCTCCGCATGGTTGGGCCCGGAGAGCGCTGCCAGCCGCTCGCGGCCCCCGAGAACGTCCTCGAGAACCTCGGTCATACGCATCAGCGTGCCCTGCTCGACGCCCTTCGACAGGTTGATGACGGGTGTCGTACCAGGAAGGAACCCCGCCAGGGCCTCGGCGGTGCCACGAACGCCGTGGCTCGGCGTCACCACGACGAGCGCCTCGGCGCCCGAGCATGCCCGCTCGATATCGGAGGTCGCGTGAACCGATCGCGGCAGCTCGACGTCGGTGAGATACATCGGATTCCGGTGCCCGTTCTCGATACTGGAAGCGATATCCGGCTCCCGCGCCCAGAGCGAGACATCCTCGCCCTTACCGCCGAGCAGACCGGCGACCGCAGTTCCCCACGACCCGGCCCCGATGACAGCCACCCTCATGATCGAACCTCTTCCATCCTCGGCGCCCCGATTCTCGACTCTTCACCCCGAAGAATACGCTTGATGTTTGCGTGGTGCCGCCACAGGACGAACGCCGCAGCGGCGACTCCGAAGAGCACGAGTGGTGTCCTGTTGCCGTAGATCACCAGCATGAGGACCGGCAGTTCGAACGCGAGCAGAACCGAGGAGAGCGACACCGTGCGGGCGATAGCGAGTGTGACGCCGAACGTCGCGGCCATCACAGCGAATGCACCCGGCATCAGGATCGCGATGGCGCCCGCCGCCGTTGCGACGCCCTTGCCGCCGCGAAAGCCGATGAACGGCGAGAAGCTGTGCCCGGCAATCGCGGTAAGCGCCGCCGCGACGAGCACCCAATCATGAGGGTCGCCGTGATACGACGCCACGATCATCCGGGCAATGAGGACACCCGCAACGCCCTTCGCGAAATCGAACACGAGCACCCCGACGCCAGCCGGCACGCCGTGGACTCGGAGCACGTTCGTCGCGCCGGGGTTGCCCGATCCGTGTTCCCGAATATCGGTTCGGAAGAAGAGCCGGCTTGTGATGACCGCGAAGGGAACGCTTCCCAGCACGAATGCCGCAACGATCGAGACGATCACACGCCACGCTTCCACGTCAGTTCTTCTTCCTGAACCGCAGCGTGATCGGTGTTCCCACCAACTCGAACGATTCGCGAAGCCGGTTCTCAAGGAAGCGTTCGAACGAGTCGTCGACGAAGTGGGGGTGGTTCGCGAAGAACGTGAAGACAGGCGGACGGACCCCGGTCTGCGTGACGTAGGACAGGCGGAGCTGCTTTCCCGCTTTGGAGATCGTATGGCCGTGCGCTCGCAGATCGGTCAGGAATCGGTTCAGCTGACTCGTCGGTATCTGCTGGGAGTACGACTCTTCAACAGCCGAGAGTGCCTTGAAGATCTTCTCGGCACCCGAGCCGGTCTTCGCGCTCACCCGCAGCACGGGTGCATAGCCCACGAAGCCGAGCCGCTCGGGGACCTGCTCGGCTACCTCGGCCTTCTCGTCCGGACCGCCAACGATGTCCCACTTATTGAGCACGACAACGAGGCCACACCCGCGCTCCTGGGCGAAGCGGGCAACGCGCTGGTCCTGGTCGGTGACGCCAAGCGGCGAGTCGATCACGAGGATGGCGACGTCGGCGCGGTCGATGGCGCGCATCGCCCGCACGAAGCTGTAGTACTCCACCGAGTCGTCGATCTGCGACTTGCGCCGAAGCCCGGCCGTATCGACGAGGCGGAAGACCCGCCCGTCCCGCTCGATGAGCGTGTCCAGGGAGTCCCGGGTCGTCCCTGCGACCTCTGAGACGATCGATCGATCCTGACCGAGCATGCGGTTGAAGAGCGAGGACTTCCCGGCGTTCGGACGCCCGATGATAGCGACCCGGATAGCCTCGATCTCGGCCTCCGGCTCGTGCTCCGGGAGCGCCGCAACGATCGCGTCCAACAGATCGCCGGTGCCGTGGCCGTGGAGCGACGATACTGCCCACGGGTCTCCCAGACCGAGTGACCAGAACTCGTGAATCGCGTCGTCTCTTGCCGGGTTGTCCATCTTGTTCACGACGAGGAACACCGGGCTTGTGGACCGCTTCAGGAGCTTCGCGACGTCCTCATCCGCCTGCGTGATGCCGGTGCGGCCGTCGACGATGAGTACGATCACGTCCGCTTCGCTCGCCGCCGCAACCGCCTGGTCGCGGATCGAGGGCCCGAATGCGTCTTCCCCACCGAAGTCGATGCCACCGGTGTCGACCAGCATGAAGTCGACGCCATTCCAGTCGGCGCGATGGTAGCTTCGGTCGCGAGTGACGCCGCTCGCCTCGTGGACGATGGCATCCTGCAACTGAGCGATACGATTGACGAACGTGGACTTGCCGACGTTCGGCCGGCCGACCACAGCAACGAGCGGCAGGCTCATGGCCAGCGCCCTCCTTACCCCTTCACACGGACGGCGTCCACGAGCGCCGCGGCGTTACCCGCGATCACTCGGACGTCAGCGCGGCTGCGCGCTGAAAGCTCATCGGCCGGCACGTCGTCCAGCAGAAGACCGTCGGAGTTTACCACGACGTCCGGCACGAGGTACGTTCCCCGGGCACCGTCGCTCTCAATCGCCGCCACGATGTCGCCGCCTCCAAGAAGCCCCGACACGCTCACGTTCCCGCCGAAGAGATCGTTCGCAACGGGCAGGACGCGCACGTGCCGATCAAGCCCCGCCGAGGCAAGAGCCTCCTGCAACACCGGCGCAAAGAGCGTACCCGTGACCGCGGTGACCACGGTAACGTTGGCCTCCCCCGCCGTCGCTTTCGCGGACGGACGCACGAGCCCGCCTCGGCGCTCGGATGCCTCACGTACGGACTCCTCGAGGTCGTCGAGAAACGCCCGCACCATCCCGACGCCGTTCTCGTACTGCGGATAGCCGTCGTAGTCGGCGGCGCTCGGCAGGTCGGCCCCAGCGCTTAGATAGAACTCATCTGCGGCGTATACCCAGTTTGTGTCGCGGAACGCGTGTTGCGCGGCCTGCCACCGCCTCACAGCTTCGATGAGCTGGGCTGACTCCTCGGGCAGGAAGGAGCGCTCGTAGCGTTGCTGGTGCGACGTGAAACCAAGCGGCACGACACCCACCGAGACCACGCCATCGTGCCGCTCGAGCCACCGTAACGTGTTTTCGAGGACGCTCCCATCGTTGACGCCCGGGACGGCCACGATTTGGATGTGCGCTTCGATACCGGCCGCGAGTAGCGTCTCCAGGCGCTCGAGCGTCGTGTCCTCGCTCGTGCAGCACACAAGGCGCTTGCGGACGTCGGGGTCGGTCGCGTGAACGGAGACGTGGAGGGGCGAGAGACGCTGCTCAACGATCCGCCGCACGTCGGTCTCGTCGAGATTCGTCAGGGTCACGAAGTTGCCCGTCAAGAACGAGAGCCGGTAGTCATCATCGCGCACCGAGAGCTGAGCGCGCAGTCCCGGCGGGAGCTGCGAGACGAAGCAGAACTCGCACGCGTTCACACATTCGCGGACGCCGTCGAAGATCACGTCGTCGAAGGCGACCCCCAGAGGTCCCGTCCACGAGCGGTCTACGGAGACTCGGTGCTCGGCGCCGTTCCGCGCCACGGTGACGTCGAAGTGGTCTTCCTCGGTGAGCCACTGCCAGTCGATGACGTCTCTCACCGGTTCGCCGTCCACGGCACATACGACATCACCCGGATGAAGTCCCGCGTGCTCGGCATCGCTCCCGGCATGGACGGACGAGATCCGGCCGCCGCCGGAAACGGCCTCGCCGTAGCGACGCTTAGTCATCGCTCGCGATGGCCTCGATAGCCGCGATCACGCCGGCGATCTGCTCCTCCGGCGTCGATGCGCCCGCTGTGACGCCAACCGTCTCGACGCCGGCGAACCACTCGGGCTGCAGCTCAGACGGGGTCTCGACGTGGTGGACTCGCTCATTCACGGCACCGCAGATCTCAGCAAGCCGGGTGGTGTTTCCCGAGTTCTTCCCGCCCACGACCACCATCACGTCCACCCTCCGAGCAAGTCCGTCCGCGGCCTGCTGGCGCTTGGACGTCGCGCTGCAAATCGTGTTGAACACCCTGAGCTCGTTGACGCGCGGAAGGAGTGCGGCTACCACGGCTTCCAGGAGCGACGCGGACTGCGTGGTCTGCACGACGACGCCAATGCGGCGCGACGGCAGCGGGTCCGGCAACTCCCCGGCACGCTCGATGACCATCGCGCGCCCGCCCGTGTGGGCAAGAATCCCCTCGACCTCCGGGTGGTGCGCCTCCCCCACGATGAAGACCGAGTAGCCGCTGTCGGCGAGATCCGCCGCATGTCGCTGCGCGGTTGAGACGAACGGGCACGTGGCGTCGACCACCGAGAGACCCTTGGCGTGGGCAGCGTCGACGCGGGCGGGATCCACACCGTGCGTGCGGATCACGAGCGTGCCCTCCTTTACGTCGTCGATCGAGTCAGCGACCGCCACACCGCGCTCTCCGAGCGCCGACACCGCCTGCGGGTTGTGGATGAGCGGACCGAGCGTATGGACGACCCCACCGTCGGCGACCGCCTCCTCGGCGAGCCTCAGCGCCCGCTCCACCCCATAGCACACGCCCGCGTGTTCCGCGACGATGATTCGCACCTCAGTGCACCTTCTTCGCTTCATCGAGCTCTCCGCCGATGCGCTGCATGATCAGCTCGGTCAGCAGCGAGACCTGCTCCTTCCGGGTGCCTTCGGGAAAGTCAGCGGGCGTGAGAGGGCGCCCGTAACGAACCGTCACTCGCCTGAGCTTGGGGAACCGCTGTCCTTTGGGCCACACCTTCTCGGTGCCCACGAATGCGACGGGAACGACGGGGACGCCTGCGCGAATGGCGATGAACGCGGCGCCACCGTGAGCACCACCCATAGCGTCCGCTGTGCTCCGCGTCCCTTCCGGGAAGATGCCGACGAGGTCGCCGGCTTCGAGGAACGACGTCGCTTGCGCGATTGCCGCCCTGTCGGCACCTGCCCGGTTTACGGGAAACGCCCAGAGACGCGGCAGCGCCCACCCGAAGAACCCCTTGAAGAGCTCCTCTTTCGCCATGAAGTGGACGAAGCGGGGCGCGACGCACCACAGGATGACCGGGTCCATGTACGAGCGATGGTTACCGGCGAGCACTGCGCCGCCCTCTGCCGGCACCAGCTCGCGGCCCTGCTGACGCACGCGGAAGAGCACGCTCATGAGCGGCCTGCCGACCGGGCGGCCGATGCGCCCGAGCCACATCAGCAGCTCGCCTCCGACACGAGGCCCGCAATCAAGTGCACGACTTCGCGGACAGTCAGGTCGGTCGTATCCACCACGTGTGCGTCGTCCGCGACCGAGAGCGGGCTCACCGTCCGCCCGCTGTCGATCTCGTCGCGAGATGCGATGTTGCGCGCGACTTCCTCGATGTCCGCCTCGTGACCCGCCGCAGCGCGGTCACCAAGGCGCCGACGGGCACGCTCATGCGGGCTCGCCGTCAGGTAGACCTTCACGGGAGCGTCCGGAAAGACGACCGTCCCGATGTCGCGGCCTTCGACGACCACGTTCCCGGTAGCCGCAAGACGCCGCTGCTCGTCGACGAGGGCTGCTCTCACGCCTGCGACACGTGCCACAGGGCTGACCGCGCCGTCGGTCTCGGGGCTGCGAATCTCCTCGGTCACGTCGCGCCCGTCAAGCGTGACGGTGTGCGGCACCGGGTCGGCGGGCTCACTCACGAAGGCAAGCTCCACCCGCCGTGCCAGCGCGGTGAGCGCCTCCTCGTCATCGAGCGGGACGCCCACCCGAAGCGCCTCGGCTGCGATCGCGCGGTACATCGCTCCCGTGTCCAAGTAGCCCCAGCCCAGCTGCCGAGCAACGGCGCGCGCAACCGTGGACTTCCCGGACGCGGCTGGACCGTCGATGGCGAGAATCATGCTGGCGGCTCCTCGGTCACGCGGGATGAGAGGGCACTCGGATTCTAGCATGCGATATGCGGCCGGAACCCGGTGCCGTGTCGACTGCGGGCTCGTGCATCAGCCGTCCGCGCCGCCGACGAGAAGCGCCTCGAGATCCAGAGGGAACGCCGGATACGACACGTCGATGGCCTCGAAACGATCGATCGTGACCTCGCCCGCAGACGCAAGCCCTGCAACCGCGTACGCCATGGCGAGCCGGTGGTCTCCGCGCGAGTCGAGCGCGGCACCGGAGAAGGTCGCCGGACCGCGGACGACGAGGGTGTCGCCGACCGCGTCGGCCGTAGCACCCAGCGCCTGGAGCGCGGCCGCCACGGCACCGAGACGGTCCGACTCCTTGACGCGAAGCTCCCCCACGCCCTCGAAGCGCGTGGTGCCGCTCGCAGCGGCCGCGACGACTGCCAGGATCGGCACCTCGTCGATAAGCGCAGGCACCTCCTCGGCCGTGACCGTCGTGCCCGTGAGCGCGGGGCTGTAGCGGACGCGCACGGTGCCCGTCGGTTCTGCCGCGGTCTCAGCGGAAGACGCATCAGCGAGGTCCACGTCGAAGAGCGCGCCCATTCTCGTCAGGACCCGAAGGAAGCCGGTCCGCGTCGGGTTGAGCGCGAGGTCCTGGAGCACGACGGCGCTTCCGGGCACGAGCAGCGCGGCGGCGATCAGGAACGCGGCTGAGGACGGATCGCCGGGGACGTCGAAGTGGGCAGCGCAAAGCGCGGCGGGCCCAATCACCGATACGCATCCCGTGGCGTCGCGTAGCACTGGTACGCCGAAAAGGGGCAGCAGCCGCTCGGTGTGGTCGCGGCTTGGGGCCGGTTCGCACACCGTCGTCATGCCCTGTGCACGCGTGCCGGCTAGCAGGAGCGCGCTTTTCACCTGCGCGCTTGCGACGGGGAGGTCGTGGCGGCGACCCGTGAGGCCGCCACCTTGGATCCCGACCGGGAGTGTGCCCTCCGGCGTCGGCGCGACGCGCGCGCCCATGGCGGCCAGCGGCTCGGTCACTCGGCGCATGGGGCGGCCTGACAGCGACACGTCGCCGGTCAGTACTGCGTGGACGTCGAACCCCGCGAGCACGCCGAGCAGTAGCCGAGCTGTGGTGCCGCTGTTGCCGCAGTCGATCGCGCCGACCGGTGCCGCGGGACCGGCCGCGCCCCACCCGGTGACAACCACCGTCAGCCCGTGCTCGCCCTCGGTGGTTTCGACGGGGGCGCCGAGCGCACGAACCGCGCCGATCGTGGAGCGGACGTCCGCCGAGTCGAGCACACCGCTCAGTCGAGACGTTCCACTCGCCATCGCCGCGAAGAGCACCGCGCGATGCGACAGCGACTTATCGCCGGGCACGCGAATCTCGCCTCGCAGCGGACCAGCGGCTCGTCTGGCGTAGTAGCGCATCAGGCACTCTCATCAAGCGGGCGCATCTCAACCGCGTAGCCGAGGTGCGTGAGCGCCGCAACGAGCCCGTCGCGGTCTCCCTCGTCCGTGAGCACCAGACGGAGCATGGCTGTATCCTCGGTCGTGTGATCGATCTCGATGTCTTCGATGTTGCACCCGGCTCTGCCGACAGCCAGTGTCACTTCGCTGATGACGCCGGGACGGTCGACCATCGGGAGCGAGACACGGTAGAGCGCCGTCGACTCGGGCACCCACTGCGCGGGAAGCGCGTTCCTGACGCCGGCAGCTTCGGCAAGCATCGAGCGGATCCGGTACGCATCGCGCACCTTGAGCGCTGCGGAGAAGTCGGCCAGCAGTCCGCCCAGCCGAGCGAGCGCATCCGCGATCGGCTCAGCGTTGTCGAGGCAGATGCCCGTCCACAGGTCCGGGCTGCCGGCAGCGACCCGCGTCATATCCTTGAAGCCGCCGGCCGCGAGGCGCAGCGCGTCCTGGCCGCCGGAGCGTTGCGACGCAAGCGCCACGAGCGCGGAGGCTGTCACGTGCGGTACGTGGCTGATCACCGCGACCGCGTCGTCGTGCGCCTCTGCGGGAACCGAGATCGCCCTCGCCCCGATGGCGGTCACGAACCCGTGGACCGCCCGATACGCCTCGATGTCGGTCTCCTCTGCCGGCGTGAGAACGTAGTACGCACCCTTGAACAGATCGGCACGCGCCGCGGTCACGCCGCTCCGCTCGGAGCCCGCCATCGGGTGACCGCCGACGAAGGCCATGCCGGGTGTGGCGAGACGCCTGGCAGCCGCAACCACGCCGCGCTTGGTCGAGCCCGTATCGCTCACGATGCCCTGATAGCCCGAGCGCGCGAGCGCCTCGAGGTGCGCAGGGACCGCTGAGACGGGGGTCGCGATGATGACGAGGTCTGCGACGCCGGGGCCGTACCATCCGGAGGCCTCTGCCACGTCGGGCTGCGCGGCAGCATCCACAAGGTGTGTCTCGGCGGCATAGGCGAGCGTCGTGGGGTCCGTGTCCACGCCATAGACGGTCGGCGAATCCGGAAGCTGTTTCGCGGCGGCCGCAAGCGAGCCTCCGATGAGACCCAGACCAACGACCATCACTGACTCGAACACGTCGTCTCCTCACCCGGCCCGTATCACCCGTTACGCAAGGGAGCCCATCTGCGATGCAACGGTCTCGAACGCCTCGACGGTGCGCCGCGTGTCCTCGGGAGTCCCGATGCCGACTCTGAGCGCCGGCGACGTCCCGAAGTTCCGCACGATCACCCCCTCGTTCAGAAGCATCTCGAAGAGCTCCGCCGGCCGCTCCGTGTGGACGTAGACGAAGTTGGTCTGCGAGACCGCGAACGTGATGCCGAGCCGCTCGAAACAGGCGGAAAGCTCCTCGCGCTGCGCCCGGTTCTCCTCGCGTCTCCTTGCGACCTCGGCCTCGTCGTCGAGCGAGTAGTACGCGGCAATCTGAGCGACGGAACTCACGTTGAACGGCTCGCGCACCTTGTTGACTGCATCGACGAGTCGCGCGGGCATCACCGCGTAGCCGACTCTGACACCGGCAAGCGAGTAGATCTTCGAGAACGTGCGGGCGACCACGAGCGGCCGCTCGCCGTCGAACCACCTCAACGCGTCCGGGTAGGCCGGATCGGTGGCGAACTCGAAGTAGGCTTCGTCCACCACGACCAGCACGTGCTCGGGCACGGCTGCCATGAACCGCTCGAAGGCGTCACGTGTGTAGATGGTACCCGTGGGGTTGTTCGGGTTGCAGAGGAAGACGATCCGTGTTCGCGGCGTGATTGCGTGGAGCATCGCGTCTAGGTCGTGCACATCGCCTCCCGTGAGCGACACGCGCACGCCCGTCGCGCCGAAGAGGGCCGCGACCATCGGATAAACCACGAACGAGGGCCAAGCGAAGACCACCTCATCGCCGGGGCGCAGCACTGCCTGTGCGACAAGGCGAAGCATCTCGTTGCTGCCGTTGGAGACGGCGACAGTCTCCAACTGAACGCCAAGGCGAAGAGCGAGCTTCTGGCGGAGTGCGACGACGGCACCGTCGGGATAGCGATTGAGGTGCGGTAGCACCGCTTCCATAGCGGCGCGCGCCAGGGGCACGGGGCCACACGGGTGCTCGTTGCTCGACAGCTTGAGGACGATGTCCTTCCCCGAGCGTTCACGAACCTGGCTCGCACGAAGCCCGGGTGCGTACGGTACGAGCGGCGTGAGGTCCGGCCTGATGATCTCGTCCCAAGGCACGGCGACCTCCTTCTCGGTCAGGGTTGGCGACGATTGTCCCTCGATGGCGCGTTCGCACGCAAGGGCGGCGGATCTGGAGCAAGCTACGTTGCCGGCGGCAGCAGCGACTCCAGAACGCCCTCACCGTCCCGAACCGTCAACGTGGCGATCGCGGCGTTCGGAACCGCGAAGCGCCACGCCGCCACATCCTCAAGACCCAGCCACTGCGTGAGCAGCGCGCGGACCACGCCGCCGTGCGTGACGACGGCGACACGGGGCGCTGCGGACTCGATGATACCCGCCGCTGTGAGAACGCGACCCATGAAGGCGTCCCACTCCTCGCCCTGCGGCGCGATCGGACCTCCCGTCGGCCCGCCGAGCGCGTCGGCAGCCTCCTGACCGGTCGGAACATTCGACGGGTACCGAATCTCGATGCCGAGCGCCTTGATCTCTGCCCACGTCAGCCCCTCCGCGCGACCGAAATCGATCTCCGCGAGCTCCTCGAGCACGCGAAGCGGCGTCCCACACGCGCTGATGCGCTGTGCGACGACGAGCGCGCGCGCCCGCGGCGAGGAGAGTACCGCGCCGGGCTTCCACGACTCCATCATCATCGCGAGCGACACGAGCTGCGCGCTGCCGAGCTCCGTCAGCGGCGACTCCCGCCGCCCAACGAAGCGGCCCTCCACGTTCGCGACCGTCTCGGGATGGCGGATGAGCGCGACTGCCACCTCTCGCGAACGCACGCTCACGAGACTCCCCGCCCGAACACGAAGCCGACGAGCACGGCGGACTCGACAATCAGCACCGCGGCACCCACGATGTCGCCCGTCACGCCGCCCACACGGGACGCAAGCACCCGGGGAACGAAAAACGCGAGGAGCAGGCCCGCGATGACGACCGGAGCGGTGGCGAACTCCGGACGGGCGAACACCAGGAGCAGCGGTATGCCTGCGACGATCCATCCACGAATGCCATCGTGACCGGAAAGCGTGTGTGCAAGACCGTCGGCGCGCGCAGGGGCATTGGTCCACAGGGCCACTGACGCTGCCACGCGCCCGACCACCGGCGCAAGGACGATCTCGAGCATGTCTCCCGAGGCGACGAGCGTCGCGACTGCAACCACTTGGACCAGCAGGACGAACATGATCGCGACGGCGCCGAACGCGCCGACATGACTGTCGCGCATGATCTCGAGCCGTCGCTCGGGCGTAGAGCCGCCCAGCAACCCATCTGCGCAGTCTGCAAGACCATCCCAGTGCAGCAACCGTGTCAGGACCGCCCACGTGCCCACCACCAACGCACCGACGACGAGCTCCGCGAGCGGCGTCTCCGTCAGGCGCGCGCCGAGGGCTGCGACGATGCCGCCGACGAGACCCAGGCCAAGCCCAACCAGCGGGAAGAACCGAATCGGACGCGCATCGGATGCGGTCCGACCTACCGGAAGCACGGTCAACCAGCCGAGCGCCGCTCTCAGGTCGCGAAACGTCTTCACGAGCGATCTCCCGGGAGGGGCCAGTCCAGCGACGACGGGAACGAGCGCAGGTCGATACACCTGCCGCATACGACGAGGTACGCCGCGTCCGCAGCAGCGACAAGTCGCGCGTTGGCTCGGCCGATGACGTCGCGAAACAACCTGCCGGACGCCGACGCCGGAACCACGCCGGAGCCCACCTCGTTCGTGACGACGACCGTGTCGCCGGCTCGGCGAAGCGCGCCCTCGACGATCGCCGTGGCAACCTCGTCAGCACGCTGCTCGAGCGCCTTCGGGACCCACTGACCGGGATCGGAACCTTCGCTCCCGAACACCCGCTCGGCAACAAGCGTTCCAAGGCAGTCGATGACGAGACACGCGCCGTCCGGGACCGCCGCGAGCCACGTCGGGACGTGTTCTCCGGCGACTTCGAGGGTCGTCCACTCGGCGGGGCGGTCGGCACGGTGGCGCTCGATGCGACGGGTCATTTCGGGGTCGTTGTCGGTGCGGCCGGCCACGGCCACCACGACAGGGCCGAGGTGCGCGGACGCGAGCCGAGCGGCAGCGGCCGACTTGCCACTGCGGGCACCACCGGTGATCACCACGAGTGACACGGCGTCACTCCCCCTCCGCCAGACCTGCGGCACGCCGCAGAGCCTGGACTTCGTCGTGAGACAGCGCACGCGTCGAACCGGGCTTCAGGCGTCCGAGCTCGACCGGCCCGAACGACACGCGGGAGAGCGCCACCACCGGGTGACCGAGCGCTGAGAACATGCGCCGAACCTGGCGCTTTCTGCCCTCGCGGATCGTGAGCGCGACGACACAGGAGGCGGCATCGCAGCCGATCACGGCTGCCTCGGCAGGTGCAGTCTTCCCATCGTCCAATTCAACCCCCGAACGTAGCTCGTCAAGGACGGTCTCGCTCGGCACGTGGGCGACGGTGGCGTGATACGTCTTGGGCACGTGGAACGCGGGATGCATGAGCCGGTGCGCAAGGTCACCGTCGTCGGTGAGGATGAGCAGACCCGTCGTGTCGGCGTCGAGTCTGCCGACAGCGAACAGGCGCGGCGCCCCTTTCGGCATGAGGTCGACGATCGTGGGTCGACCTTGGGGATCTGCGAGCGTCGTCAGGTACCCGGCGGGCTTGTTGAGGGCGTAGTACGCGTGCGCACCTTCGCGCGCCGCGACGCGAGCGCCGTTCACCTCGACGACGTCGACGCCACTTCGGACCTTGGCACCCATCTCCGCGACCACGACGCCGTTCACGCGGACGCGACCCTCGGCGATCAGGCGCTCCGCCGCGCGACGCGACGCAACGCCTGCTCGGGCCAGATAGCGCTGCAGACGCTCGGGCTCACTCGGCATCTTCGGCGGGTCCGCTGCTGTCACCTTCGTCGTCCTCGTCACTGAAGAGCGGGCTCTCAAGCGCATTCAGCCGCTCGCGGATGGCGCGTTCGGTGTCGGGCTCCGGCGCGAACTCCTCAAGTGGTGGAAGCTCGGAGAGGTCCTTGAGGCCGAACTTCTCGAGAAAGGTGCGCGTGGTCCCATAGAGGATGGCGTTTCCCGCCTCCCGGTCGCGTCCCATCTCGCGGACGAGTCCCTTCTCGGCGAGTGAGGCGATGACCGCCTCGCTGTTGACGCCGCGAACGGCATTCACGCCCTGACGTGACACCGGCTGGTGGTAGGCGATGACCGCAAGAGCCTCCAAGGCCGCCTGGGAAAGGCGACGCGTGTCCCACGAAAGCACGAACCGTTCGATCACGTCGTGCACGGCCGGATGCGTCGTCAGCCGCCAACCGCCCGCGACTTCCCGAAGCTGAATACCGCGATTGCCGGAGGCGTACTCGTCGGCGAGCGCGTGCAGCGCGGCAGAGACGTCGGCTTCCGGAGCCTCAAGGATTCGAGACAGCCGGCCCGTCGTGACGGGTTCATCGGTGACGAAGAGGAGCGCCTCGATCGGCCCCCGGAGTCCTGAGTCGGTGCTCATCGACGCTTCTTCCCTTCCACGATGCTCGCAACTTCGATGTCGCCAAAGAGTACGTCCTGCTTGAGTGTGACCTCGCCGCGCTTGTACAGCTCAAGAATCGCCATGAACGTCACCACGATCTCTTCGGCTGATGCGTTCGCCGCGACGAGCTCGGTGAAGAGCGCCCGCTTTCGCCGAGCGATGACGCGCGAAACGCCCTCGACGTGCAGCTCAAGTGAGATCGGTGCAGCTGCGATGTGCTCCGCCTGCAAGATGAAGACCTCACGCCGGTAGATGAGGTCGGCGCACGTGACCGCGAGCGCGTGCAGTGTGAGACCTTCGAGGTAGTCGGGCATGAGGCGCAGGAAGGGTGTCTCCAGACCTGCTGCGCGCACGTGCATACGCGCCTCGGACTCGTAGCGTGCCGCAAGCTCGCCCGCGGCATTCTTGAACTGCTTGTAGGCAAGCAGACGCGTCACCAGAAGCTCGCGGGCCTCCTCGGGAGAGAGGTCCTCGAACTCCAGGTCGGGTAGGGCGGCCTCGCGCGGCAGCAGACTCGCGGCCTTGAGCTCCAGGAGCGTGGCCGCGACAAGCAGAAAATCACTTGCGACCTCGAGATCGAGGTCAGGAAGGGTTTCGACGAAGTCGAGATACTGGTCCGCGATCTGGGCGATCGAGACCTCGTTGACGTCCAGCTTCTGCCGGGCAACCAGCGTAAGGAGCAGGTCGAACGGGCCTTCGAACGCGTCTGTCCGAACGGTGTAGGCCACCCGCTAGACCTCGGGTCGGTTCACGTGCATCGATGTCCGTACCGCGTCCATGAGCTCCTCGATCGCCGGTCGCACGCGTGCGGCTCCCTCATCGAGGATGTCCCATGCGTAGCTCGCGTCGGACGCGAGCGTCGCGCGGTCCACCCGGAACTTGCGCAGGTAGCCGTTGAGGTCCTCGGCCATCGACTTCTTGTGCGCCACGCAGCCGCACTCGGCGGCGCGGCAGCAGCGGTCCCACTCGGCTATCTCGGCGGGATCGCCGACCAGCTGGTGGATCTGATGAAGCGGGCAGATGTCGGGATTCCCCGGATCGGTCTTGAGCTTTCGCGCGGGGTCCGTGACCATACTGCGGACCTTCTCGGTGGTCTCGGCCTCGGACTCGGCGAGGTAGATCGCGTTGCCGTAACTCTTGGACATCTTGCGGCCGTCGGTCCCGGGCACGCGTGCCCCGAACTTCGGGATGATCGCCGCAGGCTCTGTGAGCAGATTGCCGTACGTGCCGTTGAAGCGCCGCACGATCTCGCGCGTGAGCTCCAGATGCGGCGCCTGGTCCTCGCCCACCGGCACGACATCGCCGCGCACGATGCAGATATCGGCAGCCTGCATGAGCGGGTAGATGAAGAAGCCGACGTTCCCCAGGTCCTTCTCGGTGATCTGCTCCCGCTGTTCCTTGTACGATGGCACGCGCTCGAGCCACGTCATCGGGGTCGCCATCGAGAGATAGAGCGTGAGCTCAGCGACCTCAGGGACGTCGGACTGGCGGTAGATGGTCGCCTTCTCGGGGTCGATACCTGCCGCAACCCAGTCGAGGACCATCTCCTCGGTGAACTTGCGCACCGCCGAGGTGTCCTGCCAGTCGCTGGTGAGCGCGTGCCAGTCGGCGACGAAGTAGTACGCGTCGTACTCGTCCTGCAGAGCTCGCATGTTCATCAGATTGCCGAACCAGTGCCCGAGCGTCAGCCGACCGGTCGGCCGGTAGCCGGTGAGCACGCGCTTTCTACTCACAAAACCCCCTCGAGGCAGCAGACGTGGTGCGGACAATGATACTCCAGCAGACGGCGTCAGGAGACGCCCGTGAGCAGCGAGAGCAGTGGATACGCGGTGGCGCGGAAGTATGTGCTGATGGGATCGAAGTGGAACACGCTTGGCACGATCCACAAGACTCCGATGAGGATCAGAAAGCCGTATCGCTCCCACTGCGCATAGGTGCGCATCGCCTTGTCCGAGAGGAAGAGTGGCAGGACCCGTGAACCGTCCAGCGGCGGAAGTGGGATGAGGTTGAAAAACAAGAGGACGAGATTCACAAGGGCGAAGAGGTACGCACCCTCGAAGAGCCAACCCGTCTGTCCGCCGGTAACGGCGGCGATTCGCACGACCACGCCGCCGATCGCGGCCATCGCAAGGTTTGCGGCTGGCCCTGCTATGCCGGTGAGGAACATCCCCTTACGAACGTCGCCGGTGAAGCGGTTCGGGTTCACGGGCACGGGCTTCGCGTAGCCGAACCCGAATCCGAACATGGCAATCAAGAGGAGCGGCAGCAACACGGTCCCGAAGGGGTCGATGTGCTTGAGCGGATTGAGCGTCAGGCGGCCCCGCTCCTTCGCGGTGGTATCCCCCAGGAGCAGCGCCGCGTAGCCGTGGGCCACCTCATGAAAGACGATAGCCGGGATGATCAACAGGAACGGCAGAAGGACGTTCAAGATGCTGGACACGGGACTCCTCTGATGACTGGGTCAGGCCTGACGCACGCGAACGGCAAGCCGGCGTAGGTTGGCAAGCTCCGCTTCGCGTCCGACGGCACGCCCATCGAGCCGGTCGGCGCGGGCTTGCGACAGAATAGCAGAGAAGCCCGGCCCGGGCTCGAGTCCGAGCGCGACGAGGTCGTCGCCCGTGACCTCGGGTCGAATCTGTGCGAGGTCATCGAGGAAGTGCTCGATACGCGAGCGGGCACGTGCGTCTCCGGTCGACCAGAGGTAGACGATCGTCTCTGTCGGCATCGGCTCCAGCAGGAAGAAGAGCCGGCTGTCGCGCATCTTGCGGCGGTCGCGAAGGCGCGCACCAAGCCGGGCTCCCCGCTCCACCAGCGGCGCCAGCGCGTCCGTGTACTCACGTCCCAGGCGCAGGCGACGCGCCCAGCGTTCCACCGTCGGCCGCGACCCGAGCGCCCCGAGCGCGACCGCGAGCGCCACCGAGCGGCGGGGCTCGCGCGTGACACGGCCGGCGAGCGCGACGACACCCTCCACGACACTCGCGACGTCCGCGAGCACGGCCCGCGGCTCCACCCCTTCGGGCAGCAGCGCCTGAAGCGCGCCGAGAGACTCGAGACGCCCGAGGATCAGAGCGACGCGATCCTCGGCCAGGATATCGAGCAACTCCCCGCGCACCCTGGCACCGGAGACTTCGTCGATCATGGCGAGGTCCACCGCCTGTCGCAGGAGCGCCTCCGTCGAGCTGTCGATGGCGAACCCGTACCGTACCTCGAATCGCGCGGCCCGAAGGACTCGCGTAGGGTCCTCGACGAACGACAACGAGTGGAGCGTTCGAACGATCCCTCGGTTGAGGTCGTCGAGCCCGCCGAACGGGTCCGCGATCGCCCCGAAGCATTCCGGGGTGATGCATGCCGCCATCGCGTTGATCGAGAAGTCACGCCGGAAGAGATCCTGCCTGAGTGACGAGCGCTCGACGGTCGGCAGGGCGCCCGGCCGCGTGTAGTACTCGGTACGCGCGCTCGTGACGTCCACGTGAAGCCCGCGGCCGAGCACCAGAACCGCGGTTCCGAAGCGCCGGTGTGAACGTACCGGCCACCCGAAGCGGGCCGCCGCGCGCTCGGCGAACGCGAGTCCGTCGCCCTCGATGACGATGTCGACGTCGAGGTTCTGGCGACCAAGCATCATATCCCGGACGAACCCGCCGACGAGGTGAGCGCGGAGACCATCTTCGGATGCAAGCGTACCGAGCGCACGCACCGCATCGCGCACCGGCTCCGGAAGGAGCGCCTCGAACGACGACATGAACGTCCGCGCCGCTTGTGTACGCTCATGCGCGATCCCCCGGTCGAGATACGCGTCACCGTGCTCGGCGCGGAGAAGGTCCTTGCGCGTGACGATGCCGACCAGGTCGCCGTCTCGCATCACCGGCACGCGTCCGATCCCCGTGCGCACAAGCAGTCGCTGGAGCGCATCCAGGTCGACATCTTCACCTACCGTGATCGGATCGCGCGCCATGAATCCCTTCACGGGGGCATGCTCCAGACCGTGCCGGGCCGCCTTGTCCACGTCCTTCCTCGTCACAAGACCGACGAGATGGTCATCCTCCAGCACGGGCAGGCCACCATGGCCCCAGCGCGCCATCAGACGACCGGCCTCCCCCATCAACATCGCGGGCGTGACCGAGCGAACGGGCGCTGTCATGATGTCGCGTGCCAAGAGCGGCGGGGGTACCTCAGCCTCAAGCGCGGCACGCAGTCGCTTAAGGACCTCCGGAATCGTCGTGTCGCGAAGCGCGGCCGACGCAGCCTGGGGGTGACCACCACCGCCGAGCCTGCCGATCACGGCGGCGATGTCGACCTCGCTCACCCGGCTCCGCCCTACCACGTGAAGCCGCCCAGGCATGTCGATCACCGCGATTGCGATACGGTAGCCGAGGTCCTCGCAGATGTAGTGTGCGAGCACGCTCGCCGAGTCGACGTACTCCGCCGTGCTGGCGTGTCCCACGGCAACCTGCTGACCATGAACGTCCCAGATCTCGAGCTCGGACACGAGCGCGTCGAGCAGCTGGCGCTGCTCGGGAGAGAGTGCCCGCCCGAGGAACTGATTGACGACCTCGAGGTCGGCGCCGACCGACATCAGGAAGGCCACAGCCTCGGCGTCATACGGCGTTGTACTGAGATACGTAAGCGACCCGGTGTCTTCGTGGATGCCGAGCAAGAGCACGCTCGCCTCGAGTGGCGTCACGGCAACGCCGCGATCCTGGATCTCGTGGACGAGGATCGAGGTGGACGCGCCAACGGCGAGCGAATGATCGTCCGCGTCCGCGATGTCGCCTTCGGCACGCGGGTGGTGGTCGTAGACGACAACGTCCACGTCCGGCCGCTCGACGACTGAGGAGAGCTCGCCGATCCTGCCCGGATCGCGGGTGTCCACCATCACCACGCTCGTGATGGCCTTCATGTCGAGCGTCTTGAGGTCGGCGAACTCGAGGAAGTCCTCGTGGAGGTTGTGGAACTCGCGGACGTTGGCGTTCTGCGAGCCCAGGTAGATCGCTTTCGCGCCCGCGTACAGCTTGGTGGCTGCGACCATCGCCGCGTAGGCGTCGAAGTCCGGATTTGCGTGCCCGACCACCACCTGCGTCACGGTTTCGGGCGGCGATGAGCGTCGAGCGCTCACGGCATCAGGCCTCGCGGAGGAGTACGTGGGGTCCGGGATGGTCCGGCCCGATGTGCACGGAAGCCACCAGATGGCTCTCCGCATGGACGAAGCGAGCGTCATCTGAGGTGTAGAGCGTGGCGAGCACGTCTCCCCGTGACACTTGGTCGCCACGCTTGACCTGCAGCACCAACCCCGCTCCGAGATCGATGTGATCGTCCTTGGTCGCTCTGCCAGCACCGAGAAGCATCGCCGAGCGCCCGACGCCCTCGGCGTCGAAGCCCGACGACGTACCCTGACTGCTCGGCGAGCACTGTTCTTGCGAGCGGCGCGATCACGAGAAGGTCCGTGTCTCCGGGCGACCGCGGGGTCGCCGCCCTGTGCCGCGACCCACGCCTCGAACTTGGCGAGCGCCTCACCGCTCACGATCGCCTCGGCGCAGCGCTCGCGCGCCGTCTCTTCGTCGGTCGCAACCCCACCCAGAACAAGCATCTTGGCGCCGAGACCCACGCAGACCTCGGTGAGGTCCGCCGGCCCGTGGCCGCGCAACGTGTCGATCGCCTCGCGGACCTCCAGCGCGTTGCCGACGGCGCAGCCGAGCGGTTGGTCCATGTCGCTCAAGCACGCACACGACCTTCCGCCCCAGCGCCTCGCCGACCTGTCTGAGCTCGGTCGCAAGCGCGCACGCCTCCTCATCCGTCTTCATGAACGCGCCGCTGCCGACCTTGACGTCGAGCAGGATCGCGTCGGCCCCGCCAGCCACCTTCTTGCTGATGATCGAGCCGACGATGAGCGGGATGCTCGGCACTGTCCCCGTCACGTCGCGGAGCGCGTACATCTTCTTGTCCGCGGGGTCGACATTCCCACTCTGCGCGATAACCGCGACGCCGATGTCGCGGACCTGCGCGAGGAACGCCTCGGGGTCGAGCACCGACGTTGAATCCCGGAATCGATTCCAGCTTGTCCACCGTGCCGCCGGTATGGCCGAGTCCGCGGCCGGACATCTTCGCGACCGGGACACCGCACGCCGCAACGAGCGGTGCGAGGACGAGTGTGATCTTGTCTCCCACGCCGCCGGTTGAGTGCTTGTCCACCTTGATTCCGGGGATGGAGGAGAGGTCGACCTGCTCGCCGGAGGCAGCCATCGCTGCGGTCAGCGCGACCGTCTCCGCGTGATCGAGCCCACGGATGAGCGCGGCCATCAGCCACGCAGCCATCTGGTAGTCGGGCATCTCGCCCGAGACGAACGCCGAGACGAGGTGATGGATCTCCTCGTCCGTGTGCTGGTGCCCGTCCCGCTTGTCCTCGATGAGCTCCAAGGATCGACTTCACGTGAGTGCCTTTCCCTTCATCGCATCCCGGTCACGCCGGGAGCACGCCAGGATCAAGAGGTTCAGCCGGCGTCGCGCGCCTCCGGAAGGAATGACGTCCCCCGCCCGCAGCGGTTCGCGAGTCCGTAGAAGTCGAGCACCGTCTCTCCGACGTCGCTGAACGTCGTACGCACGCCCAAATCGACGCCCGCCTCAACGCCCTTTACCTTCGCGATGAGCGGCGCGTACTCGCGGCTATGGTCGCTCGACGGCGTCGTCGGGTCGCACCCGTGATCCGCCGTCACGATCAGCAGGTCGCCGTCGACCATCGCGTCGAGCAGTTCGTTCATACGGCTGTCCACGGCCTCCAGACCCCGCGCGTAGGACTCGGCGTCGTTGCGGTGGCCCCACAGCATGTCGAAGTCGACCAGGTTGCAGAAGACGAAGCCCTGTTCGGGCCGGCGCACCTCGTCGAGAAGCTTGCTGAACCCGTCCATGTTGTCCGTCACGTGCGGCGACGAGGTGACGGCCTGCCACGCGAAGATATCGCCGATCTTGCCAACACCGAGGACCGGGACACCGGCATCTTGCAGAAGATCCAGCACGGTCGGCTCGAAGGGCTTCACCGCAAAGTCGCGGCGGCGGTGCGTTCGCACGTACTGGCCGCTGGCATCAGGTCCCACGAACGGCCTCGCGATGACACGCCCGACGCAGTGCTCCCCGACAAGCATCTTGCGCGAGATCTCGGAGATCTCGTAGAGGCGCTCCAGGCCGAACGCCTCCTCGTGTGCGGCGATTTGGAAGACCGAGTCTGCGGAGGTGTAGACGATCGGCTTCCCGGTCGCCACGTGCTCGGCGCCAAGGTCCTGGATGATCGTGGTCCCGCTTGCCGGGTAGTTGCCGAGCCAGCCGAGGCCGGTCAGACGGCTGAACTCATCCATCACCTCGGGCGGAAACCCATTCGGATACGTGGGAAACGCCTGCTGAAGGACCAGGCCCATCATCTCCCAGTGGCCGGTCGTGGTGTCCTTCCCCGCCGACGACTCCGCATTCCTGCCCCATGACGCCGTCGGCGCGTCGACCGGGGGCACGCCAAGGACATCGGTGATGTTCCCGAGCCCCATCGAGCCGAGGACGGGCATCTCAAGCCCACCGACTGCATACGAGGTGTTTGAGAGCGTGTTCGAGCTCTCGTCACCGTAGTCCGCCGCATCCGGCAGCGCGCCGACTCCAACGCTGTCAAGCACGAGCACGATGGCCCGTGGCTCCCGAGCGGATTGGACGGCCATTCCTACCCCTTCCGTCGAACGCGGTCCCAGTACGACCTCTTCATACCCGCCCAGCAGGTGTTGCATATGATCACGTGGTCGTGCCGTGGGTTCGAACGCGGCGATGAACGACACTCAGCAGCCACTCGGACGCCAGCAGGATCACAACGGTGTACGCGGCAGCGACCTCGAACGAACCGCCATAGGGTGTTGCCACCACGCGGGCATCGATGGGAAACACGAGACGCTCAGCGAAGCGCATGAACGACGACGCGGCGGGGTTTGCGGCAAGAACGCCGAAGAATCTGATCACCATGGACGCCGCGACCGCGGCGGCCCATACGAAGAGCACGTCCGTCAGGACTGTGACAGCCGTCCTGATGGGATTCGAGCGCATCGTGGGACCCTTCCGCCAGGACAGTACGCAGTGCGTACGTGCTCCCGATGGTAGCAGAAGAGGGACCGAGCCTGATGAGGGCTGTCCGGCTAGCGGATCGAGTCGGAGAGCACGCGGCCGAGAAGCTTCGTTGCCACGTCATCGCTGTCCGGGAACGCGGTTGCCAGCAGCTCCCGGGCGGCTTCGACTCGGTCGGCGCGCACATCGGGCATGAGCTCGATCACGCGGCGCACGCTGGTCATCAGCTCACACGACGCGCACTCCGTGTCCGGATTCGCGTCGCATGCGGGGTATTCGCCTGTGTTCTGCAGGAGCTCGGCGACTCGCCGTACCTGCTCGTCAGAGATCATCATGCTCAAGGTATCGGCCCCTGGGAGCAGGCCCTTGAGAACGCAAGGCGTCACGCCTGACAAGCGGGCGGCACTGTGACGAATGACCCCGAGAAAAGGGGGAGCCTCAAGGCCGGCACCTTGAGGCTCAGGGGTAAGGGGTTGCCGAAGCAACTCATAGAGGATTCTAGATGATGGATTCAGGCAGCGCAAGGCTGCCCGCCCAAGACTCGACTAGAGGCCGAACACCCTCAGAACGCCACCGAAACCGCTCGCGAGCGGAACGATTCCGAGTACCGCCACGAGGCCGGCCGCTGCCACCGCCGGCAGGAGCGCACGCCGGGAAGGTTGGCCGCCCTGATCGGCATCCGCCTTCGGGAGTCCCCGTTCCGTCGTCTCCCCGAAGAAGACGGACTTGATGACGGCCCCGTAGTAGCCGAACGAGACGACCGACGCGACGGCGCCGGCGAGCGCGAGCCACGTCCAGCCGGCGTCGATCGCCCGGAGGAACACGAAGAGTTTCCCGACGAATCCGGCGGTCAGCGGAATCCCGGTGAGCGACAGCATCGAGATGGCGAGCGTGGTCGCCAGCACCCTCGAACGCGTTGAGAGCCCAGCGAGCCCGGCGATGCTGCCGTCCCAACAGCCCTCAAGGCGACCGATCGCCTCGGCGGACACGAACGCGGCGGCGACGCCCAGCGCGTATGTTGCGGCGAAGAGCGGGACCACACCGGGATCACCGACAAGACCGATTACCGCGTAGCCCACCTGCGCCACCGCCGAGTAGCCCAGCATGCGCGCGAATGATCGTTGCCGGAGCGCTCCGAACGTACCCACGAGAAGGGAACCGAGTGCGATCACGACGTACGCTGAGGACAGCGAGGCGAGCTGCTCGGCACCGCCGAAGACGGCCATGGTTACGACGAGCGCGCCGAGCGCCGCCGCCTTGGGCCCCGCTGCAAGGAACGAAGCAGCCCCCGGAGGAGTGGTCTCGTATGCATCCGGCACCCACGAGTGGAAGGGGAACGCCCCGCTCTTGAAGGCCAAGCCGCTCACCAATAGGAGGACTCCGAGCACCGCGAACCGCGGCGTCTCGCCACTCAGCAACTCGGCAATAGCCACGAACGACGTCACTCCCCCGTGAGCGCCACTCAGTACTGCGAGGGCGAAGACCAGGAGACCGGTCGCCACGCCGCCTTGAACGAAGTAGCGTGTCGCCGACTCTTGGGAGCGGTTCGACGCAGCCGACGCGACCAGTGCGTAACCGGCAGCGGCGACGATCTCGAGCGCGACAAGGAGGACGACCATGTCCGCAGCACCCATGAGCACCTGTGAGGCGGCCGCTGCGACAGCGATCAGCGCGGCGACGCCCGGCCGACGCCCATGCGGCACACTTTCGAGGCCGGTTGCGCATGCGAGGGCACCCACGACGTACACCACAGCCGCGAGACCGGCAAACCCGCCACCGACGAAGACGATCTCCTGAAACGAGCCGACTCCCCCGCCGGCGGCCTCAGGCAGCAGAGCGCGGGCGTATGTTACGAGACCTGCAGCGACGAGGAGAACCGCCGCTGCCGCAGGCGCCACTCGGCGGAGGCGTCCCATGTCCAGTAGGAGCGCTGCCAAGGCCCCAACCGCGGCGAGCGCGAACGCGGGCCACTCCAACAGGAGCACGGGCGCCGCCCAGGCGAGTGCATCCGTCACCCAGGCCCCCATCACGACCCACCTCCGATGAGCGTCACGAGTGGCGCGAGGACGGGATCGACGAGGTCCTGAACCAGCCCCGGCACGACGCCGAGAGCCACGATGCCGATCGCCAGCGGCGCGAGGGCGAGCATCTCTCGGGCGCCTAGGTCACGAAGCCCGCTCCAGCGACTGTCTGCCGGGCCGAACGCCGACTCGCGAACGGCTTTCAGGTTGTAGGCCGCAGCGAAGAGCATCCCGAGCACAACAGGCAGCATCCACCAAGCGAACGAGGCGAAACCGCCAAGAACGACGAGGAACTCGCCGGGGAATCCCGAGAGCCCGGGGAGCCCCAGGCTCGCAAGCGCCCCAAAGACGAGCGCGCCGGTCCACCGCGGAAGCACACCCGCCAGCCCACCGAGCTCGTCCAGATTCCGCGTGTGCGTGCGCTCGTCAAGCGAACCGACGAGAAGGAAGAGCATGCCCGCGACGAGCCCGTGACTCACCATCGCCAAGACAGCGCCCTGAAGCCCCTCGGCTCCGCGCGATGCGATGCCAAGCACGACGAACCCCATATGGGCGATCGACGAGTACGCGACGAGGCGCTTCAGGTCCCGCTGACCGAGTGCGACGAGACCCCCATAGACGATGCCGACGATGCCCACTGCACCGAGCACGGGCGCAGCAGCAACGAACGCCTCAGGGGCGATCGGCAGCGCCACCCGCAGCAGGCCATATCCGCCCATCTTCAGGAGCACGCCGGCGAGCATGATCGACCCTGCGGTCGGCGCTTCAACGTGAGCGTCCGGGAGCCAGGTATGGAGCGGCCAGACGGGGAGCTTCACCAGCATGCCGATCGCGAGCAGCCAGAACACGAGCGTCTGCGAGGCTGCTGGCACCGCCGCCACGTCGGGACCGAGCGCGCTCGTGCCAGTCGCCAGCGATCGCGCTGATGATTCCGACGAGCATCGGTGCCGAGGCGGCGAACGTGTAGATGAAGAACTTCATCGCGGCGTGGCGGCGGTTCTCGTGTCCAAAGCGCCCGATCAGGAAGAACATCGGGATGAGGACGGCTTCCCACGCCACGTAGAAGAGCACCAGGTCGCCTGCCAGGAACACGGTCATGACCGCGGATTCAAGTGCCAATAGGAGCGCGAAGAATGCGGGTGCGTCATCGTCTCCCGGCAACGAGACGAGTACCGCGACCACACCGAGTACTGCGGTGAGCAGCACGAACGCCAGCGAGAGCCCATCTGCGAAGAGCGCGAGCGGTGCGCCGCCCTCCGCCCCGAAGGGCTGCCATGCGAGGTGCGCGGGATCTACCGACGTGACCTCGATCGCCAGCAGTAGTGCCGCCGCAAGTGTCGCCAGAGAGCCGATGAGCGCGATACCGCACGCCCGGCCCGGGCGAGATCGGAAGAGCATTACGACCAGCGCTGCGGCGAGCGGGAGGAATGCGGTGAGTGCGAGCAACATCGTCATCCCCTCCCCAGCCACAGCACAAGCCCCATCAGGAGTACGAAGCCGACGCCGACGAGCGACGCGTAGATCTCCGTCTCACCCGACTGAAGCGCGTTGATCCGAGCGCCGAGCCAACGGCTGGCGGGCACCGTCCGCTCGATGGCGCCATCGATCACGCGGCGGTCGAAGCGGTCAGCCACCCACGACGCGGTGGCGAGCACCGGACCGACGACGACCCGGCCGTAGAGCGCATCGATGCCGAAGCCCGAGCGCACCCACTCAGCCACGCCCGACTCCGGCACGCCCGGACGGCGCGCCAACCGCCTCACAATCAAGACCGCCGCCCCTGCACCGAGCACCACCGCGCCCACCGACGCTGCCACGATGAGCGGCTCGAGCGCGTGCGCCTCCGCGCCGAGGACCTCAGCGAGCGAGCGAGCGGCGAAGCCCAGTCCCGCAGCACAGGCGGCGAGCACGGTGAGCGGCGCAGTCATCGTGATGGGGCTTTCGTGCGCCTCCCCGCCGCGGCGCTCGCCGAGAAGCGCGAGTACGGTCGCGCGCGTGACGTAGTACGCGGTCAGCACGCTCGCGCCAAGGAGCACGGCGCCCGCGATCGGCGCGTGCTCGAAGACGGTCGCGACGACTTCGTCCTTCGAGAAGAACCCGGCGAGCGGCGGCACGCCGGCAAGTGCGAGCGCCCCGACGACCCAGGTGGCGCCGGTTAGCGGCATGGCCTTGAGCGCACCACCCATCTCGCGAAGATCCTGCGTTCCCGTACCGTGGATGAGGCTCCCCGCCCCGAGGAAGAGCAGGCCCTTGAAGGCGGCGTGCGTCACCAGGTGGAAGACGGCGACCTCCCACGCTCCGGCGCCGAGCGCTGCAAACATGAAGCCGAGCTGGCTGATGGTTGAGTATGCAAGGACCCTCTTGATGTCGTTCTGGACCGTTGCCGCCCACGCGGCGCCAAGCGCGGTGACTGCGCCGATGACGAGCATCGCCATGAGTGCGGTATCAGATGCAGCCACAAGCGGCCACATGCGCACCATGAGGAAGACGCCGGCCGCCACCATGGTTGCGGCGTGGATGAGCGCCGAGACCGGCGTGGGACCTTCCATGGCGTCGGGAAGCCATACGTGAAGCGGGAACTGGGCGGACTTCCCGACTGCGCCGAGCAGCAGGAGCAGTGCAGCCGCGGTGACGACACCGGCGTCAAGCTCAGGCACACGGGTGAGAGTCTCGGGGATGGACACGCTGCCGGTCGCGCGCCAGAGGACCGCGATCGCCACGAGAATCCCCATGTCGCCGATTCGCGTCGTGATGAAGGCCTTCATCGCGGCCGCAGCGGCGCTCGGCCTCTCGCGCCAGAATCCGATGAGAAGGTACGAGCACGCCCCCATGAGCTCCCAGCCGATCAGCAGCGCCACGAACGTCGTGGCCGTGACCAGCAGACCCATCGCTGCGCAGAAGAGCAGGATCGTCGACGTGTAGCGCGATACGTCCTGTTCGTGCGCCATGTACCCCACGGAGTAGAGCAGCACCATCGTCGCCACGACGCCGACCACAACGAGCATGACGCCGCCGAGTGAGTCGAGTGCGAGCGCTCCGGTCAGGAGCCCCGCCGTTACGCCGGGCCAGCTGGCCGAGACTGCGGACGACGTCACTCCTGAAGCCGCAGGAGCCGGGGCGCCGCCTGCAAGCGCGCTCACACCCGTCGCGAGCACGGCGAGCGGGCCAGCGAGGGCCACCCACCGCGTGAACGCAGCGACGCGACGCCCGCCGACGCTTACGAGGAGCGCCAACGCGAGCGGCACCAGGACCGCGGTCGACGGCGAGAGCATCGAGGCGCCCGTCATCCCTTGACCTCGCTCAGCTCTTCGGTCGTGCTTCGGTCGCTTGCGCGGGAAAGCGCGATGACAAGCGCCATGCCCACCGCTGCCTCGGCGGCGGCCATGACGATCAGCAGCAGGCCGACCGCCTCGGTGTCGCCGCGAGCGGCACCGGTCGCCGCGGACAGTGCCACGAACGCAGCGGACGCTGCGCCCATCATGAGTTCGACGCCAGCCAGCACGGCGATCAGGTCGCGTCGCGTGAGAACGGTGTAGAGCCCGGCCGCGAAGAGCGCCGCGGCGAGCCAGATGAGAATCATCGCTCATCCCTCCCGCCGACGATGACGAGCACTGCAACGAGCGCTACCAAGAGCAGCGCGCCTGCGAGCTCGAAGACCACGATGCGGCCGCCGAGCAGGACGCCGGCGGCGTCAGGACCCCCCGAAGCTGACGACCCTGCCTCGGGCACCAGCGGCAGCCCTACGTCGGAAAGCCCGAGGCCGATCATCAGCGACACGCCCACGGCGATCGCGAGCGAACCGACGTCGTGACGCGTCGATACAGCTGCGCGCCCGCCGCTCGTCCGGTGGACGACCATGACCGCGAAGACCAGCAGGACGAGGACGCCGCCCACGTACAGGAACACCTGCCCGGTGGCAAGAAGCGCAAGTCCTTCGTAGAGGTATAGACCGGCAACGCCAAGCAGGAACACGCCGAGCGCCACGACAAGCCTCATGACGTCGCGCACGAGCACCACACCCAGAGCTCCCCCGAGCATGAGGGCCGAGATGGCAGCGAGTGCAGCGGCATCAGCGCCCATCGGACACCTCCCTCGACGGCGGCACCGGACATCCCGGCGGCAGGATGCCGTCGCGCCCGGTGGCACGCGTGCCCTCGGGCGGCCGAAGCATCTCGCCCTTGTCGAAGAGCGTGAGGTCACGGTGCAGGAACGAGAGCTCGTACTGGCCGGTATGCGTCAGGGCGTTCGTGGGGCACTGCTCGGCGCACAGACCGCAGAACGCGCAGAGTGTCAGGTCGAGGTCGTAGCGCGTCAGGCACCGCGCGCCCGGCGTGTCGACACGCTCGACTTGAATCGCGTAGTCAGGGCAGGTCCGCGCGCAGAACGTGCACCCCACGCACACCTCCGACTGGCAACGGAGGCAGCGAGTGGCCTCGGCCATCGACTCCTGCCGCGTGAAGCCGAGCTCCACGGGCCGGAAGTCGGTCGCGCGTTCCTCCGGGCGAGAGAACGGCATCTCAGCGCGGCGGCGGTTCAACTCGACCCCGCTAACGTCCGCCTTGGCGTACTTGTCGTAGACGGGTACCGGGCGAGGCACCCGATCCCCTTGGATGGACTCCCCCTGCAGGTAGCGATGGATCGAGGTCGCGGCCTCGTGGCCGGTCGCGATGGAGGCGATGGCGCTTCCGGGGCCGGTCACCGTCTCGCCGCACGCGAAGACCCCGTCGACCGACGTCGTGAGGTACGTGCCGTCGACGACGAGGAGTCCCCTGCCCGACACGAGGAGCTCGGTTCCTCCGATGAGGGTGTCGAGCTTCGGCGCCTGCCCGATGGCGAGCACCAGCTGGTCGCAGGCGAAGTCGGTCAGGTTCTCCCCGAACTTCGGCGAGAAGCGACCGGTCTCGTCGAACACCGACAGGCACTCGCGCATCCTGAGGCCGACGACCTTGCCGTCCTCGACCTGCACCTCTTCGGGACCGACCGAGCATGTCGCGATGACGCCTTCGTCGAGCGCCTCTTCGATCTCCCACGGGTGCGCGGGAAGCTCCTCAGTGGACTCCAACGACGCCAGGCGCACGTCGCTCGCCCCGGTCCGAAGCGCGCACCGCGCGACGTCGACGGCAACGTTGCCGCCGCCGACCACGAGCACCCGCTTACCCCGAGCGCCCGTCTCATGCCCCGCGTTCGCGGCCCGGAGGAACTCGAGCGCGCCTGTGACTCCCTGCGCGTCGACGCCCGGAATCGGCAACATGCGACTTTGCTGGAGCCCCACCGCCAGCAAGACGGCGTCATGGCCGGCGATGATCTTCCCCAGCGGCATCTGCCGGCCGACTTCGACGCCGCACTTTAGGTCGAGCCCCATCGTCACGAGGTCATCGATCTCGCCATAGAGCACGTCGCGCGGAAGGCGGTACGCCGGCACGCCGGTACTGAGCGCGCCTCCCGGATGCTCGTCGCGTTCGAACATCGTGACAGAGTAGCCGAGCCGCATGAGGTCGAGCGCCGCCGAAAGACCCGACGGCCCCGACCCGACGATGGCCACCCGCTTCTCCTGGGTCACTGGCAGCCTCGTCAGGCGCTCGGATCGCACCCGTTGGTACTCCTCGTACGCGAACCGGTGGAGCGGGCGGATTGCGATCGGCTCGTCGTAGTAGTTCCGGCGGCATGCGCTCTCGCACGGATGGTGACAGATACGCCCGAGCACCCCGGGAAGGATGTTCCGCTGCCGGACAAGTTCGTAGGCCTCCGGCACGCGATCGTCGGCGATGAGGAACTGCTGGCCGCGGGCATCGACGTTGGCCGGGCAGTTACCCACGCACGGTGGCAGCCGTTCTGCCCGGTAGAGGTCTTCGATGCGTCCGTTGTAGACGGGCGGTTCATCGTGGATGAGCGTGATCTCGTCGCGCCCAAGCACGCCGCGCAGCCTGAGCGCCCCGCGCCAGCGCGGGCTTACCGTGAGCTTCTCTGCCGGGTACCGCACCGTGAGCGGCTTGGTGGCGCTCTTCCGCCCGGTAATGCCAAGTCCGGTCAGAAGCGAGCGGGCCTGCGCTACGAAACCGGCGAACCCGCTCGGGTACTCGTTCGAGACGCTTGTCGGCGTGCGGATCCCCTCGGGCGTTACAGCCACGCGATCACCGCCCCGACAAGGACGAGCTGCAGGAGCGCCGCCGGCGTGAGAATCTTCCAACCGAACGCCATTAGCTGGTCAGCACGCAGGCGCGGGAACGTCCACTTGACCCACATGACGGCGCTGATGAGCACGACCGTCTTGACGATGAGCATCACGACCCCGGCTACGCCGACGAACGGCCAGCCCCCGCCGAGGAACACGACGGCCCCGAAGAGGCTCGCCGCGATCATCGACCCGTACTCGGTCATCATGAACGCCGCCCACCGCATGGCCGAGTAGTCGGCGAAGTAGCCCGCCACCAGCTCGGACTCGGCCTCGGGAAGGTCGAACGGTCCACGGTTCATCTCGGCGATCGAGGCGATGAAGTACACCACGAAACCGACCGCCATGAGCGGTATCCACCACCAGGCGAACGCGTCGAGAACCTGAAGCGGGCGGAGTGAACCCGCCAGCACGACGACCGACAGCACGGCGAGCGACCGCGGCACCTCGTAGGAGATCATCTGCGCGGCCGCGCGTAGACCCCCGATGGTGGAGAACGTGTTGTGAGAGGCCCAGGCCGCCAGCATGATCGCGATGACCTCGATTGAGGGCACCGCGAGGAAGAACAGGATGCCGACGCGCATGTCTAAGGGAGCCCATCCGGTCGCGAACGGAATGACGACGAGCGAGGTCGCGACCGGTGCGAACACGAACAGCGGCGCGTAGCGGAAGAGCGGCTTGTCCGCCTGCGCGGGGATGATGTCTTCCTTGAAGAGCAGCTTAGGCACGTCGGCGATCATCTGCAGCGAGCCTGCAGGCCCGACCTGCTGCGGCCCGTACCGAAGCTGGATGCGCGCCGAGACCTTGCGCTCCCACCACACGCCGAAGATGGCGCCGCCGGCGATGAGCGACATGCCCGCGATGCCCCAGACGAGACCCATGAGGAAGCTCACCGGTCCACCTCCCCGAAGACCGGGTCGAGTGAACCAAGGATGACAACGAGGTCGGAGAGCGTGTGCCCCTTCGCGAGCATCGGAAGAAGTGCGAGGTTGGAGAACGCGGGAGAGCGCACCTTCATGCGGTACGGGCGCACCGACCCGTCGGACACGAGGTACACGCCGAGCGACCCGCGTGCGCTCTCGATGTGGTCGTACGCATCCCCGGCCCGTGGCGCGAGCAAGCGGGGCAGACCCTCGGCACGCACCGGCCCGGGCTCGATCGCATCGAGCGCCTGCCCGATGATCCGGCAACTCTCCACGCACTCCCACAAACGCACGCGTGCGCGGTCGTAGCAGTCGCCGTTCTCGCCCAGCGGCACGTCGAAGTCAAAGAGCGGATAGACCGAGTATGGATCGTCCCTTCGCAGGTCCCACGAAACGCCCGAGCCACGCGCCGTCGGTCCGGTAGCGCCCCATGCGACCGCGTCGGTCGGGTCGAGCACGCCGATGCCTTTCAGCCGAGCGCGCGCGATCACGTTGCCGAACAGCAATCGGTCGAGCTCGAGCATGGACGCCGGGTGCTGGGCAATGAAGGCCCGGCACTGTTCGATCCACCCCTCGGGGAGGTCGGCGGCAACGCCGCCCGGTCGAACGTAGTTGTAGGTCAGCCTGGAACCACTCAGCGCCTCGAACAGGTCGACAACCGGTTCGCGCTGGGCGAACGCGTACATGAACGCGGTGAACGCCCCGGTATCGGCGCCGGTGGAACCGATGCCCATCATGTGACTCGCGATGCGCTGGAGCTCGCAGACGATCACCCGGATGAACTCCGCACGCTCGGGAACGCGAATACCGGCAAGGCGCTCAACCGCTCGGCAGTACGCCCAGTTCGCGTACATGCTGCCCACGTAGTCGAGTCGATCGGTCAGCGGGACGACCTGGACGTACGTCCGGTTCTCGGCCATCTTCTCGATGCCGCGGTGAAGGTGACCGATGACCGGCTCAGCCGAGGTGACGACCTCGCCGTCCAAGTGCACGATCACGCGACAGACGCCGTGCGTGGAAGGGTGCGACGGGCCGACATTCACAACGAGCTCTTCAGTCACGTCACACCCCCTCAGATGTAGTCGGGACGGCGCATCATGCGAGCGTCGACGTAGTCCTTGCGGAGCGGATGCCCCACCCAGTCATCGGCAAGGAGGATGCGCCGCAGGTCGGGGTGGCCCTCGAAACGGATCCCCATCAGGTCGAACGCCTCGCGTTCGTGCCAATTGGCAGCGGGCCACAGGTCTACGACCGAGCGGACGATTGGGTTCTCACGCGCCACGCGCGTCTTGAGGAGAATGCCGGCGTGCATCTCTCGGGCGCGGATCCGGTACACAAGCTCGAACGTGGCGCCGTAGTCGACGGCCGTGAGGAGGCCGAGCAGGTCGAAACCGAGGTTCTTGAGGTCTGCTGCGGCGTCGTGCAGGCGCTCGGGCTGCACGACGAGCACGCCATCCCCGAACTCCACGGAGAAGAGCGGGCACAGGTCGGGGTATGTCGCGCAGAGGTGGTCCCGCAGCTCGTCGATCGTCACGACTGCTCGCCACCCTCCGGAACATCAGCAGAGTCGACGGTCGCCTCGCCCGCGCGCGGCTCCTCGATTGAGGGCAGCGTGACACCCTTCACCGCGCGCGTGCCGCCCGGCGCGATACTGCGGGCCCGCACCAGGTCCCGCAGCTGCAACACGGCGTCCTGCAGCGCCTCGGGTCGAGGGGGACAGCCCGTGATGTACACGTCCACCGGAATCAGCTGGTCGACCCCCTGAATGACTGAGTACGTGTCGTACCGGAAGATCCCGCCGGAGACGGCGCAGTTACCCATGGCGATGACCCACTTGGGATCCGGCATCTGCTCGTAGAGAAGCTTCACCGCCGGTGCCATCTTGTCGCAGATCGTGCCGGCGACGACCATGACGTCTGTGTGCCGCGGATCGGGCCGCGGGATGCTGCCGTGCCGGTCGAAGTCGAAACGCGAGAACGACGCCGAGATGAGCTCCATCGCACAGCACGCCGTTCCCATCGGCATCATCCAGAGCGACTTGCCGCGCGACCAGCCCATCAGCGCATCCAGCGAGGTAAGGATGATGCCGCCGCCGGGCGTCCGCTCCAGAAGCGCGCCGAGTTCGTCTACGACGGCCACTCGAGCGCCCCTTTGCGCCAGGCGTAGACGAGACCGAGCGCGAGCAGCGCGGTGAACGCGGCGAACTCGACCAGTCCGATGAGCGAGCCTCGAAGGGCCGGCGCCACCGCAAAGAGCAGCACGGCCTCGGCGTCGAAGAGCACGAACAGGAGTGCCACTCGGAAGAAACGGACGTTGACGGGCGACCACGGGGAGCCCGCCTGCGGGATGCCGCACTCGTAGTTCTCGAGCTTCGCGGGTGTAGAGTTCTTGGGCGCAAGGAGCCCGTTGAGGAAGATCAGGCCCCCCAGGAAGAGGACCGGACCGGCAGCCAGCCCAAGCGCGAACAGGACGTATTCAGCGGTCGCGTCAGGCACTGGCGGCGCTCACCCCTTCCCGGTGTCTTGGAAGCGGTTATAGCAGAGCGTTGCAACGCTTGTAAACCGTAGTTACAAAGTGCTCTCTGCGGTCTCCAGCGCCTCCGCAAGCTCTACCCACGTGGTCTCGAGCTTCGGAATCCGCGCCTTCAGCGAGTTGAACTCCTCCATCGTGGCAAAGAACCGGTCACGGTCCTCATACACGGATGGGTCCGCGAGAACTGCGAGCAGCTCATCGTGACGGGCCGTTGCGCGCGCCAGTTCTCGCTCCGCCGCTGTCATCTTGCGCTTCAGGTCTTTCGTCTCCCGGTACGCGCGATTGCGCGAGTCCGCCTCCGCCCGCTTCTGATCGCGAGTCTTCGGCGCGGATGGCTGCTCGGTGGTGGCGGCGTCATCCACGCCGAGCGGGCCTGATGACGGAGTCTGGGCGCTCCCCTGCTTCGGACCGGGCGCTCCCGCGGGCCGACGCGTCGTCGCGCCGTTGCCGGCAGTCGGGCCGTCGAGGGCGTCACGCTTGTAGAGGTAGTAGTCATAGTCGCCTTCGAACACGCGGATACCGCCGTCCTTAACCTCGATCACCTTGTTGGCGACCGAGCGGATCAGGTGGCGGTCGTGCGTGATGAGCGCAAGCGTGCCTGTGTAGGATCGGAGCGCCTGCTCGAGTATGTCGCTTGACGCGATGTCCAGGTGGTTGGTCGGCTCGTCAAGGCAGATGAAGGGCGCGGGGGCCACGAGGAGCTTCGCGAGCGCCAGGCGGGCACGCTCCCCTCCCGACAACACGCGGACCTTCTTCTGGACGTCGTCCCCGTGGAACAGGAACGCCCCCAGCAACCGGCGGCACTCCTCGGGGGTCCACCCCGGAGCCGCAGAGCCGAGTTCTTCCAGCACCGTACGCGTGAGCGTGAGCGCCTCGAGCTGATGCTGCGCAAAGTACGCGACGTCCACGTTCTGTCCGAGGCGCCGTTCACCGGCGTCGGGCGAAAGCGCCCCCGCGAGCATCTTCAGGAGCGTCGACTTCCCCGCGCCATTCGGACCGACGAGTGCCACCTTGTCGCCGCGCCACAGCGCGAGATCGAGTCTGTCGTACACGACGAGCTCGCCGAAGGCTTTGCGAACGCCGGTCAGGCGGACGACTTCCTCGCCGGTCCGCTCGGGCTGCGGAAAACGAAACTTCACCGTCTTGCGGGCCTCGGGAAGCTCGATCCGCTCCATCTTCTCCAGCCGCTTCAAGCGCTCTTGCGCCTGCCGCGACTTGGTGTTCTTGTACCGGAACCGCTCGACGAACGCCTCCATATGCGCGATCTCCCGCTGCTGGGCATCGTACGCAGCCTTCAGCTGCTCCAGCGCGAGCTCCTTCTGCTTCACGAAGTCCGAGTACGAGCCCTTGTAGACCGAGAGCTTCCTTAGGTCGATCTCAGCGACGTGGTCGACCAGCCCGTCGATGAATGCGCGGTCGTGGCTGACAAGCACGATGCCGCCGTCGTAGCCACGCAGGAACGACTCGAGCCACGTCACGGATTCGAGGTCCAAGTGGTTGGTGGGTTCGTCCAGAAGCAGCACGTCGGGCTGCTGCACCAGCAGCTTGGCGAGCGCGATCCGCATCAGCCACCCGCCTGAGAACTCTGCGCAGTCCCGGTTCAGGTCGCGCTCCTGGAAGCCGAGGCCGGTCAGCACCGCCTTCACATTCGGCTCGAGCGTGTACCCGCCGAGCTGCTCGAAGCGGTCCCTCAGCCGACCGTACTCGGTAAGCAGGATAGCAGCGGACTCCCCCTCCGGCTCGGCCTCAAGATCCTCCTCCAAGACACGAAGCCGATGCTCGACAGAGGTGACCTCGGCTGCCACGGACATCGCCTCTTGAAGCACGGTCCGGCCGGCCATCTCGATGGCCTCTTGGCGCAGGTAGCCGACGACCGCGTCCCGCGCCTTCAGCACCTGACCCGCGTCGGCACCCTGCTCGCCGGCGATGATCTCCAAGAGCGTCGTCTTGCCGGCACCGTTCGGCCCGACGAGAGCGATCCGGTCCCGCGCACCCACGCGAAGGAACGCGTCCTTGAACAGGACGCGTTCTCCGATGCTCTTGGTGATGTGGTCGACGGTGATAATCACGTGCCGAGTCTACCACCCGCACGGTCGGGAGTACCGTCGGTCACCCGTCACCGGCGATCGACGATGCAAGATACGCAGCATCCTCCCCGACACCCATAAGCAGGCTCGATTTCCGGGTGTGCATCCATGGGAGACCGATGAAGTACAGACCGCGCTGGGCGGTCACGCCACGTTCCTGCTGCGGGTATCCGTCGTCGTCGAAGATCGGGAGCTTCACGAAGCGGTAGTCGGCGGAGTACCCCATCGCCCAGATGATCGTCTTGATGCCGGCAGCCCGAAGGCGCACCTCGGTGATTTCCTCAGCGCGATAGCCATCGTCAAGCTGTGGCAACGACTCGACCGGCGCATCCAGCGACTTCTCCGCGATGTACGCGTCAACCATATCCACCATCTCGGCCTCGAATGCGTCGACCTTCGCCAGACTGGCGTGGAGGTCCGGCGCGAGTCGAAGCGTGTCCTCGTCGGCGCCGATCAAATGACCCAGCAGCACGACCCCATCCCGCGCGAATTGGTGAAGATTGAGCGTGCGGCCACCATCCCGACCGGTCACATGCGGATTGGCCGCGTACCTGGCCCGGCGCGTTGGCAGGCTGTCCACGGTCAGGTCGAAGAGCCCCCGCAGGTTCATCCAGTCGACGATATCCTTCCCGCGGTAGCGGCGCGGGACTCGCCCGGCACTGCCAACGCACAGGTAGACCTTGCGTCCCCTTCGGTACAACTCGTCAGCGATCTGGCAGCCAGACTGCGCACTGCCGACAACGAGAACAGCGCCTTCGGGTATCGAGTCCGGATTGCGGTACTGGCTCGAGTGGACCTGCGTGACCGTCCCGGAAACGTCGGAGCTGAACGCGGGCACCTTGGGCGCTTGGAAGGGACCGGTGGCAACCACCACGTTTCGCGCGCTGAATCTGGTGTTGAGCGCCGTCACCGCGTAGCCCTCGCGCTCACCTGCCCACTCGACCGACGTCACCCGCGTCCCGTACTGCACGGGGAGATCGAAGCGCTTCACGTAGTGCTGGAATGTGGCGACGATCTCGTCCCGGGGCATGAAACCGGACGGTGCAGCGCCCTGATACTCGGAACCGGGCAGGCGAAACGACCAGTTGGGCGTGACCAGCGTGAACGAGTCCCAGCGGCCATCGCGCCACGCACTTCCTGGCAGCGCCGCCTGCTCGAGGACGAGGTGTTCGCAGCCGCGCTCCGCAAGGTGATAGCTCGTGGAAAGACCGGCCTGTCCCCCGCCGATGATGACCGTGTCGATCGATGAGGGCATCCCAGCCTCCCGACTCGTCTCGGCTCTCTGTGTACATTCCCCACTTGAGGACGCCGAGCTGTATGGAGGCGGTCCCCCGCGCTACAGCTCTCGCTCTCGGGTCATCTGATCCTTGATCCCAGGTATGTGACCGCGGCCGAGCCCGTTCACCTCGCAGCCGAGTTCGAGATAGCGGCGAATCTTCGCGTCATCGAGGATCCCGAAGCAGTCGATGACCGCGATGGGCCCACCGGCCCGCTCGACGATCGCGTCAGGGTCGAGGTCCAGGTACTCCTTGTGACGGACCGCGAACACGAGGGCTTGTGTACCCGCGAGCGCCTCATCGAGGTCCTTGATGACCTGCAGCCACTTCAGCTGCTCCTGGTTCTTGAAGAAGACGGCCTTGCTGTGGGCGGGGTACTCGTCCTGGCTCTCGAACTCCCACCAGCGCTCGACGTAAGGGTCGTGGACGCTCAGCTCCGCCCCCATCTCGGTGAGCTTGCGGACGATGATCTCGGAACCGCTGTAGCGGGTGTCGCCCACGTCCTCACGATACGAGGCGCCGAGGAGCACCACGTTCGCGCCCGCGACGGGGACGCCCATCTCCTGTAGGGCGTCTGCGACGAGCTCCGCCGCGTGGAGGGATCGTGTGTCGTTGATGTCGATGGCAAGCGGGGTGATCTTGAAGGCATCATCCTCGCAGCCGAGGATGTGCTTGCTGCCCCAGATACCCAGCCCGCCGTCCTTGGGCAGGCAGTAGCCGCCGATGCCCGGACCGGGGAACATGATGTTGCTGTGGGTCGGCCTCATCCTGATCGCCCTGATCACTTTGGTGATATCGACGCCGTTCCGCTCGGCGAAGAAGCTCCATTCGTCGACGAAGGCGAGGATGGTCGCCCGGTAGCTGTTCTCCATGACCTTGGCCGTCTCGGACTCGATAGGTCTGTCGAGAACGGTCAGGGGAAATTCCTCTGTGTTCAGGACCTCATTGAGGAACTTAACAACCCTGCCCCTCGCCTCTTCGTTGACCCCCGAGCACACGCGCCAGAAGTCCCGGATTGAGGCAACGTAGTCACGACCGGGCATCACCCGCTCGTAACTGTGTGCGAGGAGGGGCTCGCTCTCGATTCCCCGCTCGCGGAAGATCTCGCGCATCGCGGGCAGGGCAACGTGCTCCGTGGTGCCGGGAGCGACGGTCGTCTCGATGAGGACCATGCACTCCGGCTTGATGCGCTGCGCGATGATCTGGAAGGACTCTTCGAGCGCCTTCATCTCCACCGAACCGTTGCGCACATTGCCGAGTTCGTTCTTCGCGTAGTCGAGCTGGACGTCGACGATCACGCAGTCGGCGAAGCCGAGGACGTCGTAGACGTAGGTCGCGACGAAGGTCTTCTTGTCGAGCACGCACCGGGCGATCATCGGATCGACCTCGGGATCCTCCGCCTTGACCGGCGAGATCCCCTGATTCAGCACGGGGATCTTCCAATAGCTACGCGTGCTGGGGCGCTGCATGCCGATCACGAACTTCGTCGGCCGTCCGTCGTCATCAGTGGTGTCCGCAACGATCGCGGCCATGACGGCACCGACAAACCCGAGGCCCATGACGACGACGATCTCCTGACCTCGGTTCTTCGCCTGCTCGACGAGGGCTTCGATCCGGGCCAGCTCCGCCGGGTAGTCCTCTTCGTTCGGCAAGGGACAGACGGTCCCATCAGGACTGATCGATGTTCGTGTATCCACGTGAGTACCCCCGGCGTTAGGACAACGTAGCTACCGACACCACGATACGGCACGGTACGACATTCCGTCTTGCCGAAGGGCCGGGACGGCGTCCGTCCATCAGCGCATCGAGATGACCCCGGCACTTCCAGCGCTACCCTATGGACCTAGGGCTCCGCGGGTCGAATCGGACGCCAACTGTTCATTGAGTCTGCGGAATCCGGACCGCATAACTTCCGAGTGACGCTTCTTGATGTTGAGCAGCGGTCCTAGGATGCTGGCCTTCCCTCGCGTCTTGACCCTCCAGCGATACTCCACGCGCGTCTTGTCGCCTACCGGCTCGAATCTCACATCGGCGTACCCCTCGATGTCGCCGTCGAGGTACTCGAAGCGTATGTACTGGTCGTCAATGATCTCGGCGGTCCTCCACTTGAACCGGGCGACGCCGTGATTGCGAACAGTCGAGGCGCAGATCGCACCCACCTGACCGAACGGGATGTCGCCCAACGGTCTGCACTCGACTTCCGTCCACCAGTGCGTCCTTCCGGCGTACTCATCGGAGAGTGCATGGAAGACCCGATCGGGCGTGGCATCGATGATGGCGAAGTCTGTCGTGTCGTATGAGGGCATGCGCGGAGTCTACGCCTTGCGCGCGACTACGTGAGGTACCACACGATTCGGCGAGCGTAGAATGACCATTACCGTGCTCAACCTCTGACTTCGATGGAGAGCCGATGGAGCCATCAGGCGTAGCCGCATTGCCCACCGCGGTGCTAGTGGGAGTGCCCTTCGGGGCTCTTTGGGCAATCGCGGCCGCCGACGTGCTACAACGCGCTGAATGGGAGTTCCCGCCACTGCACTCTGGCGGCAACTCTCGGATCTTCTGGATGTTCGTTGTGCTGACGCTGAGCGGATTCGGGGCGCTCTACTACTACCTCCAGGTGATGAAGCCGCACCCGCGACAGCCTCGTTCGCGCCGGTGAGCCATGGTCCAGAATCGGAGGCTTCGTCCGAGGCCGAATCGACCCTCAGGAACGTCATGGGGTCCTGCCCGAACCCCGGCAGACAACCGGCACGACGACGGGCCTGGGAAACCGGTTCCGTCGTACTCCTGCGGCGGATTCCCGCGCGTTTGTCGGCCGTCCACATGAGCTGAGAGGGCGTAGAGCGGCATGGCTTCTGACACGCCTCTGCGACTAACCTCGCCGGCGTGCCGGGCGAACGTCAGCCTAACGCTCGTCCGGATGGCTCCCGGGTTGCGTGCCCGTGCGGGACCAGAGGTTCTTGGACGTGCCTCCCATCGGATCACGTCGCGCACCCCAACGATTCAGGAACAAGACAAGAACCACGATACCGGCGAACGGCACGACAAGAAGCAACAGCCAGGGACTCATGACCACACCCTCGCCTCCACTTCGCCTCACGCGGTTCTGCAGCCTGCGCAACAGAGTAGGCCAAAGGCCCGGCGATGTCACCGAGGCCTCGTCAGGTGTCGGTGGGTCTTAGTGGATGCGCTTCAAACGGCCTAACGTCCCGGCGCTCGGCTGTTCGCAATGAGCTGCTGGAGGAGAATCGGCGGTATTGACACGGTCAGACCCCCGATCGTGAATGCGGCTCCGCCTACACACCGAGCATGAGGTGTGTTCCCGAACAGGACAACCGGCCATGACCGCCGAGTCCAGTCGGCCCGCGCGCGACTTTACCTGGAGCCGCCATGACCGACGTCCGGGTATCACGACCCAAGTTCGCAAACGGAACAACCCTCCCCGTGAGACCGGTTCAAGAGTGCTTGTGGACCAATGTGGACGCGCTTCGAACCGCGTAGTTCAGTCAGGAAGGACGTTCTCGACCATGATGCGCGTCGGGTGCTCCCGATCGACTACAAAGGTGTACGTGCCATTCGGGTCGCGCCCTTGTCAGGCTTGTACCGGTACTCAACGCGGCTGGAAGCGCGTGCTAGACCGCTTCCGGGGGGTCGTGAATGTCCAGAAAGCCCACCACGTCGTCAAGGAACGCCTGTGCTGCTGCCTCGATCTTCATGGTCAGCACCTCGGGGGTCTCCAGATCGAGGGCGTCGGCGACATCGCTCACGACGATGGCGTCCACACCGACGGCTGGCTCGACCAGACTGTGCTTGGACCAAGCATTGTCCCGGAGGACCTGCCAGTAGCGGCGCTGCACGGTGCGATTGCGCGCTGCAAGCCACACCTCAAAACCGAAGGATTTGTAGTCGAATACGACGGCGAGCTTGAGGCCGCGTGTCGTGAGCTTGGGAGGCAGCAACGCGAAGTACGTCATGTCGAAGGCGCCCTGATACAGACCGGATACGGCCCGATCGCCCAGACTCGCAGCGAAGTGAGCGCGTAGGTTCGACATGAACCTGAGAATGGACCGGTAGGCGCGCCGGACAGAACCCTTGCCGAGCTGATCTCTTAGATCCATCAGGTCGTCGCGGAGCGGCAAGGCCGACAACTCCCTTCGCTCCTCGGCCTAGCGTTGCTGCCCAGGTGACTTGCTGAGCTTCTCCTTGCGCTCAGCGGTATACGACCACCACGGCCGCGCAGGCTTCCCGGAGACATGTCGTGTGACCGCGATGAACACATCGAGGAGGCACGGATCATGACGTCCAGCAGTCCGCGCGTTCAGCTCCTCGAACATCTGGTACGGGTCACGGCCGACGAGGTCAGACGGGGTGTAGATGCTGATCAGGCGCAGCTTGGATGCCACGACTGGTCCGACGTTGGGCAAGTCCTCAAGCCTGAGCTGCCTCATGGCCTCCCCCACGTGCGCTGTCATCACTGAGATCAGCGGCGCTCGACCCGACCTGGGCTAACGACCGCAGTCTCTTCAGTGCGAGCATAGAAGACACGCCGTCCTGCAGAGTGTCGTATCCGAGATTCGGAAACGCAAGAACCGGCCCCAGTGGGACCGGTTCGACGGTGTTGGTGGGCGATACAGGATTTGAACCTGTGACTTCTTCCGTGTGAAGGAAGCGCTCTCCCACTGAGCTAATCGCCCGTACGTGGCCGTCCGAAGACGGCGACGACTATTCTAGCGTTGGAGTTCCACGAACGTAACCCCTGGACTCGGAACCCCAAGAATGCCCCGCTACACCCCCGAAAGCGGCAGCACACCTCCGAGCAGTGCATCGGCGACCCTGCTGGAGACCTGCGTGTCCCAGCGCTCGGGCAATGCCCAGTCACGGTCGGACGAGAGCGCTTCCGCAAGCGCCGTCTCGATCGCGGCGACGTCAGCCGAAACCAGGTGGTTTGCGCCAACGTCGACTGTGATGCCCCGCTCCGTGTTCCGGCGCACCGTGACGCACGGGGTGTGGAGCATGCACGCCTCCTCTTGGATGCCTCCGGAATCGGTCACAATCGCCGCGGCATCGCGCTGCAGCGCAAGCATGTCCAGATAGCCGACAGGATCCACCAATCGAATCCGTGAGTCGACTGCGCGCATCCCTGTTGCCGCCAGGAGCGGCCGCGTCCTAGGGTGGACGGGGAACAACACGGGCAGCGGTGACCCCTCAAGTGCCGCGATGATCGCCTCGAGCCGCTCAGGGTGACCCGTGTTCTCCGGTCGGTGCACGGTCGCCAGCACGTACCGGCCCGGGGCGCCGCCGTACTCCTGCCACGGCACACGGTCTGCGACGCGCGACAGATTCTTGAGGACGCTCTCGGCCATGATGTTGCCCACGAAGTGGATCCGCTCGGGTGCGATGCCCTCGGATATCAGATTCTCGCCCGCCTCGGGCACGGGCGTCAGCAGCATCCCCGAGAGCTGATCGGTGACGAGGCGGTTAACCTCCTCGGGCATGGACATGTCACGGGACCGGAGGCCAGCTTCCAGGTGCACAACCGGAACCTGCACCTTGACTGCGGCGAGCGCGCCGGCAAGCGTGGAGTTCACATCACCGACGACCATCAGCGCATCCGGTCGCTCGGCCTGCAGGAGTTCCTCCAGCTTCATCATCGCGGTGCCGGTCTGCACCGCATGCGTACCGCTCCCGACACCGAGGAACCATAAGGGCTTGGGAAGCTCGAGGTCGCGGAAGAAGACGTCCGACATCGCCGCATCGTAGTGTTGGCCCGTATGCACGATCGGACACGCGATCCCTGCGGCTTCCAGTGCCGGAACGAGAGGTCCGACCTTGATGAAGTTGGGACGCGCACCAACGACGGTGATGATCCTCACGACGCCTCCCCTTAGAAACCCACGCCGCGGACTATCGATCCTCGAGAAACGCCAAGACGCCCTGCGCGATCCCGTCGGCAAGCTTTGCGCGGTAGGCGCTGGTCGCCAGCAGCCGGTCCTCTTCGGCGTTCGACAGGAAGCCGCACTCCAGCAGCACTGTCGGCACCGTGCACCAGTTGAAACCAGAGAGATCGGAGCGCTCGAGGACGCCTCGGTCCGAGGCCTTGGTCACGTCCAGTGCGGCGCGATGAATCGTGGTCGCGGCCGCCTTGCTCTTGGACGCGATCGGCTTGACCCACTCGTTCCCGGTCGGGTAGAGCGTGCTCAGCCCGTGTACGCCGGCGTCCGTGCTCCCGTCGGCGTGGACGCGGACGAAGAGGTCGGCCTTCGCTTCGTTGGCGAGCGCGGCGCGTTCGGAGTTCGAGATATCGACGTTCGCTGTGGTTCGCGTCATGACGACCTTCACGCCCGCCGCCTCAAGGCGCTCCGCGAGCAGAAGGGACACGGCGAGCACGAGCTCGTGCTCTGGCTGCCCGGTGACGGTCCCGGTCGCGCCGCCGGTCACCTTCGGTTTCGTCTCGCTCGCGCCGGGCCCGATCGGCTCGCCGTCCAGGTTCGCTTTCGCCTGATGCCCTGGGTCGATGCACACGACGAACTCTGTAGATTGCACTGGGGCGTCAGTAGTCTCGAGTGGGTCGACCGGGGTCGACGTCGGCTCGTCCACGGTGGTCGGAGGCTCAGTGGCCGCAGCGCTCGGCTTCGAGATCTCCACGCGATCGGCACTGTTCGGCGAAAGAGCCCCGATCGCCAGTCCAACGAAGACGGCGACAAGCGCGATGCCGAGAACGATACCGGCGCCGACGACTGTCATCCGTCGCCGGCGCGACTTCGCAACCGTTCGCCGAGCAAGCCTGGATGTCACCACCCGTCTACCTCCGTCATCGACGACCAGCCACGCAGCACGGCGCGCCACGAAGCTGATGGTGGGCCCGGCAGGACTCGAACCTGCAACCCAGGGATTATGAGTCCCCTGCTCTGCCATTGAGCTACGGGCCCCACGCCACTGCCTGCCGCGCTTCCGTCGTGCCGCGAGCGACACCTCGGAACGAGCGCGCCCATTATACCCGCATCGCCCCCGGTGTTTGGGACTCGCTGCCACATCCGCGCGCCTGTCCTGCCCGCGCGTCTCCGCCGGCGCGAGGGGTGCCTGCGGGCAGCCGCTCATCTGTGACGCACATCACGCCGATAACGCTCACAGAGATCGTCAGGCGCAGCTGAAGGGGGCAACGTGATGAAGTACATCATCGGCGGGTTCGCAGCACTGGGCCTTGGCCTCGCTGCGGCTTGGCTCGCTGAGTTCGCGGGCCGGAGCGACGGCTGGACGCGGATTTCGGATCGCCGCGCCTAGGACCGGCGATCCATTTGCAGCCGAGCGGACCGCCCGCTATACTCTCGCGGTGCGCCTGACTACCGCTTTCCTCAGTAGCTCAATTGGCAGAGCATCCGGCTGTTAACCGGAGGGTTGTAGGTTCGAGTCCTACCTGAGGAGCCACACAGACACCGACGCCCCCGCATGTGCAGGGGCGTCGTTCGTTTCTCAGGTGCCGCGCGACCTACTCCAAGTAGTCCTTGAGGCGACTGGAGCGCGACGGGTGCCGCAGCTTGCAGAGCGTCTTGCTCTCGATCTGCCGGATGCGTTCGCGAGTCACGCCGAACTCGCGTCCCACTTCTTCGAGCGTCCTCGGATGACCGTCATCCAGGCCAAAACGCAGCTCGATGACCTTGCGCTCGCGCTCGGAAAGGCTGTCAAGGACCTTGCCGAGCTGCTCCTGCAGCATCGAGAAGGACGCGGCCTCGGGCGGCACGACCGCCTCGGAGTCCTCGATAAAGTCTCCCAGCTGAGAGTCCTCTTCCTCGCCGATCGGCGTCTCGAGCGACACGGGCTCCTGCGAGATCTTAAGGATCTCCCGCACACGATCCGCGGTCATCTCCATCTTTTCACCGATCTCCTCGGGCAGCGGCTCGCGGCCGAGCTCCTGCAGGAGTTGGCGCTGCACGCGGATGAGCTTATTGATCGTTTCGACCATGTGCACGGGGATGCGGATCGTGCGCGCTTGGTCCGCGATCGCACGGGTGATCGCTTGGCGAATCCACCACGTCGCGTAGGTCGAGAACTTGAAGCCCTTGGAGTAGTCGAACTTCTCGACGGCTCGGATGAGGCCGAGGTTGCCCTCCTGGATAAGATCCAGGAAGAGCATCCCGCGACCCACATAGCGCTTGGCGATGGAGACCACGAGGCGCAGGTTGGCCTCGACGAGTTGCTTCTTGGCGTTCAGACCGACTTGCTCGATGCGCTCGAGGCGGCGGATCTCTGCCTTCTCCAGCACGACGTCGTTCTCCTCGGCCTCATCGACCACTGCGGCGGCGGCAAGCCCTGCCTCGATCTTCTTGGCGAGATCGACCTCCTGACGCGCGGTCAGAAGCGATACCTTGCCGATCTCCTTCAGGTACATGCGCACCGGGTCGCTCGTAAGCGGAGCCACCGAGGATGCGTCGCTTCGGCGCTTGGGCTTGCGCTTGGCCTTCGCCGCCGGCTTCTCCGCAGGCACCTCGGCAACCGCGGCGACGACGTCCACATCTGTCGGAATGTCCTCGACGATGTGATCCTCGCCGTCATGCACGTCATGGATATCGACATCGGGACCGAGCACGTCGGCGTCGACATCGACCCCCGGGACGCGGGCCGTCTCCTCGATGATAGCGATGCCGCTCTTGCCGAAGAGTCCGTAGACGTTGTCGAACTGCTCGTCAGAGAGGTCGATGTCGCTGAGCGCGCCCTGGATCTCTTCCTCGGTCAGGTTCCCCTTCGCCCTGCCCATCTTGACGAGGGTCTGAACAGCGGGGAGCTCGAGCTCGGGCGCGACCTTGGGCGCCGGCTTTGCCGCTGCCTTGGCGGCCGCCTTGGGGGCAGGCTTCTCTGCCGGCTTCGGGGCTGACTCAGGAGCTGCCTTGGGGGCGGCCTTCGCGCGCGGCTTCGGGGCTGCCTTCGTTGCGACCTCAGCGACCCCCTGCGCCATATCCGGCACTGCCTTCGTCGCCCGCTTCGGCGCAGGTTTGGCGGCCAGCGCCGGTCTGGGCGCGGGCTCGGCTGCGGGCACCGTCTTGGGCACAGCCTTGGCTGCCGGCGCCTTCTCGGGCGCAGGCGCAGCGTCTGGGGTCTTCTTGGATGCAGGACTCACGCACTCACTCAGCTTTCGTGTCTCGTCTTGACGTCTCTAGAGCACGCGCTGTCTGGCGCGCACGCTGCAACTCGGCGATCCCTCTGAAGAGCTGGTCGTAGGCCTCGGGCTGCTTCACTGGATCGAGCGATCGCAAAGCCGCCTTCTTGGCTAGGATTAGACGTTCGCGTGCAGAATCCTTGAGCCTGACCGCGATTTCAGAGAACGCGTATTCTACTTGTTCCACATCAGGGGCGTCCACCAACCACGCGGTGATACGTTCTGCCTGCGCTTGGTCGTGCTTCGCGATCGACGCAAACAGCGCCTCTCCGGTGGCATTTCCGGCTTCTGTAAGCCAGCCGAGAAGCTGCCGCCGACCCCCGTCGAGCACGAACTCCTCAGTGAGCAATTCTCGTGCCCTCTCACGCACTGACGGCGCCTGCGTCACCACGCGGAGGAGCTCGTCCTCCGCACGCGCCTGTAGGTCATCGACGATCAGCGGGGGCTCGGTTGACTCCGGACGGCCACGGTCCCCGACGGCCACCGTTGCGGCAGACGAACGCCCGGGGCTCTCCTTGGCACTGCGGTCGAGCGCGCGCCGCACCAGGGCCTCGTCGGTGAGCAGGCGGCCGGCGACGTACGCGACGTACTCTTGGGCGAGAATCGAGCCGCGCACGGCCACGAGGGGCTCCACCGCAGCTGTGAGCGCCGCGGCCTTGCCCTCGGGCGCCGAGAGGTCGTGAGCGTCGATGCGCTGGTCGATGACGAACTGGAGCAGCGGCTGCGCGCCGGCGACAAGTGCGCCAAGCGCCTCAGCGCCTCGGGCCTCCACGAAGTCCGCAGGGTCCATCCGGTCCGGGATGACGGCGACCGCAAGGTCGGTGCGTGACGCGCCCGACTCCGGCGTCGTGTACCAGTCGATGAACTCGGCCGCGCGGGTCGCCGCCCGCAGGCCCGCCTCGTCACCGTCGAAGAGGTAGACGACGCGCCTCGCGAAGCGTCCGAGCAAACGGACGTGCCGCTCGCTGAGCGCGGTGCCGAGCGTGGCCACCGCGGTCTTCAGACCTGCCTCGTGCATGGCGATCACGTCGGTATACCCCTCGACCACGATGGCGGTGCCGGACGCAACGATCTCGTTCCGGGCGCGATCGATGCCGTAGAGGTTTGAGGACTTGTGGAACACGAGCGTCTCGTTGCTGTTGAGATACTTGGGCACCCCGTCGCCGATCACGCGGCCACCAAACGCAACGACTCGGCCGTGCAGGTCAGAGATGGGGAACATGAGCCTGTTGAAGAAGCGGTCTTTCAGGGCCCCACCGTCCGAGGCGAGCGCGATGTTCGCGTCGATGAGCTCGTCGCGCGCGAAGCCACGCTTCATGAGCGCCGCAGCCACCTCGCCTCGACCCCCCGGCGCATAGCCAAGCCGCCAACGCTTCGCCACGTCGATGCCGAAGCCGCGCGACTGGAGGTACTCCCGCGCCGCGTGGGCGCCAGCGCTCTTGGATGTGGTGAGCGTCGCGTGGAAGTGCTCGGCGGCGGCCTCGCACGCCGCAAGCAGGCGCTCCTTGCGTCCGACGGGCGCAGCGCTGCCTTCCTCGACGATCTCAATGCGCGCGCGCTCGGCCAACCGCCGAACGGCATCGGGGAACTCCAGGTTCTCCTGGCGCATCGCAAAGCCGAACACGTCGCCGCCAAGGCCGCACCCGAAGCAGTGCCACAGCTGCGTGGTGGGGTCGATCTTGAATGACGGCGTCTTCTCACCGTGGAACGGACAGTTGCCCCAGAAGAGACGGCCGCGCTTCTTGAGCACGACGCTCTCCGAGACGAGTTGCACGAGATCGATGGCGTCGCGGACCCGCTGTACATCTTCGTCCGATATCCGACCCATCTCGCCTCCCTCCGGACTTCCACTACGCCCTGTATACCCGCAGATGCTGAAACTCCCGGGCGTGTCGCCACGCCCGGGAGCATGATTCTACTACGCAGATGTGTCGTGAATCTTAGGCGCCATGCACCTTGAGGAAGAGCGGCACGAAGACCAGCGACACGACGGTCATGAGCTTGATGAGAATGTTCATGGCCGGACCGGAGGTGTCCTTGAAGGGGTCACCCACGGTGTCGCCGACGACGGCGGCCTTGTGCGCGTCGGAGCCCTTCCCGCCATGCACGCCGCCCTCGATGTACTTCTTGGCGTTGTCCCAAGCACCACCGGCATTGGCCATGAAGATGGCCATCAGGAAGCCGGTGACGACCGCTCCGGCGAGGAAGCCGGCGAGGATCTCCATGTTCACCAGCCCGAGGGTGATGGGGATGGCAACCGCGAGCACGCCCGGCAGGACCATCTCCTTGAGCGCGCCCTTCGTCGCGATGTCGACGCACTTGGCGTAGTCGGCGCGAACGCCCGGCTCGCCCGCGAGCAGGCCGGGGATCTCCCTGAACTGACGACGCACCTCACCGATCATGCTGAACGCCGCCCGCCCGACCGCGTTCATCGTGAGCGCGGCGAACAGGAACGGCAGCATGCCGCCAAGGAAGAGACCCACGATCAGAAGCGGGTTCTCAAGCGACAGGTTGAGCGTGACACCACCACCGGCGACGCTCTGGCGGAAAGCGGTGAACAGCGCGAGAGCGGTGAGACCGGCCGAGCCGATGGCGAAGCCCTTCGCGATCGCGGCGGTCGTGTTGCCCACGGAGTCGAGGCTGTCGGTGATCTTCCGGATGCCCGGCTCCATGTGGGCCATCTCGGCGATACCGCCGGCGTTGTCGGCAACCGGACCGTACGCATCCACGCCGATCGTGATGGCGACGAATGACAGCATGCCGAGCGCTGCAAGGCCGATTCCGTAGATGCCCGAGTTGGGGTCGCCGCCGATGGCGAGGTTGCCCATGGTGAAGGCGCCCCAGATACCGAGTGAGACGACCAGGATCGGGCCGACGGTCGAGATCATGCCCACGCCCAGGCCGGCGATGATGTTCGTCGCCGCACCGGTCTGGCTCGCGTCAGCGATGCTCTTCACCGGCTTGTAGTGATCAGAGCAGTAGTACTCGGTGATCTGACCTATGGCGATACCGGCAGCGAGACCGGCCGCCACGGAACCGAAGTACCACAGGCGAGCCATGTCGCCGACCGAGCTTCCCCACCAGAAGAACAGCCCGAACATGGCAACGACTTCGATGGCTGCAGCCACGTACGTGCCCATGTTGAGCGCGGCGTGCAGGCGGCCGTTGTCCTTCGCGCGCACTGCGAACAGGCCGATGACCGACGCAATGATGCCGAATCCGGCGATGAGCAGCGGGATGACGATGCCGAATGAGAGGTCAGGGCTCCCCGCCTTCCAGAGCGTGAGCGCGAGGACGATGGGCGCGAGAATCGAGCCGACGTAGGATTCGTAGAGATCGGCACCCATGCCCGCCACGTCACCGACGTTGTCACCGACATTGTCGGCGATGACAGCCGGGTTGCGGGGGTCGTCCTCGGGGATACCCGCCTCAACCTTGCCCACCAGGTCGGCGCCAACGTCGGCGGCCTTGGTGTAGATGCCGCCGCCAACGCGGGCGAAGAGCGCGATCGAGCTCGCGCCCATCGCAAAGCCGTTGACGACTTCAGGCTGCGGGGTGTCGCCGTTGATGATCAGGAAGATCGTCCACAGGCCGAGACCGAGCACGCCGAAGCTGGCAACCGTGAGGCCCATGGTGAGACCGGAACGGAACGCGACGTTGAGCGCCTTGGCGATCCCCGTCGTGGCCGCCTGGGCAGTACGCGTGTTGGCGCGCGTGGAGACGTACATGCCGATATAGCCGGCCATTGCGGAGAGCAGGCCGCCCGTCACGAACGCCGTCGCGGTGAGGAGACCCTTCACGAGGCTGCCGCCGGAGAAGGTCAGAACAGCGAACACGCCGATCGCGAAGATGATCAGCACGCGCCACTCGGCCTTCAGGAACGCCATCGCCCCTTCCTGAGTCGCCTTCGAGATCTCCTGCATCGTCTCGTTGCCCGGATCCTGCTTGAGGACCCAGGTACCGAGGTACGCGGCCACTGCCAAACCGACGACGGCTGCAGCAGGCGCGAGCCAAGCAATCCAATCTGCCATGCGCGTGTCTCCCCTCTCGATTCACACAGGAGCGGCGCCGACTGCTGACGCCGCCCGTCAGCGCGTTCACGCGATGATATCTGACCTTGTATGCAGCGGCAACACGATGCGCGCATCCCCGCTCTCGAGGAACGCGCGCAGAATCCGCGCCGCTTAGACGCTCCAGCGACCCGGGATCATGAGCTGCTCGAAGGTCCGGATCGCGAAGCGGTCGGTCATCCCCGATACGTAGTCGCACACTGCCTGGGCGAGGTCCGCGGAGTTCGCCGGTCGCTCGTCGGCTGGAAGGTCATCCGGATGCGCCAGGTAGTACTCGAAGAGCGTTCGCACCACCCCGTACGCACGCGGCTCCTCCGCCTTGGCATTTTGCGACAGGTACACGTTATCGAAGAGAAAAGCCCGCAGGTCCATCATCGCCTTGTAGACCGGGTCGCTCATTAGGATGAACGGCGATGTGCTGCTCGTCTCCACGAGGTCGGCCACCATCGTCCGGATGCGAGCGCCGTGCGCGTGACCGAGCACGTCGCACGCCCCCTGGGGCAGGTCCGCCTCGCGGAGGAGCCCACCTCTGATGGCGTCGTCTATGTCGTGGTTGACGTAGGCGACCCGGTCGCAGATCGCGACGATCTGGCCCTCGAGCGTCGATGCGCGCTGCTTGCCCGTGTGGCACCGGATGCCGTCCCGCACCTCCCAGGTGAGATTGAGCCCGCGCCCCTCGTACTCGAGCGACTCGACGATACGCAGGCTCTGGAGGTTGTGCCTGTAGGTATGTGGTGCGGTCGGGTGTGCACGCCTCGCGGCCTTGAGCGCGTCGTTGAGCGCGTCTTCCCCGATGTGCCCGAACGGCGTATGGCCGAGGTCGTGGCCGAGCGATATCGCCTCGGTGAGGTCCTCGTTGAGTCGGAGCGCCCGAGCCACCGAGCGCGCGATCTGCGCCACCTCGAGCGTGTGGGTGAGCCGCGTCCGGTAGTGGTCGCCCTCGGGGGCCAGAAACACCTGCGTCTTATGGGATAGACGCCGGAACGACTTACTGTGGATGATGCGGTCGCGGTCCCGCTGAAACTCGGTGCGGAGCGGATCGAGCTGCAACGGCTGCTCGCGGCCGCGCGTACGATCCGAGAACGCCGCGCGCGGCGAGAGCTGCTCGTGTTCGAGCGCTTCCGCTTCTTCACGCGTGAGCACCCCTGACGACCCTGACTGCACTCGTGCCCCGCTCTCAGCCGCTCAGACGCCCGATGGCCCACACTGCCCACGACAGCAGGTAGCCGCCACCAACGCCGAGGACCGAGGCCAGGAGCCAGCGCGCCCTAAGCCCCCACATCCGTGCGAGCACAATGCCCAGCGCCGAGCCGATCACGCCGCCCGCGATGAGCCATGGGAGGTCTGCCGGCAATGAGTTGGATGCGTGTTGCCACACCGAGTCACCGGCTGCCGTGGCCTCGCGTGCCGCGAGGTACACGGTTGTCCCGGTCCAGACGACCACGGCGATACAGCCGGCCAGCCACGGCTGCCAGAACGGCCGCTCACGTGCCGAACGCCCCTGGATCAGGGGCGACCGCGGCTGCTGGTAGAGCCTCGTCCGTGCTGACATGCGCGTCCTGACCTCGGTGGGAACTGGTGGTCGGCTACCGGTTGTCTGAGCCCGCCATCCGGCCGGCAAGCGATGCCTGTGCCGATGCAAGCCGCGCAAGCGGCACGCGGAACGGCGAGCAGGACACGTAGTCAAGGCCGATGCCGTAGAAGACCTTAACGCTCTCGGGGTCGCCGCCGTGCTCGCCGCAGACACCGAGCTTGAGTTTCGGGTTGGTCGCCCGGCCCCGCTCACAACCCATTTCGACCAGCTTCGCCACGCCGATGTCGATCGTCTCGAAGGGGTTGCGCGTGAGCACCTTGCGTTCCAAATACCGAGGCAGGAACTTGCTCTCGATGTCGTCCCGCGAGAAGCCGAACGTCGTCTGCGTGAGGTCGTTCGTCCCGAAGCTGAAGAAGTCGGCCACTTCAGCGATCTCGTCGGCGCACACGGCCGCCCGCGGCAGCTCGATCATGGTGCCGATCGGGATCGTCACGGCGACGCCCGTCTTTGCGCCCACGTCCGCTACGACCTTCTCGGTCTCGGCCCTCAGCGTCGAGAGCTCAGGCTTCACGCTCACGAGCGGGATCATGATCTCCGGACGCGGGTCCTTCCCGGCGGCCTTGAGCTGGCAGGTCGCCGTCGCGATCGCCTTGACCTGCAGCGCATAGAGTTCCGGGTACATGATCCCGAGACGGCAGCCTCTCAGCCCGAGCATCGGGTTCATCTCAGCCATCGAGTCGATCTGCGCCAGCAGCCGACGCTTTGCCGCAAGCTCCTCGGGAGGCGCGCCCTCGCACTCGGCCCGAACGATCTCGACTTCGAGCTCCCGTGGCTTGTCGAGGAACTCGTGGAGTGGCGGGTCGAGGAGGCGGACCGTCACGGGCAGGCCATCCATGGCCTCGAAGATGCCAAGGAAGTCCTCGGTCTGGACGGCGAGCAGCTTCTGCAACGCCTCATGCTGGACGTCCACATCGGTCGCCAGGATGAAGTCCTGGATGATGTCCTTCCGCTTGTCGCCGAACATGTGCTCGGTACGGCAGAGGCCGATGCCCTCAGCGCCGAACTCGCGACCCAGCGCGGCGTCGTCGGGCGTATCGGCGTTGGCACGCACACCCATCGTGCGGAACTCGTCGGCCCACGAGAGAATCGTGTCGAAGTCGCCGGAGACCTCAGGCTGCACGAGGTCGACCTTGCCGAGTACCACGATTCCCGTCGTGCCGTCGATCGAGATGATGTCGCCCTCGCGGAGCACGACATCCTTGCCGCTCACGACGGCCTGCTTGGCCTTCGCGTCGATCTTCAGTGCCTCGGCGCCGCACACCGCAGGCTTGCCCATGCCGCGGGCGACGACGGCGGCGTGCGACGTCTTGCCTCCGTGCGATGTGAGGATGCCGGCGGCCGACATCATGCCGTGGAAGTCGTCGGGTGTGGTCTCCCAGCGGACCAGGATGACCTTGCGCCCCTCAGCCGCGGCGGCGTCGGCGTCATCCGCGGAAAACACGACCTCGCCCACCGCCGCGCCCGGGCTAGCATTGAGGCCCTTCGCAAGCACGTCGTACGTAGCCGCCTTGTCGAACTGCGGGTGCAGCAGCTGGTCAAGCTGACCAGGATCGATGCGGAGCACGGCCTCCTCGCGGCTGATCATGCCCTCGTCCACCATGTCGACCGCGATCTTGAGCGCGGCGCGTGCCGTGCGCTTGCCGATACGCGTCTGCAGCATCCAGAGCTTGCCCTCTTGGATCGTGAACTCGATGTCGCACATGTCGCGATAGGCGTTCTCGAGGATCTCGAAGACCCCGTAGAGTTCCTTGCCGGCCTCGGGGAGCACGTCGACAAGCTCTGAGATCGGGCGCGTCTTGCGGATGCCGGCCACGACGTCTTCGCCCTGCGCGTTAGTGAGGAAGTCGCCGTAGTACTCCTTCGTGCCGTCGGCGGCGTTGCGTGTGAAGCCGACGCCGGTGCCGGAGGTCTCGCCCATGTTGCCGAAGACCATGGCCTGCACATTCACGGCCGTACCGAGGTCGTCGGAGATCTTCTCGACGCGGCGGTAGTCGATGGCGCGGCGGTTGTTCCAGCTGCGGAAGACGGCCTCGATCGACAGGTCGAGCTGCTGGGCGACGTCCTGGGGGAAGACGACCTTGCCGCCTGAGGCCAGCTGCGGGTAGTTGGCGGCCGGCACGTGGCGGGCGACGATTCGCTTGAACACGCCGACCAGTTCTTCGAGATCGGCCGTGGAGAGGTCTGTGTCGCTCTCGACGCCGCGGGCCCGCTTCATGTCGGTGATCGCGTTCTCGAACAGGTCGCCCTCGGCATCGAGCACGACCTTCGAAAACATCTGGATAAAGCGGCGATAGCTGTCCCACGCGAAGCGCGGGTTGCCACTCCGCTCGATAAGCCCGAGCACGGAGCGGTCGTTCAGACCGAGGTTCAAGACGGTGTCCATCATGCCGGGCATCGAGAATGGGGAGCCCGAACGCACTGAGACGAGCAGCGGGTCTGACTCATCTCCGAGACGCTTGCCCATCTTGGCTTCGAGCACGGCGACGTTGACGGCGACCTCTTCGCGAAGCCCTTCGGGGAACGCGGGCGGTGTCGAGTTGTAGTACTCAACGCATGCCTGACAGGTGATGGTGAAGCCGGGAGGAACCGGCAAACCCATGGAGGCCATCTCGGCAAGGTTGGCGCCCTTGCCGCCGAGGACGAACTTCATGTCCTTGTTGCCCTCGGTCTGCCCACCGCCGAAGGCGTAGACCCGCTTGACGTCAGCCACGGTTGCTCTCCCCTCGCTCGCCGCGATCCCTGCGACAGATGATAGCGTACCTGCTGAACCCTCGGCCGCTCAGTCGCGCGTCAGAAGGCCGCCGGCGACCCGCGTGATGATCTCCTGCGCCTCTTCCTCGATCGCCCTCGCTCCCGTGTGGATGACGATGCAGCGCAGCCGCCGCATGAGCGCACGCGACTCCTCCAGCTCGAGCTCCACCGACTCGCGCTCAGCGTACCCGGGAACCCACGATCCGAGCTCGTGCATGCGCTCGGCCCGGATCTCCATGAGCACGTCCGGGTCGGTCATCAGCCCAAAAAGGCGTCGCGGGTCCACGTTCGCGAGCTCAGGTGGTGGCTCGATCTCGTGCGCGAGGGGCACGTTGGCAGTCCGGAAGCCCTTCGCGGCGAGGTACATCGCGAGCGGCGTCTTGCCGGTGCGCGAGACGCCGATAAGGACGATGTCGGCCTCGCTCAACCCTTCGGGATTGCGGCCGTCGTCGTGTTTGACCGCGAACTCCATGGCGGCGATGCGGTCGAAGTAGTCCTGTGAGGTCCGGTGGACCGCGCCCGCTTCGCCCGTCGGTGAGACGCCCGTGACGCTCTCGAGGAGCCGCACCGCCGTGCCGAGCAGATCCACACCGTTCACGCCCTCCGCGGACAAGGCCACCATCGCGTCGCGAAGCTCGGGTGTCACGAGGGTGTAGAAGAAGATGCAGAACCTGCCGCAGTGTGTCCGGACGGTCTCGCGTATCTCCTCGGGCGTCGAGACCTTCGGCAAGCGTTCGATCCGGAAGGCGCCCTCGTCGAACTGCGCCGCGACAGCGCGTGCCACCATCTCGCCGGTCTCGCCGAGCGAGTCCGACAGCACGTGGATGGTGGCGATGGGGTGCGATGCCACGCGTTCCCTACCCCGCCAGCTCGCCGAAGTCGGCGAACGAGCCGAACACTGCGACGAAGCGGTTCAGGAGCTGCAACCGCATCGTACGGAGGCGCTCGTCAGGATCCATGACGAGCACGGCGTCGAAGAACGCGTCGATCGGAGCGCGAAGCTCGGCGAGCACGCCCAGCAACCGGTCGTAATCGCGGATCGCCAGTGCGTCTTCCGCGTCCCGTTCGGCGCGGTCGAGCGCGATCGCGAGCGCGCCCTCCTGCGGTCCCATCAGCGAGGCGTCAGCCGCGGTACCCAGTTCCGCCCTCGAGAGGTTGCGTGCGCGCGCGAAGGCGACCGAGAGGTCCTCGATGGCGGCCTCGGCGCTCCTGACGCGTGTGAGCGCCTCCGCACGCGCGAGCGCGTCCGCCGGGTCGTCCGCTGACGTGGCGAGCACGGCTGCCGCCGTGTCGTACGCATGCCCGCGGTCCTTGAGCACGCCCTCGAGCCGGCCGACGATGAACTCCTTGATCGCGGTGCCGGTCGCGTCCGGGTCGAGGTTCGGGAGCGTCGTCGCGTACCCGGCCAGCGCAGCCATGATTGCCTCGTCGAGCGTGATCGCGAGGCCACCATCCATGATCATCGCGAGCACGCCGATTGCGAAGCGGCGGAGCGCGAACGGGTCCGATGAGCCCGTCGGGCCCTGCCCGATCGCGATGATACCGGCGATCGTGTCGAGCTTGTCGGCCGCCGACACCAGCATGCCTGCCGCGGTGCCCGGAAGCGCATCGCCGGAGAACCGCGGGCGGTAGTGCTCGACGATCGCGCGCGCGACCTCGGGCGATTCACCGGACGCCTGCGCGTAGTAGCCGCCCATCACGCCCTGCAGCGAGGTGAACTCGACGACTGCGTGCGTGACGAGGTCCGCCTTCGCCAGGTGCGCCGCCCGCGCAGCATACGCCGCATCGTCGGACGCGACCGCCGCACGCTCTGCGAGTGTTCGGGTGAGCGCCTCGACCCGCCGGACCTTGTCGCCGAGCGAGCCCAGCTTCTCCTGGAAGACGATGACATCCAGGCGCTCGACGTACGCCTCCAGCGGGTGCTTCAGGTCCTCGTGGTAGAAGAACGCGGCGTCCGCGAGTCGGGCGCGAATCACGCGCTCGTGCCCCGCCACGATCGCATCGGTCCTCGCCGGGTCGCCGTTGTGGGCGACCACGAAGGAAGGCAGCAACCCCTCGGCACCGTCGACAGGGAAGTAGCGCTGGTGGGACTCCATCGCCTCTTCCAGCACCTCACGAGGCACCACGAGGAACGCCTCGTCGAAGTGCCCCGCGGCAACCGTGGGCCATTCAACCAGGTTCACGACTTCCGCGAAGGTCTTCTCGGGGACGACCGCGCGTCCACCTGCCGCCGCCGCGGCCGTGTCGATCGCGTCCCGCAGCATGAGCGCCCGCGCCTGCTGGCTTGCGATGACCTTGACCGAGCGAAGGGCGTCCAGGTACTCGCCCGCGGAGCCGAGCGCTACCGAACCGCCGAGGAACCGGTGGCCGACGGTGGTACGCCCTGCCCTGAGTCCTGCGAGTTCCACGGGCACGACGGTCGACCCGAGGAGTGCCACGAGCCAGCGAACCGGCCGGATGAATCGTGCGCTGCCGCTCCCCCATCGCATGGACTTGGGCCAGTCGATGGACGTGGCGAGGTCAGCAAGCACGGCCGGCAACACGCCCAGGGCGGGACGGCCCGGCTCGTCGACGACGGCGAACACGTACGAGCCGCCCTCGACGTCCTCGACGCGCAGGTCGGCGACCGCAACGCCCTTGCCGCGCGCGAAGCCCTCGGCGGCCTTCGTGGGGGTGCCGTCGGCGTCGAACGCCGCCTTCGCGGCCGGACCCTTGTGCCGCAGCGTGACGTCGTCCTGGCGCTCGGCACAGTCGCGAACAAGGACGGCCAGACGGCGTGGCGAACCGTACACCGCGATATCGCTGTAGCCGAGTCGCGCAGCCTTGAGCACCGCAGGCACGCGCTCCTCAAGCTGCGTGATGGCACTATAGAGCGGCCCCGAAGGGATCTCCTCGACCCCGATCTCGAACAGCAGGTCACAGGTCACGAGGCCTCACCGCCCTCGGACAACGAAGCAGCCGCCACGGCCGCTTCCTCAGCTGGCGGTGAGACGAGCGCTACGTACGCCTCGCAGCATGCTTTCGCGAGAGCGCGCACGCGTAGGATGTAGCCAGTGCGCTCCGTCACCGCGATAGCACCGCGAGCGTCGAGCAGGTTGAACGCGTGGGAGCACTTCAGGACGTAGTCGTAGGCCGGCAGCACGAGCCCCGCGTCAAGCGTACGCCTGCACTCGGCTTCGTACGTGCCGAACAAACCGAGCAGCATGTCCACGTCCGCAACTTCGAAGTTGTATGCCGAGTAGAGCTGCTCGTTCCTGAGAAAGACGTCGCCGTAGGTGAACCGCACGCCGTCCGGCCCCTCGGACCACACGAGGTCGTAGACGCTGTTCACACCTTGGATGTACATGGCGAGCCGCTCGAGACCGTACGTGATCTCCGCCGGCACCGGCCGGCACTCGATGCCACCGACCTGCTGGAAGTAGGTGAACTGCGTGACCTCCATGCCGTTCAGCCAGACCTCCCACCCCAGGCCCCACGCGCCGAGTGTGGGCGACTCCCAGTCGTCCTCGACGAGGCGCATGTCGTGCTCGGCGGGTTCGATGCCGATCGCGCGAAGCGAGTTGAAGTAGAGGTCGAGGACGTCATCCGGGGACGGCTTCAGGATGACCTGGAACTGGTAGTAGTGCTGCAGCCGGTTGGGGTTCTCGCCGTACCGCCCGTCGGTCGGGCGGCGCGACGGCTGCACGTAGGCGGTACGCCACGTATCCGGCCCGAGTGAGCGGAGCGTTGTCGCCGGGTGGAACGTGCCCGCCCCCACCTCGGTGTCGTAGGGCTGCAGCACGACGCATCCCTGGTCGGCCCAGTAGCGGGAGAGCGAGAGGATCATGTCCTGGAAGGTCAGGGGGGTCATCGTCAACGGTCCTCTTTCGGCGGCGGCAACGGGCGATACGGGCGAGCCGGCGTACCGCGCGGCACGCAGGTCATGTGTGCAGGTAATGGTACATCAGCCGACCGGCTCACGCCTCGCGCACGTAGGCGTCGAGCGCCTTCATCCGGGCCGGCACGTGATGCGCCGCGAAGGCTCTCAGAACGCCGAGCGTCTCGCGCACGAGGGGCCCGGGGACAGCCACGCTGGACACCTCGACGAAACGCGAACGCAGGAGCGCGGCGAGCACCGTCGCCACGTCGGGCGACACCCTCACCTCAGACGGGTCGCTCCCGGCGCACCGCGCGCACGCCATGCCGCCGGCCGCAAGCGAGAACGACGTCTCCTCGCGGGTGAGCGAACATCCGCACTCGATGCATGCGGCGAACTGCGGCCGATAGCCGAGCATGGCCATCCCCTTCACGAGGAAGGCAGCGACAAGTGCCGGAAGTTCCTGCGCGTCGGCGGTCTCAAGCGCGTCCAGCGCCGCGGCCGAGAGCGGGAAAAGCTGCGAGTCCGTTTGGCACTCCACCGACGCCTTGTCGAGGAAGTCGGCCACGACCGAAGCCGCCCGCAGGCGATCGTAGTCCGCGCGAAGCCCCTCGTGCCGCACGACCGCCTCGGCCTCGGTGACGATCTCCAGCGTCCGTCCCCGCGCCAGCATGAGGTCGACCACAGTGAAGGGCTCGAGGCGCGAGCCGAACTTGGAGGTGGTCTTGCGGGCGCCCTTCGCGACGGCACGAACCTGGCAGCCGTCTTCGGCGAGGAACGTGACGATGAGGTCGGACTCCCCGAGCTTCGTCTTGCGAAGCGCGAGCGCGCGGATGCGGTACGTGCTCACGGCCTCAGACGCCGGAGTGGGCGTCGAACGCCGCGAGGATCTCGTGCCCGGACGACGTCCCGATGCGGCTCGCGCCGGCATCAAGCATCGCGAGCGCCGTTGAGAGGTCGCGAATCCCGCCCGCTGCCTTCACGCCGATCCTAGGCCCCACGGCCGCACGCATCGCGAGCACGTCCTCGATCGACGCACCGCGCGGGCCGAAACCGGTCGACGTCTTCACGAAGTCCGCGCCGGCCTCGACACAAAGCCCGCAGGCGCGCGTGATCTGCTCAGGCGTGAGATACCCTGTTTCGAGGATCACCTTGACGAGTCCCGCTCCGCCGGATACGTCGGTTACCGCGTCGACCACGGCAGCAATGTCGTCCACGACGAACCGGTCCTCGCCCTCCAGAAGCGCTGCGACGTTCATGACCATGTCGATTTCGACACACCCGAGGTCGGCCAGATGCGCAGCTTCCTCGGCCTTCGTCTCGGTCATCGAGTACCCAAGGGGAAAGCCGACGACCGAGCAGACCTTCGTCACCGTGCCTGCGAGCACCTCGGTAGCGAGCGGCACGAGGAACGGTGAGACACAGAGCGACGCGAAGCCGGCATCGGCCGAGCCCGCCATCCACGTCGCCGCCTCTTTGAAGCCGACGGTGGGCTTGAGCAGCGTCTGGTCGATCGAGCTGGCGAGTGTGGCGCGGTCGATGGTCATCTCTAGAGCCCCTCTCCGTAGCCGAAACGCTTGATCTGGCTCGCGTCGCGGCGCCAGTCCTTCTTCACCTTCACTCGCAGGTCGAGGTAGACCCTCGTACCGAGCAAGCGTTCGAGATCTCCCCGAGCGTCGGTACCGAGCTTGCGAATCATCTCCCCACCCTTGCCGATGATGATGCCCTTCTGCGACTCCCGCTCAACGTAGATCATCGCGCTGATCGAGGTGAGGTCGGCCTTGTCGTCGCGAGTCATGTCCTCGATCGCGACCCCGATGGCATGCGGCACCTCGTCGCGGGTGTTGTGCAGCGCGCGCTCGCGGATGAACTCGGCGAGCATGACCTCGAGGGGTTGGTCGGTCGGCATGTCGCGCGGGAAATAGCGCGGCCCGTCGGGAAGGAGCCGCTTGACCGCCTCGACCACGCCGTCCACATTGAAGCGCTCTACCGCGGAGCACACGACGACGTCCTCGAAGTGCGCGAGACCGCGGGCAATAGCGACTTGGCGCTCGACGAAGTCGGGCTTGGCGAGGTCCGCTTTCGTGAGTATCAATACCTTCTTCGCCGAGCACTCGGCGACGCGGTGGGCGACCCACTTGTCGCCAGGGCCGATCTTAGCCGCGGCGTCGATGACGAGGCACGCGACGTCAACGTCGGAGAGTGCCAGCATGCTTGAGCGGTTGAGCTCCTCGCCGAGCGCATCCTGAGGCTTGTGGAGGCCTGGGGTGTCGACGAAGACGATCTGTGCGTCCTCCAAATCGAGAATGGCCCGCAGGCGGTGCCTTGTCGTCTGCGGGGTGTTCGAGGTGATGGCGACCTTCGAACCCACGAGCGCGTTCACGAGCGTCGACTTGCCGGCATTCGGCCTGCCGACGAGCGCGACGAACCCGCTCTTCACGACCTCGTGGGAAAGCGCGCTCACTCTTCGTCGTCTCCGTCGTCCTGATCGAGGTAGCCGCGAACGAACGCCTCGGGCAGCAGCTGGTTGAGCGTGCGGACCTCGACGGCGTCGCCCTTGCCACCCATGATGACCCGCATCTCGGGGTTGAACTCGGCCAGGAACTGACGGCAGGCACCGCATGGGACCGTTGGCGCCTCCGAGTCGCCGACGACGGCGATTGCATCGAACTCATGGCGTCCGGCGGTGACGGCAGCGAGCGCGGCGGCCCGCTCTGCGCAGATGGTCGAACCGTACGCGGCGTTCTCCACGTTCACACCCTGAAAGATCTCCCCCCCGGCGAAGACGGCGGCCCCGACGCGAAACTGGGAATACGGCGCATACGCCTTCGGCCGTACTTCGCGCGCAAATGCCAAGAGCGTCAGATCGGCCGGCGAGATCGACTCAGTCATTCGCGTCCTCCTCCTGTGGTTGGGCGGGCTCGACAAGCAGCCCACGCACGCGGTTGCCTTCCATGTCCTCAACGACGAGACGCAGACCCTCCACTTCGAGTGCCTCACCCCGAGTCGGGATGTGGCCTGCGAGCTCAACGAAGAGGCCGCCGACCGAGTCGGCCTCGAGCTCGATGTCCGTACCGAATGCCTCGTTGAGATCGTCGATCGGCATGCGCGCATCGATCCGCGCCCGACCGCCCCCAAGGTCGACCATCATCGGCATCGCCGTGTCGTACTCGTCGAAGATCTCGCCGACAATCTCTTCGAGGAGGTCCTCGATGGTCACGAGACCAGCAGTCCCGCCGTACTCGTCGGCGACGATTGCGATGTGCGTCTTGGTGCGCATCTCGATGAGGAGCTCCTCAACCGGCTTCGTTTCGGGGACGAAGTAGGGTTCGCGGGCGATCGACACCAGCCGGCCGTCGACACACTCCCCGCGCCCGATGCAGAGCAGCAGATCCTTGGCGTAGAGCATTCCGCGGATGTCGTCGAGGGTGTCGTGAAAGACCGGCACTCGGGACACGCCGCTCTGGCCGATCATGTCGAGCGCCTCAGCTACGGTGGCGGTGTCTTCGAGACAGACCATGTCGGTTCTCGGCACCATGACTTCTCGCACGATCTTCTGCGTGAAGTCCGCCACCGCGTCGATGATGGCTTCTTCAGCTTCGTCGCGAGAGACGTCTTCGTCGTCACCGGGAGCCGCGGCCCGGAGCTCGTCCGCCGTGAGCCACGCATCCGCCACCGGCTCCTCCGCGACGAGCCCCACGAGCCAGATCAGCGGCGCCGCGAGAACGCGAGCGACCGGAGAGAGAGCCGCGGTCAGCTGCTTCGCGACCGGCGCGGCGGCAAGCGCGACACGCTCGGGGTTGTGTACGGCCAGCGTGCGGGCAAGCGCCTCCCCCACGATGAACACGACGAGCGCGGCGACGGCCGTCCCCAGAAGGAGCGCGAACCACACGGCCTCGACCAGTCCCTCAGCGAGGAGCACCCACGTGAGCGATGCGCTCCCAAGGCCATAGGCGATCGCGCGCATCACGGCGGTCGCGCCGCGAATGCGGCCCGGGCGTTCGACAAGCCGCTCGAGGCTCGCCGCGCCGGGACGGTCGTTCTCGGCCAGACGCCGTGCGCGCCCGCGCGTCATGTGCTCGACGGCGGCGTCAGCGGCTGTGAGCGTACCGGTCAGAAGGGCCAAAACGAGCAGCACGAGGATCTCGATGATGAGCACGAGCGCGGGCATGAGGAGCTGATCAACGCCTCTCTGTTGGTGTCAGGTCCAGAATAGTTGAAACACGAGCGTGGTGATGAGCGCGCCGAGAAGTGCACCCCACAGCGACTGCCAGATCGTGTGCGTTCCCGACTCGACGCGGCTGTGGATGACGAGCGAGGCGATGAACGCTGCCAGCACGCCGGCAGCGGCGCTGGCAGTCACATACGCTATGGCAAGCGCCGCCGCGACGGCCAGCCCGGCATGCCCGGACGGCCATCCGCCCCGAAGCCAGGTGCCTCCCTCGCGGGAGAGGGCCTTGCCGACGAGAACCGCGAGCGCGGTGACCCCGAGAGCGACCACCGTGAGGTGCGATGGCGTCTCCCGCACCCGGGTGAGCAGGATCCTTGAGACAGAGCCCAGCCGCGCGAAGAAGATGACGTATCCGACAACCGCCGAGCCGATGGCGCTCACCAACACGGCTCCGGCGGCAACGTCTTTGGCGACCTTCGCGATGGGGTCGTAGCCCTCTGTCGCCAGGTCGATCGTTGCTTCCACCGCCGTGTTGACGAGCTCGGTGCCGATGACGAAAACGATCGTGAGGAGGACGACCAGGAACTCGGTACGGCTGATGCGGAAGAACGTCGAGGCGAACAGGACCACGATCGCAAGCCCGACGTGAATCCGCATGTTCCGCTGGGTTCGAAGCGTGTAGACGATCCCGTCGATCGCGTGGTTGAAACTCGCAACGAGCGATCGGGAGCGCATCGTTCGACTCCTCAGCCGACGTACGCGTCGAGGAGTACGCGTTCGCGCTCCTGCATGACCGCTGCGTCGTCGTCGCTGTGGTGGTCGTAGCCGAGCAGGTGGAGGATGCCGTGGACGAGCAGCAAGTTTAGCTCGGACTCGATCGTCGTGCCCAGCTCGTCAGCCTGCGTGGCAGCGATCTCCGGCGCGATGATCACGTCGCCGAGGGTGATCGGCTCATCGGCGACCACGGCGCACGGGTCGTCGCACCCGAAGGACAGAACATCGGTCGGACCCTCAATGCCCCGATACTGCTCGTTGAGATGCGCCATCTCCTCGACCCCGACGAGCGCCACCGAGAGCTCCGACTCCTCGGGAGCGGCCTCCATGCGCAACACGTGGAGGGCGAGCTCCTCAAACGCCTCTAGCCTGAGCGGCTCAGGCTCGCGATGGCTGGTGACGCTGACCTGCATGCTGGTCGCTCCCTTCCGCAAACTCGGGGTACTCGATCCGTGGATGATAGACGCCCTCGAGCATCTGCGCATAGACACCGGTGACCTGCTCGATCTCAGCGATCGTGAGGTCCGACAGATCCAGCTGGTGGTCGGCACGCTTGGTCTCGATGACCTTGCGGACGACTTTCTCGATACGCTCCGGCGTTGGGGTGACGAGCGAGCGCATGGCTGCTTCTGACGCATCGGCGAGCATGACAAGCGCCGCCTCGCGCGACGTGGGCAGCTCTCCCGAGTAGCGGTAGTCCGCCTCGACGACCGGTTCGCCGTTTGCCGTCGCCTTGCTGTAGAAGTACGAGACGATCGAGGTCCCGTGGTGCTGCCGAATGATGTCCACGACCTCGCGTGGCAGGCGGTACTCCTCGCCGATCTGCACGCCCTCGGTCACGTGCGCTGTGATGATGAGCGCCGAGACGGCGGGCGAGGTAGTGTCGTGAGGATTGGCGCTGCAGGACTGGTTCTCGGCGAAGAATCCCGGACGCCGGAGCTTCCCGACGTCGTGGTAGTACGCGCCGACACGGGTCAGCAGCCGGTTGGCTCCGATTGCCGCTGCCGCCGCCTCGGCAAGGTTGGCCGTCATGACCGAGTGGCTGTACGTCCCGGGCGCCTCCATCATCAGCCGTTGGAGGAGCGGATGCGATGGACCGGCGATCTCGAGCAGGCGCACGTCGGTCGTGACGCCGAAGATGCGCTCGAACAGCGGCAGCAGCAGTAGCACAAGGCCGACGGTCAAACCACCGCCGACAGCGCCGAGCGCGCCAGCCTGGAGCGCTCGCGAGAACGTGGCACCCTCCAGAACCGTCGCACCGAGCGCCGCACCGCCGGTCACGACGACGATGAGTCCGCCGGCCGACGCGAGGCGGGACCGGTCGTGTACCGACGCCATCGCGGTGGCGCCGGCGGCGGCCGCGATCAACGCGCCGACGACGTGCGCGCCGTCGAGCACGCCGAAGAGCACACCGACGCCGCCACCGAGGATCGCCAAGAGCACGCCGACCCGCGGGTTGAGAAGCAGCGTGGCCAGGACGGCCGCGAGCGGGATCGGCAGCACGAATGGCGGGATCGACGGCGCGAACGTCGCGACCAACCACGTGCCGTAGACGACGCCCAGCACGAGCACCGATAGGATCGTGAGGTCGCGGAGCCGCTCCCACACGCCCGGCTCGCTCCTTTGAAGGTAGAGCCCGCTCACCAGCACGAGAAGGCCCACGAGCGTGACCTCCGCGAGCACGACGCCGGCGTCCCCCCGCCAGGCAAGCGGAATCGCCGCCAAGACGGCTGTCAGCGCGCCCAATGCAGCGCGCTGCCCCAGTGCCGTCGAGAGCGGACCGGTCGTCGGCCAGAGCGCCGCGACCTTGTCGAAGAGGCTACCCATCGGTGGCGGCGCTCTTCGCCTCCTCGTAGGCCGAGTATGCCGTGACGATGCGCTGGACGAGCCGGTGGCGCACGACATCCTTCGAGGTGAGTTCGACGAACGCTACATCAGTCACTTCGTTGAGGATCTTGCGGACCTCTTTCAGCCCCGAGAGCGCTCCGATGAGATCGATCTGCGTCACGTCGCCCGTCACCACGACCCTGCTGCCGAAGCCAAGACGCGTGAGGAACATCTTCATCTGCTCGGGTGTGGTGTTCTGCGCCTCGTCCAGGATGATGAAGCTGTCGTTCAGCGTCCGGCCGCGCATGAACGCGAGTGGCGCGACCTCGATGACGCCCTTTTCGGTCAGCATCGTGGAGCGCTCGATGTCCATCATGTCGAAGAGCGCGTCGTAGAGCGGGCGCAGGTACGGATCGACCTTCTCGTAGAGCGTGCCGGGCAGATACCCTAGCTTCTCACCGGCCTCGACGGCAGGACGCGTGAGGATGATGCGTCCCACTTCCTTCTTCTTGAGCGCATCGACGGCCATCGCCATCGCGAGGTACGTCTTGCCGGTACCGGCCGGTCCGATGCCAAACGTCACCGTGTTCTTCCGGATGGCGTCGACGTACCGCTTCTGTCCCGCGGTCTTCGGGCGGATGGTCTTGCCGCGGTGCACGAGCAGCACGTCGGAGAAGACGCTCGTCGGGCTGCCCTCATCACGCTTGAGCATATCGATGGCCCGCTCGAGGGTATCGGTCGTCAGCCGCTCGCCCTTGCCGACGAGCGAGATGAGCTCGGTGAAGACCGCCGAGACCGCCTGCGCCTCGGCAACGTCACCGGTGACGGTGATCTCGTTTCCGCGAACGCAGATCTCGGACTCGAACTGGTCCTCGATAAGCCTCAGGAGATGGTCTCCCTCACCGATGAGGTCGACCATGTTGACATCGGGTGGCACGACCAGGCGGACCTGGCTGGGGTTCCCCACGCTATCACTCGCCTCTCACAACGATCGATTCAGTCTAGCACGCACGATGCTCAACTCGACTCGAGCCACGGTCAGGCGAGCGTGCCGAGCAGACGTCCGTCCTCGTGACCCGAGACCCTCACGCACACAAGCTCGCCCGCGCCCGCATCCGGTGCGCCAACACGGACGACCGCGCCGTTACGCGCGCGACCCTCGAACGCACCGTCGGCGGAGCGTTCGACAAAAACCTCGACGTGACTCCCGATGCAGCTTCCGAGGAATCGCCCCTGCAGGCGGTCGCCCAGCTCGCGCATGCAGCGCGCCCGCTCGCCGGTGACCCCAGGCGGGACTTGGTCGGCACGCTGTGCGGCACGCGTGCCTGCGCGACGCGAGTAGCGAAACACGTGCAGCTTCGCGAAGCCCACCGACTCGACGAAGGCGAGCGTGCGCCCGAAGTCATCGTCCGTCTCGCCCGGGAACCCGACCAACACGTCTGTGGTGATCGCGCAGCCTGGGAACACGTTGCGGACGCGCCCGATGATGCTTGCGAATCGGTCGGTGCCGTACCGACGGCCCATCTCGGCAAGCGTGCGATCGCACCCGCTCTGGAGCGGCACGTGAACGTGCTCGCAGAAGGCGGGGACTGCGGCCGCGACCGCGAGCAGGCGCTCGTCGACGTCCTCCGGCTCGATGCTGGAAAGCCGTATCCGTGGGATGCCGGTGGCGGCGACCGCCGCAAGGAGCTCGGGCAGACGCGCCCCCTCCCAGTCGTAGCGGCCAATGTTGATGCCGGTGAGGACGACCTCGGCCGTGCCGACACGCCCGAGCTCCCCGACCTCGGCCACGACCGACGGGAGCGGCGTTGCGCGAGGCAGCCCACGGGCGAACGGTACGATGCAGTAGGCGCAATAGGCGTCGCAGCCGTCCTCGACCTTCACCAGCGCGCGTGTGCGGAAGCCGGGCCCCGTTCGCGCGACGGGCGCCCCGGCCCGAGCGCGAGCGCCGAGCAGTCCTGCGACCCGATCGGCAACCGCCTCGCGGTCCGACTCCACGATGACGCGCTCTCCGAGCGCGCGAAGCCCCTCGGGATCGAGGGCGGCAAGGCAGCCGGTGACGACCACCACAGGGCCCGCGGGTCCGCGTAGCGCGTGCCGCACAGCCTTTCGCGCCTTGTGGTCCGACTCAGCGGTCACGGTGCACGTCGTCACCACGACAACCTCGGCGTCGTCTTCGGCGACGACTTCGACGCCGCGTCCCATGAGGTCGGCGGCGACGGCCTCCGCCTCGGTGCGGTTCACCTTACAGCCGAGCGTGCGGAACGCGACTCTGAGCGACTCGCTCACTGGTCGGATCCGCCGAGCCCGCCTCGAGCGGCGAGCACCAGTGCGGGCGCGACCACGCCGGCGGTCTCGGTCCTGAGGACCGTGGGACCGAGCGATACGACCCGGGCACCAGACGCGACCATCGCGGCTGCCTCCTGCGGCGTGAAGCCGCCCTCGGGTCCCACGATCACCGCGACTGCGTCAGCAGCATCGGGGCGGGCGGCGGCGACAGCCGCGCCGATCGACGGCGCGTCGGCGGCCTCCTCCCACGCAAGCAGCATGAGCGCGCACATAGACAGGCCAGCCGGAAGGCTCGCTACGTCGACGAGTTCCGCGACCATCGGCACGCGGGCCTGCTGCGACTGCTTCGCTGCCTCCGCGGCGATACGGCGCCAGCGCTCGACCCGCTCAGCTGCCTTTCGAGCATCAAGCCGCACGACAGAACGCTCGCTTGCAAGCGGCAGGATGCGTTCGACGCCAAGCTCGGTCGCCTGGCGAACGATGAGGTCCATCTTCTCGCCCTTGGCAAGGCCTTGGACGAGCCAGACCCGCGGCACGTCGGGGCGCGGTAGCGATTGCACGAACGCGGCGCGAACGCCGTCGGCGCCGATCGCGGTCAATCGCACCTCGGACGCCTCTCCGCTTGGCTCGACGACGGCGATCTGCGCACCCGTCTCAAGCCGCAGGACATCGCGGAGGTGGTGCACATCAGACGTCGCGAGTGGCAATGGCTCACCCTCGGCCAACGGGCCCATGAGGAAGAAGCGGTGCATCCGTTACCCGCCGAGCCAGTCCTTGAGCCGCTCGAGCGGCGTCGGTGCGCCGCTGCCCGTTCCGAACGACTCGCCGAGCTGGCGCAGGAGCTCGCGCTGCTTCTTGTTGAGCTTCTTTGGCGTGTCGACGCGGAGGTGCACGATCAGGTCGCCCTCGCCACCGCGGATCCGCGGCATGCCCCTGCCACGAAGGCGCACCGTCTCGCCGCTCTGCACGCCTGCGGCGAACGACACCTCTTCTTCGCCGAAGAGCGCGGGCACACGAATCGTGTCGCCGAGCGACGCCTGGGCGACGTTGATCGACGCCATGGCGTGGAGATCGTCGCCCTCGCGATGGAGGAACTCGTGCGCGGAGACGCGAACGGTGACGAGCAGGTCGCCCGCGGATGCGCCGCGCACGCCGGCCTCGCCCTTGCCGGGCACGCGGAGCGTAGCGCCGTCGGCGATGCCGGCCGGCACCGGGACCGTCACTGACTCACTCACCCGGGTCCTGCCGTCGCCGTGGCACGTCGGGCAGGGGGGGTCGACAACCGAACCGGTCGCACCACACCGCTGGCAGGGGCTCATCGACTCCATCGTCCCGAGGATCGTCCGCCGTGCGGTGCGCTGTTGACCCGTGCCGTGGCACGTTGGACACGTCGTGACGCTGCCACCCGGCGCGGCGCCGGTGGCGTTGCAGGTCGCACAGGGACCGACACGGGTGACGTTGATGTCGCGCTCAACGCCGGACGCAGCCTCCTCGAGCGTGATGACCATCTGGGCGCGCATGTCGCGCCCCTCAAGCCGGACACGGGCGGTTTGCTGACCGCCGCCGAAGAATGCCGAGAAGATGTCGTCGATGCCGAAGAAGTCGCCGAAGTCGGCGCCGCCGTTGAACCCGCCTGCACGAGGGTCCGCGGTCCCGAAGCGGTCGTACGTGGAGCGCCGCTCGGGGTCCGAGAGCACCTCGTACGCCTCGTTCAGCTGCTTGAACTGCTCCTCGGCATTCTCACCGTCCGAGACGTCGGGGTGCGTCTCCCGAGCCTTGCGGCGGAATGCCTTCTTGATCTCGTCGGCGGTGGCGTCACGTGCCACGCCAAGCACGTCGTAGTAGTCCACTGGGGGCACGAACGCTCCTGTTCTACGTCAGTACGTCGGTGAGCGTGTCGGCAACCGTGCGAACAGTCGCCATGGCACGCGGGTAGTCCATGCGGGTAGGGCCGATCACGCCGACCAGTCCGGTGCGGTCATCGCTGCCGTACTGGGTGGCGACGATGCTCACGGTGCCGAGCGCGTCGAGCCGATTCTCGTGACCGATCCTCACCGCGACATCTCGCTCCTGCAAGACCTCCGAGAGCGCGCGCAACAGGCCGAGACCGTCTTCCAGAAGGGCGATCACGGGCAGCGCCACGCCGGGGTCCGCGAACTCGGGCTGGGTGAGTAGCGCCGCCATGCCACCGGTCACCACGCGATCCGCGTCGGCTTCTTTCAGGCAGTCCACCACCTCATCGAGCACGCGCAGCGTCACGCGCGCGAACAGGTCTCCGTGCGCCGATGTGGACTTGCGGAAGCCGAGCACGTCCTCGCCGACCTTGTCCTCCAACATCGCGGTCAGGTACCGCTCGACCTCGGCGAACACCTCCGCCGTCACGGACATCTCGAAGTCTACCGAGCGGTTGGCGACCTGCCCTGAGTCCGTCACGACGACGACGAGCGCACGCCTCTCGCCGAGCGGAACGACCGAGACCCGGCGCATCCGCGCACGCCGGAGCGCCGGAGCTGCAACCACGGCGACGTAGTTCGTGAAGCGCGAGAGCAGGGTCGAGGTCTGCCGCATCACGTCGGCGAGTTCATGCTCGAGCGCCACGTACGCCTCGTGAATACGCTGGATCTCTCCGGAGGAGAGGCCCGCCGTCGGGATCGCTTCTTGAAACGCATCAACGAACGCCCGGTAGCCGGCGTCGGTCGGGATACGCCCCGCCGACACGTGCGGCTGCCAGAGGTAGCCCGCTTCCTCGAGGCCGCAGAGCTCGCTCCTCACGGTCGCCGGCGAGCAGCGCAGGGCGTGGCGCTCGACAAGCACCTTCGACCCGACTGGTTGTCCCGTATTGACGTATTCCTCCACGAGCGCGGCGAGCACTGCCTGGCGACGGCTGCTGAGCATCATCACTCCCGAGTTGGCACTCGGTCTGACCGAGTGCCAAGAGATGGTAGCACGCGCGCCGAGGGGCTGTGAATCTCGTGACCGCGCGGCCGCCCCGCGCGCCGTAGGGCTACTCGCCCGCCCACACGGCGCCGAAGACCTCATTCGCCAACAGCCAGCCACGGCGCGTGAGGCGCCAACAGCCGCCCGCTCGCTCGACGAGCCCCATCGGAGCGAGACGCTCGAGTGCACCGGTCACGCCGGCTCCTTCGACGGCGCCCTCGGAGACACCGCGCGTGAGCCTCAAGCCGAGCATGACGTCTTCCCGAAGCGCGTCGCTCGCGGATAGCACCTCGAGGTCGATGCGCGGCATGACGGTGAGTCCGGCGTCCAGGTCGCAGGCCACGGAGTAACGCACGCGGGCCGCGTCAACTCCTTCGGGAACCAGGATCCCGGCCGCCCGCGCGGTCGATGCCGCGAACATGCCGTGGGCACCGGGGCCGACGCCCAGGTACTCGCGTCCGGTCCAGTACGCGGTGTTGTGGCGCGATTCGGCGCCGGGGCGGGCGTAGTTGGCGATCTCATAGCGATGGAAACCCGCGTCGGTGAGCATCTGCTCGGCAGCAAGCAGCAGGTCGGCGGCGACGTCCGGGTCGGGCTCGTCGACCTCGCCGATCACTGCCGCGGCGGCAAGCGGCGTTCCCGCCTCGAGTGACAGCGGGTAGACGGAAACGTGCTCCGCTCCCGTCCCGATCGCGCCGGTGAGCGTTCGGGCCCACGAACGGAGCTCCTGCCCGGGAAGTCCGCACATGAGATCGACCGAGAGCGCGAGGCCCGCGGCCCTGACTGCCTGGGCCGCGCCGAGCGCCTGGGCTGGATCGTGGAGTCGTCCCAGCGTCTTGAGCTCATCCGCATCGAGGCTCTGCACCCCAACGCTGACGCGCGTCACCCCTGCATCGGCCAGTGCGTCGCACAGCTCGGCATCGAGCGAGTCGGGGTTAGCCTCGACGGTTACCTCCGCACCGGCTGCCAGACCGAAGCGCTCGGTGAGGCTCGCGACCAGTCCGGGCAGGTAGGCTCGGAGCACCGTGGGAGTCCCGCCGCCCACGTAGAGCGTCTCGAGGGCACGTGGGGCAAGGCCTCGCTCTAGCCAGGCGGCCGCCTGAGTGAGGAGGCCATCAGCGACCTGGGACGGCGATACCGGCGCGTGTGCGGCGGCAACCGAGAAGAAGTCGCAGTACGAACACTTCTCGGCGCAGAGCGGGACGTGGACGTAGAGGTGCGCCGGCACGGAAGGTGTATCACCCGGCGCGACCGGAAACGGATCGGTGTCGGCTGCGCTACTCATCCACTTTGAGAATCGCCAGGAACGCCTCTTGGGGAACTTCCACCGAGCCGACGTTCTTCATCCGCTTCTTACCGGCCTTCTGCTTCTCAAGGAGCTTGCGCTTGCGGGAGATGTCGCCGCCGTAGCACTTGGCCAGCACGTCCTTGCGCTTTGCCCGGACGGTCTCGCGCGCGAGAATACGCCCGCCGATGGCTGCCTGGATGGGCACCTCGAAGAGCTGCCGCGGGATGATCTCACGGAGCTTCTCGGTGAGCACCTTGCCGCGCGCGTAGGCCTTCTCTCTGTGCACGATGAACGAGAGCGCGTCGACGGGCTTGCCGGCCAAGAGGATGTCGAGCTTCACGAGTTCGCTCGGCCGGTAGCCGATGTATTCGTAGTCGAGCGAGGCGTACCCCTTCGTCTTGCTCTTGAGCTGGTCGAAGAAGTCCATGATGAGCTCGGAGAGCGGCATCTCGTAGTGCATGTCGACCGTCGTCGCCGAGAGGTACTGCATGTCCTTGAACGTCGCTCGGCGGCTTTCGGCGAGCTCCATCACCGCGCCGACGTAGTCAGGCGGGACGAGGACGGTCGCCTTCAGGTACGGCTCCTCGACTCGGTCGACCGCGCCCGGATCGGGCATGTCCTGCGGTGAGTGGACCTCCACCATCTGGCCGTTCATCTTGTACGCGTGGTACTCCACCGAGGGAGCGGTCGCGAGCAGGTCCAGGTCGAACTCGCGCTCCAGCCGCTCCTTGATGACCTCCATGTGGAGAAGACCGAGGAAACCGACACGGAACCCAAATCCGAGTGCGTGACTGCTCTCCGGCTCGTAGATGAGCGCCGGGTCGTTGAGCTTCAGCTTGTCGAGCGCGTCCCGGAGCTCCGGGTACTGGTCTCCGTCGATCGGGAAGATGCCCGTGAAGACCATCGGCTTGACCTCGCGGTAGCCGGGAAGCGGCTTGGTGGCGCCATGCTTCGCAAGCGTGACGGTGTCGCCGACCTTCACGAGCGATGGGTCCTTGAGCCCGGTGATGAGGTAGCCGACCTCACCGACGCCGATCTCCTCCACCGGGATGTTCGCCGGCCGTCTGACGCCAACCTCTTCGACGTCGGTCGTCACCCCGGTTGCCATCATGCGGACCTTGAGGCCCTTCGTGACGCTCCCGTCGATGACGCGGATGAGCGCCACGACACCGCGGTACATGTCGAAGTACGAGTCGAAGATGAGCGCCTTGAGCGGAGCCTCCGGATCGCCCACCGGGTGTGGGACGCGCGCCACGACAGCCTCAAGCGCCTCGCGCACACCCTCGCCGCTCTTGCCGCTCGTGAGCACCGCCTCGTCCGCGGGCACGGCGAGCGCCTCCTCGATCTCGTGCCGCACGCGCTCGGGGTCGGCGGCGGGCAAGTCGATCTTGTTGATGAGCGGGATGATCTCCAGGTGCGCGTTCATCGCCATGAGCGCGTTCGCGACCGTCTGAGCCTCGACACCCTGCGTGGCGTCGACGACGAGCAGCACGCCCTCGCACGCCTGGAGTGAACGCGAGACCTCGTAGGTGAAGTCCACGTGCCCCGGCGTGTCGATGAGGTTCAGCTGGTACGTCTGGCCATCGAGAGCGTCGTACATCACTCGGACGGCTTGCGCCTTGATCGTGATGCCTCGCTCGCGCTCGATATCCATGGAGTCAAGCACCTGCTCGACCATGTCCCGGTCCTCAACCGTATGGGTGAGTTGCAGGATGCGGTCCGCAAGTGTCGACTTCCCGTGATCGATGTGCGCGATGATCGAGAAGTTCCGTATGTGTGTGGGGTCAGTCATCGGAGGGTTAGTCTAGCAGGGCGTCCGAGCGCGCGACAGTGCCAGAGCGCCGTGACGGAGCCGTCGCACTGAGTCCCGAAGAACGGAGCCCGTCAATGCCAATTGTTGGCGACACCCGGAACCGTGTGATACCATAGCCCGGTTCGTCCGCACCCCACTGCGACGGGCACCACCGAAGCATCCGGAAGGAACAGAGAACGTGGCCAACATCAAGAGCCAGAAGAAGCGCATCCTCACCAACGAGAAGGCGCGACTCCGCAACAAGTCCGTCAAGTCCGCGCTCAAGACCGTCGTGCGCCGAGTTGACGAGGCGGTCGCCGCAGGCGACAAGACCACCGCTGCCGAGGCTGCGCAGAAGGCGTCGCGCGCACTCGACAAGGCTGCCAGCAAGGGCGTCATCCACAAGAACCAGGCGGCCAACCGCAAGTCGGGCGTCATGAACAAGGTGAACTCGCTGGAGGGCTAGTCCCTAGCGGCGAGCGCGACGTCCGCAGGTCGCGAGCAGCCAGCGTTCGAACACGAGCCGGGGATCTCCCTGGCTCGTCTTCATTCTCCCCTCAGCCTCGGCTGCTGTCTTGAGGGCACCCACAAGCTCCTCGTCGCTGAAGCCCGCAGCCTGGCGCGCGACATTCCGGATCTGCCACGGCGCCATCCGCAGCTCGGACGCGAGATCCTTTTCGGTTGTGCCCCGCTCCCGGAGCGCGGACACACTCATGAGTGAACGGATGTGCCGCACGGCCATGGCGTGCACACCGTTGATTGACTCGCCGGCCACCAGGAGCCCGGCGAGGAGTCTGAGCGCGGTCGCGCAGTCGCGCGACCCCATTGCGTCGAGGAACTCGAAGATGGACGGCGCGGCGGTCTCGGCAACGACCGCTTCGACGTCCTCCCGGGTCAGCGCCTGACGCTCGCCGGCATAGGCGACGATCTTGTCGGCCTCGCTCTGAAGTCGACGGAGGTCCTTGCCGACCGCGCGGACGAGCACCTCGGCCGCGTCGCGCGGTAGCTGCCGATCCATCGACTTGAACAGGCTCATCACCCAACCGGGCAGCTCAGAGCTCTTGGGTGCGGCGTACTCCGAGACCGCGCCGACTCGCTCGAGCGTCTTGTACAAGCGTGAGTTCTTTGCGAGCGACGAAGCGACCAACACCAGCACCGAGAAGGGTGCAGGGTTCTCGGCGTACGCCACCAGCGGCGGATGTTGGTCCGTCGGCATCCGGTCCACATCGCGCACGATGACCATGCGCCGCTCGGACAGGAACGGCATCGTGTTCGCGGCAGCCACGATGTCGTCGCCAGAGGCGGACGGGCCCTCGAACGTATCGAAATCGAGCTCCTCACCGCCGCCTGCTTCGAGCACCATCTCGCGCAGCCGGCGGAGGGCGCGCTCGAGGAGCAGGTCCTCCTTCCCGTGGATGAGGTAGACCGGCTTGAGCGCCGCAATTCGCGTTTCTGCCACAGCCCGCCCTCCTCGTCTCCTCGGCCACCTCGATGGGGAGAGCGACCGTCGTGAATCGCTCCGCCACCCACGGCATTGTCGCACACGCACGCGTGTCCGAATCGTGTCGAGACACCCGGACGCGCACGCGCGTTGGCGAGAGCGTCAACGTCACGTCCCCGTCGCGATCGGTCCTGAGCACGCGCGCCCCCGCGGCCTCTACCATGCTCACGACCGCTGCCGACGGATGCCCGAAGCTGTTGCCTGCGCCGACGCTGATGACAGCGATCTCGGGGTCCCACGCTGCCGCGCCCTCAGGGGTGAGGCCGTTCGTACTGCCGTGGTGCGGGAGTTTCAGGACCTCGACATCGTCCAGACTCCCCGCCTCGGCCATCCCACGTTGCGCTGCCTCCTCGCCATCTCCGGTAAGGGCCACCTGCACGCTTCCGACGCGTACCTCCAGCACGACGCTGGAATCGTTCGTTCCCATCTCTTCAGACTCCCCCGCCGCCTCCTTGAGCGGCCATAGCACACGCACCGCAGCGGTGCCGATGGCGAGGGTGTCGGGCGCAGCAAGCGATACGCGGCGCACGCGCCCCCGGGGCGTGAGTCGTGGCAGCAGGCGCGCAACGCTGGGATACCCTTTGGCATCTGCGGCAGAGGTACCGACCCAACCGACGCGGACGACGCCTACCAGTCCCGCGAGACCCCCGACGTGATCATCGTGGTCGTGCGTCAACACGACGCCGTCGAGCGCTCGCACGCCCTGCCGGGCAAGCGCTCTCCTGATGCTGGTTGCGTCCGCGCCGGTGTCGACCAGTACGGCATCTGAGCCCTGCCTGACGAGGATCGCGTCCCCTTGTCCGACGTCCATCACGACGACCTCGCACGCCGCCGGACCGCGCGGCCCGATGGCGACGAAGCTGCAGAACACCACGACAGCGCCCAGCAGCAACCGGGGACCGCCGCGGCCTCGAGGGCACGGCCAGCGCACCCAGACGAAGACCGCTGCCGAGACCATGACGACCGTGAATCCGATGCTCAGGGATCCGACGCTGACTGCCGCTCCGGGAAGCGCGGCAAGGACCGCCGCAATGTCGATCACTCGGGCGAGCATCCATCCCGCAAGGTAGGTCAAGAGCGCGCCGAGCCATGGAAGAGCGCTTCCGGCTGCTGCGCCGGCGAGTCCCACGCACAAAGCGACCTCGGCGGGTGGCACGATCGCGATGTTTGCGATCGGCGCCGCGAGCGAGACCATGCCGAAGGTACCGGCAACCAGCGGCAACGTGGTTGCCTGAGCGACGAGCGTTGCGCCCAGCAGCTCCGCGACCTTTGCGGCCCGAGCCGGCAGCGCGGCGGTCGTCCACGTCACGCCCAGTCCGCCGTAGAGCAGCAGTCCGCCGACAGCAAGCACGGAGAGCGCGAACCCAACGTCGAAGACCGACCACGGCGATACGATGACGATGCCGACGATGGAAGCGCCGAGCCCCGAAAGGCCGTCCCGGCGCAACCCTCCCAGTTCGCTCGCCGCTCCCGCGCCGAGCATGACGCACGAGCGCACCGCGGCAAGCGACATGCCACTCAGGATCGTGAAGCCCGTCGCCACCACAAGGACGCCGGCAAGCACGAGCGTTCGCGGCAGCCGGGTCCGGGCGCCGAGGAAGAGCACCAGCGCGCACACCACCGCGAGGTGCGACCCCGAGACTGCCACGACGTGCGAGAGACCCAACACGCGGAAGTCCTCGTCAGCCGCCGACCCCGTGAGATCACGCCGGTCGCCCAGGACGATGCCCCGTAAGAGTGCACCAGCTTCTCCGGAAACGCGTTTCAGGCGCTCAACCGCACCCGCCCGCCACCGAAAGAGCCCGCTGAGAGCATCACCACGCCACGCGATGTCCTCCACTCGGTACGCGTTCGCCGTCCCGTGCAGCCCACCGCGTGCCGACGAGCGTGCCATCTCATCGGTCTCCAGCGGGCGCAGGACGGCGGAGACCGTCACGTACTGACCGAGTTCCGCCACGGCCGCGTCTTCCGGTACGGCAACGCGCAGGCGCATGCCCTCAAGCGGTCCCTCAGTCACGGCGACGCGCAGTGATGCCCCGAAGCGCCCCTCACGCGGGTCGGCAAGTACCCGGCCGATGAGATCCTGCGCACCAGCGTCCGCCACGTCGTTCGCCATCCGCAACCACGTGGCTCCGTGCATCGCCGAGAGCGACACCCCGAGCGCGACTGCCATGCCGAGCAGCACCGCGGTCGAAGCCACCGGTGTCCACGCCTGGCGGCGCAGGCGGCTCGCAACACCTCCGGCTACGAACGCCAGCGCGGCAACCAACGTCGCCCACAGCGCGCCTGCCGCCCCGTGAGTGTCCGTGCCGGACCATGAGGCCCAAGCCCAGCGCTCGGCGAACTGCGATCCAGCCCACAGCGCTGCAGCGAACCAGCAGATCGGGGGAACCGGCGGCCTCCTCGGACCGCCAATCAGGCCGCGCTCCACGGCCGCTCACCCCACGCTGACGTAGTCTTTGAGCGATTCGAACTTCTTCTCGCCGATGCCCGACACGCGCATCAGGTCCTCGACACGCTTGAAGGGACCGTTGGCCGTGCGGTCATCGACGATCTTCTGGGCAGTCGAGGGCCCCACGCCGGGGAGGGTATCCAGTTCGCTCACCGAAGCCGTGTTGATGTTGAGCTTGCTGCCGGCAGCCCCCGATTGCACCGGAGCGCCGGGGACCGGCGACCCGTTAGCCGCAGCGGCCGCCCCCGCGGCCACCTCCTCCGCCGTGGGGATCCGGACCTGCTCTCCGTCGACAAGGATGCGCGCGAGGTTCACCGCCTCCAGCATCGCGTCACCGACGCAGCCACCCGCAGCCGCAAGCGCGTCCCGAACACGGCTGCCCTCGGTAAGCGCGTACACACCGGGGCGATGCACGGCCCCGACGACGTGCACCGTGACCGAAGCGGCGGTCACGGTGGTTTCCGCGCCGGGTGGTCCGGCTGCCGGCTCCTCCGCTACCACCTCGGCCGCCGCCTCGGTGACGTCCAGAGCCGTTCCCCCGGCCGAGCCGGCGGGCCAGAATCGCCACGCCGCCAAGGCGACAACGAGCACGCACGCCACGCAGAGGGCAAGAATCGCCCGGTCGCTCAGTCCCGCAAGGCCCGCGCGTGCGAGCAGATCGCGGACACGCTGCATCGTCTCCGGACGCACAGGACGCTCCCTCCTCGCCGGGACGGAGGGAGCGTCCTTACCACTCGCATGCTAGCCGGCGACCGTGACCCGGCTCCGAACCACACCTGAACGAACCCTGAACCAGAACTGGCGTGCGCTGGCTCAGCCCGCGACTACGCTGACCAGCTTTCCGGGCACCACGACCACCTTCCGTACCGTCTTGCCCTCGAGGTGCTCGACGACCTTGGGCAGCGCCAGCGCCGCTTCGCGAACCGTCGCCTCATCAGCGCCCGCCGTGATCGTGAGCTTGGCGCGCACCTTGCCGTTCACCTGGACGGCATATTCGACCTCGTCAGCTGCGGCGATCTCGGGATCCCATTCGGGCCACGACGCGCGGTGAACCGACGAGCCATGCCCCAGCCTCTCGCGCCACAGCTCCTCGGCCATGTGCGGCACGTACGGTGCCAGCAATAGCACGATCGTCTCGGCAACGTCGCGCTCCAGCAGACCGTCCCGCGCGGCCTCGGGCGCGCGTCGGTAGTCGTTGGCTGCGTTCAGAAGTTCCATCACTGCGGAGAGCGCCGTGTTGAACTGGAAACGCTCGATGTCGGACTCAACCTTACCGACGACCCGGTGGCGCTCGCGCTCGAGCGAGACAGCGGCGGCACCACCAACACGGTCGGTCAGTTTGGTCGGCTCCGCAGCGACCGCGCTCACATAGCGCCAAACGCGCCCGAGGAAGCGGTTCATCCCCTCCAAACCCTCTTGGCTCCACTCCAGATCCTTGTCCGGCGGCGCCATGAAGAGAATGTAGGCGCGCAAGGCGTCCGCCCCGAAGTGCTCGATCATCGCTTCGGGCGCGACGACGTTGCCCCTGGACTTCGACATCGTCTCGCCGTCCTTCTTCACCATGCCCTGCGTGAGCAGGTTGGTGAACGGCTCCGCAAAGCCGACCAGCCCCATGTCGCGGAACACCTTCGTGAAGAAGCGCGAGTACAGCAGGTGGAGGATCGCATGCTCGATGCCGCCGATGTACTGGTCCACCGGCATCCAGTAGTCGGCATTATCTCTGTTCCAGATCGCCGAGTCGTTCCGCGCGTCGCAGTAGCGCAGGTAGTACCACGACGAGCAGGTGAAGGTGTCCATCGTGTCGGTCTCACGACGAGCAGGCCCACCGCACTTCGGACACTCAGTCGTGTAGAACTCCGGGTGGTCGGCAAGCGTCTCTCCCTTGGTGATGTCCACGTCCTCGGGGAGACAGACCGGAAGCTCAACCTCAGGTACAGGTACAAGCCCGCACGTTGGGCAGTGAACCGCCGGGATCGGATTCCCCCAGTAGCGCTGGCGGCTGATCAGCCAGTCGCGGAGGCGGAAGTTGATGGTGGCGCCGCCCTGGCCTCGCTCGGCAAGCCACGCGGTGACGGCCTGCATCCCCTCGGAGCCCTTGCCCCCGCGCATGCCGGTGAACTCCCCCGACTGCACCATCACGCCATCGCCGTCGAATGCGACGTCCCATATGACATCGTCCTGCACCCGCTCCCGCACGTCGCCAAGCGTCGCCAGCAGCGGATCGTCGTCCCGGAGCACCACCGGCGGAATCGGAAGCTCGTACTTGCGCGCGAACTCGAAGTCCCGCTGATCGCCGCTCGGTACAGCCATGACGGCGCCGGTGCCGTACTCCATGAGCACGTAGTTGCTGACCCAGACCGGCACCTTCTCCCCGTTCACCGGGTTCACGACATACCGGCCCGTGAACGCGCCCAGCTTCTCGACCTCGCCTGCGGTGCGCTCCACAGCGGTCTCGCGAGCCGTGGCCGCCACGACGGCCTGCACGGCCGCCTCGTACACGGTACCTGCCGTGAGTTCGGCCACAAGTGGGTGCTCGGGCGCGAGCAGGAAGAACGAGCAGCCGAAGAGCGTGTCCGGCCGCGTCGTGAAGACCGTGATCGCGCGCTCGGTCGGCTCGCCCGCGGCGTCGCACAGCGTGAACGCGACCTCGGCCCCTTCGGAGCGCCCGATCCAGTTGGCCTGCATCGTCTTGACTCGCTCGGGCCAGCCCGGAAGCGCGTCGAGATCGTCCAGGAGCTCCTGCGCGTAGTCGGTGATCTTGAAGAACCACTGCTCGAGCTCGCGCTTCTCGACGACACTCCCGCAGCGCCAGCACACGCCGTCGCCGATGACCTGCTCGTTGGCGAGCACCGTCTTGCACGACGGGCACCAGTTCACCGGCGAGGACTTCCGCTCGACCAAGCCGCGCTCCCAGAACTTCAGGAAGATCCACTGGCCCCAGCGGTAGTAGTCCACGTCCGAGGTGACGACGGCGCGGTCCCAATCGTAGCTGAAGCCCATCCGCCGGAAGCTCGCCTTCTGCTTCTCGATGTTGGCGTACGTCCAGGTGGAGGGGTGCGTCGCGCTCTTGATCGCTGCGTTTTCGGCGGGCAGCCCGAAGGCGTCCCAGCCGATCGGGTGCAGCACGTTCATGCCACGCATCGTCGAGTAGCGCGCCACCACATCACCGATCGAGTAGTTGCGCACATGGCCCATGTGGATGTCTCCCGAGGGGTACGGGAACATCTCGAGCACGTACTTCTTGGGCTTCCCTGCGTCCTCAGTGACCGAGTTAAGGCCCTCGGCGTCCCAGACGGCTTGCCACTTCTCTTCGATGGCGTGCGGTTCGTAGCGACGCGTCACGGACGACCTCCGGGTAGGCTCGGCAGACTACAGGGCTACAGGATAGCCGAGGATGGCGGGAGGGGCGACCCAGGAACCGGCGCAGCCGGACTGAGGCGGAACGTTCGATGCCGGGCTAGAACGTGCGCGGGTAGTCCACGTTGTCCATCGCGTGGCAGGCGCCGGTGTAGTCGTCGCAGCTCGTCTGCCGATTGAGCTCATGGGTCCAGCTTGCCGCGTGTCCGTGGCATCTCGAGCAGTCACTCGACTCATCGGGCAGGAGACTGGTGATGTCGCCATGCCGGTCGGGGCCTCCCAAGTGGCAGGCAGTCGCGCAGTCCTCATGCATGTATCGAACGTTGCCTGCGTGACACGCGGAGCAGAGCGCCGTGTAGCTCCCGTCCTTGATGGGGGGAACCGCCTGGCCGTTGACCTTGGCCGAAATGTGATAGAGCGAGTCGCTACCGTGGGAGTCATGGCACACGGTGCAGGCAAGCGCGCCGGTGCTTCGCGCATACGGCGGCTTCAGCCCGGTGATCCCGAATCCCGTGCCGGCGCCCGCCCCGTGCCTGTCCCCCAACCTGCTCGTCCACGAAGGCTTGATAGTGGTAACGCCCACCGGAAACACCACACCCTCCGGCGGCAGTCCATCATGGCAGCTCAGGCACATCGTCGTGGTATCGCTCGCACTGACGGTCCGACTAACCCCGGTGTCAGTCGCCATGGGCCCTGACTTCACAAGCGTCCACGCATGGGCAATGGCGTCCCACACCTGAACCGAGGTCGGGTATCCGGGTGTCGGCTCGCCGTGACCCATCCAGGCGAATGAGATCTTTCGGACCTCACCGAGAGCGACGTTCGAAAGATCGAAGCGCACGACCTGCCAGTTGAACTCGCCATCTTGCTTTGCGAGACTCGTCTGCCACCACGCGGTGTCGACATCGCGGGCCTGCAGAAGCGTCGCAGCGTCGACAGCACTCGCCGAGCCCGGGGCTGACGGGGTTGGCCGGCTCTCCGCCGATGAGGCACTCTCCCAGCCTTCGGTCGCGCTCAGGTAGGCGCGGGTTCCGTCGTCGTTCTGGATGGAGAGGACAATCCGATTGGTATCGACCGAGTAGAGGCCCGGCGTGTAGCACTCGACGGGCTCGTGCGTTGTCAGCCACACCGCGTCACCGGGCGTCGTAAGCGCGGGGGCTTCAGCGGTGATCTCCAGCGAAGACGTCGGTACCATCAGGTCCTCAGCCACGCCGAACAAGGCGGGCGAGATCCCCTCTTGCGAAGCACCGGGCGCAGGGCTCACTGGTGCGTAGACGTCATCATCGGTGAAACGCACATTCCCCAAGGCATCGACGCTCTTGATCCGGTAGTGATACGTCTGGCCGGCCACGAGCCCCGCCATGCTTTCAGAGTGGGACGTAACGAGCGCATCGCTTCCCGCAGAGCTCCCGTAAGAGTCGGTGGTTCCCCACTCGACCCAAGAGGTCGCCTTCTCATCCGTCGTCCATGTGAGGAGCGGAACCAGGGCCCTGTCTCCGACGGAGTCCCGTTCAACGCCGGAGATCACCGGTGCGATTCCGTCGTGCTGCGCACCAATAAGTACGTAAGCATTGCCATCTTCATCTACGGCTGCATCCAGCCCCATCGTCGCGCTGACCGAGATGTCATCCGGATCAGCGTACGAGGATGTCGCGTTGTCGGCGTGCGGGTTGTGGCAGCTCGAGCACGCGATCTTCGCGCCGGTTGCGGCCTGTGCCTCCGGCATCAGATCGTGGCTCATGCGCGGGTCGTTCCCCGCGAGCTTCGAGGCGATGTCAGTGGTGTCGCCGGTGCCGGCCGCGTCTACACCGTGACAGCCCGTTCCGCCGTCGCCTGTGCAGAGCCGACCCTCGCTGGCCACCACTTGGCCGCTTGTGATGGTACCTTCAACGCTGCCCCCGTGCATGGAGTGGCACACGGTGCAGGAGCCTCGTGATTCCGAACCCACGTAGCCGAGCGACAGCCCGATGTAGTCAGTGGCGAGCGTGGGGGCGGATACGCTGTCAGACGAGTACGCCGCCTCAACAAGCACCCAGACGTCTTGCGACAGCAGGACCGACTGCGGATTCCGAATCGAAACCTCGGCGAACGGTCCGTCAGATTCCGAGTAGCCACGCAGGAACCCCCACGAGCCCAAGCCAGGGTTCCAGACCGACAGCACCACGCCATTGGCGGCCAAACCGGCCCACTGGACCCGCATGGTTCTCAGGTTGCCGGCGGGAACGTCGACGCGGAACCGATAGAGCTGGTAGTCGTGCTCGCCCGGAACTGTCTGGATCTCGGTCTCGAGCAGCGTGCCGTCGATGAGTACAACCTTGGACGCCTCGTCCGACGTGACCGCAGAGCCAGGAAGTGATGGTGTCGGGGCTGTACCAGCGCGTTCCCACACCCCGAAACCGGCGCTGTCATACCCAAGTGTCCGGAAGGCGTTGGTCGACGTCAGACCAGCGTGAGACGACTCACCGTAGACCGCCTGCCCCCTGAACGAGTACCGCTCCGGGTAAGTCAGACCCGCCGCGGCATGGCAGTCGAGGCACAACCCGTCCCCGGACGCGCCGACCGTGCCAGCATGGGGATCATGACACTTCCCGCATGCGCTCCCGCCCTCGCCCGCCAAGGCGACAGGCGTGTCCACGGACACCGTCACGTGCTTCGTCAGCCCCGAGATGATTCCCGCCGCGGCGTCGGCATGGCAGGCCTCGCACAGATCGGCCTGCGACGCTACGTCGTAGCTGGTTGCACCAACGGGAATCTTGGATCGTATGAGCCCCTCGTTCGTCGACGCATGCGGCTCGTGACATCCCAGACACGAAATGCGCGCGGGGCTGTCGGGGGCGACGATGCCGGCGTGGCCTTCGCTGATTACGGCAACCACATCCGAGTGGCACGCACCGCAGACGTCCACCCCGGATGTTGCTTCGTTGGATACGCGGATCGAACTCGGGTTATTCTCAGCCGGGCCCTGGTGCGGCGTGTGACAGTCGCTGCACTGCACGCCTGCCTGCGTCGTCGACGTCGCTGGGTGCGAGCTCTTCACGCCCGGCGCCGTGATTTCTCCCTGCACGTCCGTGGCGCTTCCGGCGGCGTGGCAGCTGAAGCACAACTCCTGCGGCGTCTGATAGTGCGTCAGGGACGGCCCCTCCGCGTGGTGGGGGACGTGACATGAAGAACATGCGGCAGTCTCGGCCGATGAGGCAGTGTGGGGATTGGGGGGATCCGCCGCAAGCGCAAGGCCTGGCGGAATCAGGATGGCGAGAGTCAAAGCCCCGGTGACGAAGTATGCTCGAAACGCCGACCAGCGGCGATTCGCACTCTGACGCGCCGAGCGACGCCTCACTAGTTGGCCCTTCGCTGGGGTAAGGTACTCAGCGATTGTACCACGTGACTTGCGTCACATGGCTCATCCTCAGGTCCCATTCCAAGTACGACGAACGCCCGCGATGTGGCGGGCGTTCGGACGATTCTTTGGTGGAGCCAAGGGGGATCGAACCCCTGACCTCATGGCTGCCAGCCATGCGCTCTCCCAGCTGAGCTATGGCCCCACGTGGGCTGCCGCTCTCACGGCAGAGGCTAGTATAGCAGCCGTCTCGGCTCGGTCAACCGCGCACAGGCGCCTCACGCGCGTCCTCCTGCAAGGGCACCGGCGGCCCCTCCAGCGACGGTTCCATCGCGACCTTCTCCCCTGTGGCCGAGCGCGCGCCGAGGACCTCCGACACCAACATCCCGCCGAGGATGAGGGCGGCGCCCGCGAGGCCACCGATGCCGAGTCGCTCGCCCGCGAGCCAGCCGAACACTCCCCCGAACGCCGGCTCTGTGATGAGGATCAGCGCGGTCTTGGCTGGCGAGATGTGCTGCTGAGCGTATGTCTGCACGGCGAATGCCACGGCGGAGGCGAATATGCCCGTGAACCCGATGGCGGCGAGCACGAGCGGGTCGGTCGGGAACGGCGGTCGCTCGGTCAAAGCCGACACAGCCCCGGTGACAACCGCGACGGTCGCCAACTGCACGAACGTGAGCGGCAGTACGTTGAGCCGTCTCCCCGGCCCACCGAGCACGATCATGTGCGCGGAGTACGCGAGCGCGCAGACGAGCACACGCGTGTCACCTGCGTTCCACCCTCCGAGCGAGCCTCCGGAGAGGAACCAGAGACCGGCCACCGCGAGGGCCACGCCCGCAAGCGTCCACGCGCGCGGCGGGCGACCAAGCACGACGGCCTGCAGCATCGGCGTCATGACTACGAACATGCCCGTGATGAACGCGGCCTTGCTCGCCGAGGTCGCTTCAAGACCCCACGTCTGGAACACGTAGCCGGCAGTGAGAAATGCCCCGCCAATCAGGCCGACTCGCCAGGTGCGGCGGTCGAGCGTTCGGACCGAGCTGGGGAACAACACGACGAACGCCACGGTCGCCACAGCAAAGCGCCACCCAAGAAACCCGTACAGGGGATAGCGCTCGACGGCGCTCTGAACGGTGACGAAGGTGCCACCCCACATGGCTGCGACGGCGACGAGCGCCGCCGCGATGCCGAGCTGACGGTTGCGTTCCCTCACGAACGGGCAGCGGCGGCCGAATCGTCGACCACTGCCGGAGACCGCTTGCCGGCTAGAGCCACTGCGGGCGCGCTTTCGGGAATCTCCACACGCCCTGCGTCGCTCCAGAGCTTCTCCAGGCGGTAGAACTCGCGCTCCTCGGGCTGGAACACGTGCACAACGACGTCACCGTAGTCGAGCAGCACCCACGTGCCCTCACGCTCACCTTCACGTCCAAGCACTCGGGCGCCTGCGGCCTTGAGCGTTGCCTCGACCTCATCGATGATTGCCGAGACCTGCCTTGCCGTTCCACCGGTCGCCACGACGAAGAAGTCCGTGATGACGAGGGTCTTTCCTACGTCCATCACGACGATTTCTGTGGCCTTCTTCTCGGCGGCAGCGGTTGCGGCGAGCACGGCTAGTTCTCTCGACTCCAGCACGCTTACTCCTTCGGCGGTGTCCAATCGTTCCCGATGATCACGATCATATCAGCGACGTTCTGCTGCGTGGGTTGGTCTACCACCTCGCCGACGCCGAGCGCCGCGCGCACCTGCTCGGCCCGAGCAAGATCGCCCCGCTGCACCACGATGAGCGTCGTCGCGTAGTCGAACCGGTCTGCGTTGCGGGTGTCGACCACGCGCATGCCGGCGTCGATGAGGACCTGCGCGGCTTCCCCGGCGATGCCCGGAATGCCCGATCCGTTGTAGATGATGAGGCGCAGCACGCTGTCGTCCGCCCCAAGCCGCACGCCCCACCAGCTGAGCAGGAGGTCAGCGACCTGGTCGCGCTGCGGCTCGTAGTAGGTCTCGTCTCCGAGCGAGATCGGCTTGACGGGCAGCGGGACGAGCGCGACTCGGTCGGTACCGATCCCGTCGAGGAGCGTGCCGAGCTGCTTGCGCTCCTGCGCGTCAAGGCTGGAGTCGCTCGCCTGCGCAACGACGCCCTTGAGCGACTGCGCGCTAAGCGCCTGCTGGTACACCTCACGCGTCACAACCAGGTAGCGCTCGAACGGCACCGACAGGTAGTTGGCGATGGCCGCCATAGAGACGCGCGGTCCCGCCCGGTAGCTGTCGCCGATGCGCTCGAACCCCTGTCCGGGCACCTCCATGAAGGCGCCGTCGGGGATGGCGATCCCGAACACCTGGTTGCCGTCCTCGTCGATCCTCACTGCAAGGAAGTCCGCGCCGCCGCCCTCCGCGGCGCCGATGATGAGCAGGTTCTCCCGCGCACGCTCATCGACGGCCTCACCGCTGTCGCTGCCGGAAGAACGTGCGGCGAGCAGCCGCGCACCGTAGTTCACGCCCGCGGCGACGGCTACGAGAAGCACGACGCCCGCCACAACCGCGAGCAGCACGCCCCCAGCGGACTTGAGCCCGCCGCCGACCGCTCCGACAGTGCTGAGTACCCGCTCCTGCGCACTCGCCTTGGCGCGCTTGTGGCGCGCCTCACGGCGCCGGTGTTTGCCGCTCTTCGAGGAGCGGCGAGAAGCGCGGTAGCCGAGCTCGGGGAGTTCGACCGGCGTGCCGCCGTCGCGCGGGTCGTCGCTCATCGCTTCACCTCGGCGACAAGCGCGTTCCAGACGTCGATCGTCACCGGGTGCACCCACCGGCGCTTCTCGATCAGGTGGCGGAACGACGCCGAGTACGTCCGAGCGAACAGCTCGCCGAGCGGCACCGACCCCACCGCGCCACGAAGCGCCTTGACGCCGTCGTGCGTGCGGCCGGGCTCGATCGCGTCGGCGACGTACACGACCATGTCGAGCGCCGACATCTCGCGTGCGCCGCACGTGTGAGCGGCGATCGCGCGCAGGACGGCCTCATCGATTCCCGGCAACGCACCCCGCACCTCGACCGCACCGACCGGCGCGTGCAGAAGATACGGCACGGCCAAGTCCGCATCCGTCACCGGCAGACCGTGGCGCCGCGCTCTCGACATGAGCTCCGCAGCGGCCTCTTCCTTGCTCCAATCGTGCAGCAGGCCCGCGAGCCGTGCCTGCAGGACGTCCACGCCGTACGAAGCAGCGATGCGGACCGCCGTCTCGGCGGCTCGCTCGCAGTGGCCGAGCGTGTCGGCGCTCACATGAGCGCGGAGAAGGCCGTGGGCCTCGGTTTCGCGAGACGTCACGTCACGTACCCTCCACATACAAGTGGTTCTTCTCGATGTAGGATGCGACCGCCTCAGGCAACAAATAGCGCACCGGGCGCCTGCGACTCATCCGTTCCCGGATGTCGGTGGACGAGATCGCCAGCGCCGGCACTTCCATGAACTCGAGCTTCAGGCGGCTGGCGTCTTCTTCCGCGAACTTCGAGAGATCGTAGCCGGGCCGCGTCGCTGCGATGAACGTGCACACGTCCGAGAGGCGACCGGAGTCTTTCCAGGTGAGGATCTCCCAGACCGCGTCAGCGCCGGTGATGAAGAAGAGCTCGGCCTGGGGTCCGTGGATGTCTCTGAGCTCGAGCATCGTGTCGACGGTGTACGTCGGCCCAGGACGGTCGACCTCCAAACGGGAAACCCCGAAGTCGGGGTTGCTCGCCGTCGCTATGACCGTCATGAGATAGCGGTGCTCTCCCGAGGTCACCTCACGGTGTGTCTTGCGCACAGGCAGACCCGTGGGCATGAACAGCACACGATCGAGGTTGAACTGGACGAGCGCCTCCTCGGCCGTGACCAAGTGCCCGTAGTGGATCGGGTCGAAGGTTCCACCCATGATGCCGAGCCTGAGCCGCTTCCTCACGGGCGGATCTGCCCCTCCCCGAGTGCGATGTACTTCGTCGTGGTGAGCGCAGCAAGGCCCATCGGACCGCGCGCGTGGAGCTTCTGAGTCGAGATACCGATCTCGGCACCAAGCCCGAACTCTCCGCCATCGGTGAAGCGCGTCGAAGCGTTCACGTAGACTGCCGCCGCGTCGATCTCGGCCGTGAACCGCATCGCAGCAGCGTAATCCGCCGTCACGATCGCTTCGCTGTGTTTGGTGCCGTAACGGGTGATGTGCTCGATTGCTTCGTCGAGACCGGCGACAACCCTCACCGCCAACTCGAGGTCGAGGTATTCGCGCCCCCAGTCCTCGTCCGTCGCCGGCACGACGGTCCCCGGCGCGCCGATCGCCGCCACGCGCTCGTCCCCGTGGATGACGACTCCCAGCGCGACGAGGGTGCCGAGGATGCTCGGCAGGAGACGCTCGGCAGCGGCCTCGTCCACGAGCAGTGTCTCGGCGGCGTTGCACACACCGGGGCGCTGGACCTTCGCGTTCACGATGATGCGCTCGGCCATCTCGCCATCGGCGGACTCGTGCAGGTATACATGGCAGTTGCCGACTCCCGTCTCGATCACGGGAACCTTCGCGTTCTCGACCACGCTCTTGATGAGGCCGGCTCCGCCGCGAGGGATGAGCACGTCTATCAAACCGTGGAGCGACATGAGCTCCTCGGCAGCAGCCCGGTCGGTGGAGGTCGGCGACTGGATCGCACCCGCGGGCATACCGGCTGACTGTGCGGCCATTGAGAGCACCTCGGTGAGCGCCGCGTTCGATGCGGCCGCGAGCGAACCACCGCGCAGGATGACCGCGTTGGCCGTCTTCAGACACAGACCAGCGGCATCCGCGGTCACGTTGGGACGGGCTTCGTAGATGATGGCCACGACACCCAGTGGTACGCGCACCTGCGAGAGCGCGATGCCGTTCGGCAGGGTGAGGCCGCTCACGACCTCGCCGATGGGGTCGGGCAGGAGTGCGATCTGGCGGAGCGCATCCGCCATGGCCTCGAGGCGCGCTTCAGTGAGTAGCAGGCGATCGATGAGCGGCTCGGGGGTGCCGCCCGCGCGAGCCGCGTCGACGTCGGTCTGGTTCGCCGCAAGGATCTCTCCGGCGCGGGCGACGAGCGCATCCGCCATCGCCCGGAGCGCTGCGGCACGCTCGGCACTGGTGGTCGAGGCCAAACGCCGCGCCGCGCCGCGCGCCGCTTCGGCAAGGGTGACAACCTCGGACATATGCCCCACCCTCCTCGGGGTCTGACGCTTGCGCGTGCTTACTTGCGGCGGCCCTTACAAGATGACGAGGTGGTCGCGATGGACCACCTCGGAACGCTCGCAGTCGGGCAGGACCGAGGCGATGTCCTTGGTACGCATGCCCTTGATTTTGCGGAGATCCTCCGACGACATGTCTGCAAGTCCTCGTGCCACCACGTTACCGTGCGCGTCGCTGACCGTCACAGGGTCCCCTACGACAAAGCTCCCGGTCACGTCGACGACACCGGCCGGGAGCAGGCTACCACCCCGCAAGCGTAGGGCATCGCTCGCGCCATCGTCAATGACGACAGAGCCCGCCGGACGTCCCGCGTAGGCGAGCCACAACTTGCGGTCGCGCAGGGTGGCCCCGCGACCAGCATCGAACCGCGTACCCACCGCGTGGCCCTCGATGACCGAACGCAACACGCCCGGCCGGCGACCGTGGCAGACCACCAGCGGGATGCCCGCGCGCATGAGTACTCGAGCGGACTCGAGCTTCGTCGCCATACCGCCCGAACCCGCCGCCGAGCCGGGCCCGCCCGCCGCCTCGGCCAGTTCGTCGCTCAGGTACTCCACGCGTTCGATGAGGCGCGCACCGGGCGTCGTCCTGGGGTCCGCGTCGTACAGGCCCTCGGTGTCGGTCAAGAGCACGACGATGTCTGCGTGCACCATCATCCCCACGAGCGCCGCAAGGTAGTCGTTGTCGCCGAGCTTGATCTCGTCGACCGCGGTCGTATCGTTCTCGTTCACGACGGGGAGCACGTCCAAGTCGAGCAGGCGCTCCAGCGTGTGGCACGCGTTCAGGTACTGCTGCCTGCGCCCGACGTCCTGCCGAGTGAGAAGCACCTGTCCAATGGGCATCCCCCGCTGTGCGGCGAAGACCGCGTACGTCTCGATCAGGCGCACCTGCCCCATGGCCGCGGTCGCCTGGAGCGTTGGCATGTCGGTCGGCCGCCCGGGCAGACCGAGCGCCTCCACGCCGGCGGCGATGGCGCCGGAAGTGACGAGGACGACCGCGTGACCGAGCTCCCTGAGCTCGGCGATCTGCCCCACGAGGTCGTCGAGAAACGCGCGGTCGACGCCGCTGTCCTGGCCGGTGACGGTGCTGCTGCCGACTTTGACGACGATCGTCTGCCTACTCATCGGCTCCGTCCTCGGGCTCTGACTCCTGCTCAGGCGTTGGCTCGGCAAGGTGCGATTCGAGCTCAAACGAAACCGGTCCGATCGTGACGGTGTCGCCGTCCCGCGCGCCGGCCTCGACGAGCGCCTTCTCGACGCCCGCGCGCTGCAGCCTTCGCTGCAGGTAGGCGACGGCCTCCTCGTTCGCCATGTCGGTCATGATGACCATGCGCTCGATGCGCCCGCCGATCACCCGATAGCCGCCGTCATCGGTGCGCGTCACGTCGATGGTGCGCTCGGCGGGCGGCTCGTAGACGTACGTCTCCTCAAACGGCGAGGGTTCCACCGCGCTGGCCGCTCGAAGCTCGTGCACCTGCTCGGCCACGGCGCGCATCATCGGTCCGATGCCGTCGCCGCTGGCCGCAGACACCTCGAAGTACTCCCTGCCCGCTTCAGCGCACCACGCCGCAACCCGCGCGGACGCCTCGGCCGTGCCCTCCAGGTCGGACTTGTTGCCGAGCACGATCTGGGGACGCTCTGCGAGCTCTGCCGCGTGGGCTGCAAGCTCGCGGTCGATGATCCCGATGTCCGCAACCGGATCGCGGCTCTCGTACCCGCCCGAAAGGTCGACGACGTGCAGCAGAAGCGCCGTGCGCTCGATGTGTCGCAGGAACGCGTGACCCAAGCCGGCCCCTTGGCTTGCACCTTCGATCAGGCCCGGAATATCGGCAACGACGAACGACCGCTCCCCCGCTCGAGCAACGCCCAGGTTCGGTACGAGTGTGGTGAAGGGGTAGTCCGCGATCTTCGGCCGAGCTGCGCTCATCCGCGCGATGAGCGAGGACTTGCCGACGCTCGGCAACCCGATGAGCGCGACGTCCGCCAGCAGCTTGAGCTCGAGGGTGATCCACCGCTCCTCTGCCGGCTCCCCCAGCTGCGCGAACGACGGGGCACGCCTGGTCGCTGTCACGAAGTGGGTGTTGCCGAGCCCGCCGCGACCTCCCCGCGCCACGACGACCTTCATGCCGTGCCGAGCGAGATCCGCCATGATCGCGCTGGTCTCCTCGTCCCTGACGACGGTGCCCACCGGCACCCGCAGCACGAGGTCATCGCCCTGCGCGCCATCGAGGTCCGCACCCCTGCCGTGCGTGCCGCGCTGCGCCTTGAAGTGCCGCTTGTAGTGGAAGTCGAGGAGCGTTGAGATCGCCTGATCGGCCTCGAGGACGACGTCGCCGCCCTTGCCGCCGTCACCACCGTTCGGGCCGCCCTTCGGCACATACGCCTCCCGGCGGAACGACGCGCTTCCGGCGCCGCCGTCGCCGGCTTTCACGTGTATCTTCGCTTCGTCGACGAACATAATTGCTCCTCAGAACTTCCTGTGATGATAGACCACCACACGGGAGTCAGACTCCTTGACCGAAACAGAAGGCCCCCCACCGGACGGTGGAGGGCCTTCGAGCTCGCTCGAAACGACCTGCTACTCGGCGAGCGGCTTAACGTGCACGCGGCGGTCCTTGCCGTGCGTGAAGTCGACCACGCCGTCCACCTTCGCGAAGAGCGTGTCGTCGCGTCCGATGCCGACATTGACGCCGGGCTTCAGCGCCGTGCCGCGCTGGCGGACGAGGATCGAGCCGGCGGTCACGACTTGGCCGGCGAAGCGCTTCACGCCAAGGCGCTTCGATTTCGAGTCGCGGCCGTTCTTGGTCGAGCCAAGACCTTTCTTATGGGCCATCGTTCACAACCCCTTCGGTGTCTACTCGGCGGCCTCTTCGGCCTTCTTGACGGGCTTCTTCGCCACAGGCTTCTTCGCCGCAGGCTTCTTCTCGACTGCGGCCTTCTTGACCGGGGCCTTCTCGACCAGGGCGGCTTCGACGACCTCGACCGGGGCGGTCTCCACCGGGGCCGCCTCAGCGGGTGCCTCGACGAGTTCGACCGGCTCGACCGGCGCTGCGGTCTTCTTGGCGGCCTTCTTTGGGGCGGCCAGAACGATGTCAGTCACGAGGATCGACGTCTGCTCCTGGCGGTGGCCCTTCATCCGCTTGTAGCCCTTGCGCTTCTTGAACTTGAACACGATTTGCTTGTCGCCCTTGAAGTGCTCCAAGACCGTCGCGGTCACCGTTGCACCTTCGGCATCGGCGCCGACCGTCACAACACCTTCATCCACAACGAGCAGAGCTGGCAGCGTGACGCTCTCACCCACGGGCACGTTGAGCTTCTCGACAACGGCCACGGTGTCCTTCTCGACGACGAGCTGCTTGCCGCCGGTAGCTACAACTGCATACATACTCGCTCCCAGTCATCGGTTTCAAACGCGAAGGGAAATGCTAGCACAGGCCCCCTACCAGCGTCAAAGGACGGTCCTTCGGCTACTCCCGGCGGCGTGGCCAAGGTCCTCGACGAGCGGGCTGATCGTCTTCTGGAGAACCGCCGGTGTGCCCCTCGACGATCACCTTCACGTCGGTGGGGCCGCAGTCGGGATCCGCGAGGATCGTCACGTGCTTGCCCGTCTCCGCTCTCAGAATCGCCACGGCGTTCGTTCCCGGGGCAGTCACGAGCGCATACGTCTCCGGGTGGAGCCCGAAGACATATGCCGATGACCGACCGCTCGTGAGCACCTCACGCATCCGCCGCTCGGCCGATATGCGCCGCGTGGCGTCGGAGAGGACGCGCCCTTCCCCGCCACAGGTCGGGCACCGCTCGGTCAGCACGCCGTAGAGGCCGTCGGTCACGTTCTTCCGCGTGATCTCCACGAGCCCCAGACGCGTCATCTCGCCCAGTCGCGTCTTCGTGCGGTCCCGCTCGAGCGCCGAGGCCAGCCTGCGTTGCACGAGGGCGCGGTTCGCCGCGTCCTCCATATCGATGAAGTCGATGATGATGATGCCGCCAATGTCGCGGAGCCTCAGCTGGCGGACGGCCTCGTCAGCCGCCTCGAGGTTCGTCTTGACGACGGTCTCCTCCAGGTTCTTACGTCCCACGTAGGAGCCCGTGTTCACGTCGATCGCCGTCAGCGCCTCTGTCTTGTCGACGGTCAGATGCCCGCCCGAGAGAAGCGGAACCGTGCGGATGAGTGCTTTCTCGGCCTGCAGGAGCACGCCGTGCGCCTCGAACAGGGGAACGCGGTCCTTGTGCTCGTGGACGCGTCTGACAAGGTCGGGCGAGGTCTTATGGAGGAAGGAGACGACCTTGTCGTAGAGCTTCACGTCGTCGATGACCATCTGCTTGAACTCGGGACCGAAGGCGTCGCGAGTCATGCGGAGCGCAAGGTCGATCTCCGTATACACGACCTCAGGAGCCAGCCCGCTCCGGGACTGGGTCTGGACGCGCTTCCACAGCCGCACAAGGAACTCGAGGTCGCTCTCCAGCTCCTTCGCGGTCGCCCCTGCGGCCGCGGTCCGCACGATTACGCCGAGGCCCTCGGGCAGAAGCGGCGTCACGATGTCGTGCAAGCGGTCGCGTTCTTCCTCGGCAAGCTTGCGAGAGACACCCGTGAATCCTGAGAAGGGCATGAGCACCAGGAAGCGGCCCGGAAGGGTGATCTCGGTCGTGACGCGCGCGCCTTTGGTCCCCATCGGGTCCTTGAGGACCTGGACCATCACCTGCTGGCCGGGCTTCAGGAGCGACTGGATGTCGCGCTTCGGCACGTCAGTGACACCCTCCGGCGCGACGACCTCGTCGACATAGAGGAAGGCGTTCTTCTCGAGCCCGATGTCGACGAACGCTGCTTGCATGCCAGGCAGCACGTCGCGCACTCGGCCGAGGTAGACGTTGCCGACCACGCTGCGCTTCGGACGCTCGACGTAGAGCTCGACGAGCGATTGATCTTCAATGACGGCGACCCGCGTTTCGTATGGGTCGTACGAGATGAGCATCTCACGAACGATATCAGCCACAACGTGCCCCCGCGTCAGATAGGACGCCGCATCGAACCGTCATCCTCGATGAACAGATCGGTGCGCGTTACGGACAGGATGCGTCCGTTCGACGCGGAGCGGTCAATCGCCGCGCCGACAAGGGTCTCGGGCCTGAGTGAGCCGTGCTCACCGATGCGTACGCTGACGGTGACCACGACGCGCCCTGACGACGAGCGCACGTCCGGCTCCTTCAGGAGCGCCGACGCGAACTCGAAAACCTTGGACTTGTCCTTGTGCTCGACGACGAGCGAGCCATCCGCGACAACGGAAGCGAGCGAGCTTCTCAGGCTCTGATCGAGGTCAGTCTCCCCTTCGACGTCCACATCGTACACCGCGAGTGTCAGCGCTGCCGAGAGGGACGGCTCCTTGTCGTTGACATAGCGCACTTCGAGGGGTGCGAGGTCGACAGCGAGCGTGGCGGCAAGGCGGTCGCGTGCTTCGGCGGCCGGCACGTGCGCGAGCAGCCAGACGTCGAAGTACTCGTGCTCGCCGGCAGTGCCAACCGGCAGCGCCGGACCGAACGAGATACGCATGTGAGGGTTGAAGCCATGCGTGACCGCATAGGGCAACCCTGCTCGGCGGATCGCCCGTTCGCACGCACGAACGACCTCGAGGTGCGAGAGGAAGCGGAGCCGGCCTCGCTTCACGAAGCGCACCCGTAACCGGAACACAGTCTCAGGCACGGACGCCTCCTGCGATCACGTTCTCGACGCCGAGCGCGCCGCAGACGCCGCACCCGGTGCATCCGTCGAAGGTACAGTCAGGCGTCGTCTCGGCTGCAAGCGCGCGCGAGCGCTCGATGAGGAGGTAGGGCGTCGACAGACCTGCCGACAGATGGCTCCACGGCAGCGGCGTGGCGATGTCCCGCTCACGGTTGGCGATGGTGGCGCCGTCGATACCCGCCTCCGCAAGCGCCTCCGTCCAGCGGTCCAGCCGGAACTCGTCGGTCCACGCGTCGAAACGTGCGCCGCGGCGCCACGCGCCTTCCACGACTGTGGCGATATCCCGGCCGCCACGCGCGAGGATGCCCTCAAGGAAGGAGACGTCGGGATCGTGCCAGCTCAGCTCGACACCTTTTCGCGGCATCGACGTCCGCAGCAGGCCCTGCCGTCGGCGCACTTCCTCAACCGAGAGCTGTGGCTCCCACTGGAAGGGTGTGTGCGCCTTTGGCACGAACGTGGAGACCGAAACGCCCACTCGGATGCTCCCGCGCTCAGCGGGAGGCGTCACCTCTCGAGCGACTCCCAGCACGCGTGCGACGAGCGATCCGATGCCGGCGATGTCCTCGTCCGTCTCAGTCGGTAGTCCAAGCATGAAGTAGAGCTTCACCCTCCGCCAACCCGACGAGAATGCCTTCCTCGTGGTCGCGAGGAGTTGTTCTTGCGTGACGTTCTTGTTGATCACGTCGCGAAGCCGCTGAGTGCCCGCTTCCGGCGCGAAGGTGAGCCCGGTCTTCCGCCCGCCGGAGAGCAGGCGCGCGAGTTCGGGACTGAACGAGTCGACGCGAAGCGACGGCACCGAAATGGAGATGCCGCTCGCCTCGAGCCGGCGGGACAGCCGTCGGAGCACGTCGGGTAACTCCGAGTGGTCCGCCGTCGAAAGCGAGGTCAGCGAGACCTCCTCGTACCCGGTGCACGTGAGCGCGGCAACCGCATCGCGCACGATGCTGTCCGCACGGCGCTCGCGTACGGGGCGATACACCATCCCCGCCTGACAGAAGCGGCAGCCGCGGGCGCAGCCCCGCAGAACCTCGAGGGCGATCCGGTCATGGACGACGTCCATGTACGGCACGACGGGACACACCGGCGAGCGGTGCGCATCCAGGTCCGCGACCAGCCGCTTGCGAACCAGCGGCAAGTCCGTCGCGATCCCCGAGGGCCGATGGATCGACGGCACATACACGCCTTCTATCGTTGCCAGCACCGCAAGGACCTCGGCGCGCGATCCTCCCGCGGCCATCGCCGCACGGTGCGCGGCAACGATCTCGAGCACGGCCTCCTCGCCATCACCGATGAGGATGGCGTCGAAGAACGGCGCGACAGGTTCAGGGTTGTACGCGCATGGCCCGCCACCGATCACGAGCGGCTCTCCCTCAGCTCTCTCGGCCGCGTAGAGCGCGATACCGGCCAGATCGAGCGCTTCGAGGACGTTGGTGTAAGTGAGTTCGTACGGGAGCGTGATGCCCACAAGATCGAACGAGTCGAGCGGCTCACATGACTCCAGCCCGAAGAGCGGCACAGCGACCGTGCGCATTGCATCGGCCATGTCCTTCCACGGCACGAATGCTCGGTCGCACGCGACAGCCGGCTCAGCGTTGAGAATCGAATAGAGGATCTGGAGGGCTTGGTTCGCCATCCCGACCTCGTAGACGTCGGGATACACGAGCGCAACCCGATAGGGCACGTCCCGGTCGAAGCGGGTGCCCCACTCACTATCCAGGTAGCGGGTCGGGCGCTCGACGCGCGCGAGGAGCGGCTCGACCTGCGACCAGACGCTACTCACCGGGCGGCTCCGCGATGCCGGGAATCCGCGCCTGCCCGGAAGGCTCCGGGAGCGACTGCTGTGTCGCACCCGCCACGCGCTTCTCGCGGTGCGGGAGCCGTGCGACGCTCGTGCGAGCAGCGCCCTTCAGCTTCTCGACGACGTGCGTGAGGTCAGCACCCTCCTCGAAGTACGCGATTGCCGCCTTGCCCATCGCGACCGTACCGCCATACCCGAAGCCGCCCTTGATCGCCCAGCCCAGTATCGGCACGAGACCGATCACTTGGCGCGCAACCGTCCTGAACGCGAACCCCGCACCGACGACCGCCGCCAGGTCCTTGAGGCGCTCCGTGCCGAGCGGCTCGCCGTAGGCTGCCGCGATCTGCAGGAGCATCTTCGCCTGGTTCGCGGTCATGAGCGGCATGTCGGCGCCTGGGATGACGGCGACGGTGCCAATGAGCGCATTCTGCCACGCCGTGGCCCGCACCGCCTCGTCCGCCACCGCGCGGCGCATGAACGCGAAGTTGTGCGCCAAGGCGATGCGCTTGGACGAGATCTCGTCCACGAGCCATCGCGCGAGGCGGTCGCCGACAACGTCGGTCGCGTCGTCGCCCACGAGGATGTCGGCGAGCGGCTGCCCAAGGGCATCAGCCAGATGGCCGACCGTCGAGGCTTCACCCAGCGCGACCACGACGCGCGGGATACGGGCGAGGGCAGCTGCGTCGAGGGCCTGCCGAAGCGGCGCGGAGCCGCTTCCGGCGGCCGCGACAAGCGCGTCGGCACCCTGCAGCGGATGTGACGCACGGTCCTCGACGACTTCGACGGTCACCCGCGCGCCGGCCGTCACCGGACGAAGATGCATCCGCAGCGCGTCGATGAGCGCGTCTGGTGCGTCCGGCTCGATCGCAACGACGAGGTGCACCGGCTTCTCGCGGTCCTCGCGCAGGCGCGTGCCCGAGCGGACGAGTTCCTTCAGGTCGATCGGCATGGCCATCGTGAAAGCCCCCTCTTGATCCTCTACCGCTGTACGTACCTATGCCCGGTATCGGCGCGACCAGACCGACAGCAACAACCCGAGTGCGCCGAGATTCGTCACCATGAACGAGCTTCCGAAGCTCATGAACGGCAGCGGGATACCCGTGATAGGCATCATACCCACGGTCATCCCGATATTCTCGAGAATCTGGAACAGCCACATCCCGATGACGCCGGCCGCGATAAGCGCTCCGAGTAGATCGCGGGACGATGCCGCGATCGCGAGCGCCGTTACCAACAGCGCCAAGTAGAGGCCGAGGAGCAGTACGGCTCCCGTGAAGCCGAGCTCCTCGCCCACGACCGCGAAGATGAAGTCGGTGTGCCGAGCAGGCAGGAACTGAAGGTTGGACTGCGTGCCGGCGTTCAGGCCTTTGCCGGAGATTCCGCCGGACCCGATCGCGATCTTCGACTGCGCCAGGTTGTAGCCTGCCCCGGCCGGATCCCGCTGGGGATCGATGAACACGAGCAGGCGATCCTCCTGGTACGTCTGCAGCAGCCCGAACCCGAGCACAGCACCCACACCGATCAAGCCGACGAGGCCGAGCACGGCGAAGTAGCGCCCCTTCATCCCGCCCAGAAGCAGGATTCCGAGCGCAATCGCCACGAACACGAGGCCGGTCCCGAGGTCCGGCTGCAGCAGGATGAGGATGACGGCGAGCCCGAGGAGCGAGAGCACGGTCAGCGCGTCGCGAGGCCGCTCGAGGCGACCCTCGTAGCGCGAGACCAGCACCGCCATCACGATGATGAAGATAAGCTTCGCGGGCTCCGAGGGCTGGAACAGGCGCACGCCCGCGATCTGTAGCCAGGACGTCGCCCCGGAGGCCGTATAGCCGAGGCCGGGAATCCGCGGACTAATCAGCAGAAACGCTAGAAGGAACACCAGCGGGCCAAGCCAGTGCTTCAGTTGGCGGTAGTCGATCAACCACGCGAACGCGAGCGGCAGCGCGCCCAGGCCGATACCCAGCAGCTGGCGGCGCAGCATTCCCGAGCCCTCGCCCATCGCCGAAGTCGCGGACGAGACCACTACCACGCCATAGATCGCGAGCGCGGCCGCAACCAGCAGCAACGGTACGTTGACCACGTCATTGATGCGCTGAATCAAGGAGCGCTCGTTCAGCGGTCTCATCGCGACACGTCCGTCGTGTGAACTTCGGTCTGCGGCTGTCCCAGGAGCTGTGCAAGGATGTTGCGGGCCGCCGGGCCGGCGACGGATCCGCCGTGCCCACCCTGCTCGATGACGACGGCGACCGCGTAACGCGGCTTCTCCGCGGGCGCGAAGGCGCAGAACCACGCGTAGTCGTCCTTGCCGTACACCTGCGCCGTGCCGGTCTTACCCGCGACGGTCACGTCGAAGTCCCGGAAGGTCCCCTTCGCCGTACCGCTCGTCGTCACCTTGACGAGCGCTCGTTTGATTGTGCTGAGCGCCGCCTCGGACGCCTTCAGTGTTGCCAGCGTCTCGGGGTCGGACGACAGCGCGACACCACCCTCCGAGTCCAATACGTCCTTGAGCACGTGCGGCCGCATGACCTTCCCGCCGTTCGCGATGCCCGCATAGACAGACGCCATCTGCAGCGGCGTCACGAGCAGGTCGCCTTGGCCGATCGCCATGTTCACCGTGTCGCCCGGAAGCCACAGCTGGTACTCGGGGTAGTTCTTGTTGAACTCGGTCTTCCACGCGGCATCGGGCACCCGGCCGGCGACCTCGCCGGGCAGGTCGATCCCTGTCTTCGATCCCAGCCCGAACTCGCGGGCCGTCGACTGGAGCTCTTCCTTCTTCCGCTTATAGAACTCGTAGCCGATCTCGTAGAACACCGTGTCGCATGACTCCTCGATGCCGCCCTCGAACGAGATCCTGCCGTGGCCGCTGTGGTTCCAGCACCACTTCGGCCACTGCTCGCCCATCTCGGTCCAACGGCCCTGGCAGAGGTACGAACTGCCCGATGACGCGACGCGGTATTCAAGTCCGGCGAGACCTGTCACCGCCTTGAACGTGGAGGCCGGCGGGTAGGCCGACATTACAGCGCGGTTGTTGAGGGGATACTCGCTCTCCTTCGCGTTAAGCGCGGTCCACTCGGCCTGGCTGATGCCGCCGAGGAATGCGGAGGGGTCGAAGGTCGGAAGGCTCGCCATCGCGAGCACCTCCCCCGTCGCGACGTCGAGCACCACGGCGGCGCCGGCCCGAGCCTTCGGGAAGTCCTGCCGATGCGCCTCAGCCAGTGCTTCCTTGAGGACGGCCTCCGTGACCTTCTGCACCTCGAGGTCTATCGTGAGCCGGATGTCGCGGCCGGCGACCGGTGCCTGCTCGGAGATCACGCGCTGTGACTTCCCCGATGCGTTCACCTCGATGAGCCGCTGGCCCTTGTCCCCTTGGAGCACACTCTCGAACTGCACCTCGGCACCGGTCTTGCCGACGACGTCACCGAGCTCATAGCCTGCCTCATCGCCAGCCTGCGCGATCTGTTCCTCGGATATCTCGCCGGTGTAGCCGAGTACGTGCGCCGCAACCGATCCGTTCGGATACTCGCGGACAGCGACCTCGTCGACCCGCACGCCGGGGAACTCAGCCTGCCTCTCGGCGAGCTTCGCGACCACGTCGAGCGGCACGTCGATTGCGATGAGCCGGGGGCGGAGCGCCTCCACTCGGCTGTCAGCCACCTTGTCGAAGACCTCGTTCGGTGTCATGGACAGGATTCCGGCCACACCACCGAATGCATCGGTCAACTCGAGGTCCGTCGGATCGTCGGCCGAGTCGGCGCTTTGCGCGCGGACGATGAGCTTGCGAACCACGTCGTCAGCTGGATCGATGCTCACCGCGAGCGTAGCGCGGTTCGTGACGAGCGGACGTCCCTCACGGTCAAGAATCCGCCCGCGCGGCGCCGCAAGCGAGATCTCTCGGATACGGTTGTTCTCCGCGAGCGCGGCGTAGGCATCGCCGGAGAGCACCTGCATCGACCAGAGGCGCACGAGCAAGCTCCCGAGCACGAGGACGATGACAACGCCCAGTACGGCGAAACGTGACTTCAGTTGATCCTGGTAGGACGTCATCGCCTAGCGATTCCTTACAACAGGCGCGGCCGGCCGAGCGGCCGCAGGCTCAGGCAAGCCGGCGGAAGGACTTGATGGAACGATCAGTGCGCAAGAAGCGCGCCAACCATGGGTACAGCATCAGAGCAAGCGCCGCGTTGTAGACACCCTTTGGAATGACGACGTTCAGCAGGGCGGCGCCAAGCGGCACGCCCACGCCGAGCACCCCGAGCACGAGCAGGTAGAGGAGCTCCGCCGCGAGACCGGTCAGGAGCGCGACCGTCACCGGAAGCAGCCATCCCTCGGCGAAGACGTTCTCGGACAGCAGGCCTGCCAGGTAACCGACAAGGGTGAGCACGAGCGCCCATGCCCCGATCGGTCCGGTCCCCAGCATGTCGAGCAGAAGTCCACCGCTGAAGCCCGCGACTGAGCCGGCGGCCGGCCCTTCGATGAGCGCAAGCGTGATGACCACGAGCAGCGGGACGCTTGGGACCACCCCGCCGATCGCGATGTGCGGGGCGACCATCACCTGCAGCACCGCGGCCGCAATGAGCGAGCCGGCGGTGGCCCAGGTACGGCTGCTCATTCGACCGCCTCCACGTCCTCGTCCGGCGCGGCCAGAAGTACGAGGACCTCCTCGAGCGCGTCGACCCGGACTCTCGATTCGAGCGTGATTCTGGGGTACAGGTCCGCCCGCCGGCTGTCGACCGCCGTCACGTCCCCGATGACGAGCCCCTTCGGGTATACCCCGCCGAGTCCCGAGGTGATGACGACGTCACCCACGGTGGGAGTGCTGTCCTTCGACACGAAGTTGAGGCTCAGCGTGCGGTCGATCGAGCCCTGCACGATTCCCACGGCCCTGCTCGACTGCAGCATGCCGCCGACGCCGCTTTGCTGGTCCGTGATCAGGCGGACGCGAGACGAACGCGCCGCCGTCTCCACGATCTGTCCGACGAGACCCTGCGCGGCGAGCACCGGCATGCCGGCTCGAACGCCGTCCGCCGTGCCTCTATCGATGACGATGACACCCTCCCATGAGCTTGAGGGTCGTCCTATCACGCGGGCGCCCAGCTGCGTGAACTTGCGCTCTTCCGCGAAGTCGACGAGCGCGCGCAGGCGCTCATTCTCCTGGCGAGCCTCTTCGAGCTCAGCGAGGCGTGCCCTGAGTTCATCGTTCTGTTCGCGCAGCGCGTCAACCTCGCTCCGCGAGACACCGAGACCGGAGAACCAGTCACCGACGATGCGAAACGGCAGGGCGATGCCCTCGCCGATGCGGCCGACCGGGGCCGTCACCGCCGAGACGGCACGCCGAACCGCGTGGAGCGGTCCGCTGTCGCCCTCACGGAAGTTGACGGTAACGAGCACCAGCGAGAGCACCACCAGGACCACGAGGAGCCCGACGTTGCCGCGCTTCGGTTGTCTGTCTTGGATTCGCATGAGCCGCCCGGCTACCGGGTGACGGTCAGGACTTTCTTGAGCACGTCGATCTCCTCGAGCGCCATGGCTGAGCCGAGGACAACGTTGATGAGCGCGTTCTCCGAGACGTGTACCGGCATCGAGGTCTCATACCGGATCCGCTCGTCGAGCGCCTTGAGAAGCGCGCCGCCGCCGGTGAGTACGATGCCGTACTCCATGATGTCGCTCGCAAGCTCGGGAGGCGTGCGCTCGAGGGTACCCTTGATCGCCGACACGATTGCCTGCGTCGGCTCGTCCACGGCACCTCTGATCTCCTCGGAGCTCAGCTGTATCGTACGCGGGAGCCCCGTGAGCAGGTCGCGCCCGCGCACCTCCACGTCGAGTTCGTCGGCCAGAGGGTGCGCCGAGCCGACCTCGAACTTGATCTCCTCAGCGGTTCGTTCGCCCACGAGGACGTTGTACTCCTTCTTGATGTGGGCAATGATCGCCTCGTCGAACTCGTCGCCGCCGATGCGAATCGACTGCGAGACGACGATGCCGCCGAGCGAGATGACCGCGACCTCCGTCGTGCCGCCACCGATGTCGACGACCATGTTGCCCGTCGGTTCCTGGATGGGAAGGCCCGCGCCGATCGCGGCAGCCATAGGCTCCTCGATGAGGTACGCCTGTCGGGCACCAGCCTGCATGGTCGCCTCGAACACCGCGCGCTTCTCCACCTCGGTGACGCCCGAGGGAACGCACACCACGACGCGAGGCTTCGGTTGCCAGGGAAAACGCTTCACGCGCGTCTTGTTGATGAAGTAGCGAAGCATCGCCTCGGTGACTTCGAAGTCGGCGATGACGCCGTCCTTGAGCGGCCGGATGGCGACGATGCTGCCGGGAGTGCGGCCGAGCATGCGCTTGGCCTCGATGCCCACGGCCAGCACGCGCTTCGTGTCGCGCTCGATGGCGACGACCGACGGCTCGATGAGCACGATTCCGCGACCGCGGACGGACACGAGCGTGTTAGCGGTGCCGAGGTCCACCGCCATGTCGCCGCCCCATGAGTTGAAGAACATGTCCACGAGCGACAACTCGCGCTCCTTTCACATCTGCACGATGACCGGGCTTCACGGTCCTGCCGAGTACAAACGGTCGAGTCCGCACATGCGACAGCAGCACGAAGGAACGCGCCACTGACGCATATCTGGGTGAGTGTAGCACAGCGACCCTCGCAACAAGGGCCGCCGCGGTTCACCGATATGGCAACACCGCAGGTCGCGGCTTGTGTGGCCTCTCACCGTTCACATGAGGCCCATGTCCCGCAGGCTCGCATAGCATCCCCCCTCTGAAATGACGACGTGGTCGAGGACCTCGATGCCGAGGACGTCGCCCGCCTTCATCAGCCGCCGGGTGAGCGCGACGTCCGCGCTCGACGGCGTCGGGTCCCCGCTGGGGTGGTTATGCACGACCACAACAGAGGCCGCCGAGAGTCGAACCGCCTCTTTGAAGAGCTCGCGAGGGTGGACGATCGATGCGTTCAGGCTGCCGATCGAGACCTCGACCGTCTTCAGCAGCTGGTTCTTGGTGTTGAGCACGAGGCACCAGAAGTGTTCCCGGTCGGCGCCGCGCAGCTGCGGCTCGCAAAGGTGCACAACATCTTCCGGCGCCGACACGACGGGGCGCTCGTGGCTGGTCCACGCGGCCGCCCGCCTGCTCATCTCGAGCGATGCCAGAACCACCGCCGCACGGGCGGGACCCACACCCTCATGCGCGCAGAGGTCCTCGGCGCTTAAACGCCACAGGCCGTGCGGCAAGGGGTGGCGCTCCAGAAGCTCCTGCCCGATCCGTTCGTCCGCCTCGCCGAGCATGAGCGCGATCAGCGATGCCTCTGTAAGCGCGTCACCTCGGCCCTCGAGCAGCAGCTCGCGAGCGGGCGTCTGCCGTCCCATCAGACGCGGTGCCATTCGGCCCGCCTCCCCTCGTCACGTCCCCGGATGTACGGACCCCTGCACACGGGAGATGACGAGCCGGGCGATGAGCCCGGTGGCAATGCCGAAGAGGAGGCCTGCCGAGACCGAAACGGTTCCCACGGCGAACACGCCGGCCGTGCCGGCGAGAATCGACGCGATGACGAGCTGCGAGAAGACGTGCGAGACACCGCCAGCCGCAGAGACACCTACGATGGTCGCGCTCGGGACGAGCCGCATCACGAGGCACATGACTCCCCACGAGGCGAGCGCTCCGGCGACGGCGAGCATGAAGACCGGGCCGCCGGCTGTCCCTGTGGCAAGCGACACGATCGCCACGCGCCCGAGGCTCACTGCAAGCGCACGCGAAGGCCCAAGCATGACAAGGGCGAGGACCACCGCCACGTTCGCCAGCCCGAGGCGGGCTCCGGGAACGGGCGCCGGGCAGGCGGCCTCAAGGAGCCCCAGGATGCTGGCGAGCGCCATCAGGAGCGCGGCGGCGGTCAGCGCGCGGGTCTTCGCCGAGCGGGCCGCACCACTCGTGACGGTCGCCGCCTCAGCGTACGACCGCGTCAAGGCCATCATCCCGCGCACCTCCAATCCGGACGGTGACGCCGTTAGGGAGACAGACGATCGCCGAGCCGGGCGCACGCACCCATCCGGTCTTGACGCAGGTGCGGTCCGGACACTTCGCCTCGGCGACGCGCACCGCGCTCCCGAGTACCTCAACCGTGACCAGACCGTGCGAGCCATCGATCGTGACGATCTCCTCCTCGCCGAGCGGCATACGACTCGCGCCCGCGGGTCCCTCGATGATGACGGTCTCACTGCCGGTCGCCGAGTGCCCTTCGAGCGCCAGCGCCACGGGAGTCGTCGCAAGTGCGAGGCACGCGAGCGCGGCGATGAGTAGGCGATCGGTCCGGCTCATGGCCTACGCCTCCACAGGCGCCGGAGCCTCGGGCTCGCTCTGCTGGGGGAAGCCGAGCGCGTCCGACGCACGACCATCTGCCTCCACGGACGACCACGCCCGGCCACGCCCGTAGAGGTCGATGCAACGCTGGGGGCAGACGGCGATACACGCGCCGCAGCCGGTGCACCGGTCGTCGTCCACGACGGCCAGGAGATCGACCACGTGGATCGCGTCGTGAGGACAGGCCTTCTCGCAACGCCTGCACGCAATGCAGCACATCGAGCATCCTGCCTTGCGCCGCGCAGGCTTGTCATGCGCGTTGCAGCGAACCACGATCTGCGCACGGTCGGACATCAGCTGGAGCAGCCCGATCTGGCCGCGAGGGCACTCGTTCACGCAGATGCCGCAGCCAGTACACAGATCGCAGTCGATAACGGGCAGCCCACGGTCATCCATCGAGATCGCGTCGAACGGACACGCACGCATGCAGTCGCCATAGCCGATGCAGCCCGCCTCGCACACGAGCGGGCCGCCCGCGAGCTTGACCGCCGAGTTGCACGAGCGGACGCCGCTGTATTCGAACGCGCGAACGGCGTTTGACCCTCCGCCGCAGTGTCGAGCTGATACCACCGCAACGAAGTCGCAGGCCGCGGCTCCCATGATGCCGGCTATCTCGTCGGCCACCGACGCCCCACCCGCGACACACGTATTGGGCGCCAAAGCCCCACTTGCGATGCCCTCGGCAACCGCAAAGCACGAAGGGTTGCCGCAGGCCCCGCAGTTGGAGCCCGGCAGCGCCGACAGGACCAGCTCGACCTTCGGGTCGACCTCGATGTGGAACCGACGAGCCGCCGTCGCAAGCAGGACGGCCGAGATGATACCGAGGACCGTCAGGCCGCCAACCGCCTTGAGGATGTCGATGAGCATCTGCACGACCTACAGCCCAAACCAGCCGGCGAGACCGACATAGGATAGCGAGAGAAGCCCCGCGGTGATGAATGACATCGGATTGCCTTTCAGCACCTGCGGAACAGGAGCGATGTCGAGACGTTCACGAAGGGCGGCGAACGCGATGAGCGCGAATCCGTACCCAACCGAAACGCCAAGCGTGTAGATGAGCGCTTCGCCGAGCGTGTAACTGTATGTCATGTTCATCTTGAAGAAGCCCGGCTTTGCCACCTCGGTCGCTGCCGCAAGCACCGCGCAGTTCGTGGTGATCAAGGGAAGGTAGATGCCCATCGCCCGGTAGAGCACAGGGCTGTTCTTCCTCAGGTACATCTCAACGAACTGCACAAGCGCGGCGATGATCAGGATGAACGCCGGAATGTAGAGGAACTCCCCCACGCCCAGAGGGACCAACAGGAAGTTCCACACGATCCAGGTGGCGGTGCTTGCCATCATCATCACGAAGATGACCGCGAGGCTCATGCCGACTGACGTCTCCATGCTGTTCGAAATACCGAAGAACGAGCAAAGCGCGATGAACCGGGTCAAGAGGATGTTGTTGATGAGCGCCGCACCGATGAAGAGCAACGCGTAGTGGCTCACAAGGGTCATCTCACCGCCCCCTTCCGCGCTGCAGTGCGTTCGTTCAGCCAGCGCATCACCGCGATGATGAACCCGAAGAGAATGAACGCGCCCGGGAACAGGAGCAGGATGTTCGGCGGCGGGTACGCCTGCGGCAACGTGATGAGCGTCGTCCCCAGGAACTTGATTGTGCCGGTCCCGAACAGCTCCCGGATGGAGGAGAGGACGACCATGACGATCGCGTAGCCGACCCCCATGCCGAGACCGTCGGCGATCGAGAGCCAGACCGTGTTGTGATACGCGAAGGCCTCAGCTCGGCCGAGGATGATGCAGTTGACCACGATGAGCGGGATCCAGATGCCCAGAATGGCGTAGATGGGCGGGAAGAACGCCTTCAGGAACAGGTCCACGATCGTCACGAATGCCGCAATGATGACGATGAAGATAGGAATCCTCACCTCATCAGGGATGACTTTGCGGAACGTCGCGATCAGCACGTTGCTCATGACGAGCACGAAGATAACGGCGACGCTCATGAAGAAGGAACCTTCGACCTGGGTCGACACGGCCAAGGTCGCACAGAGCCCGATCATCAGGATGGTGAGCGGGTTGTCAACAGACAGCCCCGCTCTGAAGACCCTCGCGAACTCCTTCACTGGCCGGCCTCCGCTCCCGACAGCACGTTCTCGTACACGATTCCCGCTGCGGCAACGCTGTTTCGCACGCCTCGCGACGATTTCGTTGCACCGCTGATCATGTCCAGCGCCTTCACGTCCTTCTCGGTGTAACCGGCCGGCAGCGTCATGAACTGCTTCAAGAAGCCCGGCTCGCTCTTGACGCGAGTGCCCAGCCCGGGCGTCTCGTTCATGCTGAGAATCGTAAGCCCGATGACTTTCCCGTCCCTGTCCAAACCCAAAACCATGTTGATGGGACCACCGTAGCCACGAGACGCGACCCTCAGCGCCCACCCGACAAACTGGTCGGACGTGTCGTATCCGGCGTAGACGGCGGCGATTTGCGACTCCCCCGCCGCTTTCTGTGCACTCGCCAGCATCGCGTCGTCGGCCGCCTCAAACGTGGCGGCCTTCGGAAGCACCGCCGCGAGCGCGTCGAGCTCGGCCGCCTTTTCCTGCGCCGCAATCCGCGGAGCCGTGATGCTGTACGTGAGTGCCAATCCGACCGAAGCGACGATACACACCACGGCCACTGACACGATGAGGCGCACGGGGCTAGCTCTCACGGTTCTTCACCCACCCGAATGTCCGCGGAGTGAACGCCCGGTCGATGAGCGGCGCAAGACCGTTCATGAACAAGATGGCGAACGTCGTCGTCTCAGGGGCCGGTCCGAAGAAACGTCCGACGGCGTTGAACACGCCGCAGCCGATGCCGAAGATCAGTTTGCCGTTCCGCGTCATGGGTGAGGAGACATAGTCCGTGGCCATGAAGAACGCCCCGAGGAGGACTCCACCAGCAAGGACGTTGAAGAACGGATCCGATCCGAACGCCCAGGAGAGCAGACTCATCGCGCCGATGTACCCGACTGGGATGCGCCAGTCGATGATCCCTCGGACAAGCAAGATCGCTCCGCCGAGGATCAACAACGCCGCGGAGACCTCCCCAAGCGAGCCCTCGAGATTACGCCACAGGAGGGGCTGGTACTGCGCGGCCAGACTGTAGCCGTACCCCCCGCTCGCTGCCCGGTCGGCTGCGGCGATCGAGAGCCGCGTTGCGCCGCTGATCGCGTCGAGCCCATCCGTTCCCGCCAAGCCGAGGGTCTTGAACCACCCTTTGTCGGGTAGCTTGGAGAGGACGCCCGCCCAAGAAAGCAGCACGAACGCTCGGCCCACGAGTGCGGGATTGAAGAGGTTCCACCCGAGGCCGCCAAAGATCATCTTGCCGAGGGCGATTGCGATGAAGCCGCCCGTCGCCGTAATCCACCACGGCGTCATCGGCGGCATGCACATCGCAAGAAGCAACCCCGTGACGAGCGCGCTTCCGTCGGTGATCGTCTGCGGCTTCTTCGCGAGCGCGTTCCACAGCGCCTCGGTGCCAACCGCCGAGCCGATGCCGACCGCGAAGAGCTGCACCGCAGGCCAACCCATGTTCCACATCGCCCACACTGCGGCGGGCGTGAGTGCCGCCACCACCCACAGCATGATGCCGGTGCAGGTAGTTGGCGCCCCGATGTGCGGCGATGAGGCGACCGTGACCTTGACATCGGTCGTTTGCGCGCTCACAGCCGCGCCCCCTTCGCCATCGCCGCGGCCTTCGCGAGACGGATGAGCTGCAGGAGCGGGCGTTTCGTGGGACACACGTACGAGCAGGCGCCGCACTCAATGCAATCGATGGGGTGATATGCCTCGGCGGCCGCGTAGTCACGGCGGTTCGCGAGTGTCGCGATCTGGAACGGCTGGAGGAACGCCGGACACGCCTCAGAGCACCGACCACACCGGATACACGGCCGGTCGCCGTCCACCTCGGGTGCGGCTTCGTCCGGGCCGAGCGCCACGATGCCCGATGTCCCCTTCGCTATCGGCACATCGAGGACGGCGAGCGCCGGACCGGTCATCGGTCCACCTGCGATGATGCGCCGGACGTCACCGATGAGGCCCCCCGCGGCCTCAAGGAGGGCGCTCACGGGCGTACCGAGCAGCACGAGGTAGTTGCCGGGACGCGCGACGCGGCCCGTCACGGTAACGACGCGCTCCATGAGCGGCTTGCGCAGGTCGACTGCGTCAGCGATGGCTGCGGCAGTCGCCACGTTGTGAACGAGCGCCCCCGTCGCCGCCGGCAACTTGCCATGCGGCACCTCGCGACCGAGCACCGACCAGATGAGCTGCTTCTCGGCGCCCTGCGGGTAGCGAGTGACGAACTGGCGGACCTCGATGTCGTCGCCGGCGAGCGCGCGAAGTGCCTCGGCTGCGTCGGGTTTGTTGTCCTCGAGGCCGATGACGACGCGCGTGGCACCCATCGCCTCGGCGATGATGCGCGCGCCGCGGACCACCCGCTCAGGCGACTCCAACATGAGACGGTGGTCGCACGTGAGGTAGGACTCACACTCGCAACCGTTGAGGATCACCGTGGTGACGTCGAACCCCTTTGGCGGCGAGAGCTTGACGGCAGACGGGAATGCGGCGCCGCCGAGCCCGACGATGCCCGCCGCTCGGACAGTCTGACGAACGTCACCGTCGGCCACGGGGACGAAGGCCCCGTAGTCCTGTTCTTCGTCTGGTTCGATGACCACGGTGGCACCACGCATGCCGGCAATCGTCAGGCGTGGCCCAACCTCGGCCACAACGCCGTTGACCGGGGAGTGAATCGGCGCGCTGACCATCGCGTCGACACTCCCGATGAGCTGTCCTCGCGCCACGCGGTCGCCGGGGGCGACCAACGGCGTGCACGGCGCACCCAGGTGCTGGCTCATCGGCACGTACAGGCGCTCGGGAAGCGGGGCGCGAACGATCGGCGACGACGCCGTCGCCTCCTTGTGCTCCGGCGGGTGAATCCCGCCCTTGAACGCGGCCCGTCTCACCCGTTCGACCCCCATCCGCCGAGGTTCGTTCGATCAGCTGAAGAAGATCGCGATCTCCCGCTCTGCGCTCGCCGGAGAGTCCGACCCGTGCACGATGTTCGCGTCAAGCGACAGGCCGAAGTCTCCCCGGATGGTGCCCGGCAGCGCGTCGGCGGGATTCGTCACGCCCATCAGCTTACGGGCGACCGGGACGGCGTCCTCGCCCACGACGACCATCTTCACAACGGGGCCGGAGGTGATGTAGTCCACGAGTCCGGCGTAGAACGGCTTGCCCTCGTGCTCGGCGTAGTTCGCCGCAGCCTGCTCGCGGGTCACCATACCGAGTTCACAGCGCTCGAGCCTGAGACCGACGTCCTCGAAACGAGAAACGATACGGCCGATGAGCCCACGGGCAACAGCGTCAGGCTTGATCATCACGTAGGTCCTCTGCAACACAGCGACTCCTTCAAAGGTGGGTTCACGAGTCTCGACACGGTAGCAGCAACTCGGCGTTCATCGCAACGCGGACGGCACGGATTCGCGCCTACGAACCGCCTCCCGTCGACCGCCAGTCGTTGGTGATGCCGTTCACCTTCCACCCCACACCCTCGCGAAGGAGCGAAACGGTATACGTGAGCGGCGCGCCTTGCTCGAGCACAATCGTCACGGTCACGGTCGACTCTCGCGCCGAGCCTTGTGTTCCGTCAATGGTGTACGACGTGTACTTCGGCGGAAGGCTGCTCATCTCCTTGGCCACGTCGCCAGTGGGAACGGCGACCCAGTAGGAATCGACCGGCGCGCCGTCAGCGTGGGCGTTGAGCAGCGCCTTCACGGTCATCGACTGTGTTGGATACCCCAAGCCGCTCACCCATGCATAGCCGAGTAGGCCGGCAACCACGGCGAGGACCGCGAGCCATGTACCGAGTACGACGCCGAGCTTCCGGGCGCCTCGGCTCTCGACGCGCTCGACCTTCCGCGCGTCGCGATCGACTTGGCGCATCTCGTCTTCGGTCATCGTGAAGAAGGCGGTGTCGATCTCGTCGTCGATCTCGTGTGTGACCACCGGCACGGGCAGCAGCGGCAACTCCCCCGTTGCCCAACCCTCGACCGGCATACCGCTTCCGAGGAACCGGGGACCGGGGTAGCGGGCGTCACGGGCCTCCTGCTCTTCAACCGCGGCGACACTCGCGTCGTACGCCGCCGATGCGGGCGTCGAGAGCGTGTGGCCGTAGTCCACCACGGCGCGGTCGAACGCGCGGACGGCCTCCGCATGTGCGCCGCTCGAGGCGAGCGCCAGCCCCAGATTGGCTGCAGCCTTACCCTTGGACGTGTAGGAGTCCAGCTCAAGCGCCGCGCGAAACGCGTCCGCTGCGTCGCCGGGTCGGCCGAGGGCCATGTAGCACAGCCCGAGGTTGTTGAGCGCCTTGCCCGGGTCCGGGTTCTCCTCGACGAGGACGGCCTGTCGGTAGGAGTCCGCGGCCTCCTCCAACCGACCCAGGCGTTCGAGCGAGCCACCGAGTCCGGAGAGCGCTCGGTGCCGACCGGGATTGCGGAGGTCATCCGCCGCCTCGCGGAGCACCCTGACGGCGTCCTCGTCGCGCCTGAGCGCCGCGTACGCGAGCCCTAGGTTGGTCTTCGTTTGGCTCTCACGGTCCCATGACGCGTCCTCGAGGGCGCGTTCGTAGACGTTTGCCGCCTCAGCGTAACGGCGCCCCTTGAGGTAGGCGTTGCCGGCCAGGTAGAGGGCTTCGGTGTCGTGGTCGCCATCGGCGCCGGCCGCGTCGAGGTACGCAGCCGCGGCGACGTCCCAGTCTCGCGTCGCGTAGGCCGCGTCTGCGCGCGCCCGTGCCCCTTGGTCAGCCACGATGTCTGTCCCTACTCTGCGGCATTCTCGATGACGACCGACTCCATCACGTCACCCACCGCGAGCGTCTTGACGACATCCATACCCTCGATGACCTCACCGAACACCGTGTACTTGCCGTCCAGGAACGGCGCGGGCGCAAGACAGATGTAGAACTGTGAGCCAGCAGAGTCAGGGTCCTGTGACCGCGCCATCGCGAGCGTTCCCTCAAGGTGCGGCTTCTCGCTGAACTCGGCCTTCACGCGATAGCCGGGGCCGCCTGTCCCAACGGGCCCTTCGCCGGTCTTCGAGTATGGGTCCCCGCCCTGCGCGACGAAGCCGGGCTCGACGCGGTGGAACGTCGTGCCGTCGTAGAAGCCGCTCTTCGCAAGCTCGATGAAGCTCTTGACGTGGTTGGGAGCGACATCGCCGAAGAACCGCAGGCGGATGACGCCCTTTGCGGTGGTGATGACGGCGACCTCGTTGCCGGTGAGTTCGATCTTGGGCTGGTACACGTCTGCCTCCTCAGGGGTCGTGATCGTGGACGTGGGTGTCGCCGAACCGCCGGCGCCACCGCTTTCGGTGACCGTGTCGTGCATGCGGTCGGGATCGCCCGAACCGCGTGTTGAACAACCCTGCAGCGCGACGACCGCGAGGGTGAGAGTCAGCGCGAGTAGCAGGCCGACCTTCCGGGGCACTCCGTGCGACATGCTCATGAGTTCCTTTCGAGGGTGCGGACGGCGCTCCCGGTCACGCCGAGGGAGCGGAGACGACCGACCCATTCTAGCAATCATCGGTGTCGGCTGCGACGGCAGCGGGCCGTCATTGTGCCACCTTCGGACACCCTGCCCGCGGGCGGCTCCTCGCACGCACGGGTGTGCTATCGTGCAACTGCTGTGTCTCTATCGGCCCGGCGGACGGGACGTCCCTCAGGCCTTGTCGCTGGGTGCGCACGGCGGATCCGCGACAGCTCGGTCGTCACTGAACTTCCGTCGTTGAGGAGGCGATGCTCATGGGAGCGCCCAGCACCGATAAGATCCGTAACGTCGTCTTGGTTGGCCATGGGAACGCGGGAAAGACGTCCCTTGCCGAGGCCATGCTCTTCATGGCAGGCCAGACCAAGCGCCTCGGTAGCGTCGATGAAGGTCACTCCGGGCTGGACTACGACCCCGAAGAGGTCCGCCGGAAGATGACGGTCAACCTCTCACTCGCACCTCTCGAGCACAACGGCGTCAAGATCAACGTCATCGACACCCCGGGCTACGCGGACTTCATCGGCGACGCGATCGCCGGTATGGAGGCGGCCGAGATGGCGCTCTTCGTTGTCGATGCCGTTGCCGGGCCCCAAGTCCAGACGCGCAAGCTGTGGAAGGTCGCGGATGAGATGGGCATCGCGAAGGCGATCTTCATCAACCGCATGGACAAGGAGCACGCTGACTTCGACGCCGCTTTCGCTGCTCTCGAGCGGGCGTTCGGTCACCGTGTTGGCGCGGTACAGCTCCCCATCGGCCAGGAGAGCTCGTTTCGGGGTGTCGTCGACATCATTCGCAAGAAGACGTACCTGCACTCGGGCGAGAGGGAAGAGATCATCGAGATCCCGCCCGAAATGCTGCCGGCCGCCGAGGCAGCCCGCGACAAGCTCTGCGAGCTCGTCGCCGAGGCCGATGACGACCTCATGGAGAAGTACCTCGAGGGCGAGGCCCTGACCCAGGAGGAGCTCGAAACGCTCCTCGACAAGGCGATTGCGCAGTCCATCTTCATCCCGGTGTTCGTGGGCTCGGCGACCACCCTCCAGGGCGTCGAGGACCTCATGGACGACATCGTGGCGTTCTTTCCTCAGCCCACGGCGCACGGTCCGCTCACGACCGTCGAGGGCGACGAGGTTCCCTTCTCAACGAGCGGAGATCTCGCAGGTCACGTCTTCCGGACGCTCTCCGACCCGTACGTCGGGCGCATCAACTTCGTGAAGGTCGTGTCGGGCACCCTCACGCCCGGAAGCGAGCTCGTTAACTCGCGTACCGGCAAGAAGGAGCGAGTCGCGCACGTGTTCAAGATGGTCGGCAAGGAGACCTTCGATATCGAGGGTGCTCCGGCCGGCGATATCGCGGTGCTGACGAAGCTCGCCGACACGCTCACCAACGACACACTCTCGGCGAAAGGCGGCATCGCCTTCACATCGCTGCCCGTACCCGAGCCGCTCTACCCGGTCGCAATCGTCGCGAAGACGAAGGCCGACGAGGACAAGCTCGGCACCGCGCTCAAGGCGATCGTCGACGAGGACTGCTCGCTCACGCTCAAGCGCGACGAGGAGACGCACCAGACCGTCCTCGCCGGCATGGGCGACACGGCTATCGACGTGGTGCTCTCCAAGCTTCGTGATCGCTTCCACGTCGAAGCCGAGCTGGAGGATCTGCGCATCCCCTACCGCGAGACGATCCGCAAGACCGCTCAAGCGCAGGGCCGACACAAGAAGCAGACCGGCGGCTCCGGCCAGTTCGGCGACTGCTGGCTGCGCCTCGAGCCCAACCCCGGCGGCGGCTACGAGTTCGTCGACGAGATCGTCGGCGGCCGGATCCCGCGTCAGTTCATCCCCGCCGTCGACAAGGGCGTCCAGGAGACCATGGCAACCGGCGTCATCGCCGGCTACCCGGTTGTCGATGTCAAGGTCGCCGTCTACGACGGCTCGTATCACGCCGTCGACTCCTCGGAGATCGCGTTCAAGACCGCGGCACGCCTCGGCTTCCGCGCGGCCGCCGAGAAGGCGGACCCTGTCTTGCTCGAACCGATCGCGACGCTCACGATCGAGGTGCCGGACGACTACGCCGGCGCGGTCATGGGTGACATCAGTTCCATCCGCGGCCGGATCCTCGGCATGGACGCGCCGTCTGCCGGCGTGCAGGTCATTAGAGCGCAGGTCCCCTACGCCGAGGTGGTCCACTACTCGCCGCATCTGCGCTCCATCACGTCGGGTACCGGCAGCTACGCAATCTCGATCGACTCCTACGAGCAGGTCCCCGGCGACGTGCAGAAGAAACTCGTGGAGACCTACCAAAAGGTGAAGGCCGAGGGACACTAGCATTCGCGAGCGCTTCTCGCGGCCGCGTCAAACGCATGAGAACAGGGGCCCGGCCATCTTGGCCGGGCCCCAATGCTTCCCAGTGACGCTGAGCCTACCCGCCGAAGGTCCGAACGCCGGTGCTGGCCCCGACACGATCACGGGACGGTCCACTCCTCGTTGTTGTCGCGTTCGTATTCAGCTGCGACCGGAATCCCCGCTGAGGCGAGAGCCGCTGCGACGGTGTGTCGGCGATCGTCGAAGACCACGATGCTCCGATAGGGCAGCTCGGACCTCAGCACCAAGAGGCACTTGAAGACGCTCTTCATCCTCGGCGAACCGTCCTCTGCGGTGCCCCAACGTAACGAAGGATGCATTGACGCGCTGAACGTCGGTGAAGTTGACGTTCACCTGGTGGGCTCGCTCCACGGGGTACACAGATGAGGGACGGGCTCCGAATCTCGGAGACACCGTCCCTCATCTCGTGTTTCTGTGGCGCCCTCTGTAGGATTCGAACCTACGACCTTCTGCTCCGGAGGCAGACGCTCTATCCCCTGAGCTAAGAGGGCGTGCCGGCCCGTGAGCCGTCCGAGAACAGTAGCACACACCTATCGTGTTTCCAACCGACGGCAGCAACCGTCATACTGTGGCGCCAGGACCCGGCGAGCGAGCCGGGACGCCCCTCGGCTGGGAGTTCTCATGGCGCTGGGACGCACGCTCGTCATCTTCAACCCCGAAGCAAAGCACGGCGAGACCTCGAAGCTCGTGCCCGTCATCGAGCAGCTCCTCATGAACGTGCCTCATGACAGCGTCCTCACCGAGGCGCCGGGCCACGCCCAAGAACTCGCCGCCGCCACGCAGGACTACGACGTCGTCATCGCCGTCGGGGGCGACGGCACCGTCCACGAGACGCTCAACGGCCTCATGCGGATACCGTCGGAGCAGCGACCAGCGCTTGGCGTGTTCCCTACCGGATCCGGCAACGACACCCGCCGCACGCTCGGCATCCCGGAGGATCTCGCCGAGGCGGCCCTCGCCATCACAACCGGTGTCCGCCGGCGATTCGATGTGGGCCGGTGCAACGACATCTACTTCAACAACAGCTTCGCGGCCGGACTCGACGCCAAGGTCACGGCCAAGGCAGTCGAGTACAAGGTGACCACCGGCCGCTCGGGCCTATGGCTCTACCTGACCGCGCTTCTGCACGTCCTCTTCCACGACCTGGGGAGCTTCGACCTGTCGATCGCGTTCGACAGCGGCGAGCCGCAGCACTACGACACGCTCATCATTGCGATGACGCAGGGGCCCACATATGGTGGCGGATTCTTCATCGCACCCGACGCGGTGCCGGACGACGCGCTCTTCGAGGTGTGCATGATCGACCCGCTCTCGCTCCCCGGCGCGCTCATACGCCTGCCTTTCGTCATTCCCGGCAAGCACACGAAGATGAAGGTCGTGCACATGTCGCGGCACACCGCCGCCATTATCACCGCCAGCTGCCCGATCCCGGCGCAGATCGACGGCGAGGTCCTGTTCGAATCGCGCTACGAGATCTCGATGCTCCCCGGCGCCATCGAGTGCATCGTCCCCAGGGACTGAGATGGGCGTTGACGGCGCACTCGCCTACCTCGGCAACAACCTGCTGCTCTGTCTGACTGTGCTCATCGCCTCATACGCAGTCGGCTCATTCCCGTCCGCGTATCTCATCGTCAGGCTCGTCACCGGCGACGACATCACCACGCGCGGCACGGGCAACGTCGGCGCTATGAACGTCCGGCGCTCCACCGGCTCGTGGGGTTGGTTCGTGGTGGCGATGCTCGCGGATCTTCTGAAGGGGGTTGCTCCCGTCGCGATCGCGAAAGTGCTGTTGGCGGGATTCCCGCTGTCCGCACCGTCGGCGCCGTTCGCGGCAGACTCGCTCATCGCCGAGCCGGCAGTGCTCGTACTCGCGCAGCTCGCGATGCTCGGAGTGGTCGTCGGGCACAACTACTCGGGGTGGCTGGCGATCCTCAAACGTCGCCTTGTGCGAACCGGCAAAGGGCTTGCCACGGGAGCCGGCGCGCTGCTCGTGTACGACTGGCGGTACTTCGTGGCGGTCGTCGTCATCGGGCTCGCCGTCATCGCGATCACGCGCTACATGCTCGCGGGACAGGTCGCGGCGGCTTTCAGCCTGCCGGGCGCAGCGCTCGTCCTGCGTTCGCCCGACTGGGCATTCGCCATCCTCATGGGCGTGCTCGTGTACGCCGCACACCACCGGCGTTTCGTCGGCCTGCTCACCGGCAAGGAGCCTCGCTTTTACGTACAGGACAAGATGGGACCGCGAGGCTGACGCACGAAGGCCGGGCATCAGGCCCGGCCTCCATTCACGATTCCCGTGGAAGCGAAGCGCTACGAGAGCGCGATCGCCTCGTTCGGGCAGGCTGCCTCGCAGGTTCCGCACTCGGTGCAGTCATCGGGGCGCGCGAGAACGGCAACGTCCTCAAGATCGAGCGCGCTCGTGGGGCACTCGTCAACGCAGATACCACATGCGGTGCAGAGATTGGGATCGACGACGGGCTTGCCCATGCTCAACGTCCTTTCACGTCCGGCAGGGCCGGTTCGGCCATGCGCTGTTCGACGACATGATACACCGCGCCGAGCGGCCATGCTCCTGAGTGAACGCCCGATCCTGCACCCCGATCGAATCAGCGCACCTTGTCGGCGACCTCGAGCGGGTTCCACAGGCAGAAGGGGTACGTGCGGTCGCTCAGCACCGCAGCTGTGTCACGCTGGGCCTTGAGCCGCTCGATCTCCGCACGCACCTGCGCAGCAAACGGCTCCAGGAGCGCGGTCAGCTCGGCGTTCACGGCGCGGATCTCGGCGCCGAGCCGCTTCCGGTCAGCATCCGCCCCGCCGATCTCGGCGATGAGCGCAACCTTCCGGGCCGCGAACTCGGTGGCCGCCTGACGCTCGTCCGGCGAGTCGAACTCCACGTCACCGAGGAGCTGGTCGGGGTTGTGCTTGAGAATGTGCAGCCGCTGCTCGGCCGCGACGACCTCCGTATCGGTGACGACGTGCGCACCGAGCGGCAGGTGGAGCGTCATCGAGGCAACCACATAGCGCGGCGGTTCGATGTCGAAAAAGCGCGCCATCACCGCGTCGGTGACCTGGTCGTAGCGACCGCCCCCGACACCGTGGATGAAGAGATCGGCCACGAACAACCGCTCGAAGAGTGTGAGCATGAGTGCCCGAGGGACGAGCCAGCCCTCCGCCGCCTCCAGTGCGGCGAGCGCGTGGGCGACGTCGGACCCGAGTTCGAGCACGACGCGGCCGTCCACCATGAGTGCCCGTGGCTCAAGTTGCAGCCACACCGGGCGGCGCCTGCCCTCGGCCAGCCACCAGAATGGCAGTTCGAGACGGCCGTCGGACTCACCGAGGTCAGGGAACGGCTGTGCCGCCGAGCGCGCACCCGTCCGCTCGCGATACGCGCTGAGTTCGTCGTTGTACGTCGCCACGAACCGTGTGGCGTCGAACGCGATATCCGCGACGAGGTGCCGGAAGGCCCGGGACCGGCTCTGCAGCGTCACGGCGAGTTCCAGATACGTGGTGCCTGCCGGCGACTCGTATCGCCGCCTCGCCGCCGTGAGCGAAGCTGCGAGATCCCTCGCACCGCTCGCCCCTGCTGCAAGTGCGTCGCAGTACGCGCCGAAGTGTCGCGACAGCGAGGGGGCGGGCAGCGTGCCAAGCGCGTCGAGCCCCGCTGCGCGGAATGCTTCGATCATGGGCCTGTCCGGGGCGGGGACGCATGCGTAGCAGCTCTCCTGCGTTCCGAGTACGAGGACCGAGGTGCACGTCTGGACCGTTTCGCGCAGGCAGGGCACGGTCAGGGCGACGCGGTCGAAGGTATCCGAGTCGACGACGATGTCGATCGCCGTCGCCCCGAGCGAGTCCGCCAGCCGCTGGAGCAAGAACACCTTCACCCACACGCCCGGATGGTAGAGCTCGGGCTGGTGGCCGGTCATCACGATGAGGTCGGCTGGGTCGCACTCGGCGTCCATCGGCACGCCGACCTCCGCCGAGTACTGCGCGGCAAGCGAGCGCGCCTCCGCCCGCGCTTCCTCGCGAAGCGACGCAAGCGAGACGCCCGCAACCGGTGTCATCCAGCCCTTTGCACGGCGCGCGTTCTCCCGAGCCAGGTGCTCCCACTCGGCGTACGGAGGATCGGTCAGGAGCTCGCCGTGCCCGGAGGGTGTCTCGTGTCGAACGCGCACGGGGCCTCAGACCAGGTCTTCGATCGAGCGGACGCCGATCTCCTCGTGCGAGAAGAAGGGCTCCCCCGCCCCGGCGCCGATCAGGCCGCCCCAGTAGGTGGCGCGCTGCTCCATGAGCGGGATGATGCCGGCATTGCGCTCGTTCATCGCGAACTGCGATTGATACGCACAAAGTGCCTCCAGCTTCCGTTCGAGGTCATCCGGTTCTGCCGCAACGATGAACGACGGCTTGACGTGCAGCGCCAGGTGCACCGCCACGTAGTGGTAGAGCTTCGCCGGGTAGTGCGGCTCGCCAGCCAGATCGGTCTTCGTGAACTTCGCATAGAACCGCGCGCCGAGCACGATGGATGCGGCGGCCACGTGATCGGGGTGCGCGTCCATCGGGTACGGGGCGAAGAGCACCTTCGGCTTGAGCTCGCGGAGCACCTCAGCGAGCGCGCTCCGGTTCTCAACCGTGTCCATGAGGTAGCGGTTCGGCATCATGAGGCACCGCCGCTCGACCCCGAGCGCCCGCGCGGCGGCGGCCGACTCCTCGGCGCGAATCTCAGGGGTGCCGTGCGGCGTGGGCTCGCCGTTCGTGAGATCGACAATGGCGACGCGCTGACCTCGGCGGACCAACCCCGCCACGGTGGCGCCCATGCCGATCTCGACGTCGTCGGGGTGCGCTCCGATGCACAGCACGTCGACGGTCATCGCTCCTCCTCGCCAAGTGCCCGGCGCCAGACGCGCCGGTAGTAAGCGTACCGCTTCTCCGCGTCATCGAGGTCTTCGCCGAACGAGCGGTCGTTGTCGAAGTAGATGCGCTCGACCGGGAGCTCGATCACGCGAAGGCGGGCCTGCCACGCTCGTACCCACAACTCGAGCGGCATCGCGTAGCCGGGCTCGCGGATGTCGAGGCGCATCACCGCGTCGGCGCGGTAGGCCTTGAAGCCGCAGAACGCATCGGTAAGCATCCATCCGGTGATGGCGTTGATCGCATCGGTCACGCGGGCGTTCACGGCGCGGCGATCGGCCGGCGCAGCGCCCACGACTGCGCTCTCAGCAAGATAGCGACTGCCGGAGACGATGTCGGCTTCCTCGAGCGCAGCCAGGAACGCTGGGATGTGCGCCGGCTCGTGCTGCCCGTCGCAGTCCATCGTCACGATGCGCTCCGCGCCGGCGAGCGCCGCCAGGTGGATGCCCTCCATGAGCGACGCGCCGTAGCCCCGGTTCTCGCCGTTGCAGAGCGTCACGATGTCGCGGCGCGAGGCCAGGAGTTCACCCGTACCGTCGGTCGAACCGTCGTCGACGACGATCACGAGGTCGTCGAAGACGCGGCGCACGGCATCGAGCACACACGCAACGGTGGACCGCTCGTTGTAGACCGGAAGGACGACGGCGTCACGCACGAAGTCGCACTACCTCTGCGGAGCGCGAGCCGTGCCCGGCGCGTCGGACTTGAGGACCTCATACGACGTGACGATGCGCGCCTCCGGACAAACCATCCCACCGACCGAGCAGTACTTCTCCTGGGAGAGCTCGATTGAACGCGCCACAGCCTCCGGCGATACGCCGAATCCGGTCACCACGAAGTGCAGCCGGATCTCCGTGTAGATCTTGGGATACTCGTCAGTGCGCTGGTCGGCCTCGACGAGAAGCTCGATCCCGCGCACGTCCTGGCGCTTCTTCTCCAAGATCGAGATAACGTCCATTCCCGTGCAACCGGCGAGCCCGCAAAGGAAGACTTGGAGCGGCCGCATGCCGCTTGCTTCGCCGGCCGCCTCTACCTTGGCGTCCATGACGAGGTTGTGACCGCTCTCATCCCACGCAACGAACTGGCGTTTGCTGCCCCAGCGGAGCGTGACGGTATCCACTCTGTGCCCCTTTCGCGCACGAACGGCGCCTCTTGCGCTCTGCGCGGCGCTACATCCTGCGGCCGAGCAGCGAGGCAAGCTCGGCAGGCTCCTGTGCCTTGCTCATCGCTTCCTCGTAAGTGATCTTGCCGGCCTGCACCAGCACCTTGAGGCTCTGGTCGAGTGTCTGCATGCCCACCGACTGGCTTCCTTGAATGATCGTTGGCATCTGATGCGTCTTGCCCTCACGGATGAGGTTGGAGATGGCGGGCACGCCGAGCATGATCTCCATGGCCATCACTCGGCTCTTGCCGTCCATCGACCGGAGCAGGACCTGCGACAAGACGCCCTCAAGGGTGCCGGAGAGCTGCATGCGCACTTGCTGCTGCTGGTGCGGTGGGAAGACGTCGATGATGCGGTCGACCGTCGCCGGGCCGCCGGTGGTGTGCAGGGTCGCAAGCACCAGGTGGCCGGTTTCCGCCGCGGTGATCGCAGCAGCGATGGTCTCGAGGTCGCGCATCTCGCCGACGAGGATGACATCGGGGTCCTGGCGCAGCACTCGCTTGAGCGCCGACGCGAACGAGCGAGTGTCCTCCCCGACCTCGCGCTGGTTGATGAACGCCTTCTTGTTGCGGTGCATGAACTCGATCGGATCTTCGAGGGTCATGATGTGCACCGGGCGGGTCTCGTTGATGTGATCGATCATGGCCGCCAGCGTCGTGGTCTTGCCGGAACCGGTCGGGCCCGTGACGAGAACAAGACCGCGGGGCCGGTCGGCGAGCTGCCTGCACACCCTCGGGAGTCCGAGTTGCTCGATCGTCGGGATCTCGATCGGGATGACGCGGAATACAGCGCCGAGGGAGTTGCGCTGCTGGAAGACGTTCGCGCGGAAGCGTGAGACGCCCGGGATGCTGTAGGCGAAGTCCAGTTCGAGTTCAGTCTCGAAGCGCTTGCGCTGCTCCTCCGAGAGCATACTCAGGACCATCGCTTGGGTGTCGCGCGGGGTGAGCGGGCGCATGCCCTCGACCGGCACGAGGTCGCCCTGCTCGCGGATTCCCGGTGCCGTGCCGACCGTGATGTGCAAGTCCGAGCCACCGCGCTCGAGCATCTTGCGCAGCAGGTCGTCGATGTGGGGCAGATCCGAAGGCATCGGCTCAGAGCCGAGCGCTCCGTGCCGCGGACCGGTGATGACCGGGGACGCAGCGGTAGCCGCAGGCTGCGGTGCCGGGGCGGGTGCCGGTGCGGGCGCAGACTCGTACGCAGGTGCGGACGACGGTGCGGGGGCTGAGGCCGCAGCTGTCGCGATCGGGGGACCCAGCAGCTTCTGGATCAGCGCCACAGGATCGACCGATGCCGGCACGTGCGTCGCGGCACCTGCCTGTCGCGCCCGGAGCGCGCTCGCCTCGGTAGGATCGGCCGTCACGATCACGACCGGGATGTCGCACAGGTCGTCGTCACACTTGAGTTCCTGAGTGAAGGCGTAGCCATCCATCCCAACGAGATCGCCGTCGGCGATCACAGCCAGCGGACGGTGCTGCTGCGCCAGCCCGAGTCCCCTGGGGCCGGAGATCGCAGCGATGACCTCCACGCCGGGATATGCGTTCGCGACGGCGCTGCGAATGCCTTCCACGAAGGACGCATCGTCATGCACGACAAGAATCGTTGTTCCGCTCACGGTCGATACCCTCCCTTGGCGCGGCACCACCTTGATTGGGGCACTCCGCGCCTCCACTATGCCCCAAAAGTGTATCGGCACCCGCTTGGCATGACTGAAACGGCCGCACCCGCCGGAGCGGCTATGATGGAAGCCACTCGACCCCCTGGAGGGACCCGTGCGACTCACCATCGAGAGCCTAGCATACGGCGGAGCCGGCGTCGCACACGCGCCGGACGGCATCGCGGTCTTCGTCCACGGCGCGTGCCCCGGGGACATCGTCGAAGCGGAAGTGACCGAGCAGCACCCACGCCACATCCTCGCTCGAATCGTCTCGATGGTCGAGCCGTCCGCCGACCGGGTCGACCCTCCCTGCCCCTACTTCGGCGTCTGCGGTGGCTGCCAGTGGCAGCACATCGCACTCGCAGCTCAGCACTCCGCGAAGCGCCGCGCCGTTACCGACGCGCTCGGGCGGATCGGCAAGCTCGACGTCCCTGTTGACGAGATCGTCGCGTCGCCACATGAGTACGGGTATCGGAACAAGGTTGAGCTCACCGTCACGCCGTCTCCGTCGGGTCCCGTGGTCGGCTTCGCCCGTCTGGGGACCGCGGACGTCATCTCGATCGACGAATGCCTGCTCCTGCCCGCGTCCGCACGCCGCGCGCCGAAGGCGCTCCGGGGCGCCATCCGCTACCTGGCAGGCCGCTCCGAGACACAGATCGACCGCGTCTCGCTGCGAGTCGCCACCACCGGCGACGTCGAGATAGACGTCTGGACGCCGCCGGGCAGCTTCCCCCGGCAGCTTGGCGCCAAGGTGCTGGCAGACGCTGCGGGCGCGCGCGCGGTCACCCGCGTCATCGCCAAGGGGCCCGGCGCGGCGCGCGACGTGGTCCGAGTCGAGGTGCTTGCGGGCCGCGGCGCATGGCGCGAGCGGCTCGCGGACGACGTCTACCTCGTGTCTGCACCGTCATTCTTTCAGGTGAACACGCGCGCAGCGACCGCGATGCGCGGGTACGTCGAGGAGCTCGCGGCAGAGTCGGCACCAGGGGTGATCGCGGACGTCTACGCAGGGGTGGGAACCTTCACCCTGCCGCTCGCACGCGTCGCGCCCACGATGGCCATCGAGGGCTCATCCTATGCGCTCGGTGACCTGCGGCGAAACCTGGACGCGGCCGGGCTCGAGGCCGACATTCTTCCCGGGGATGCGGAGCACACGCTCGAGGACGTGGAAGGAGTCGACCTCATCGTTGTCGATCCGCCCCGAAGCGGCCTCGGCACGACCGCGGGACAGGCGCTGGTACGCGCCTGTCCCGAGCGGATCATCTATGTCTCGTGCGACCCCGCCACGCTCGCTCGCGACGCGGCTGCACTCGCGAAAGACGGCTACACCATGGACTCCGCGACGCCCTTCGACCTCTTCCCCCAGACTTACCACGTCGAGACGGTCGCCAGCTTCAGTCGGTGACCGAGGGCGCCCGGACTCGCTTGCTAGACGATCTTGCCCACCTCAGGGAAGTCGAGCACGTGCTCGTCGTGAGGAGCGTCCTCGTGCTCCGTGGTGAGGTCCTTGCCGGCGACGTGCATCCCCTCGTGATCACCCATCGCCCACATGGAGCTCTCGGTGAGGTCGTAGACCATACCCTTGTAGGCGACGTAGGCCTTGCGGCCGTCCTGGCCATCGAACTGCTTGAGTTCCTCGAGCGTGAATTCGCGCATGGGTCTCCTCCGATCCCGGGTGAGCTGACATACAGGTATCTTCCCAAGGCCGGGGATTCTCTGCAGCACGCAGAGGGAGGAAGGCGGCCTCAGCCGCAGGCGACCTCGTGGAGGCGGAGCAGGTCGATGACCAGCCGACGTCCCTTCTGGGCGACGATGCCGCGACGTACGAGCGCCGAGATCGTCCGAGTCGCCGTCTCCCTCGACGTGCCCGCAAGCATTGCGAGCTCTTGATGAGTCACTCCCGCGACCATGGGAACGCCTTGGCTCTCGTAGGCCGCCGTCGCCATGTTGAGGATGACGCGAACGACTCGGTGAGACGCATCGTGCATCGTGAGGCTCTCGACCCGCTCGGTCAGACCTCGGACGCGAGCCATGACTGAGTCGAGGACACTGAGCGCGATGCCGGGATGCAGACGAGCGGCGGTGGCAAGATCGGACGAGGTGATCGAGAGCGCCAGGACATCCGTGATTGCGGTAAGCGTGACGGTGGTCGCTTGCTCCGGGTCATGCGCGTACTCCCCGACGACGACAGGGGCGTCGAGCATCTCAAGAGGCAGCTCGCGTCCGTCTTCGGTGCTGCGTGTCACCTTCACGCGACCCTGGGTCACGAAGTGCAGCGTGGCCGGCGTCTCCCCCGGCGTCCCCAGCACTTGGCCGCGTGAGAACGCACTCTCGCGCATGAACGACACGAGCGCCGCGCATTCATTGGCGGCAAGACCGTCGAGTGCGGGAAACGCCCTGAGTGACACTGCGGTATCCACGAATGTTGTCGTCATGCCTCATGTATCGGTCATCGGCCGCGCCCGCTGTAGGCACAATTCGGCCCGACTTCGCGTGCTATCATCCGACGCACGCTCGTATTCCCATCACCGAGGGAGCCCTTCGCCGTGCACGCTGTGCTATTCGATCTGGACGGAACCCTCCTCGATATCGACCTCCAGGGCTTCCTGCGTCGCTACTTCGGCGCGCTCCGGACGGTCCCGCTCGGCGAGGCGGCGCACGGCCTCGATCCGAACACCGTCGTGCGTGCGATCGTGGCCGCCACTGACGCGATGATGGCGCTGCACCCCGGCAGGACGAACCTGGACGCCTTCAGCGAGTCGTTCGGACGGGCCACCGGTGTCGCGTTCGATGAGCTCTGGCCTGCCTATGAGCACTTCTACGGCTCCGTGTTCCCGCTCCTGCAGGAAGAGGCCGGCCCGGCACCGGGCGCCCGTCGAGTTGTCGAAACCGCCCGCGAGCTCGGCCTGCGCGTTGCAGTCGCGACCAACCCCATCTTCCCTCGAGTCGCCGTCGATCACCGGCTCGCGTGGGCAGGGCTTGATGACATCGCATTCGACGTCATCACCACCTATGAGCACATGACCGCCTGCAAGCCGCACGGAGCCTACTTCGCTCAAACGGCCGCACTGCTCGGAGTGGACCCCTCGGACTGCCTCATGGTCGGCGACGACATCGCGCTCGATCTCCCCGCGTCCGACGTCGGCATGCGCACGTTCCTCAAGGGGGATGCCAGGAGCAGCGCTGACTACCGTGGCACGCTCGACGACCTGGCGGGGCTCCTGCCATTGCTGGCTGGCATCTGAGACTCGGCCGCTCTCCACTCGGCTTTCTTCGCAGGGCGCGACTAGGCCCCACCCGCCGTTCCCATAAGTTGACACGTGTTTCGTGCATGCAGACTGCGGTATTGCTACACTTGCACAAGACGTCGTCGCTCACCTTCGAGGGGGACATGGACGGCAGCATTTCACCGCGCTTCGGCGGACTCGACGAAGTCGGCGTGGCCCTGAGAGGGTGCGCCGGATTCTCCGCCCCTCCCCTCGCCACTTGAACGTCGCTCGGGGCAGGTCTGCCCCAGCGGATCACATCGTCATTCCTCCGCATCCGCTCAGCCACATCTGACTCAGTCTTCCCTTGGCAAGCCGCGGGCTTCGCCGCGCTCGGTCGTACCGGTCGCGACCAGCCGACCTTGACCCGCCGGACGCTGCAACTCAACCCGTCGTCGCTGTGAAAGGAGGAGTGGCGGAGAGCTAGCGCTCGTGCCGGGCCGGAGCCCGGCGGAATCGTTCTTCTCGCACTGTTGGTTCCGTACGACACCAAGGAGGTGTATGGCATGGCGCAAGAGGCGCACGGCGCGCTCCACGAACTGCTTGCAGTCCGTGGCGTGTCGCGTCGCGACTTCCTGAAGTACTGTGGCTCTGTAGCCGCAGTGCTCGGGTTGTCCGAGACGATGGCACCTCAGATCGCCGCCGCCCTGGAGGGGGCACCCAAGCTCTTGCCCGCTCTGTGGATCAACGGCGGATCGTGCACCGGCTGCACCGAGTCAATGGCACAGGTGGACACGCCTGACGTCGCAACGATCGTCCTCGATTACCTGGCGTTCGACTACTTCGAGACGATCATGGCTGCAGCCGGCCACGAGGCCGAAGCGAACATCGAAAAGACGGTCGAAGCAGGCGGCTACATCGTCGTCTATGAGGGCTCGGTCATGACCGGGTTCGACGGCTGGGCACTCACTTCAGGCGGCGTCGAGGAGCAGAACAAGGGCACGGCCATCCTCGAGAAGGTCGCTTCGAACGCACTCGCCGTGCTCGCGGTCGGTTCCTGCGCGGTCGATGGCGGCTGGGTCAAGGCGCACCCCAACCCCGCAGGGGCGACGGGTGTTCAGGCCTGGCTCTCAAAGAAGGGCATCAAGACCCCGGTCGTCAACCTCCCCACTTGCCCGGTCAACCCGGAGTGGATCGTGGCCATGGTCGTCCAGCTTCTGCTGGTCGCCGACCGTGACGTGGCGAAGTTCGTCGAGCTGACTGAGTGGGTCACGCGCACGTACAAGGACGAGATCACCGAACTCAACGTGGACCTGCTGTTGCCGAAGCTCCTCTTCGGTCAGTCCATTCACGACAACTGCCCGCGCCGTGGCCACTTCGAGAACGGCGAGTTCGTCACCAAGCTTGGTAGCCATGAAGAGGCGCTCGGCTACTGCCTGTACAAGGTGGGCTGCAAGGGCCCGCAGACGTTCACGCAATGCCCGATCACCCGGTGGAACTCACGCGTCAGTTGGTGTGTCGAGTCCGGTTCACCGTGCATCGGTTGCGGCGGCCTGAACTGGGTCGACAACAACGCGCCGTTCCTGCACCGACTGTCTGACATGCAGATGGGCGGCTTCCTCGGGCTCGGCAACGTCCAGCCCGGCAGCGTTGCGGCCGCCGTCGGCGGCGTTGCAGCCGCTGCACTCGTCGCGCATGGGCTCGGCATGAAGGCAGCCGGCCGTATCGGCGACGGACCCCCTGAGGAGACCATGAAGGCCTACGACCGCAAGCACATGGCAAAGAAGGGAGGCGATAAGTAGTGGCACGCACCGTTGTTGACCCGTTGACCCGAATCGAAGGACACCTTCGTGTCGAGGTCGAAGTAACGAACGGCAAGATTGCCGATGCTTGGGTCGCCGCACCTCTCTTCCGCGGCATGGAGATCGTCATGAAGGACCGCGCGCCTGAAGACGCGTTCTGGGTCACCCAGCGCATCTGCGGCGTCTGTCCGATCTCCCACAGCCACGCATCCGCGATGGCGACCGAGAGCGCGCTTGGAATCAAGATCCCGAACAACGCGCGCATCATCCGTAACCTTATCGAGGCGGCACAGTACATCCACAGCCACATCCTGTGGTTCTACACCCTGACCGCGCTCGACTACGTGAGCCCGATCAACGCGCTCAGCGCCAACATCGCCGACACGTACTCGCTCGCCCAGGCTGGCGGCGACGCTCTTGGGATGCCCGTCAGGTCTGGTGACTTCGGCGCCGTGGCGGCCCGCCTGAAGGCGTTCGCAGAGAACGGCCAGCTCTCCATCTTCACCGGTCACTACTGGGATCACCCCGGCTATGCGCTGCCGCCGGAGCTGGACCTCATCGCCACGACCCACTACCTGCAGGCGCTTGAGATGCAGGGAGTCGCCACCCAGATCATCGGCGTCATGAGCGGCAAGTTCCCGCACCCGATGACGTCCATCCCGGGCGGCACCGCGTTCGTTCCGACCGAGTCGAAGCTGGACGATATCCTGTTCCGCTTCCTCCAGGTCAAGGAGTTCGTCGATACGGCCCTCATCCCCGACACGTTGCTCATCGCACCGTATCTGCTGGATGCGGCGACGTACGGCGGCGGCGTGGGCAAGTTCCTCTCGTGGGGCGTCTTCGACGCTGAGGACCGCGACCCGTACAAGCGCTACCTGCCGCGCGGCTACGTGGATGCTGCCAAGGGCCTCAAGGTCGATCAAGTCGGACCTGAAGACGTGACCGAGTACGTCGGCCACTCGTGGTTCGAGGACTCGACGACCGGTCTCAACCCCTCCAAGGGCGAGACCAAGCCGAAGTACCAGACCTATAGCACCGACGAGAAGTACTCATGGGCGAAGGCTGCCAGCTGTAAGGGCGCACCTGCCGAGGCCGGTCCGCTTTCGCGTATGCTCGTCGCCTATCTCAACGGCGTGCCTCAGGTCAAGGGACTCATCGATCTCACGCTCGAGAAGCTGGGTGTCGCGGGCAAGCCCGAAGTCCTCGTCTCACTGCTTGGCCGCGTTGCGGCACGCAACCTGGAGGCGAAGTACGTCGCGGACCTTGCTGTCGAATGGTGCATGGAGCTCATCGCAGCAATCAAGGGCGGAGACAGCAGCTACTTCGTCACCGAGCGCGCAAGCGACGGCGAAGGCGCTGGTCTCTGGGAGGCGCCGCGTGGCGCCCTCGGACACTGGATCAACGTCAAGGGCGGCAAGATCGACAACTATCAGGTCGTCACACCGTCCACGTGGGATACCTCGCCGCGTGACGACAACGGCGTGCGTGGCCCGATGGAAGAGGCGCTCGTCGGCACACCTGTCGCAAACGCGGAGAAGCCGCTTGAAGTACTCCGCATCGCGCACAGCTTCGATCCTTGAATGGGCTGCGCCGTCCACGTGGTGGACACACAGACCGGTAAGGAATCGACTGTCATGTCTTCGCCAATGGGGGTGATGTAGATGTCTTCTCACGCGCACTATCGTGAGGCGCATCCGCTCGTCTTCGTCATCACCCACTACATCAACCTGATCTGCATGATCATGCTTGCCTTCTCGGGTTTCTACATCCACTACCCGTTCTTCGGCGCATTCATGGGTGTAGCGCGGGGCATGCACTTCGTGGCCATGTTCGTGATCCTCATCAACCTGATCTTCCGGATCATCGCTGCCTTCTTCGTGAAGACGGCCGTGGATCTCGGCTCGCGCTCGGTTGAAAAGGACTACAAGAACTGGCTGCCACAGGCGAAGAACCGTCACCAGTTCTTCGAGACGATCAAGTACTATCTGTTCTTCCGCAAGGAAGGCGTCATCTCGGCCAAGTACGGATCGCTCCAGAAGATCGCGTATCTGGCGACGATTCCGCTCACCTTCATCCAGGCCTACACCGGCTTTTCGATCTGGGGTCCATCCATGAACCTCGGCTTCTTCGCCGGCGGCCTCGACTTGGTGGGCGGACCGATGAACATGCGGATCATCCACTACTTCGGCATGTGGGTGTTCATCATCTTCACGATGATCCACGCGTACCTTGCAAATATCTACAACTTCAGCCCGTCGAAGATCATCTTCCTCTGGAAGGAGACACCGGCGAAGGGGCACTAACCCTTGTGTTCGGCGGAGCGGCACCGATGCCGCCCCCAAGCGGACGGGCCCCGGAGCACATCCGGGGCCCGTTCCCACTATGATGGCGTCACCCGGGAGCGCCCGGTCCGGTCGTCCTCCGAGGAGGTCTTGTGCTGACACCCCCCGTGCTCGTGCTCGCGGTCGGCAACCAGCTGATGCGCGACGAAGGCGTCGGCCCACGCGTTGCCGCGGAGCTCTGGGCGCACTATGAGCTCCCTGACACGGTTGAGGTCATGGACGCCGGCACGCTCGGGCTGGGCATGCTGCACGTCCTGCGCGATCGCGAGTACGTCCTCATCGTCGATGCTATCGACGGCACCGGACACCCAGCCGGAACCGTCGTGCGCACGTCGCCCGCGGACTTCGCCCCGAACCAGATTCTTCACTCGCTCCACGACGTGCGGCTGGTGGACGTGCTGCAGGCCGCCGAGCTCATGGGCGTGTCCCCTGAGGCCGAGTGCGTGGGCGTGCAGATCGAGGACATCTCGCCGCCCGATTTCAGTGTGGACCTGACGGCCGCCGTGGAGAGCGCCGTCCCCCGAGCCGTGGCCGCAACGTGCTACATCCTCGCCGAACGCGGTATCGAAATCACGCCGCTCACCGGGGACGAGCACAGCGCGTTCACCTCGGCGGTGGATGTCGCGATCGAGGACATGCGGCGCCGCCTGGGCGGCAGCACGGACTAGGCTTCGGCCTGCGCCCCGGCGAGCGGCAGCCGGAAGCCGATGGTGCTCCCCTGTCCCGCCACGCTCGTCGCGAACACCGAGCCGTGGTGGTCCTCGACGATGCGCTTCGCGATGGCAAGCCCGAGGCCGCTCCCGCCAGTTCCGCTCGCTCGGGCAGCGTCCGCGCGGTAGAAACGCTCGAAGATGTACGGGAGATCCGCCGCGGAAATCCCTTCCCCTGTGTCCGTGACCGTCACGATGGCTACGCCTTCGGAAGACGTGACCGTCACGGTGATCGAGCCTAGCTCAGTGTGGCGCACGGCATTCATGAGGAGATTGCGCAGAACCTGCCCCATGCGGAAGCTGTCCGCGACCACCTCGACCAAACCCGACGGACATGAGACGGCAAGCCGCACGCCCTCGGGAACAAAGACACGGGTCCGGTCTGCCTCCCGCTCCGAGAACTCGCAGAGGTCGAAGCGCTCGAGCTCATACCGCATCTTGCCCGCCTCGGCAGCCGAGAGCTCCTGAAGGTCGCCGACGAGTCGCGAAAGATGCCCGACGTCATCCACGATCGACTGCATGCGCTCGGCGGTGAGCGGGATGACGCCCTCGGCCACGCCTTCGGCCTGCGCGCGTATAGCCGCGATCGGGTTGCGCAACTCATGCGCCACATCGCTCACGAGACGCCTGCGGAGGGACTCGGCCTCTTCCAGCGATGCCGCCATCTCGTTGAACGCCCGGGCGAGCTCCTCGACTTCTTGGGGCCCCTTCGCCTCGACGCGGTGCCCGAGCTCGCCCTTGGCGAGTGCATTGACGGCCTCGGTCAGACGCCTGAGCGGCTTTGTGAGGTACCCCGCCAGCAGCAGCGCGCCGACGGCGGCCAAGCCGACCGCGATCACGGCCGAAAGCAGGATGCCCCTGTCGACGCCGTGCAGGAAGCTCTCCTCGGCGACGCCAAGGAACAGGCGACCCATCCCGCCGCCGCCGATGCCCCCCATGTGCGTGGTGGCCGCGCCGAGATAGGCCTCGAACGCCGAGGACAGTGCGCTCCTGGCGATGGTGCCGGTGGCGAGGATCGCCACGAGAGAGACCGCGAGAATCGACAGGAAGACCCGCCAGACAAGTCCGGCCGGGCGCATCAGTCGGATCCCACCTTGTAGCCCACGCCAAAGATCGTCTTCACGTACTTCGGGTTCTTCGGGTCATCGCCCAGTTTGCGGCGGAGGTTCTTGACGTGTGCGTCGATCGTGCGCTCATAGCCCTCGAAGGCGTCCCCGGAGACAGCCTCCAGAAGCTGCAGGCGACTGTACACACGCCCTGGATGCGAGGCCATGGTCGCGATCAGCTCAAACTCAGTGCGCGTGAGTTCGGTCGGCGTTCCCGCGACCGTGACTTCACGGCGCTCGATATCGACGACGAGGTCACCCACGTTGAGCACGCCCGTCGCGCCATCGGTGCGCGAGCCTTCCATACGGCGGAGGACCGCCTTAACCCGAGCAACGACTTCGCGCGGGCTGAACGGCTTCGAGATGTAGTCGTCGGCACCGACCTCCAAGCCGATGAGCCGGTCGATCTCGTCGGTCTTCGCGGTGATCAGGATGACCGGCAGGTCGTGCTCGCGCTGGAACCGTCGGGTGAGCTCGATGCCGTCGACCCCGGGGAGCATGATGTCGAGGAGCGCGATGTCCGGCACCTGCTCGGCAACCGACGCGATCGCGGCGGGACCGTCGAATGCCGTGCGAACCTCGAAGCCTTCCTTCTCGAGATAGGCCGAGAGGACCTCGACGATCTTCAAGTTGTCATCCACAACGAGCACTGTCCTGCGCACGAGCGCTCCTGACCTCGTCTGACTTCAGTACCGAGCCGACTCTACGCCGCGCATGTGAACCCTATGTGAAGCCCCTGCGAGAGTGCCGTGCTTCGCCGAGTGCACGGGCGCACTACGCCAACAGCTCGCGGACTGCGTCCGCGATGCCCGCTGCGTCCAGTCCGACGGCCGCAAGAAGGTCTCCCGCAGCTCCTGACGACTGATAGCCCGTGACCCCGTGCGGCACGGCTCGCACACCTGCGCCCACGCGGGCGATCCACTCGGCGACCGATGCCCACAGTCCGGTGCGCCAGCTGTGATCCTCGACGCAGAGCACCCACGGCCCCTCGGTTGCCTCCACCATAGCCTCAGGGTCGAGGTCGAGCGGGCACGCAACGATGCCGACGGCAATCCGCACGCCTTCTTCAGCGAGCAGGTCGGCTGCGGCGACAGCGGCGCCCGACGGTGTTCCCATGACGAGGACGACCCCGTCGGGGCCTCGCCGCGCCCACTCGGTCCGCCCGTACTCGAACACATACTCAGCTCCGAAGAGTGGCGTGCCCGCGGGCGTGAGTATGACGGGGAGCTTGGAGCGGCCCATCGCGATCGCGACGTTGCCCTGCATCGTGGCAGCCGAGCGTACGGCGCGGTCGGTCTGGTTGGGATCGGCAGGCACGATGAGCTTCCAGCCGAAGAAGTTGCGGAACGCCGAGACGTAGTCAAGGCACTGGTGGGTCTTGCCGTCCTCGCCGACATCCAGCCCGCAGTGGGTGACTACGAGCGTGACGCAGGAGCCGTTGATGTCGTTCAGCCGCTGCTGATTGTAGGCCTCGTCGATGCCGAACACCCCGAAGTCCGACCAGTACGTCTGCACGCCGCACGTCGAGAGCGCGCCACTGACCGTCGCCGCATTGTGCTCTCCGACGCCGCACTCCACGAACCCTTCGGGCCGAGTGGCCGCAAACCCGTCGGTCTTGACCGAGACCGCGAGGTCGCAGTCGAGCACCGCGACCGGAACGTCGGGGTTCGCCATCGCGATGTCCGTAAGCGCCGCTCCCCACGCGGAGCGGTTGTCGGTCTTCTCGACCGCAGTGTACGTGTGGGGATCCGGCACGACGAGCGCCGGCCGTTCGTCGATATCAGTCACATGGGCCGTGGCGGGCACACCCGCACGAAGCGGCCGGTAGCGGTCGAGCTCGGGCTCGAGCCCAAGCTCGACCATGGCTCGGCCGTACTCCTCAGGTGTGAGGCCGCGGCCGTGGAACTCGGCCTGGTTCTCCATGAAGGAGACGCCCTTGCCGATGACCGTATGCGCGAGGATCGCAGTGGGCCGCTCGGCGTTCTGGACGGCAGCGGCGAGCGCCGCGTAGACCGCCCGGATGTCGTGGCCGTCGACCTCGACCACCGCCCAGCCGTCTGCCGCGAAGTCCTCGGCGATGCGCACGGGCATCACATCAGCCGTGCGCCCCGAGATCTGGATTCCGTTGAGATCGACGATCACCGTGAGGTCGCCAAGGCCTTCCTTCGCAGCCAGCCGCCGCGCCTCCGCAACCTGCCCCTTGTGTTGCTCGCCATCGCTCATCGCTACGAACGTATGCCACCCGAGCCCGGTCATCCGAGCACCCAGTGCGAACCCAACGCCGGCCGAGAGACCCTGGCCAAGATTGCCGGTGCTCCACTCCACCCCTGGCACGGTTCGCTCCACGTGTCCCTCGAAGGGACTCCCGGCCTGACGGAAGTGCGCGACAGCATCGTCGCGCTGCAAGAAGCCGGCGTCCGCGAGGGCGATGTACACCCCGGGTGAAGTGTGGCCGTGGCTCACCACGATGCGGTCGCGTCCGGGCCAGCGAGGATTCGACGGATCGATGTTCGCGAAGTGGTAGAGGCAGAGGTAGGTCTCAAGCGAGGACATGGAGCCGCCGGGATGACCGGATGCGGCAAGCGATGTCATCGTGAGGATCGAGCCGCGGAGCCGCCGGGCGCGCTCCTGCAGGTCCGCGACGGTCGCAGCATCCAGCGCAGGGTTCATGAATCCTCGCTCGATCATGTGGCTCCCTCTCATCACGCGACACGGCGGTCAGGCGAAACCGCTACCATGGAGGATACCCGAACCGACGCGATGGAGGGTCTTCATGAACCGGCTGCTTGACACTGCGATCGCCGCCGCCGAGGCCGGTGGAGCCACCCTGCGCGCCCGCGCTGCAGACTTCGGCGAGGTCCGTGTCAAGTCGTCGTCGGTCGACTTCGTCACCGAGGCTGACCTTGCGGCCGGCGTGGCGGCCGTCCGAGCAATCGCAGAGCGCGTCGAAGGTGCGCGCTTCGTCGTGGAGGAACCAGAGGTCTACGCGCTCGCCGGCGTGCCGGAAGGCTCGCTTGACGATGACGAAGCGTGGGTCATCGATCCGCTCGACGGCACGACGTCATTCGTACACGGCTACCCGTGCTACTCGACGAGCGTCGCGTTCCTGCGAGACGGGCAGCCCATTGCGGGCGCCGTCCACAATGCGGTCATGCGCGAGACCACCTCGGCTCTTGCCGGCCAGGGGGCGTGGCTCGACGGCGTACGGCTGCGTGTGACCCCGGCGGCTTCGATCGACGAGGCCCTGCTCATCACCGGCTTCCCGTACGACCGCGGCGAGACGCTCGAGAAGCAGATGCGAGTTTTCGCGCAGATCATCCTCGTGGCCCACGGCATCCGCCGTGATGGCTCGGCCGCCATCGACTGCTGCCACGTGGCCGCCGGACGCGCGGACGGCTTCTGGGAGTTCGGGCTGCAGCCGTGGGACACGGCCGCCGGTGTCGTGGCACTCCGCGAGGCGGGTGCGACCGTCAGCGGAATTCAGGGCGAGCCGTGGACGGTTCGCTCCGGCGGCATCATCGCGGCGAATCCTGTGTTGCACGCGGCGCTTGCCGCAACGATCCTCGGCTGAGCCTACGCGCGGCTGTCTCGGCCGTCCATCCGCCTCAGTAGGCGCGCTTCGGCGGTGCCGTGTCCTCCTCGAGCGTGATCCCCCACTCGGCGAGCACCTTGCTCACGGCGCGTTCACCGCTCTCGATGCAGTTGGGCACGCCCACGCCCCGGTAGCCGCCGCCGGCGAGCGCGAAGCCGGCAATCGCCGCGGAACGCGCTTCGATCTGGTCCACGCGATCCAGATGTCCGAGCGTGTACTGTGGCATGCCGCCGGCCCAGCGGTAGACGAGCGAGAAGACCGGTTGCGCATCGGGCTTCATGCCGAGGAGCTCCACTATCTGCTTGCGGACGATCTCTGTGAGGTCTTCGTCGCTCTTCTCCATCACCGCCTGGTTGCGCGGACCGCCGACGAAGCCGCGGAGGAGAACGCGGTTCTCCGGCGCACGATCGGGCCACTTCGAGGAGGAGAGCGTCACGGCGAGGATTGGACGGTTCTCAACGATCGGCGAGAGGATGCCGAACCACTTCAGGTCGAACGGGCAGTCCTGGGCGCGAAACGCCATCGGCACCGTCGCGGAGGACGAGCACGGGATGCTCCCGACGAGATCGCCGAGCGCGGCGTCCACCTGGCGCGTCAGCGGCTCGGCTGCCCAGGCCTCGGTGGCGACGATGACCGCGTCTCCGGCGAGGATCTCGCCGTTCGAAAGCGTGACCCGCCACGCACCGTATGCCGCTCGCTCGACGCTCGTGACCGCGACGCCCGTGATGATGCGCTCGTCGCCAACCGCCGCCGCCATTGCATCAGTCAGGTTCTGCATGCCGCCGTGGAAGGTGTTGAAGAATGCCCACGGCTTACCACCGGGCTTGGGCGGATACTTCGCCCGCATCGCCTCGCGCTTCTTGCGCTCGTTCAAGAAGCCTCTGATGAGCGAGCCGAACTCCTGCTCCATCTCGAGGAAGTTCGGGAACGTCGCGGCAAGCGACATCTGCCCGGGATCGGACGCATGCACGCCGCCCACGAGCGGCTCGGCGAGCCGGTCCAGAGATTCGCGGCCCATGCGGCGCACCACGAAGGACTCGAGCGTCTCGTCGTGGTCCTGGGCCGTCTCGCCTTCGGCCCACGTCACCGCGCGCGGCAGGAACCAGTCGAGCGCCATGCGGAACTTGGCCGGCCATGAATAGAGCGACGTCGTCGCCAGCGGCACCAGCTTGGTGGGTGCGAACATCATGATGCCGTCCGGCATCTCGATGAGCCGCTTGCCCTTCACGATGAGCGTCTTCTTGTTCTCTTCGCGAGCGGGGACCATTTCGTCCGCGATGCCGAGCATGCGCGCGATGCGGGCGATCGCCGGCTTGGTGGAGACGAACGCGTCCGAGCCGCCGTCGACGACGTAGGAGCCGCCTTCGGGGTCCTCGATGACGTCGGTTGCGAGCTTGCCTCCCAGACGGTCGCTCTTCTCGATCAGGATGCAGCCCACGTCATGACCCGCCTCGACGGCGCGCCGGACCTTGTAGGCCGCGCCCAGACCCGCCGAGCCGCCCCCGATGATGATGACCCTCTTCACGAAGCCGCCCTTCCGTCGACGCGCCGAACGAGGCTCGCCCGCGCGAGTATGGCTGCTAGTAGATGCGCTTCTGCCCTTGCGAATCCTCGGCAAGCTCGATTCCGAAGTCCCCGAGCGCCTTGCTGACGGCGCGCTCCCCGCTCTCAAGCGCGTTCGGCACGCCCACGCCGCGGTAGGCGTTGCCCGCAAGTGCGAGGCCTTTCACGCCGACCTGCCTCCGCTCAAGCTCGTCAACGCGGTCAAGGTGCCCGAGCGTGTACTGCGGCATTCCCCGCTCCCAGCGGAAGAGCTTCGCGTAGCGAGGCTTCGCCGTCGGCGACAGCCCGATGAGCTCGACGAGCTGCGCCCGAGCGAGGTCCAGCAGCTCCTCATCGGACGCCCGGAGCACGGCCTCGTCCCGCGGCCCGCCGAGGAACCCGCGCAACAGCACACGGCCCTCGGGGGCTCGGTTCGGCCACTTTGAGCTCATGAGCGAAACGCCGGTGAGCGGGCGCTTCTCGATCATCGGGGTGAGAATGCCGTGCCACCTCTTGTCGAAGGGGCAGTCCGTCTCGTCGAAGGCCATCAGCGCTGTCGCGCACGAGGAGCAGGGAATCGTCCGCAGCAGGTCCGCGATCTCCTCGTCCACAGCTGCCGTGAGTTCGGCCGCAGCCCACGCCTCGGTGGCGATGACCACCGCGTCGCCCTCGAGCGTCTCGCCGGTCGAGAGGCTCACGCGCCACGTCGCCGCGCGGCGCTCGACGGCTGTGACGCCGACGCCCGTTCTGATGTGCTCGCGCCCGGCGGCATCCGCCATGCGGTCGGTGAGGTACTGGAGCCCCGGAGTGAACGACGAGAACATCGTGTGCCGGCGAGCGCCGGGCTTCGGCGGATACTTCTTCCGCATCTCCTCAACGCGCCTGCGCTGCGCGAGGAAGCCCTTCACAAGCGACCCATGCTGCTGCTCCATGTCGAGCAGCATCGGGTAGCGGGCCGCAACCGACATGTCCTTCGGATCGTCGCCGTTCACGCCAGCCGCGAGGGGTTCAGCAAGGCGGTTGAGGCACTCGCGGCCGAGCCGGCGCACCACGAGCGATTCGAGCGTTTCGTCATGCTGCTGCGCGGTCTCTCCCTCGGCCCAGCGCACCTTACGCGGGATGACGAGGTCGAGTGCCATGCGGAACTTCGCCGGCCACGAGTAGAGTCGCGTCGTCGCGAGCGGTACGAGCTTCGTGGGAGCGAACATCATCATGCCGTCGGGCATCTCGACCAGACGCCCGTCCTTCACGATGAAGGTCTTCTTGATGTCGTCGTTCGTGCCGGTCTCGTCCTCGAGGATGCCGAGTAGCCTGGCAACGCGGTGCACGGCCGGCTTGTCCGTCAGGAACGAGTCGGAGCCACCCTCGGCGACGTAGATGCCGCCGTCGGGGTCAGGAGTGGTATCGGTGAAGAGCTTCCCACCCAGCCGGTCGTCCTTCTCCACAAGCGTGAAGGCACAGTCGTGGCCCGCATCGGCGGCGCGCCTGACCTTGTAGGCGGCGCCAAGTCCGGCGACTCCCCCGCCGATGATGATGACATGCGTCACGGCAGCACTCCTCTAGTCGAGAACGTTCATCACGAGCGGTCGCCTGCCGGGACTCCCGCTGTTCTTCGCCCCCTGCAACGCGCAACGGCGATCTTCAGCCGAGCGCAAGGACCGACTCGGCAATTCCCGCTGCCAGGCGCGGATCCGCGTTCGGCACGGCCGAGCGACCGTACGCGATCCCGGCCTCGGCCGCACGCGCTGCCGCAGCGACGTCGAGGTCGTAGAGCGTCTCCATGTGATCCGTTGCGAAGCCGAGCGGCACGACCACCACGCCGCCCCGGCCGGATGCCTCCACCGCGGCAATGGCATCGTCAGTGTCAGGACCCAGCCACGCGCCGCCGCGAACACCTTTCGACTGGAACGCGAGCAACCAGGGGCGCTCGCCTTCAGCGTTCCCGTACCCCACGATTCCGGGAAGTGCCTCGGTCTCCTCGGCGCCACCAGGAAGTCCGAGCAACGCCGCCACGGCATCGGCAGCCGCGTGCAGGCCACGCACGTAGCGGTTGTCGGCGACGGCGTCCGCACTGGGCAGGCTGTGCGCCGAGAAGACCAGCGCGGCGTCTGACGCGCCGACCTCGCCCAGCGCCACCGCGGCGGCGCCGGCGTGCAACGTCACGAACGCGGGGAGCTCGGAGAGCAGCGGCGCCTCGACAGCGGTGACTTCGGGATACTTCTGCAGCGCCTCGTCGAGTGCGCTGCGATACTCGCCGTGCGTGACGTGCGTCTCGAATGGCGACAGCGTGACGAGCGCGATGCGCGTGACACCCATCGCGACCAGGCGGTCCACGGCGTCTCTCACGAAGGGGTCCCAGTAGCGCATACCGACCTCGACCGGGAGGTCGCACCCTCGCTCTGCGAGCGCGGCGTGCACCGCCACCGCGAGGTCGCGCGCGATACGCACGAGCGGCGACGAGCCGCCGATCGCTTCGTAGCGCGCGCAGACACGCGCAACCATCTCATCGCTCGGCTCGCGCCCCATGAGGTTGCACATGAACGGCCCGACCGCCTCGAGGCAGTCGGGTCCGCCGAACCCGGTGATGAGGACGCCCGCCTTCGGCATCTACGCGCCGGCGCGGATGCGCTCCGAGTGCTCGTGCACGAAGCGGATCATCGTGCGCGCCTTCTCGGAGTCGCTCGTCTTGTGGATGCCATGGCCGAGGTTGAAGATGTGGCCGGGCCGCGTACCGACGGCCTCGAGGATCTCGACGACCATACGCTCAAGCTCGTCGTCGGGCGCGAAGAGCGCGACCGGGTCGATGTTGCCCTGGATCGCGAAGCGCTCGTCGATCTCAAGGACGGCCTTCTTCATGTCGAGACGCCAGTCGATGCCGAGGACATCCCCGCCCGCCTGCTGCGCGAGGTCGAGCATCGAGGTCGCCCCGTTCGGGAAGTGGATAATCGGCACACCGTCGGGCACCACTTGGTCACCGTGCGCCTTCAGCTCATCGATGACGCGCTTCGTGTACGGCAGCACCGAGCGCTTATAGTCGCGCGGCGCCACATAGCCGACCCAGCTGTCGAAGAGCTGTATGACCTGCGCGCCGGCGTCGATCTGCGCCGAGAGGTACGCGATGACCGTGTCGCTGATCTTCGTCATAAGCTCGTCCCACGCCACCGGATCGCTCCACATGAGCGCTTTGGTGTACTCGTAGTCGCGCGTGCCATGCCCCTCGATCATGTAGCTCGCAAGCGTGAACGGCGCCCCACCGAAGCCGATGAGCGGCACCTTGTCTTTCAGTTCGCCACGCAGAATGCGCAGCGTCTCCATCACGTAGCCGGTGTCCTCGATGGGGTCGGCCACGCCGAGCTTGCGCACATCAGCAGCCGTCCGAACAGGGTTGTGGATGAGCGGACCTTCGCCCTTCGCAAACTCGAGATCGAGCCCCATTCCGGGAAACGGCACGAGGATGTCCGAGAAGAGGATCGCCGCGTCCACGCCGACGAGGTCGACCGGCTGCATCGTCACCGCGACGGCAAGCTCCGGCGTACGGCACATCTCGAGGAACCCATGCTTGGACCGAATCTCGCGATACTCGGCCATGTAGCGGCCGGCTTGGCGCATCATCCACACGGGGGTGCGCTCGGTCGCCTCATGGCGACAGGCACGCAGGAAGAGATCATTGAACGGCATGGGGGCCCTTTCGCGCGGGAACGAACGTCAGACAGTCTACCATTACCGGCACTCAACGACACCGCAGCGGCCGAAGGCCCCGGAAGCATTCCGGGGCCTTCGATGCATCGCTGACGAACCACTGCGCCGGCTAGCCGACCTTCGGTGCGCTCTCGAGGATCTTCGCGACGATGCTCGGGTCAGCGAGCGTCGAGATGTCGCCGAACGCCTCCATCTCGCGCTCACCCGCCGCGATCTTGCGCAGGATGCGCCTCATGATCTTGCCCGAACGGGTCTTGGGAAGTTCAGGAACGAAGTGCAGGTAGTCCGGCTTTGCGATCGGTCCGATCTCCTCGCGGACGTGACCGGTAAGGATCTTGCGCAGGTTGTCGGAGGCCTCGTTCCCCTGCCTGAGGATCACGTACGCATAGATGCCCTCACCCTTGATCTCATGTGGGTAGCCAACGACCGCGGCCTCGGCGACCGCTGGGTGCGAGACGAGCGCGCTCTCGACCTCGGCGGTGCCCATGCGGTGGCCGGAGACGTTGATGACGTCGTCCACTCGGCCGAGCAGCCAGTAGAAGCCGTCCTCGTCCTTGCGGGCGCCGTCGCCGGTGAAGTACTTGCCGGGGAACGCCGAGAAATAGACGGACTTCATGAGCGTGTTCTCGGGGTCGCCCCAGGTGCCCCGAAGCATGCCCGGCCACGGCTTCGTGATGCACAGGCGGCCGCCGCTCCCGAGCGGTGTGGGGCTGCCGTCCTCGTTCACGACCTCCGGCACGATGCCGAAGAACGGACGCGTCGCAGAGCCCGGCTTCATCGGAGTGGCGCCGGGCAGGTTGGTGATGAGGTGACCGCCGGTCTCCGTCTGCCAGTAGGTGTCGACGATCGGGATGCGCTCGCGGCCGACGTTCTTGTAGTACCACATCCATGCCTCGGGATTGATCGGCTCGCCGACGGTGCCGAGCACGCGGAGCGTCGAGAGGTCGTACTTCGCCGGCCACTCCTCGCCCGACTTCATGAGCGAGCGGATCGCGGTTGGTGCGGTGTAGAACTGGTTCACACCGTGCTTCTCGACGACTTCCCAGAAGCGGCCCGGATCGGGGTATGTCGGCACACCCTCGAACATGAGCGTCGTCGCCCCGACGGCAAGCGGGCCGTACACGATGTAGCTGTGCCCAGTGACCCAGCCGATGTCGGCGGTGCACCAGAACACATCATCGTCGTGGTAGTCGAAGACGTTCTTGAAGGTGACGGCGGTGAAGAGCAGGTAGCCCGCGGTGGTGTGCAGCACGCCCTTCGGCTTGCCGGTGGAACCGGAGGTGTAGAGGATGAAGAGCGGGTCTTCGGCGTCCATCCACTCGATGTTGCAGTGACGGGCGATGTCGCTGGCTCGGACCTCCTCGTGGTACCAGTAGTCGCGCCCCGGCTCCATGTCGACGCGAGTCCGAGCGCGGGACACGACGATGACGGTCTCGATCGTCGGGCACTCGTAGAGCGCGCTGTCGGCCTCGGCCTTGAGCGGCGTCAGGCGCCCGCCTCTGATGCCCTCGTCAGCCGTGATCAGCAACTTGGCACCGCAGTCCTGGATGCGGTCACGGAGCGCAGCCGACGAGAACCCGCCGAAGACGATCGAGTGGATCGCGCCGATACGAGCGCAGGCGAGCATCGAGACGACGAGTTCCGGGATCATCGGAAGATAGATCGCGACGCGATCGCCCTTCTTGATGCCATGCTTCTTGAGCACGTTCGCGAGCCGGCACACTTTGTAGTACAGCGACTGGTACGTGTACATCTTGGTGCGACCCTCGTCCGACTCCCAGATGAGGGCGGCCTTGTTCCGCCGCCACGTGGTGAGGTGCCGGTCGATGCAGTTGTGCGTCACGTTGAGCGTGCCGCCCTTGAACCACTCGGCGCGCGGGACCGAGAAGTCGTACTCAAGGACGGTGTCCCACTTCGTGTGCCAGTCGAGGTACTCCTCGGCGAGTTCCGCCCAGAAGCCTTCGGGGTCTTCCACCGAGCGCTTGTAGAGATCCTCGTACTGCTCCATAGACTTGATGTACGCGTGATCCGACACCCAGCCGGCCGGCTGCACGACCCGGTACTCGGTGGACAACGACTCGATCGCGTTCGGCTCCGTCATGCGCGCGCCCCCTTCTCATCGACCGGCGCCACGCGCCGCATCCAGATGTACTGCACCTACCTGCTCCAAGGGCCGCCGAGGCGGCTCCGTCCATGGTAGTCGGAGCAGTTCGCCTTCGGGAGAGTCCCCTCGGGCGTGCGGCAGAGATTCCTCGGTCAGCGGCAAGCCTCCGACCGAAGCTCCCGCCCGCGCACAGAGCGGACGCCGGTGGTTGCAATTGTGGTGCGATTTCTGTACGTTATCGCCGGTAACAAGTTTCCCTTCCCTCGCATGTCGGTCTGCTCGGAGAATCCGGCAGACCGGAGAGTTGGCCCAGTCGTTGACCGGCATCACGACTCGCGCGGTTTGAGCCGCGGGCCACACGAGACTCAGGGGTAATCAGGGAAGGCATGAGGAAGGCCCCGACCTGAAGGTCGGGGCCTTTCCGTATCCGCCAATCACTACCCACACGGTGCGTGCCGTCCGCGCGAACGGCCGGCTGTCCGGATGCGGTCAGACGTCGATCGGAAGAACCGCCACGCCCCACCCCGTGCCGGTGTGCGCCGTTATCACGGCGCCAGCCTTGATCACGCGGAGCTCCGCGACATCGAAGGCCTCGCGAACGCGCGACTCCAACCACTCCGCCTTCTCCGGCGAAAGCGCATGCATGATCGCGAACTTCCCCCGGCGAGCGGAACCCATCTCCTTGGTCACCCAGTCCATGGTCGCTTCAAGAGCCGCCGTCGCGCCGCGCGGCTTGCCGGCGACCTCGAAGGTGCCGTGCTCGTTCACTGTGATCAGCACGCGCGTGCTGAGGAGCCCGCCGAGAAGAGCCCCGACCTTCCCGATCCGCCCGCCCTTCGCCAAGTTGTCGAGCTTGTCCAGTCCCACGACCATCCGGACCCGTGCCCGCGCCTGCTCGAGCACCGCCAGGATGTCGGGGACTCCGCCGCCCTCTGCCGCCGCGCTCGCAGCCTCGACGACCTGCAGCGCCTCTCCCCACGACAGGTTCCGGGTGTCGAAGACCGTGACGCGGTCGCCGAACTGGCGCGCAGCCTCGTGGGCTGACTCGATCGTCCCCGAGAGTGGAGCGGAGATGTGCACCGAGACGATGCGCTCGAACCGCTCGAGCCCCGCCCGATAGGCCTCGACGAACGCCCCAACGGACGGTTGGGACGTGGTCGGCAACTTCGGCGCTTCATCCATCCGCAGGAAGAACTCCTCCTGGGACAGGTCACCGTCGGTGAACGTCTCATCACCGATCGCAACCATCAGGGGGACGACGCGGACGTCCAGCTCTCGTGCGACGTCAGGGGTGATGTCCGAAGTGCTGTCCGTGACGATTCCGACGTGGCGCATGATCGCTCAGCCTCCTGCGGTCGCATCGACGAATCGGACCATGCCGTGGCCCATCTGGCGTCCCCCCATGACATGCAGGTGCAGGTGCGGCACCGTCTGCGACGCGTCGCCTCCCGTGTTCACGATGACCCGGTAGCCGCTCTCATCGATCCCCTTGCGCTGTGCTACCACGGGCACGGCGGCAAGAAGCGCACCGAGCACGGTCGGATCAACCGCATCGCCGAGGTTGGTGTAGTGCTCTTTGGGAACAACGAGTGTGTGCACCGGCGCCTGCGGCGCAGCGTCGTCGAATGCCGCCACGAACTCGTCCTCGTAGACGAGCGGCACGCCCGCCTCGCCGTTCGCGATCCTGCAGAAGATGCAGCTCGGGTCCACAGAGCCTCCCGGAGGTCCTGCCGGGTCGTTCGCGGTCACTCGCTCTCTTCGTCGTCCTCCAGCTCGCCAACGAGCATCGTAATGCGCTGCTGCGCACCGTCGAGCTTGCGCTGGCATGCGTTCAGAAGCGCGACGCCGCGCTCGTAGCGCTCAAGACTCTCCTCAAGCTCCAACTGGCCGCTCTCAAGCGAACGCACGATCTGCTCGAGCTCATTGAGCGCTGCCCCGAACGTCAGATCGTCGGCCACGACTGCTGGTGTCTCAATGCCCATAGCCTACGCCTCCGTCTCAACCGACTCGACCAAGCAGCCGAGCGAACCCGACGCCACCTTCACGCGCACGCGGTCGCCCACTGCGACATCTGTTGCAGCTCGTACGACTTCACGCCCGGACTCGTCGTAGCATACCGCGTACCCTCGTCCGAGGATCTTGAGCGGTGACAGCTCCTCCAGCTGCGCCGCAGCAAGCCCGAGCGCGCGTGACGCACGCTCGGTCACGCGCGGACCTTCGATGCGCAGCCGATCGCGCACTGAGCGCACGCGCATGTCGTGGTGCGTGAAGAGCCCCGGCGCCACGTGCCGAAGGCGGAGGCGAGCTCGTGCCAGCGCCTCGCCGTCGCGCCGGATGCGCTCTGGTAGCGCTTTGGCGAGTTGTGCCGCCAGCGAGTCCAGCGTCTGCATCCGCTGCGCAAGCAACCACGACGGGTCGCGGAAGACGGGCCGCTCACCGGCGAGCCGCAGGCGGCTCTCCGCTCTACGGATGACATGTTCCAGTGAACTGGCCAGAAGTCGAGCCGTGCTGTCCAGCTGTGCGGAGACTTCGTCACACGCGGGCGCGACCGCCTCCGCGGCGGCCGTTGGCGTTGACGCACGAAGGTCGGCGACCATGTCCGCGATGCTTGTGTCCGGCTCATGACCGATGCCGGTCACTACGGGCACCGGGCTCGAGACAACCGCACGGGCGACGTCCTCGGCATTGAAGGGCATCAGGTCCTCGTAGGAACCTCCACCGCGGCAGAGGATCGCGACCTCCACACCGGGCGTCTCACCGAGCAGTCGGAGCCCTTCGACGATCGCCGCAACGGCGCCGTCGCCTTCCACCTGCACCCCGGCGATGACGAGCTCGGCGGCCGGGAAGCGCCGCCGGAGCGTGCGGATCACGTCGTGAACCGCCTTGCCCCGGGGCGACGTCACGAGACCGATCGCCTGCGGGAAGCGCGGCAGCGGCCGCTTACGCTCCTCGCGCATGAGCCCCTCGGCCTCGAGGCGTCGCGCGAGCGCCGCCACCTGCAGCCGCAACACGCCCTCGCCGGCCGGAGCAATGCTCCGTGCCTGGAACTGCATGCGCCCCTTCGGCGGATACGCGGTGAAGGTGCCGGCCACCTCCACGAGCATGCCTGCTCGCAGATCCACACCTGACTGGTCGAACGCATCGCGCCACATGAGGCACGGCATCACGGCGTACTCGTCGCAGATGGTGAAATAGACGGCCTTGTAGCCGGGTTTGACGGTGCAGTCGGAGACCTCGCCCACCACCCGAGCTGCGATCTGCTCGAGCGCGCCCTTGGCGAGGCGCATAGCGTCCGAGACGCTCAGGGCGGCTGGATCAGCCACGGTCCACCGGCTCCACGACGAGGCGGCCGCCCACGACGCGCATCGACGCTGCGCCATCCATGAGTTCGGCCAACTCCTCGCCGACGAGCGTGTGACGCCACCCCGACCCAAGCGGGTTTTCCTCGCGCTCCCCCGCCGCGAAACGCTCCAACTCATCACGCGTCGCGATGAGCGTGGCCGCGACGCCGTGCTCCTTGGCCCGCAGCCTCAGGAGCGCTGATAAGAGGTCCGCAACATCCGAAACGTCACCCTCGAGCCGCTTCCGCTTTGCGATCTTCGGCAACTCGTCGTCGGGCACGTCCTGTCCGCGCCGTATCGCCTTCAAGATGTCGTCTGCGTTGCGGCGCGCGACCTGCTCGTTCAACCCCCGCACGCTCTGCAGGCTGGCGCTGTCCGTTGGTACGCGACGCGCGATCTCCAGGAGCGCCTCATCCGAGACCACCCAGCGCTTGGGGAGGTCACGCCGCTGCGCCTCACGCTCCCGCCAGACGGCGAGCTCGCGCAGGACGGCCAAGCTTCGGCGATCGAGCGCTGACGCGCGCTTTACTCGGCGGAACTGCTCCTCGGCGATCACGTCGTAGGTTGCAGGGTCCGCCATGCGAGCGAAGTCCTGCTCCAGCCACTCCAGACGACCCTCAGCCTGGAGGCGCTCGCGCATCGTGCGGTACGCCGAGGGAAGGTATCGAACGTCGTCGAGCGCGTAGTCGACCTGCTCGGCTGAGAGTGGGCGCGCTGTCCAGTCCGTGTACGTGTGCCCCTTGCCGAGCGTCACACCGACGAGAGAGTGCACCAGCTGCTGGTAGCCGACCTGAGAGGGCATCCCAAGAAGGGTTGCCGCGGTCTGCGTGTCGAACACCGGGGCCGGCACCGAGCCCATGAGGCGGTAGAGGATCTCGAGGTCCTGCGAGCCCGCGTGGAAGACCTTGGTCACCGCAGGATCGCGGAACACGGCGAACAGCGGTTCCAGATCGCTCACGGCAAGCGGGTCCACGATCGCGGTCACGTCATCGGTGGCCACCTGGATCAGACAAAGCCGAGCGTAGTATGTACGCTCGCGCATGAACTCGGTGTCGATGGCGAGCGCATCCGCTCCGCGCAGGAGATCTGCGAGCTCGGCCAGCAGCTGGGGGCTATCGACGTACACGCACGCCTCCTCGCTCGGCGGATATCAGTGCGATGCCGTAGAATCGGGAAACGGCGCCCGGCGGCGCTTTGCAGTGTATCCCATCGCCGCGACACGCAGGAGGGAGGGGCTGGTGCGAGCGCTCATGGTGAGCAACCTCCGCTCCGGCGTGGGCGATCCGGGAACCCACGAGTTCCTCAGCGAGATGGGGACCCGCGACGTCGAGATCACCCTTCGCTTCCTGCAGGAGGGTGGCGACCTCGACGCGCTCCTCGGGGACGCGGACTCGTTCGATCGAGTCATCATCTCCGGCGGCGATGGCACCATCTCGGCGGCGCTCTACGCACTCAGGCAGAGCGAGGTGCCCATCGCGCTCTATCCCGCCGGTACGGCGAACCTCTTCGCGCGCAACCTCGCGCTGCCACCCGACCCGGCCGAGCTTGCCCGCCTGGTCTTCGACGGCGAGGCGACCCGGCTCGACCTCGGCGAACTCGACATCGGCGGCGGCCACGGCTTCTTCGTGATGGCCGGAGCCGGCTTCGACGCCGGGCTCATCCTCCGAGCAGAACCGCTCAAGCCCATCATCGGCGAGGGTGCCTACATCGTCGCGGCACTCCAGGACCCGCTGCCGCGGCAGTCGAAGTTCGATCTCGTCCTCGACGGGGATGAGGTCTCTACAGAGGGCATCGCAGTCGTGCTCGTCAACCTCGCGAAGATTCAGCTCGACCTCTCGGTCACGCACGACAGCGACCCTCGCGACGGGCTGCTCGACGTCGTCGTGATCAAGGCGCGCACGGTGGCCGGCCTCATGCCCACGGTCTTCGCTGCAGTGCTCGACCGCATCGGCAACCACAAGGGCCGCCCCGGCCTCGACGTCTTCAAGGCGCGGGAGGTGAGTGTCACCGCTTCGGTGCCGCTGCCGTTCCAGGCGGACGGCGAGATGCTCCAGCACACCGGGCCGCTCCGAGCGCGCATTCTGCCGGGCGCGGCCACGATCATGCTGCCGCCGGGCGCCCTCGGCGACTACTCTCGGGTCTGAACCATGGTGCCGATCGGCACCTGAGGGTAGAGATCGAGCACGTCGCTGTTGTAGAGCCGGATGCACCCGTGCGAGGCCTTCGTGCCGATGACCCACGGCTCGTTGGTGCCGTGAATCGCGTAGTTCGTGTACACGTACGCCGAGCCCGTCCACTTGTAGAGCCGCATCTTCCGGGGCCCGTACACGCTGCCCGGATCAGTCACATACTTCGCGCCGACCCTCCACAGCCGCACGGGCGTCTCCATGGACGCCCGACCGAGGGCAACCGGGTAGTGCTCGACCAGCACGTCACTCTTCACGAGGTAGAGGCGGAACTCGGACTTGTCGATCACGATTGACGTCGACGCCGACGGATATGCGAGGCGCTTGAACGCCTTCTGCCACGAGCTGCTTCCGCCGAGCGGGTTGACCGCCTCGACTCGGTACGTGACGCCGTCCGCGGGTGTATCGAACGAGCCGAAGTCAACCGTTGCATAGGCCGCCGGCGTCGCTGACGCTACCTGCACGCCATTGCGGTACAGGCGCACCTCTGAGGTATTCACGCCCACAAGCGCGCGCATCGTCGCCTTCCTGGCAAGGTACGGCGCATCGATCGGACTGATCACGGCAGGCTGCGCCGGGGCACCGCCAAGCTGCTGCTCGACCGGAACGGATACGACCTTCGTGCTGCCGAAGATCGTCGCCTGGGTCAGCACAGAGCCCACCGACGCAAGGTACGCGGCAGCCGGTTGGCCTAAGATGCCTGAGATGCTGTACAGAAGCGGCCCGCCGCTCTTGCCGACGTACGTGGCCCCTGTGAGCGCGTCCGGCACGGCAGCAGCGATGCCGACGGCCGTCCCCTCAAGCCAGCCTCGCGCTCGAGCGCCCTTCGCGATCTCGACTGCAGTGGCGTAGCGGGTCGGGCCGGCCCAGCGCGCACTTGCTCCGAGGCCCGAGTACGTCGCTCCGGAGACGACCGCCGCACTGCCGGCCACGATCACTTCGCTACCTGGCAGCGAACCGAGCGCCACCCGCGTCGCGTCAGGAATCCGGTCGCGGCTCACCAGAAGGATGGGAATCCCCGTTCGAGCCGATACCGCCGAGAGCGCAAGGGCGTCCACGAAGCCGGCATCGTTCGTGCCGTTGGCGACCAGAACGCTCGGCGGGATGTCGCGACCCGTTTGAGCCGCCACTGCGCGGACTCGAGCGGCGATCGTGGCGGCAAGGTCGTAGCGATCACCGCCCGTGACCAGTTGCTCCACGTTGCCGAAGCCAACGATGCCGCGTAGCTGCGTGACTGCCGAAGAGGAGACCGCGGCGGTACCCCCGACCACGATGACCGTGATGGTGCCGTTCGCAGCCTTGATCGCGCGAAGCGCCGAGACCGTCGCCGGTGGCACGTCCGTGCCCCTTACCAGCAGGAGCGGGGCATCGTAGGCCCAGCAGAGACTCCCTGCGGCGAGCGGATCCGAGAACGCCCGGTTCTCACCCGATGCGACGATCACGTGCGTGATTCCGCCCCACCCTGGCCACCCCGCACCGGCGATCGCGACCGCTGTGTCGAACCTGCTCGGCCCGCCAAGCCTTTGGACCTGGAGGGCGATCTGCAAGCTCCCCGCCGGCCACCCGTCCGCCGCGAGCGCGGGCGTGGTGAGGGCTATGAGGAGCACCAGCGACAGGGAGAGTGCAGCTGACACACGTCGACGCATGCGTTCCTCCCGGGAGTTGTCCTGAGATGAGTATACGCGCAGGCGATTGCCCCGCCGGACGGGAAACCGCACGGCTATTCCAGAACGGCGTTGGTGGTGCCCATGGTCCCCGTCATTTCAGCCTCGCGCTCCTCCTCGTTGCCTTCCTCCTCAGTGAATCCGACTGGGTCTGTAGCGCACACAGAGAGTGAACTGCGCGCGCGGCCGGCCAGCTCGGCAACCAAGGACTCGGGGGCAACGCGAAGGCTGGAACAGAGTACGAGGCCTCGGCAGCATCTGCCGAGGCCTCGTCAAGTACTGGTGGGCGCTAGAGGATTTGAACCTCTGACCCCTTCCGCGTCAAGGAAGTGCTCTCCCCCTGAGCTAAGCGCCCGATTGGCTGCTCGTAAGAACAGCGACGACTATTGTAGCAGTCCGTACAAACGGCGCTAGACCCCAATCCACGGTCGCCAGATTCGGGCTTGCCACCCCTGTGACCCGTTGGTAGACTACCCTTTGCGCGCGGACGTGGCTCAGTTGGTAGAGCACAACCTTGCCAAGGTTGGGGTCGCGGGTTCGAATCCCGTCGTCCGCTCCATAGTATCTTCGGAAGGTTGGTCCGAGGCAGCCTCAAGCCTTTCGGGGCCGACCTTCTTCATTGAAACGGGGAGCGCTCTCCCCCAAGAGCGGCGACGTCGCCAAGTGGCAAGGCAGAGGCCTGCAAAGCCTTTATCCCCGGTTCGAATCCGGGCGTCGCCTCCAGCGTTTGACCTGCGGAAACGCAGTAGCGGAAAGGCCGCTTCCCCATCGGGAGCGGCCTTTGTGTTTGCCCGCCTCAGCTATTCGGGTCCAGGTCCGGTCGGCCACTCGTCCATCCGTGACGCGGACGCGAGCAAGCCCATGGTGAGGAGTCCGAACCCGAACGCCGCAAAAGCCACGACAACGTATGCCATCGGTGCCCCTTCCGATGCGTCAGACGCCGTACTTCACCTGTATGCGCCTAGACTGCTCCAGGCGTGCCAAACCGCGATCGATGTCGCGCGGGTCGGGAATGTTCTCGAGTGCCCACCGAATGATGTCACGCGGGACCAGGGGGTAGCGCTTTCGCGCCTCGGCGAGGGTCATGGCTGCTCCTCTGTGCTACGACGAATGCTACGACGACTGCTGCTGTGAGGACCCTGCGTACGCCACTATGGTGCGCACTCATTCCCGAATGCGTCAAGCGTCAATGCTCAATGTCTACTCGAGCCCGAGAGCCTCCTCCAGGCGATCGAAGTCGGCGATCGCCCCTGAAGCGGCGCGAGTCGCCGCAGAACCACTGCGGTCCACCAGCACGGCCCGCAGGCCGGCTGCTGTCGCGCCCACGATGTCCGAGTAGTGATGGTCCCCCACGTGCGCCGAATCGTCCACGCCCACACCAAGCCGCGAGCACGCGAGCTCGAAGATGCGCGGGTCCGGCTTGCGCAACTTCACGTCCGCCGAGGACACGATCGTCTGTACGTAGTCACCCACGCCGAGCCCTTGCAGCACTCGGGTCAGCCGCGAGTCCCAGTTCGAGATGATTCCAAGCCGAACGTCGCGCGCACGCAGCCGCTCGAATGCAGGCACTACGTCATCGTAGAGCTGCCACCGGGAGGCGTCGCCGAACTCCTCGTACACGCGCCTGGCCAGCTCGGCGGCATCGGCACGGATGCCCAGTTCCCTGCACATGACCGAGTACATCCCGACCCACACCGAGGACGTTTCCTCCTCGCTCGTCCAGAAGGTGTCGTCAGACCGGTAGCGGTCCTCGTAGTACGCGTCAACGAGCGGCATCAGCCGGTCGATCGCAGAGAGGTCGTGGATATGCCCGGCTTGGGCGAGCACCTGCCGACACACCTCGGAGACGCTCGGGTGCGGCTTGAGCAGCGTGTTACCCACATCGAAGAAAACGGCGCGAATCTGCATGAATGAATTGTACGCCAGCGAGTCAGGCAGACCGCGTCGGCAGGTGCTTCACAAGAGTGACTGACGTACCGCCCCCCGGGAGCGTCTCGAAGTCGACGCGGTCCATGAATGCTTTCATGAACATCACGCCCCGACCCGACTCCGCATAGAGGTCCCCGCTCTCACATGCGAGCCCGTCGAACCCACAGCCGGTGTCGGTGACTACGATTTCGACGCGGTCGGAGAAGGCAATCACGTCGATACCGATTTCGTCGCGTTCGCCGCCAGGCGAGCCGTGCCTGATTGCGTTCGCGATCGCCTCTCCAGCGGCGACGCGCACGTCGAAGAGCGTCGATTCCGGAATGTCGAGCGCCTCGAGCAGGTTCGCTACGTGCGTGCGAGCCTCCGGCAAGGCGTCCGGCGCCGCCATGATTGTGAGGCGCTCCGTCCACAGCGCCGGCTCCGAGCGCTCGCGCAAGGTGAGCCCGTCGATTGCCTGGTGCACGTCCGGCACCGCAACGATCGTGGGCGCGAGGCCGATGAGCCCAGAGAGCTCAAGCACCCGACTGATGTTGGGGCTCGCTGCGGCCAGCACCAGCCGACCGCTTCGCGCCTCAAGCTCACGGTCGAGCCAGACGAGGAGGCTCAGCGAGGAGCTGTCGGCGTAGGTCAGCTCGTGCAAGTCCATGACGACGTTGTCACACCCGCGCTCCAACGCGTCCCCGACGGCACGCTTCACCTCAGGGACCGTAAGCATATCGAGTTCACCGCGCAAACGCACGACACACAGGCTCGCGTCTCGTGCGTGCTCGATATCGAATTCCAAGGCTGCTCCGATACCAGCGACACATCGTTTGTTAGAGGACGATTCCCGCCGATGCGTCGGGCGTAACACACCCACCCGGCTCCCCCGGGTGCTCGGTCATCGCAACAACAAGGATTGCCACGTCGTCCCGAATGCCGGTCCGGGAGAACCGTTCCACCGCTGAGAGCAGGCGCTCGGTGATCTGCTGCACAGAGCCGCCCTTCCTGAGCGCACGCCTCACGCGACCTTCGCCGAAGAACCCAGTCACGTTTCGCGCCTCGGTGACTCCGTCGGTGTAGAGCAGGAGCGTTCCACCGGCGGGGATGGTCACGCGGTCATCCAAGTACTCGGCCGCGGCGACAGCGCCAAGGAGCGCGCCTGTGGTCCCCAGCCGCTGGATGCGTCCGCCATCCTGCGAATGAAGCAGCAGTGCAGGCGGATGTCCCCCATTCGCCCAAACGAGGACCCCCGAATGCGTGTCGAGCACCCCCAACCACAGCGTGACGATGTCGGTCGGATCCCCGCCTTCGACGATCATCCCGTTGATTCGGCTGACGATCTCCGCAGGCCCCAGCCCGGCAGCAGCGAGGCTCCGTACCGAGTACTTGAGCATCGACGTCTTGGTGGCTGCCTCAATGCCGCTGCCACAAACGTCGCCGATCGCCAAGACGACGCGACCGTCCGGACCGGTGAACAGGTCGTGGTAGTCTCCCCCGATCTCCGCAGCCTCGCCGGCTGCTCGGTAGAGGCTGAACGACTCGATACCCGGAATCACCGGAAGCGTGGCTGGCCGGATGCTCCTCTGCAGCACGGATGCGACGTGGTGCTCCCGACCGAACAGCTCGGCGTTGTCGATGGCGAGGGCGGCCTGCACCGCGAACGTGCTCAGGAGTTCGAGGTCCTCGCGTGGGAACGCGGCGCCTTGGCGCGAGAAGATGCAGACGACGCCGATCGAGCGTCCTCGGGCGAGCAGCGGCACGGCGAGCGCTGAACCGAGCCCCTGGGCGCGAGCGGCACGAGCGAGCGGCGTGTCGTACGTCTCGAGGTCGTCGATCCGCAGCGGGGCACGGCTCTTGAACACTTGACCCGGGATGTCCGAACCCGATGGGAACTCCATCGCGATCATCGCAGGATCGATGAGGCCACGCGCCATTGGAACGGTCATCGTGCCGCGCGCGGTGTCATAGGACATCAGCAGCACCGCGTCTGCCGAGAAGACTCGTTGGACGACGTCAAGGACGCGATTGAGCACCACGCGTGTCTGCAGCGACGAGCTGACGGCCTGGCTGATGCGGAAGATGGTCTCCAGGCTGTCAGCGCGGTTCCGGACCTGTTCGAACAGATAGGCATTCTCAAGCGCCAACCCCGCTGCCGTCGCAATCGCGCTCACGGCCGCGAAGTCCGGCTCAGCGAGCGCCGGCAACTCGCCGCGGATCCCGAGCACCAGCACCCCCGCCGTGCCCCCGCTGTAGCGCAAGGGGCTCGCGATCGCGCACTCAGCGCCGATCGCATCCAGACACCTCGACACCTCCGTGGTGACATCCCCGGGAAGCCACGTCGCGACATCCGAGCCCTCCGACGTGCCGGTTCCGGAGAACACGTCGCCCTCCCCGACGACTGCACAGGCGCGTTCGACTTCAGAGTCGTCGGCCGCGCTCGCTCCGAATACCTCGGGGTCGCAGAGCATGACGACGCCGGTCGTGAAGCCGAGCAGCCCGGCTGCGATCCCCGCTGCTTTATCGAGCGCACGGCGGAGGTTGGTTGGCCGGGTCAGCAACTCGGCTACGCGCTGGAGTGCCTGCGCCCGCTCGCGGGAGGCTCGCTCCTCCTCAAACAGACGCGCGTTGTCGAGTGCGATTGCGGCCTGCGACGCGAACGAACGGACGATCTCGAACTCGTTCTCGTCGGGCCCGAGGGGCTTGCGAGCCGGGAAGAGGATCGCGAGCACGCCTAAGCGGCGAAGCCCCATCATCATCGGGACGAGCACGCCCGATTGGCGCCGCAGCCCGCCTGCATGGAGGGCCATGACCGGATCGTCGCTCATCCGCTCCGAATCGAACAGGACCACTTCGGAGCTCGACAGCGCAACCGTAAGCCACGGGGAGTCCGCTACGCGGACGGTGCTTCCCTCACTTCGTGCGAGCGAACCGGTGCCTCGCGCGACGCGCGTCACCTGGCCGCTTCGGTCGAGCAGCAGCACCGCGGCGTCCCGGCCCTCGAGCGTGCGCCCGAGCGACGTGAGGATACCGTCGAGCACCGTGTCTCGATCGTAGGAGCGCGCAAGCAGGTTCGAGACATCCCGGAGCTCCGTCACACGACTGATGAGCGAGTTGAACGACCGCCACAGCCGGCCGACCTCGTCGTCGCGGCGCATCTCCACGACGCCGAGCGACGCGCCGGAGGCGACCGCCGCGGTGCGCTTCTCGAGTTCGCGAAGCGGCCGCAGGAGCCAGCTGAACGACACGACGGTCGCCCCCAGGACGACAAGCACGGCGACCGTCCACACCGCAATTGCCGGTCGGAGCGCACTGAGCGTCCGCCCGACGGCCGCTGTCGAGGGCTCGACCACGACGACTCGCCAGCCGAGGTCAGCGAGACCTGGCACCTGCCCGAACACGCCGGCGTAATGCTCGTCCGCTCCGACCGTCACATCAGCCGTGCCGCGAGATCTATCGTCTGCCGAGGGTCGGAACTGCCACTCCTCGGCCTTCGCAACAGCGGCCGCGCCGCTCGAGCCTATGACCTCGCCGCTGCTGCTGTCGATCACAAGAGCGGCCGCGTCGGCGTTGCCAAGTGTGGCCCTTGAGAGTGTTTCGTTGAGGAAGTCCATCCGCACAGCCGCGAGCAGTACGCGCGCCGCGCCGCTTGCCGAGCCGAGCGAGACCGCGCTCCACAGAGACCCCGCACCGGCCTCCGTCGAGGCCACCCATGCGAACGGCGGTGTTGCCTTCTCGCGCATGACTTCTGCGACAGCTGAGACTTCCCGGGGGTCCTGGGCGCCTGCTCGTGGGTAGGCCGCCACGACGGTGCCCGACGTTTCTATGACCATGATTCGAGAGAGGTACTCCGCGTTGCCGTAGAACGTGGTCGCGAGAAGCCGCTGCACCTCGGCAGGAGCCCCGGTCGCGAGCGCGGTGCGGTCGCTGAGTGCGCGGACAACCCGTTGCGACGCTTGGATTCTGCCGAAGATATCGCTCTGGATGACCTCGCGGTGGGCGTCCTGGCGCGCGAGCCCCTCGCCTTGCGCCATGCGCAGAACGCCTAAGATGACGGTGGTTCCCAGCAGTACCGTGATGAGCACCACAACCACGACCGCTACTTTGGTGTAGCGGTTTGCAAGGCTGCTTGCACGTCTCTTGCGCGCCATGGACTCCCCGACGACCCTCGGTCAGCTCACCCCATCCTAGAGCAGGCGGACCGGCGATGTCACCGCGAGCCTGCTAGCCGACGCTCGAGAGGAACGGGAACGCTCGGATGAGCGCGTACGAGAGCCGCCCAAGCTGCCCCGTCGCCATCAGGACACCCATCGCGATCAGAATCACGCCGGCAGCACGGTTGATTGTAAGGGAGTGTCGCTTGAACCACGTGAGAGCGGTCGTCAGCCGACCGAAGAAAGCCGCGGTGAGCAAGAACGGCAGTGCCAAGCCCGCGGAGTAGACCGCAAGCATCGAAGCCGCTCGCAGCGCGTCTCCCGTCTGGGCGGCCATCCCGATGATCACCGCGAGGATCGGGCCCACGCAAGGGGTCCACCCGAAGCCGAAGGCAAGACCCATCACGAACGCAGCGCCTCTGCCGAACCGACGGGCCTTGCCCATCTCGAAGCGCGCTTCGCCGTAGAGCCACGGAACCTTGATGACACCCAGCAGAAACACTCCCACGAGGGCAACCAGCACGCCGGCGGCCACAGTAAGCACGCTGTCAGAGCGAGCGAGCGTGGGACCAAGCGTTTCGCTCGCGAAACCCGCGGCGCCCCCGATGAGGACGAAGACCGCCGAGAAACCAAGGACGAACAGCGACGCCGGAACCAAGATCCGCCAGGCACTCCGCCGCTCCGTGTCAGCCAACTCCGCGTGCGAGAGGCCGGACATGAACGAGAGGTAGCCGGGCAGGAGCGGGAGCACGCAGGGCGAGAGGAACGAGAGAAGCCCCCCGATGAAGGCGGTCGCATACCCGATCGTGCCGTCGGTCATGAAGTCGTCCCGTCACTCGCCGCTGGGGTGACGCGCGCCGGCGCAGTCATTCGCCGGAACGCTCGTCACGATGGCTCACTCCTCGAGATGATACCCCCACGGGTATCCATCGTCCAGCGGGAGCGACAGCGGTCAGGCAGGGTCGGCGAGCTCGGCGCCGTAGCCGACCTTCACGATCTCGGCGATGATTGCGGCGTCGCTCACGAGCGCGGCGTCGTGACGGACCTCGGTCATTCCGGTCGGGTAGTCCGAGCTGACCGACTCGACGCCCGGCAGGTCCTCGACGGTCATCTTGATCAGCGCGGCGCACGAAGGGCAGTGCATGCCGGTTGTGACGAAGCGTGACGTGACGATCTCGCTCATGGTTTCCTCCTGTGGGTGATTTCGTTCAGTTGATGGAGGCGGGGTCTGGGGCACTCTCGGCGACGGGGTCTTCGCGGTCGAGCATCGTGCCGCAGTAGGGACACATCCGCCATTGACGGAGTATCGCACGGTTGCAGCCGGGGCATCGACGCTCCTCGGCCCGCGGGGAGCCCGTCGGGGATTCGCCTGCGTCGAGCAGGAACCACGCGAGGGTTCCAATGACCAGCGCGGCCCCGATTCCCACGATCCACACGACTGGGAACGAGCCGATGAAGCTTCCGAGCCCGCACCCCGCATTCGCTCCCGCGATGAGCCCCACAACGAACACGACGGCGAGGATGGCCCCGGCGACTCCCACGATCGTGCCTGTAGTCGAGCGACGCTGCATATTCCCGCCAGTCACGGTACGGATGGGAGGCGCCCCAAGCGTGCGATCGTCCAGGTCCTCGCGGCGCTGCGCGCCGTGCACGCGCCTTGGCAGAGAAATGCAACGACTGTGCCAACCGCGACCAATCGCCCGCCCGGAAAGGAGAAACTGCCCGACTCTCTCAGAGGCCGTACTTGGTCATTCGGGCCTCGAGAGTCTTCGTGGTGAGACCCACGAGCTTGGCGGCCTTCGGCACGCTGCCGCCGGCCCTCTCGAGTGCCTGTTGTACCAAGTCGAGTTCGAGCTCCTCGAGATCGAGACCGGTGTCCGGGAGCGCCATCGTGCGCTGCCCGGCAGCGCAGAAGACCGTGCCCTCACGCACTTCGGCTGGCAAGTCAGCGACGCCGATGTCGTCACCGTGCGCAAGGATGGCGATGCGCTCGATGGTGTTCTCAAGCTCCCGTACGTTGCCGGGCCACTGATACGACACCAACAGTTGCATCGCCTCGGGAGTGATGCGCTTGTTCGCCGCGTGCACCTTCTCCAAGAAGTGGGCGACCAGGCGTGGGATGTCTTCCGTGCGCTGACGCAACGGCGGCAAGGTGATCGGTACGACGTTGAGGCGGTAGTAGAGATCCTCGCGAAACCCCCCGTCGGCGATGAGCTGTTGGAGGTCGCGGTTCGTAGCGGCCACGACGCGGACGTCCACGTCGATGGACCGCGTGCCGCCAAGGCGCTCGAACTGGCGCTCCTGAAGCACGCGCAGCAACTTGACCTGCACGCCCGGCGGGATGTCCCCGATCTCATCGAGAAAGATCGTGCCCCCGTTGGCGAGCTCGAAGCGCCCAGGCTTGGCCTGCATCGCGCCCGTGAACGCGCCCTTCTCGTAGCCGAAGAGTTCGCTCTCCAAGAGCGTCTCCGGCAGCGCGCCAGCGCTGACCGAGATGAACGGCTTCCCGGCACGGAGCGAGAGCTGGTGAAGCGCCCGCGCGACGAGCTCCTTGCCCGTTCCGGACTCGCCGTAGAGCATCACGGTGGCGTTCGTCGGCGCGACCTTGTGGACCGTATCCAAGACCGCCAGCATGCCCGGCTCTGCCGCAACGATACCCTCAACGTCGTAGTCTCGGTCGAGCTCCTCCCGCAGCCGAGCGACCTCCGCCGACAACTCGGTCATGCGGATGGCCTTGTCGATGCTGAGCTTCAGCTCGTCGAGATCGAACGGCTTGGTCAGATACTCGCTCGCGCCCGCCTTCATCGCCTCGACCGCACTCGTGACGTTCCCATGAGCCGTGAGCATGATGATCGGAAAGTCCATGCCTTTGGACCGGAGCCTCCTCAGAACCTCCATACCGTCCGGCGCCGGCATCTTGTGGTCGATCACGAGCAGGTCGGGCGGCAGGTCCGCTATGGCGGCGAGCGTCTCCTTGCCGTCGGCGGCTTCCACCACCTCGTAGCCCTCGCCCTCGAGTGCTTGTCGAAGCACCCAGCGCATGTTCTTCTCGTCGTCTGCAATCAGGACGCGCCTGGTCATGAAACCTCCTCGGCTGAACGCGCGATCGGCAGCGACACGACGAACGACGCACCCTCCCCGAGCGTGCTCTTCACCTCGATATGCCCGTCGTGCTCGTCGACGATCCGGTGAACCATGGTGAGTCCGAGCCCGGTGCCGTCGTCGCGCGTTGAGTAGAACGGGTCGAAGATCTTCGTCAGGTCCCCGGGAGGGATCCCGGGCCCGTCGTCGGTGACCGCGATGGAGACAAAGCCATCGTCATTCGACGGCACCAGGCGAATGGTACCACCCCGGTTCTCCATCGCCTGAACGGCGTTGGAGACCAGGTTCACGAAGACCTGCTTGAGCTGGTCTGCGTCGGCAAGAACAAGCGGCAGCCCCTTTGTGCCCGCCGCCTGGATGCTCACGTTCGAGCGTCCGGCGAACTGGCGCGTGAACAGCACGACGTCGTCGATGACAGGCCCAACGTCGGTGAGCACCCGGTGGGGTTTGCTCGGCCGCCCGAAGTCCAGGAGCGCCTTGATGACCTTGTCCAGTCGGTCGATCTCCTGCTTGATGACGCCGGTCGCCTGCAGGACGCGTTCCCGGTCGGCACCCGACTCCTCGACGAGCTGCACTGAGGCACGGATGATGCCGAGCGGATTTCGAACCTCGTGCGCGACGCCTGCGGTGAGCTCCCCCATCGCCGCCAGCCGGTCGGCTCGGATCAGCTGGTCGGTGAGCGCCTTGACCTCTGAAACGTCCTCGAGGGTGACGACCGCACCGAGCACGCGACCGCTCACGTCACGCATTCTCGACGTCGAGACCTGCGCGTGTAGAACCCGCCCCCCGCGGGTGACAAGCCGCATGTCCCGAACGAGTCGCGGGAGACGGCCCTCGAGCACCTTCATGATGTCTTCGTCCAGCCCGCCATCCTCGGCGAAGAGGGTGCGGATCCGCCGCGGGACCATCTCCGCCTCGGGCTGCGACAGTATCCGCTCGGCAGCGGGATTCGCGGTCGCAATCGACCCGTCGGGACCGACGGTGATGACTGCCGCGGTGATCGAGCGCAGGATGGACTGTGTGTACTCCTGCACGTTCATGAACTGGATCGCGCGTTCCTCCAGGGTGCGGTACGCCTCCTCGAGCTGCGTGCTGACCTGCCGCAGGTCGCGCGTCCTGGCCTCCTCAAGGTCCCGCAGCCACCCGAAGAGCAGGCCGACAGCGATGAACATGACGATTTCGTACAGGTTGTCGAAGTGATTGCCGAGCAGCCCCCCTAGAGCCGCATTCACATGCGCGTGGAGTGCCCACAGCAGGCCGGCCGCGGACGCCGTGAAGAACCCGCCACGGCGGCCGAAGGTGAACCCCGCGTAGATGATAGGGATGTAGTAGAGACGCTTGAAGAGCATGTGCCAAGGCAGTGAGGCGCGCGAATCCATGGCCAGGATGTGGAGGAGCGTGATCGTGGCGATGAGCCCCAGGATGATGGCCGCATCGCGGAGCTTGCCGTCGCCGCGAGACCGCACTGCGATCTCAGCGCCGGGCGGCTTCGAATCGATCGCTTCCCGCGCACTCATCGGCGTTTCCGCGCCCACGACGGCTCCACGCCCATCTCTTCGCGGTACTTGGCGACCGTCCGACGGGCGACGTCCACCCCGTCTTCGGAGAGCAGCTCGGCAAGCTTCTGATCCGAGTGCGGCTGAGACGGGTCCTCCGCCTCCAGCAGCTCCTTGATGCGCCGCTTGACGGTGGTGGCGGCGATGTCCATGCCGGTCGATGTGCGGTAGCCGCCCGAGAAGAAGTGTTTCAGTTCGAACAGGCCGTACGGCGTGGCCATGTACTTGCCCGTCACGCCGCGGCTCACCGTACTGAGATGCACGCCGATCTCGACGGCCACGTCCTCGAGGCGGAGCGGGCGCAGGTCGCCCTTCCCGTCCTCGAAGAAGTCCCGCTGTACCTCGAGTATGATCTGGGCGATACGAGAGACCGTGTCGCGCCGTCGATCGACGTTGCGCATGAACGACTCCGCTTGGCGGACCTTGTCCTTCAGATAGCGCCGCGTCTCGTCATCTACGCCCGAGTGAGAGCGGAGCATCTTGCGGTAGCGCGGGCTCACGCGCAGAACCGGCACCGCCTCGTTGTTGGCGATCACCAGCCAGTCGTCGCCGAACCGGCGAAGCGTCACGTCGGGAACCACGTAGGCGGGGGCATTACCCGGGGAGAAGGCACCGGCCGGCCTGGGGTTGAGCTGCCGTAGCAGCTCCACCGCCTCGCGTACTTCCTCCTCGCTCACATGCTCGGCCCGAGCGACCTTCCGGTAGTGGTTGGCAGCGATGTCGTCGAGGTGGTCCGCGATGAGCGCTTGCACGAGCGGCGCGTCGATGCCCAGATACGCCGCCTGGATACGAAGCGCCTCACGGACGTCGCGTGCCCCCACGCCGGGAGGGTCGAGCTGCTGTACGACCGCCAGCGCCTGCTCGGCTACCTCCGGGGTCACGCCTGCGACGGCCGCGACCTCAGCGCAGTCCCCAACGAAGAAGCCGTCGCCATCGAGCGAGCCGATGATGGCGCGAGCCGCCGCCCAAACGTCACGACTGAGTTCAAGCATGCCGATCTGCTCGAGAAGGTAGTCGTCGAAGGAGCGCAAACCTCCCACGAACTCGTCCGAATTGACTTCGTCCGCCCCGGGATCGCGCGGCATGCCGGTGTCGCCGCTCTCCAACTCTTCATACTGGTCGAGCCACTCGTCCCAGGCGCGCTCTTCCTCAGGCTCGCCACGCTCGTCATCGCGCTCCGATTCGCCCTCACCGTCGTCCTCGAACTCCTCCGTCTCCAGGACCGGATTCTCGAGAAGCTCGGCCTCCACAATCTGCTGGAGCTCGAACACGGGCATGGCGAGGATGGCCAAGCCCTGATACACCTGCGGTGACAGGGTGACCTTCTGTTTCAGTTCTGGGCGTTGCGTGAGGTCCATCGATCCTCCACAGCCGGCTCAGCTGAGCGAGGCGGCGGGCGCAAGCAAATAAAGTACCATGCAGAGTATTCCCCGCATCCGGCGCAGGTTACCACTCGGGATGGACGCCCTCCGCTGAGGCGGGTGCTGAGCATCCCGAACGTGCCCACCGGCTATGTCGGCGGCGGGATTTCGGGCGCCACGCGCCCGGGCGCCTGCGCCACGATGATCGCCGCGATGACCAGCAGACCGCCGACGATCTGTGCCCAGCCGAGCACTTCGCCGAGGAGCGCCCATGCGACGATTGCGGCGAGGACCGGCTCCAACGTCGCCGTCACCGAGGCCTCGGTGGCCCTGATGTGCTTGAGCGCCTTGAGAAACGCCCCGAACGGGATAACCGTGCTGATGAGCGACACGACGGCCACCGCAATGAACGTGCGGGGGTCCGAGAGCGCCCTGAACATCGAGCCGGGTCCACCGAGCACGATCACCCAGAAGATGGTCGCGGCGCCAAGGCCGTAGGTCAGGAGCGTCCAGGACGAGAACCGGTGCGCAGCCCAGCGTCCCATCAGCGTGTAGCCCGCGAAGAACACCGCTGACAGCAGGCCCCACATGAGCCCCTCAGGCGAAACAACGAGTCCTGTCCCGCTGAACGCGCCAACGACCGCGGCACATCCCGTGACTGAGAGCGCGACCGAAACCGGGAGCGTCCACGTCCAGCGATCCCGGACGGTGATGACTGAGGCTGCGAGGACGATCACGGGCGCGAGATACTCCAGCAGGATCGCGGTCGCCACGCCGGTGAGCGAGATCGTCTTGAAGTACGTGAAGTGGACGAGCGCAAGACCGGCAACGCCGAAGAACGCGAGGAACGGGAGGTCTCTGCCGCGCACGGCGAGCGCCTGCCTGCGCGCCACGAGCGTATAGGCGAACAGCATCCCGAAGGCAAGCAGCGCTCTGCACGCTGAGAGCATCACCGGGTCGATTGCGATGCCGAGTGGCGGGATCGGCCACGCGGACGTCACGGAGTCGAGCGGCGTGAACAGCCACTTTGCCGAGAGGCCGCCCATCGCCCAGAGCGCCGCGGACAGCGCCGCCAACCCGAAACCGGTAAGGCGAGAGGCGCGCTCGTGTTGGGCGACAGGAGCGCTCACGCCGGAGATCATGCGCCCCGCTCTGCTTCTGTCTCCGCCGCCGTCTTCTGCGCCTGATAGTCGTCAAGCGGCTCGAGGTGCACGATCACGTCCCTGACCTGCTCGAACCGATCGCATACGGTCTTCTCCACCAGCTCCGCAGTGGCATGTCCCACAGCGACGGGGATGCTCGGGTCAACCTGGATGTGCATGTCCACGTACACCTCACTCGCGGGGCCCCGGGTACGCACGTGATGTGCACCGAGGACGCCCGGGACGCTCATCGCAACCTCGCGCAGCGCGCTCGGAGCGATGCGCATCGAGTCGGAGAGCGTCGCCTGTGCCGAACGCAGCACGCGCCAGCCCGCGACCAGGATGAAGCCGGACACGACCAAGGCGATGATAGGGTCAGCTTGGGGGAACCCGAGCTTGACGGCTGCGAGCCCCACGATGACACCGAGGCTCACGAACACGTCGCTCGCCGTATGGCTAGCATCTGCGACGAGGATCTCGCTCCCAAGGCGCTTGCCGGCCTTCCGCTCGTAGGTGGTCACGCCGAAGTTCACCGCGAGCGTGCCGACCATGACCACGAACGAGAGCACGTCGACGCGAGCGACCTCACCGGGCGTGATGAGACGCTCCACGGCGGAGCTCGCAACGCGCCAGGCCGCGAGGGCGAGCATCACGGCGATCACGAGCGAGGCGAACGTCTCGTACTTGCCATGCCCGTACGGGTGGTCGTCATCGGCCGGCCTCGAGGCGAGGCTCATCCCCACGAGACCGACGACGTTGGAGGTGCCGTCGAACATTGAGTGGAACCCGTCAGCGGTCATCGCAACCGAGCCCGTGAGCACCCCGTACCCGAGCTTCGCAAAGGCGACGAGCAGGTTGAGCCCGAGGACCCCGACCAGCACGCGCTTGATCGACCGGACACGGCCGACGTCGCCCGTACTTGTGTCCCTTGTGTAGCCCACGTCGCGCCTCCCGCGCCTTGCCCAATATACCCCCTAGGGGTATACTTCACTACAGTCAGTCTATTGTACGGCACGCATCTGGGCATGCAAGGAGACCCTATGGACACCGCCCCCGCTCGGATCATCGACAGCGAGGAAGAACGACGCCGCATCGTCAACCGCCTGAAGCGGCTCGAGGGGCAGATTCGCGGACTTCAGCAGATGGTCGATTCCGGTAAGGACTGCGAGGACGTCCTGACGCAGGTCACCGCGGCGAAGTCCGCACTCAACCAGGTGGGCCTGCACCTCATCGGCTACTCCATGAAGCACTGCCTGATGACCGACCGCGACGAACGCAGCGCTGACGAGATCGTCGACGAAGCGATGCGCGTCTTCCTCAAATACTCGAGCTGCGTCCAGTAGCCTCTTCGTCCGCGTCGCTGGCGACCGCGTCGATGACTTCGAGGACCAGCTGCTCGGCGAGCGCGGCCACGTCGGACGTCTGAGCGCCGTCCATCGCACGGGAGAGCATCGTCGGACGGATCGCGCGTACGAAGACGTCGTCGCCCTCGGTGAACACGTGAATGCGGCACTGGCTCGCAAACGGCTCGTCTGAAGACCACTCAGCGGGTGCTCCGCCGAGCGAGACCTCGTAGACCTGAAGCGGGTGGATGGAGAATCCCTTTGCGGACAGGGTTGCCCGCAGGTCGTAGGCCGCATCAACAACGAAGCCGCGGTCGCGTATCTCACGCTCCACGGCTTCAATCGTGCTATCGAACCCCAACACCGAGCGACGCTGGTAGGTGAAGTCCATCCTCAGCGCTTGCGCGCCTTCCGGGCCACCCTGGCCTGCCGCTACGCTCAACCGAATCCTCCTCGAGGCGCACACGCCGAGCTCTCCGTCGCCTTTCGCGACACGAAGCCCCCGCCGACGCCGGCGGTAACCTGCTTCGAACCGCACTCCGGGCACACCTTGTCGGTCTCCCTCAGCAGCCTGAGCAAGAACCGCTCGAACCGATGCCCACACTCCGTGCAGGTGAGATCGTAGGTCGGCACGACCCTAGATGAGCCCGAACTCGCGACCGAGCGCATCCGCACCGCGTGCGCCGACAACCTGCGAGACCAGCTTACCACGGTCGAACTTGACGATGGTTGGAATGCTCATCACGCTGTAGCGCTGCGCGATGGACGGATTCTCGTCAACGTTCACCTTGACGAACTTCGCCTTGTCGCCGACTCGGGCAGACAACTTCTCAAGCTCGGGACCGACCATGCGGCACGGACCACACCAGGGCGCCCAGAAGTCGACGACCACGGGAACGGCCGCGTCGAGTACCTCAGCCTGGAATTCGTCAGCAGTAATGTCCTTGATGATTTCGCTCACGACTGACTCTCCTTGATCTCGGGAACGACTCCTGTCGATTATACCCCGTGGGGTATGTGTGTCAACCACGTGCAGCGAGCAGCTTCCTCTGTCACGATAGCGGAGTCTGACGCGCGTGGGAGGCGATACCGGGTGGGTTCGTGGATCTGGCTCATCATAGCGAGCGTCTGCGTGGGCCTAGCATTCGTCGCGCTCATGGTCTCTCCTCGTGCGTCCCAGCTGCTCGCGCTCATCGTGCTCACGGGCGCCCTCACGGCCAGCGTCCGGTTCATCGTGCAGATCGGCGTCGAGCTCGAGAACTTCAGCGCAGTGGGGGCAGCCATCCTGTTTGCGTTCGCAGGCACGAGCGCCGGCTACTGGGCGGCCTCGGCAATGCTTCCCCTTCTCGCTCGACCCGACGACCGCTCCCCCGTTGTCGTAAAGCCGCCTTCGACGGGCGGTGATGCGCAGGCGGCCGTGGTGCTTCTGTCCTGCGCTGAACCGGCGCGTTACAGTGTCCGAGCGACAGCCCGGGCCCTTCAGCGCTTGCTCACCACCGGCGCGCTGGAGATGCCGGCGGGAGCAATGCCGTTCGTCTTCCTGTCCGAGAAGGCCCGGTACCGACAGGTGCGGGCCCGCCACCCTGCCCGCGACGTTGTTCGCGGGGTTGCCGAGCGTCTCGAGGAACGCCTCCCAGCCGCTGCTGGGACGGCAGTGCTCATGGCGTGGTGCGACGGCCGACCGTCCCTCATCGACGCGACCTCGGCTGCTATGGCGGCTGGTTACGCCAGGGTCGTGGTGGCGGTGGCAGGCGCGGATGGCGCCTTCGAGACTGCAACGGCGATCCACGGAGCCCAGGAGGCGATGGGCTCGGCGAGTCCCCCGCTCAGCTGTGGACCGCGCCGAGCATCTGGCGAGTGGAGTCACTCGCCGTGCGACTGTGCGAGCGTATCCTCGAGACCACTCGGGGCATCGGGCTTGGCGCCGTCGGCGTCGCACTCATCGCCGAGGGAGCGCCTGCGCGGTGGGAGTCGGACCACGCTCTGTGGGCGGAACACGAAACGTACTTCCTGCAGCGCGTTCGGCTCCTGCTCACGGAGCGCGGGATCAACGCAAACGCAGTACGTGTCGGTTGGTTGGAGTGGCAGTCCCCGGATGTGACTGAGACGGTGCGTCACCTAGCTGCCACGGGGTGCGAGCGGATCATCGTCGTGCCGGCGACGGCCGCGAGCTCAACGCTCGGTATCATGGTGGACCTGCCCCATCTCATCGAGTCCGCGCGGCTCCCGGATGCCGTGCATGCGGTCACGCTCTCGGCGTGGAACGACGATCCGGGGATGGTAGACGCGCTCGCGCAGTCGATCGGCGAAGCGCTCGAGCGACAGTAGAACACGCGGGCAGCGGCCTACCTGGTCGCCTTGCAGCGTTCCCAGTTCCACGACTGGAGACGCCGAATCCTCGGATACTGGAACGCGTATCGGACCGCCAGCGACAGACCACCCCTGCCGGCCTCCGCTCGCGTCTCGAGGTTGTCGATGCTGAGCCTCAGGTCCTCGGCGGTAGTCCCGCGGAAGCGCGTGTACCCCGTCCCGATCGCCTTGAGCACATGCGCATCGCTTCCGCCGGTCGCTGCGATACCCTGGCCACCGGTGAACGCCTTAGCGGCGAGCTTGTTTGCATACATCAGATACGGCGAGGAGTTGTAGACCTCGAGCGCATGGAATGCGATGTCGTTGATCGTCTCGCCGAGTGCCTCGAGGCCGAAGGGACCGAAGGCGCGGTTAGCGAAGGGATGCGCAATGATCGCGACGCCGTCCTGCTCGTTGATGGCCGCCACGGTTTCCGCGGCAGTGAGACCCGGGGGAACGGCCTCGGTCAGCCAGAGGCCGATGATATGACCGCTCTTGGAGGAGATCTCCTCGCCGACGACGACCTCGAAGTCGTAGAGGTCCTGGAGCGACTGAGCGAACAGCGCACCTTCGATCGTGTTGTGGTCGGTGATCGCGATGACCTTGAGGTCGGTCTGGTTGGCGACGAACTCCATGATCTGCGGGATCTTGGCCAGCCCGTCGCTGTGATTGGAGTGGATGTGCAGGTCCGCCTTGCTCCAGACGTCGCTCACGCGCAGGTCCCCTCGGGTAGCCGGAAGATGCTCCGGAACTGGTAAGCAACTCACGTACCGAAACGGGCGCCTCATGCCTTCGGTATCGGCAGCCCGGCCCACCGGCTCAAGCGCTCGACGCCTTCCCGGAGGCGCTCGAGCGACGCCGCATAACTGAAGCGCAGGAAGCCCTCCCCGCCCCGTCCGAAATCGATGCCGGGTGCGACAGCGACGCCGGCCTCTTCGAGCAGCCGCCACGTCAGTGCCAGTGAGTCCTCGCCCCAGGCCCGAGCATCGGCGAACACGTAGAACGCGCCGGTCGGCTCGGCTTCGATCGTCAGGCCGAGCGCGCGAAGCGCGGGCACCAGGAAGCGCCGGCGTTCGTCGTAGCACGCGCGCATGCGAGCGACGTCCGCCTGCGCTTCCAGCAGCGCGACCGTGCCCGCCACCTGCACGAAGTGGTTGGCGCACAGGAAGAAGTTCTGCTGGATGACCTCCGCGGGGCGTACGAACTCCGGCGGCGCGATGAGGTAGCCGAGCCGCCAGCCGGTCATCGCGTACGCCTTCGAGAAGCCATTGAGGACGAACGCGCGGTCCGTGAACTCGAGGATGGAGTGCGACGGGCCATCGAACTGCAGTCCGTGGTAGATCTCGTCGCTCGCGATCCAGATACCGTGACGCTCCGCGACGTCCGCAAGCGCTTGGAGGTCGCTCGGCGCGAGCACGGTACCCATCGGGTTCGCCGGCGAGTTGATCATGATCGCGCGCGTCCGCGGCGTGATCGCAGCCTCGAGCTCGTCGACGCGGAAACGGAAACCGTCGGCCGCCCGCACCGGCACGTGCACTGGGACCCCGCCGAGAAACGCGATGTAGTTCCCGTACGCCGGGTAGCAGGGATCCGAGATGATGACCTCGTCTCCGGGGTCGAGAAGGGCGCCGAAGAGCAACAGCATGGCGGGGGACGTCCCCTGCGTGACGATGATGTTCTCGGGATCGATCGCGACCTTGTACGCGTCGGCCCCGTGAACGGCGATCGCCTCGCGCAGCGCCGGCAGGCCCGCGGACTGGGTGTAGCCGGTGTCGCCGGACTCCATCGCCACCTCTGCCGCATGCTTCACGACATCCGGCGTTGCGAAGTCGGGGTCGCCGATCTCCAGCCGAACGATATCGCGGCCCTGGCGTTCGAACTCCTTCGCGCGCGCGACGACGTCCATGACGACGAACGGGCGAATCGCCTGTGCCCGGCGCGAGATCACGTCACTCCCCCTCTATCCGCGCGCGGTACTGTGTCTGGAGCCACAGCGCGTGCACCTCTGCGCGACGGAGGTCCTGATACCCGATCGTGGCGGTTGCGATGACCTCGTGCGGAGGCTCGGGGTCGTAACGGAGCCCGAGCTCCTGAGCGCGAGCCCAGAGGTCGGTACCCGGCAACACGTGCAGCGTCGACGACTGCACCGTCCCCGGGTCGAGATCCATTGCGAACGAGAGTCCCTCGAAGAAGTCGTCCGCGGTGTCGCCCGGCAGCCCGACGATGAGGTCGCACTCAACACTGATGCCCGCCTGGCGGAGCAGCCGCACCCCGCGCACGAACCGCTCGCGGTCGAAGCCGCGACGGCACTCGGCGAGAGCGGCCGAGCCGATGCTTTGCGGACCGGTCTCAACTGACGCCACGCCGGCACGAGCAAGCGTCGAGGCCTGTACAGCATCGATGCGCTCGATGTCCACCTCGATGGTGTGGAGGCGCACGCCGCGCACAGCGTGCGGTTCAAGCGCGTCCGCCAGCCACGCGAGGCGATCGTCGGTGAGGTTGAAGACCGGGTCGATGAACGAGAACGTGTGGACACCCGGGCTGGTCGCGATCGCATCGATCTCGGCACGAATCCTGGCCTCCGAGAAGCTGCGGATGCGGCCGTACCCCTTGCCCTCGAAACAATACGCGCAGTGGTGCGGGCAGCCGCGGTACGACTCGATGTACACGCCACCGTCCACCGGAGTCATCACACCGGTCAGGTACGGCGAAGGGATCCTGTCGAGGTCGTTCATGAGCGCACGATCAGGCGCTGAGACGACTGCCCCGCCGGGGCCGCGTGCCGTCACTCCGTCCACACGCGCGAGGTCGCGTCCCCGAAGCCGGCCCGCCAGGACCTCTGCGAACGTCACCTCGCCCTCGCCCCGCACGATGAGGTCTATCTCTGGATGGGCGAGGAGAACGTCCTCGGCGACAGGGCCAACCTCAGGCCCGCCAAGAACGATCAGCATCTCCGGGCGAGCTGCACGAACGACGCGGCAGAGCTCGAAGACCGCTCGAGCGTTCCAGCACGTCACAGACACGCCGAGCACATCCGGTTCTAGGCCGAGCACGCGGTAGGCGACCCACCACGGGTCGAGGTCGACGGTGAGGTCAAGTGTCGTGAAGCCGACGCGGCCCTTGAGGCGCTCATCCGCCTGCGCGAAGGCGCGCACGTACCCGAGCGCGAGCGACTGGTAACCCGGCGAGTTCAGGGCGACGAGCGCCACCTTCAGCGGAGTGTTCACGGCGCAGCATCCTCGGCTGCGCGGTGAAGCGCATGCGTCGCGGGGAGCGGCAGGTCATGCACCTCCACCCAGACACCGTTGACGACGCCCGTGTCGCAGGCGGCGGCAAGCGTCGTCGCTGCCGACGCAGGCGCCGGCGTAGCGCCCTCATCCTCGAAGAACCGGACGCAGCCGATGCCCGCCTCGCCAAACGCGGCGACGATTGCGGGGAGCTCGTCGGAGTTGTGCCGGCAGACCGCGACCTCAGCGGAGGTCGCAACCGTCGTCTCGGCGTGCTTGGCTGCCTCGACGAAGGCTCGGATCCCCGCGAGGACGGCCGCGGACAGGCCCGGACGCGCGGCGCGTCCGTCCGCAGCCTCGCCAAGTCCGACCGATCGCACAACGACGTGACGCACACCGGCATGGACGGCACCGACGGCGTTGTCGCCAAAGCCCAGCGATCCGCCGTCAGTCACGAGGCCGATTCGCTTCACACCTGCGGCCCGGGCCTGAGCGATAAGCGGAGGTAGCGCATCGTGCGCGAAGGGCTCGGCGCCCGTGAACAGCACATTGGGGCCGGGTGATGCGTCCCACGCACCTACCACCGCGGCTATCTCGGCCGCAATCTCGTCAAAGCCGCGGAAGGACCGCTCGGCGCTCGCCACGCCGCAGCGGCGACAGCGCGACCCGCCGCCGGCGCCGATGGCTATGTCCTCGAAACGGATCATGTGACTCCCGAATCTGGTCGTTTCCACACGAGTATATCGGGAGTCAGCGCACCACGCTGCGCGGGACATCTGCAGCGGACCCGGTCAACGTCGCCGCTTGGTTCCTCGCAGCTCAGCCTTCCACTGGTTGTATCGCTATCCTGCCGTGTCTTGCCGCATACTTGGGCGGTCGACCGCACGAAGACACTGCGCTGCGGGTCCAAGGGAGACCGTGTATGCCTGTTAGACTCTCTCTGCAAGAGGCCAGCAAGCAGTTCGGCATTCCTGTTCGAAAGCTGGCCTTCCTCATCAGGACCGGCGCGATCGACGCGGAACTCGAGGCCGAGAAGCTGTTCATCTCCCTCGCGGAACTGCGCGAGTACACTCGGAAGCCGCCTGAGGTGACCCGGCAGCATCACGTCTCCTACCTCAAGACGCTCGGTCCGGGACTCATCACCGGCGCATCGGACGATGATCCTTCAGGCATCGGTACCTACTCGGCAGTCGGGTCGACGTACGGCCTGACACTCTCGTGGTTGGCGATCTACCTGCTGCCGATGATGATCGCCGTGCAGGAGACGGTGGCGCGCATCGGGATCGTGACCCAGAGTGGACTCGCGCACGTCGTCGGCCGTCGCTACGGCACGCGCCTGCTATACCCGCTCGTGGGGCTGCTGCTCATCGCGAACACCGTCAACATCGGCGCGGATCTCGGCGCCATGGTCGCATCGCTCCAGCTCCTGATCCCGATGAACTTCATCGCCGGAGTCATCGGCCTCACGATCGCCGTGACGGCGCTCGAAGTACTGGTGCCCTATCACCGCTACTCCCGCATCCTCAAGTGGCTGACGTTGTCCCTGCTTGCCTACATCGTCACCGGCTTCGTCATCAGACCTGATTGGGGGGCGGTGCTGCACAGCCTCGCGATTCCGCACATCCAGTTGAACGCCGGGTTCCTGACCGCCATGGTCGCCGTCATGGGCACCACGATCACGCCCTACCTGTTCTTCTGGCAGGCCTCAGAGGAGGTCGAACAGGAACGGGACGAGGGCGAACTCGGCGATCTTCGCGCCACAGTCCTGACACACGAGATCCGCGCGATGCGCAAGGACACCTACGCCGGCATGGCGCTCGCCAACGTCGTGTTCCTGTTCATAATCGTGACCACCGCCTTCGTGTTGCACGAGAACGGCATCACGAACGTGGACTCCGCTCAGAAGGCCGCTGCGGCGCTGAAGCCACTGGCCGGGAACTTCGCGTCGCTATTCTTCACAGCAGGCATCCTCGGCGTCGGGCTGCTCGCGGTGCCGGTCTTGGCCGGCGCCTCGGCCTACGCGGTCGCCGAGCTCTTCAAGTGGCACGAGGGACTGAGTAGGCGGTTCAGCGCGGCCCGAGGCTTCTACTGGGTCATCATCGCGTCGATGCTCGCCGGCATGCTGCTCAATCTCATCGGCATCAATCCAATCAAGGCGCTCTACTACGCTGCAATCGTCAACGGGACCATCGCGCCGATCCTGATGTTCTTCATCTTCCAGATAGGACGGGACGACAAGATCATGGGGCGGTTCACCAGCCCGCGGTGGGTGAACATTTGGGGGTGGGTCGTGATCGTGCTCATGGGTGCGAGCGCCGTCGCGCTCCTCGTGCTCGCGGCTCTTGGGAAGTAGGGGCTCTGGCATGCGCATCGGCTTCGTTACGGACAACTACAAGCCCTACGTCAGTGGGGTCATCAACTTCATCGAGCTGAGCCGACGCTACCTCCAGCAGCATGGACACGAGGCGTGGGTGTTCGCGTTCGGAAACCCCGAAGATGCGCCATCGGAGCCAAGGGTGGTGCTGTCGCCGGGAGTGAAGGTGCGTGGGACGGCCGGCTTCCGGCTGGGCGCGCGGCTGACTCGGGACGTGCGCCGCATGATTGCGACCATGGACGTCGTGCACGTCGATGATCCGTTTGTGGCCGGTCGCCTTGCCCTGAGAGTGTGCCGTAAGCATCACATTCCGGTTGTATTCACCTTCCATTCCCGCGTGGACTTGTACCCTGACTACTTCCTCAAGGCGCTCCCGGCCGGCTCCGTCGACGTCGCGCTGCGACGCTACGTGCGCCGCTTCTGCCGGCGGGTGGATACCGTTATCTCGCCGACTGCCAGTGTGGCGCAGGTGATGCGCGACCTTGGCGTCGACGTGCCCATCAAGGTCATGCGCAACGGCGTTGACATCGCCCCGTTCCTCGTGGCGGCCGGGGAGTCCGAGCGAGATGGCGAATCCCGTGAGGCGAAGCGCCGCGAACTCGGTATCGAGCACAACAGCATCGTGTTCGGGTACTCCGGTCGCCTGAGTCCCGAGAAGAACCTGCCACTTCTCGTCGACGCTTTCGCGGCTGCAGCGTGCCGAATCCCGAACGCCAACCTCCTACTGATCGGCGACGGGCCGCTGCGTCGCACCATCGAGCACGCCGTTGCGGATGCCGGGCTGTCTCAACGGGTCAGCATAACCGGAATGGTAGCGTACGAGCAGATGCCCGCCCACCTCGCGCTGTGCGACATCTGGGTCACCGCCTCTGTCACCGAAGTGGATCCGCTCACGGTGATCGAAGCGATGGCGAGTGGTCTCCCCGTCATCGGACCGGCAGCACCGGGACTGACCGATACCATCGTTCACGGAGTGACGGGACTCCTCGCACCAGCCAACGACTCTGGCGCGCTCGCGGAGCGCATGATCGAATTGGCGGCCGACACGGGCATGAGACACGCGATGAGTGCTGCTTCGGCGAAGGCCTCAGAGCAGTACAGCATCGACGTGAGAGGGGCCGAGATGCTCGACGTCTACGAGCAGCTCGTCCGGAAGGCGCGTAGCATCCGGGGATCCCACAGCCAGATAGTCCTGTCAGGGGCGCCTGCCACGCCACAAGAACGGTCGCAGGTAGCTCACGATCACGTTCTCGCCGGCGTCCGCACTGACGAGCGCGTAGAAGACCCGCAGCAAGTCCGTCGCCGGTGGGTAGACTAGGAATCGCGGCTCCCATGTCGGGTCGAACTTCTCCTTGTACGCATGAAGGCCCTGGAAGCCGTAGAACTGGTTCACGTACCGGTAGATGAGATGGAGCACCTTCTCGACCGTCGGGTCCTGGGGCTTGTCGCCAATATCAGCAAGCGAACTCAAGCCCAGATTGAACGTCGCGCAGTCCTGCTGCGCCCGACACCACTCGAAGAGACGCACGAACATGTAGTCCATCGTGCCGCTTGGCGCCTCGGGAAGATGCCGCATGAGGTCAATCGAGCGCTCGGGTCGCCGATACTCGCTGATCACATTCGCGAACGCGATGACCCGCCCGTCAGGCGCATGCACGGCCATGATGGGGCACGCCGCGACGTACTCCGGTAAGAACCATCCGAGCGAATAGCGCTTCTCCGATCCGTGGATCATGGTGAGCCACCCCTCGCTCACCGACTCCAGCTCTCGCATCAGGTCCTCTGGGATCGGCGGTTCATGGAGCACGGCACGGTAGCCGTCCTCTTCAACTCGGTGTATGCGATTGCGGACGCTCTTGTGCGAGCCGCCCGCCAGAGAAAACGCTGAAACGTCTACGATAGCCTCGTGCCCTACCCTGATCGCGCGGAGGCCGGCAGCATGGTACTCCGCAACGTGATCCGGCAGCGTCTGGTAGAAGATCGGCACCCACCCGTTGCCGCCGCAAATCTCTGAGAAGCCAGCGATGGCCGCCGGGAAGTCCTCGTCCGGGCCAACGGGATCGCCGAGCGCGAGAGCGTACCCGTTCAGGGCGACGTACGCGATCACCGAGCCGCCCGGGCTGAAGAAGTAGGTCTTGTCGGGCAACAGCGTCGTCGCGGCGATCGACGAGCGCCCCCATGCCTGTACGATCGCAGTCGCGCGAGCCCGCTCGGCCTGGCTTGCAGGCTTCCGAACGAAGACCGGCCGCATGGCGACCAAGAGGGCATAGCCGAGCGTGATGGCCCCCACAGCGTAGATCGAGTCCGCGAAGTAACGGCCGAATCTCGTGATCGGCTGCAAGTGCGGATCATAGAACTGCGTGAACATGACCACGGTCTGCCGGACAGCCGCCCAGAATCCGAAGTTCATGCTGAAGTGTCTGTCGAGAAGGTAGAAGCCAACCGTCCCGTACGCGAGCGTGCTCGTGGCGGCAGCGCCGAGCACGGCCAGCCCGTGGCCGAGCGAGGGCACATCGGGCCGTGCGTAGAATGCCCGGTACTGCGTCAGCAGCCACACCAGCAGCGCGCTGGCGATGATGGCCTCTTCGTAGTCGAGCCCTTTGGCGAGGTGGCTCACCACGGACAGTGCGAGCAGCGCAAGGGTGAGTCCCCACGCCATGCGCTTGCGGCGCCACAACCCTCGAGAGAGAAAGACCAATCCGATGCCGGCGAGCGCGGCCGCAAGGTGACCGTACTCGATGTGCAGCGGCAGGATCCGCTCGAGCAGAGCTACTCGCGCCCGGATGCCCGGCGTGACGGCAGAGAGAACGTCGATCACGCCTACGGTCGCGGTCAGCATAGCGGCCGCTCGGGACGCAAACGTCTCGGCACTCGCGGAGCGCCGCTCGGACTTGAAGGTGCTCACTCGCCGGAGAAGCAGGAAGCCCAGGAACATAGGCAACCAGAAGCTCATGCCGCGGAACACCAGCGAGATCGCTGTCGCCTGGGGTATCGTCGCGCCGAACGACGCGAGCACGACGGCGATCGCGCCTTCGACGACCCCGATACCCTGCGGAACGATCGACGTCAACCACACCAGAACGCCGACGGCGTACGCCGCAAGGAGCGACCCGGGGCGGTCCCAGCCGAACGCGTAGCCGACCGCGATCATGCTCAGCACGTCGAGCACGTAGCCCGCGAGACTGAGTGCGGCGGCCCTAACCACACCGCGCGGATGCTCGACCAGCAGACGCGACGACCTCGTGAACTCCCCTCCGGTGCGCTGCGCCCAGTTATCGCCGATCGGGGACGGCCGACGGATGGTGCGCGCCATCGCTGCGACACGCCGCTGCACCCACCCAAGAATGCGCGTGACCGCGGTCGGCCGCAGCGCCGCGAACACAAACATCCCCATGAACAAACCGATGATCCCGAGCAGGACTGCGGCCGCAACGAGCTCGTAGGTCTTGAGGTGGCCGGACAGCGCGAGGTAGATGAAGCCGCCCACCATGATGATCGCGAACGAGACGAAGTCGACGGCCTGGGCGAGCACCCACGCGGCGGTTGAGGCCGCCACTTTGTTCCCCCGGCGCACCGAGTCGCCCACCACCAGTGCCGTGCCAGCGGTGCCGGCCGTCGGGGTCACGGCGTTCACGAAGAAAGTGCCGAGTACAGGAGGTACGAGTTCCCGGTACGAGCGCTTGATGCCGACGGCCGCGAACGCCGCCTGGTACGTCCAGATGTAGAAGCCGTAGTAACCCGCCTGCAACGCGGCGGCGACGAGCAGCCATCGCCAGTCACCCCCGCGCATCACCTGCCAGAGCTGGGCGAGCTCCTTCGTGTGCGTGGCCACGAACCCGACCGCGACACCCGCGAGCAGCCAATAGACAATGCGTCGCTTCATGCGTCCCTACTGACGGCTCGCTGCGTTGCTCACATGGTCGCTCTCAGGAACGGTATTCCCTGTCTCCCGAGTTCTGGACCTGCCATGCGCCCCACGACTATGCTCACGCCACTCTCGTTGCCGGTCACCGCATCATCCTAGCCCGCGCGCTGTCGCAATCGTCGTGCGATAATCACCGGAAGTGCCGGCACCCAAGACCGCGCCGAGGACCGTTCTCATTCTAGGAGTCGCAGGCATGACGAGGGAGGGAATGGGCGACGAGCGCCCGCGCCGGAGGTCCCGTCATGCGCTGACCGGCGTGACATCCTGGGCGATCATCCTGATCACCCTCGTCGGTCTGACTCGGTTCCCTCAATCGTGGCTCCCAGTGACCGCAGTCTGCTTGGCTCTCTTTCTCCTGCGCGCAATCTTCGTCCTTGCGTACTCCATTCTGGGCGATTGGAAGTGCCGCAGCTGGGAGCGTACCGATTGGTCCGACAGCGAGGAGACTGCGGGCCGTGGAGGGCTCGCCCCATCGGAAGTGCGCCACGTCGTTCTGATTCCGAACTTCAGAGAACCGACTGCCATCCTCAGGCGCACGCTTGATGCCCTCGCCGTCCAGCACGAAGCCGCGGAGCGCCTGATCGTCGTGCTCGGGATGGAGGAGCGCGAGCAAGCCGCCCTTGCGAAAGGGCGGGGCCTCGCGAATGAATACGCCGCGCGCTTCTTCGAGACCATCGTGACCGTGCATCCGACGGGCTTGCCGGGAGAGGTGCCCGGCAAGTCGTCTAACCAGGCGTGGGAGCTCGCGGTCGCGTCCCGCAGAGTATGCGAGCTCGGTATCGACCCTGACCTCGTTACCATCACGTCATGCGATGCCGATTCCGTGATCCACCCGCGCTACTTCGCCGCGGTCTCCCGCCTGTTCGCGGACGCTGAAGACCGTCACTCGCGCTTCTGGCAGGCGCCCATGCAGTACCTGAACAACATCTGGCGCGTGCCCGCGCCCGTCCGCTTCGTAACCTGGTTCGGCCAGGCGTGGATGCGAGCGAACCTGACGATGCCGTTCTATGCCAGCTTCCCGATTTCCACCTACACCCTCTCGCTGCGCCTGGCGCTCGACGCCGGTGGTTGGGACCCCGGCGTGATTCCCGAAGACTGGCACATGTTCCTGAAGTGCTTCTTCGCTCGTGGGGAGCACGTTGGGCTGACTCCGGTCTTCCTGCCGACCAGCGGAGACGCGCCAGAGGGCGACACGTGGGTCTCCGGGATGAAGATTGCGTTCCAACAATGCGTGCGGCACTCGTGGGGCGCCGAGGATGTGGGGTACGTGCTCAGCGAGATGCGAAGGCGCGGGTTTGGCTGGCGCGCGGCAGCCCGATTTGCTCAGGCGTATTCGGACCACGTGGTCAGGGCCGCGGGATGGTTCGTCGTTGTGAGCGCCTACCTCTTGGCAGCGAGCTCACGCCCTAGCTACAAAGGGATCCTCAACGGAACCTTCCTCGATGTGGGACCGCAGGCCTCTGTGCTCTATCCGTTGTTCGGCATCGGGGCCATCGTCATGATCGGAACGCTCGCCTTCGAGATCAGCCGCGGGCAGATGCCGCGAAACCTGTCGCGCACGCGCGTGCTAGCAGAGCAGGTTCTGATGTGGCTCTGCCTGCCGCTCCTCGGGCTCTATCTCGGGATGCTTCCCACGATGCAGGCGCAGACCATGCTCATGCTGGGCCTACCGTTGACCTACAAGTTGACGCCCAAGCGCATCGGGTCGCCGCAGGGCCTGAGCAGAGACGAACGGAAATGGATCGCGAGCGCGTAGCAGGGCAGCGACGAACCCTAGTCGACGCTCCCTGGCCCAACTGTACGAGTCAACTATCCGCAGTTCCTCTTCGGAATGTCGCGTGGCGCCAATCCGCGTTAGAGAAACGTTAGACGCCGGCCCATTCTGCCTTCAAACAGCGAAGCGGCTCTCCCCGTTTCCGGGAAGAGCCGCAGTCAGATGCTGGTGTCCGAGGCGAGAGTTGAACTCGCACGCCCTTGCGGGCACTAGGCCCTCAACCTAGCGCGTCTGCCATTCCGCCACTCGGACAGTTGGCGCTACCCCTCAGGGCAGCGAACGAGAGTATAGCAAGAGGTTCCGAGACTGCCTAGCCTGAAGTCCGAGCTACGCGACGGGGGCTTCCGCTACCGCCGAGACCATCTGCTTCTCGAGAGGAATCGGGTTGAGGGCCGCGAAGTGGCACGCGGCCTGATGGCCTGGCGCGACCTCACGAAGCTCGGGCACCTTCTCCGAACAGATCGGGAACTGCGCGATCGGACAGCGCGTATGGAACCGGCATCCGGTGGGCGGGTTGATCGGGCTTGGAACGTCGCCCTTGAGGATGATGCGCCGGCGCGAGCGCTGCTTCTCCGGGTCCGGAACGGGGACCGCGGACAGGAGCGACTGCGTGTAGGGGTGGTGCGGCTCGTCGTACAGACCCTTCCAGTCCCCGATCTCCACGACCTTCCCGAGGTACATGACCACGATGCGGTCCGAGATGTGCCGGACCACCGAGAGGTCGTGCGCGATGAAGAGGTACGTCAGGCCGAAATCGGTCTGCAGCTTGTCCAGCAGGTTGATGATCTGCGCCTGGATGGACACGTCGAGCGCGGATACCGGCTCGTCGCAGATGATGAGCTTGGGGTTGAGTGCCAACGCGCGCGCGACGCCGATGCGCTGGCGTTGCCCGCCGGAGAACTCGTGCGGATAGCGGTTGATGTGCTCGGGGTTGAGACCGACGACCTCGAGGAGCTCCCGCGCACGCTCGCGACGCTCGTCATTGGTCCCAATGCCGTGGATGACGAGGGGCTCCCAGACAATCTCGCCGACGGTCATTCTCGGATTGAGCGACGCGTACGGGTCCTGGAAGATGAACTGCACCTCGCGGCGAAAGGCCTTCAGGTCCTTGCCGTGCAGCTTCCCGACATCGGTGCCCTCGAACTGGACCGCACCGGACGTCGGCTGAAGCAGCCGGATGATGCAGCGGCCGGTGGTGGACTTGCCGCATCCGGACTCGCCCACGAGACCGAGTGTCTCGCCCTGCTCGATATCGAACGACACGTCATCCACGGCGCTCACGTGCGCGCCGAGCTTGGAGAGCAGCACGCCCTGGTTTACCGGGAAGTGCTTGCTGAGGTTCCTGACCGACAGGATCGTGCTCACGCGGTCACCCCCGCACACTCGGCAGTGCCTCGTCGGAACGAAGGATCGCCGGAGAAATGGCATGCCGAGCCGTGGTCGCCCTCGATCTTCCGGATCTCAGGCACCTGCGTACGGCAGATGTCCTGCGCGTACGGACAGCGGGGGTGGAACGCGCACCCCGACGGGACGTGGATGAGGCTTGGCGGCTGACCGACGATCGGGCAGAGCTCGCCCTTGTCTGAGATGTCGTGACGGGGCAGGCTGTCCAAGAGCCCCCAAGTGTACGGGTGCAGCGGGGTGTAGAACACTTCGTCGGCCGTCCCGTACTCGATCGGGCGGCCGGCATACATCACGAGCACGTTGTTCGCCATGTCGGCGACCACGCCGAGGTCGTGCGTGATCATGATGATCGCTGAACCGGTGCGCTGCTGGAGCTCCATCATGAGTTCGAGGATCTGCGCCTGGATTGTCACATCGAGCGCGGTGGTCGGCTCATCGGCGATGAGGATGTCCGGATCGCATGCGAGCGCCATAGCGATCATCGCGCGCTGGCGCATACCGCCCGAGAACTGGTGGGGATAGTCCCTGGCCCGGTGCTCCGGCTTTGGGATACCCACGAGATCAAGGAGCTCGACGGCGCGGTCGTGCGCTTCCTTCTTGGTCATCCCCTTGTGCACCACCAGCGACTCGGCGATCTGGTCGCCGACGCGGAACACCGGATTGAGCGACGTCATCGGGTCCTGGAAGATCATCGCGATGCGGTTGCCCCGCATGTCCCGAACCGACGCCTCGTCCATGGCGAGGATGTCCACGCCCTTGAACTCCATGTCGCCCTCGACGATCTTGCCCTGCGGACCCTGGATGAGCCGCATGATCGACATCGCGGTCACGGACTTGCCGGAACCGGACTCGCCCACGACGCCGAGCGTCTCGCCCCGGTTGAGCGTGAAGGACACGCCGTCGACGGCCTTCACGACGCCGTCACGCGTGGTGAACTGCGTTTTGAGGTTCTCGACTCTGAGCAGTGTCTCCATGGCCCTAGTCCTTCATCTTCACGTCGAGCGCGTCGCGCAGGCCGTCACCAAGAAGCACGTAGGCCAGCACCGTGGTCAGGATGGCGGCACCGGGGAAGATCATCAGCCATGGCGCCGTGAACAGGAACGCACGAGCCTCGGAGAGCATCAGACCCCACGACGGCGTCGGAGGCTGCACGCCCATCCCGAGGAATGACAGCGCCGCCTCGGTAAGGATCGCACCGCCGATGCTCATCGTGCCGTACACGATGATGGGAGCCACTGCGTTCGGCATGATATGCCGCGCCATGATGCGCAGGTCCGAAGCACCGAGCGCGCGGGCGGCGTCGACGTACTCGTTCTCCTTAACCGAGAGTATCGAGCCCCTGAACACACGCGCGATGCTCGGCCAACCGAGAAGGCCGATGGCGATGAAGACGTTGATGTAGCCCCTGCCGAGCACCGCGATGAGCGCGATGGCGAACAGGATGTAGGGGAAGGCGAGGAACACGTCCGCGAGTCGCATGATGATCGCGTCCCAGAGCCCGCCGTAGTAGGCGGCGAGTGCACCCATGATGAGCCCGATGATGACCGAAATCGAGACCGCCACGACGCCGACCGCAAGCGAGATCCGGGAGCCGTAGATGATGCGCGCGAGCACGTCGCGACCGAGACGATCCGTGCCGAACGGGTGGGCGGAACTCGGCGACAGAAGCATGCGCTCGACGACCTGGCTCGAATCCAGGAGCTCCGGGTTACCGTAGTTCTGCGGCACCCACAGATCCGCGGACAGGGCGACCACGATAATCATGATCGCCCAGATGAGACCGGCCATCGCGAGCTTGTTGCGCCTCAGTCGTCGCCACGCGTCGCCCCACAGCGTGCGGCTCGCGGTGGGCTGGAGATCGCCGGCGAGACCGTCCGCTGGCGGCGTTGCCGGAACACCCGTGCGGTACTCCTTCACGGCATGCCCCTCTTCAGCGAGCGGGTTGTGGATGTGCTTGTCTGCCATGGTTGCCCCTAGTCCGCCGCCGTGCCGTATCGGATACGCGGATCGAGAAACGCGTAGCTGATGTCGACAAGGAGGTTGATGAACATGACCGCGAAGACGACGATGATGACGCCGCCCATGACGATCGGCCAGTCGCGCTGTCCAATCGCGAGGTAGATCTCAAGGCCGACGCCCGGCCAGTTAAAGATGGTCTCCGTGAGGATGGCGCCACTCATCATCGCGCCAAGATCGAGGCCGATGAAGGTCACGACGGGAATCATGGCGTTCTTAAGCGCGTGCTTGAAGACGACCGACCGGGAGCTCAGGCCCTTGGCCGTAGCCGTTCGGATGTAGTCCTGCCCCATGACCTCCAGCAGTTGGCTCCGCATGATGCGCGCCGCGTAGGCGGTTGACACCGATGCGAGGGTGATGGCAGGCAGGATCATGTGCAGCAGATCCGGCGGATCGCCCATCCCCGACATCGGCATGAAGAATGTCCCGCCGGTCCACTTCTTCATCTGGATGCCGAAGATGACCTGGAACACCATGCCGAGCCAGAAGACGGGCACCGAGACGAGCACAGACGTTGTGAGCGTCACGAACACGTCCCAGAACGAATACTGTTTCACGGCTGAGATTATTCCCGCCCCAATCCCCACGATGATCTCCACCACGATGGCGGCGAAGGCAAGCTTCACGGTGTTGGGGTAGGTGCGCGCAAAGATGTCGACCACAGGGCGGTCTTTCTGATACGACATGCCAAGATCGCCCTGCAGGAGTTGTCCGATGTAGTGGACGTACTGAACCGGCAGCGGCCGATCGAGCCAGTTCTCCTTCATGATCTTCTCGTACAGCACCGGCGAGATTTCCTTTTCCCCGGTGATCAACTTGATGGCGTCTCCGGGAAGGACCCCCGGAGCGCGAAGTATGAAGAGCAGGATAGTGACACCGATGAAGACGGGGATCATCTGCAAGATTCGGCGCACGATGTACTTCAGCATGGCGACGCCTTACGTGGATGCGGGGGCAGGACTGAGTTCTTGCGAAACCGATCCGGAACGTCTGCGGGGGGGCGCCCGAGCGGACACCCCCCCGCGACAGTGCTAGCAGATGCTATGAATCACTGCCTACTGGGCGGCGATCCAGGCCTTGTCGAGAGACGCAAGGCTCATGGGGCTGAAGACGAAGTCCCGAATGCGCTCAGAGGCGACGCGCTGGTGCTTGTAGCCGACGATCGGGATGATCGGGGCGTCAGCACCGATGGTCTTGTCGATGGCACGGTAGGCCTCGATACGGGCCGCAGGATCGGTGATCTTGCGGGCGTCGAGGAGGGCCGTGTCAACAGCCGGGTTGTTGTAGAACGAGGAGTTGTCGGCTGCCTTGGAGTAGAAGAGCGGATACAGGAAGTTGTCCATGATCGGGTAGTCGGCAAGCCAGCCGAGACGACCAAGCTGGAAGGTGCCGGCGTCCATGCTGTCGAGGTGCTGCGCCCACTCCATGCCGTCGAGCTTCACGTTGACGCCGATGGCCTTCAGGTCAGAAGCGATGAGCTCCATAACGGGCTCGTGGCCGGAACCGGAGTTGAACTCGAGCTTGATCTCGGGCAGACCTGCGCCAGCCGGGAAGCCGGCCTTCGTGAGCTCAGCGACCGCGGCTTCCTTGTCGTACTTGGAGTACGGCCAGTCACCTTCCTGGTAACCGACGATACCCTTGGGGACGATGCCGGTGGCCGGGCTGCGGGTGCCCTCGTAGACGCTCTGGGCGATGACCTCGCGGTTGATCGCGAGCGACAGGGCACGACGGACGTCGACATTGCTGAGGGTCTTGTCCTTGTTGTTGATCACGATGAAGTAGGTGGAGAGCTCGGAACCAGTGAGAACCTGCTTGCCGGGCTCGGCTGTGTAGCCGTCGGCGCTCTCGCCGAACTCCGCGATCGTGGCGGCAATCTGGCCGCCGGGGATGGACGTGAAGTCGAGGTTGCCGGCCTTGAACTCGAGGAACGCGGTCTCCTCGTCCTTGAAGATCTTGAAGTCCACGCCGTCGAGGAGTGCCTTGTCGCCGTAGTAGTCGTTGAAGCGGACGACCTTGATACCCTGGTTGTGGTTCCACGGCTCGGACATCATGAACGGGCCGTTGCCGATGGGCTTGTCGGCGAATGCCTTCGCCTTGTCGGCGGTGTCGACTTCCTCAGCCGGGATGGGGGCAAGTGCGGGATGTCCGACGACGTACTCGAAGTCACCGAACGCGTAGGAGAGCGTGACTTCCAGTGTGTTGTCGTCGACGACCTTCACACCGGAAAGCTCCTTGGCCGTGCCGGCCGCCATCTCGTCAAAGCCTTTGACGGCGGACAGGTGGTAGCTGATCTCCGACTTGTTGTCCGGGTTGCAGATGCGCTCCCAGGCGTACTTGAAGTCCCCAGCCGTGACTGCACGGCCGTTGTGGAACTTCGCGCCTTGGCGGAGCTTGAAGGTCCAGACAGTCGCGTCTGCATTCGCTTCCCAGCTCTCAGCCGCGGCCGGCTTGATCTCCGAGGTGGCCGGGTCGAAGTCAACCAGACTGTCGAAGACGCTGTTGATAACCTGAATTCCCTCAGACTCCTGGCCGTTGACCGGGTCGATGAACGCAGGCTCATTGATGTAGAAGTTCAGGGTGCCGCCAACGACGGGCTTGTCGCCGGTGGGCTCTGTAGGCGTGGCGGGGGTCTCAGTCTTCTTGGCGCAGCCGGTCATGCCGGCAACACCAACGACGAGCACCAGTGCAAGAACTACCGCCAAGCTCTTGCGAAATCGCTCTGACAATGTAAAGCCTCCCTCCGGATTGCGTACGGTGCGTGATACTGCCGAGCATTGCTGCGATCGCGTCTTGGCATCCCTCCCTGGCGATCAACGCTCGCCCGCGACAAGCCTGAGCTGCCAACGGAAACGTTTGCGCACGACAAATATCGGCTAATCTTCCCGCTCTTTGCATCAGATGGCAAGCGTTTCCCCTCCTTGGGCGTGCCCAAACACCGCGTCGCAAACGCGGTGATGCCCGCCGTTTCGGCGGGCATCACGAGAGAACCGTTGGGGTGCAGCCGACGAATCAGAAGGTCGGGCGATAGACCACCATGAGCAGGAGCGCCGTAATGGCATAGCCACCCGCAAACGCTATCGTGATCCGGTCGAGGTTCTTCTCGATGATCCCGGTTCCCGACATCGTCGTCGGCATCGACCCACCCAGCATGGAGGACAGGCCCGTGCCCTTCCCTGAGTGCAATAGCACGAATAGAATCAGCCCAATTGCGCATATTACGTGAATAGCAATAACAGCGTATGCGATGGCGTTCACTCTTGTACTCCTCAAGGCCAGTCAGACGGAGCGAACCATCTCCGTCGGAGACGATACGAACCGTGCAAGTATAACGGTCGAGGTCCTCGCGCTCAACCGAGGATCAGACGATCAGGCTCACGCCTGTCCACTCCGGCGGCTGATCGATACCCAACAGCTGCAGGACGCTCGGCGCGATGTCTGCCAGGATCCCCCCGCTCCGCACTGCGACGACGTCGTCAGCGACCGCGATGAACGGCACGTCGTCTGTCGTATGGGCGGTGAACGGGTCGCCGTTCGGGTCGAGCATGCACTCGGCGTTCCCGTGATCGGCGGTGATGAGGACGCTGCCACCCGTGTCGATGATCGCATCCACGACCTGGCGGACGCCGTCATCCACGGCCTCGACGGCCTTGATCGCCGCAGCGAGCACCCCCGTGTGCCCCACCATATCGCAGTTGGCGTAGTTCACCACGTAGAAGTCTGCGCGACCGGCGCGGATGGCCTCGACCAGGCGTCTGGTGACCTCGGGGGCGCTCATCTCGGGCTGGAGGTCGTAGGTCGCAACCTTCGGACTCGGGACGAGCACGCGCTCCTCCCCTGTCTTGGGCGGCTCTGCGCCACCGTTCAGGAAGAACGTCACGTGCGCGTACTTCTCCGTCTCGGCGATGTGCAGCTGGCGGAGTCCGTGCTCGGCAAGGACATCGGCGAGGACGCAGCAGGGCAGGTCCTTCGCAAAGGCGACGGCCGCCGGAATGGTCGGGTCGTACTCGGTGAGGCAGACGAAGCGAAGCGCAGGCATCACTGCGCGAACGAACCCGTCGAAGTCCGGGTCGACGAATGCGCGCGTGATCTCGCGAGCACGGTCTGGCCGGAAGTTGAAGAAGATGAGCGCATCGCCCTCCTCAACGGTGCCGACGGCGGCGCCGCAGGAGCGCTGGATGACTGACGGGCGCACGAACTCGTCGGTCACGCCGGCGTCGTACGACGAACGCACGGCATCGACCGCCGACGCGGCACCGACGCCCTCGCCGAGCGCGATCGCACGCCAGGCGAGCTCGACTCGCTCCCAGCGGCGGTCCCGGTCCATCGCGTAGTACCGCCCTGAGACCGTCGCGATCTCTCCCACGCCGATCTCTGCCAACACGCGCTCGAGGTGCTCGATGAAGCCGAGCCCGCTTTGCGGCGGCACGTCGCGACCGTCGAGGAAGGCGTGGATGAATACGCGCTCCGCCCCACGACCCGCAGCGAGACGCACGAGCGCGTAGAGGTGTTCCTGGTGGCTGTGGACCCCGCCGTCGGAAACGAGCCCCATGAAGTGGACCGCGCGGCCCGCGCCGATAGCGGCGTCGATCGTGTCGACCAGCACGGGGTTCTCAGCAAGCGTCCCGTCCTCGATCGCGAGATCGATCCGCGTGAGTTCCTGGTACACGACGCGCCCGGCGCCGATGTTGAGGTGCCCCACCTCCGAGTTGCCCATCTGCCCCTCGGGAAGTCCGACGGCGAACCCCGAGCACGCAACCGGCGCCCAGGGGCGCTCCGCGAAGAGACGGTCGAGGTTGGGCGTGTCGGCAAGCGAGATCGCGTTGCCCGGCCCGGGCTCGGCGAGCCCGTAGCCGTCCATGATGATGAGCGCGACCGAGCCGCGGGACGCAGGCATGACGTCGGTTACTCGGCGGCGCGAACGATGCCGGCGAACGAGTCGGCCTTCAGGGAGGCACCTCCCACGAGCGCGCCGTCGATGTCAGGCTCGGCGAAGAACATCGAGGCGTTCTCCGCCTTCACGGAACCGCCGTAGAGCACGCGCATCGCCATGGCAGCAGGCGGTCCGTACATCGCTCCGACGGTGGCGCGGATCCCGCGAGCAACGTCGTTGGCGGCCTCGGGCGTGGGCGTGCGACCGGTCCCGATGGCCCAAATCGGCTCGTACGCGATGATCAGCCGAGCGGCCTGCTCGGCGCTGAGCCCGGAGGCCCCGGCCATGACCTGCGCGCGGACGAAGGCGTCGGTCTCGAGCGCCTCGCGGGTGGCGAGCGACTCGCCGCAGCACATGATGGGCGTCATCCCCGCAGCGAAGGCCGCGTGGACCTTGCGGTTCACGGTCTCGTCCGTCTCGCCGAAGTACTCGCGGCGCTCGGAGTGGCCGATGATGACGTAGCCGCACCGAAGCTCGGCGAGCATTCGCGGCGCGATGGCGCCGGTGTAGGCGCCCTCCGCCTCCCAATACATATCCTGTGCGCCGAGCCCGATGGTGAGGCCGTCGAGCTCGATGACGGTGGAGACCGCCCGCAGTCCCGTGAACGGCGGGCACACGACGACGTCCACGGTGCCGGCGACGTCGTAGAGCTCACGCGCGAGGTCCTGCACGAGCACCGCGCCCTCACCCGAGGTCGTGTACATCTTCCAGTTGCCCGCGACCATCACGCGTCGATCCATGAGGACCCCCTTCAGCTGACCGAGTCTTTGAGCGCTTCGATGCCGGGAAGCGGCGCACCTTCGAGGAGCTTCATGCTCGCTCCGCCGCCGGTGGAGACGAACGTCACGCGCTCCTCCAGCCCGAACTTCTTGAGAGCTGCGACCGAGTCGCCGCCACCGACGACCGAGACCGCCTTGTTGTTGCGAGCAACGGCAACGGCGACCTCGCGGGTACCGGCCTCGAACGGCTTCATCTCGAAGACGCCCATGGGACCGTTCCAGAAGATGGTGTGCGCAGTGGAGATTGCGCCCTTGTAGAGCTCGATCGTGGTCGGTCCGATGTCGAGACCCATCATGCCGGCGGGGATCTCCTCACGGCCGACGATAGTGGTCTCGGCGTCCTCGACGATTTGGGCGGCGACGACGAAGTCGACGGGAAGCAGCAGGTCCACATCGCGCTGCTTGGCCTTTTCGAGCATCCGTTTCGCCGGCTCTATCCACTCGGTCTCAACGAGCGAGCGTCCGACATCGACACCCTTTGCCACGAGGAAGGTGAAGCACATCCCGCCGCCGACGATGAGGGTATCGACGTGCTCGAGGAGCCGGTCGATGACGCCGAACTTGTCGGAGACCTTCGAGCCGCCGAGGATGGCCACGAACGGCTTCTCGGGCGACACGAAGAGCGCGGTGAGCGTTTCTACCTCACGCGCGAGCAGCAGGCCGGCGTACGACGGCAGCAGTTCGGTGACCCCGACCGTCGATGCGTGCGCGCGGTGCGCCGCGCCGAACGCGTCGTCCACGTAGATGTCGGCGAGCGACGCCAGCTCCGCAGCGAAGCCGGGGTCGTTCGCCTTCTCGCCGGGGTGGAAGCGGACGTTCTCGAGCATCAGGATCTCGCCGTCCACCATCCGCTCGACCGCCTCGTGCGCTTCAGCGCCGACGATGTCTTCTACGAAGTAGACGTTGCGCCCGAGGAGCCGCTGCAGTACGCGCTGCACGGGTCGCAGGCTGTACTGCGGATCGGGCTCCCCCTTCGGGCGGCCGAGGTGACTCACGACGATGACGCGCGCGTCGTGATCCACCAGGTAGCGCAGCGTCGGCAATGCCGCGCGGACGCGCGTGTCGTCGGTGACGGTTCCTTCAGCGAGCGGAACGTTGAAGTCGACGCGCACGAGCACCCGCTTGCCACGCACGTCGACGTCCTTGATCGTCTGCTTGGCGAACATCGCTCCTCCGTTACCGGACGGGGCCGGACAGCGCAGCGGGCGCGTCTCCGCGCCCGCTGCTGCCCCCCGTGTTGGCTATCCGATCAGGCCGATGAGATCGACGACACGGCTGCTGTAACCCCACTCGTTGTCGTACCAGGAGATGCACTTGACGAACGTGCCCTCGCCGCCCATGACCATCGTCTGCAGCGAGTCGAAGATCGAGGACGCGGGGTTGCCGACGACATCGATCGAGACGATCGGATCCGTGCAGTACTCCAGGATGCCCTTCATCGGGCCGTCAGCCGCAGCCTTCATTGCGGCATTGATGTCGTCCCGCGTCACGGCGGTCCCCAACTCTGCAACAAGGTCGACGACCGAGCCGTCCGGGGTGGGCACGCGCATCGACATGCCATCGAGCTTGCCCTTGAGGTCGGGCAACACAAGGCCGATGGCCTTCGCCGCGCCGGTGGACGTCGGGATGATCGACACCGCCGCCGCCCGAGCGCGGCGGAGGTCCTTGTGCGGCAGGTCGAGGATGTTCTGGTCGTTCGTGTAGCTGTGGATCGTGTTCATGAAGCCCTGCTTGAGCCCGAAGCTGTCGCGCAGGACCTTCGCGAACGGCGCGAGGCAGTTGGTCGTGCACGAGGCGTTGCTGATGATGTGGTGCTTTCCGGGGTCGTACTCGTCGTCGTTGACGCCGAGCACGATCGTGATGTCCTCGTTCTTAGCGGGCGCCGAGATGATGACCTTCTTCGCGCCCGCATCGCGGTGCGCGGCGGCCTTGGTGGCGTCCGTGAAGAAGCCGGTGGACTCGACGACGACGTCGATGCCGAGCTCACCCCAGGGGAGCAGCGCGGGATCGCGCTGCGCGAGAACCTTGACCTCGCGGCCGTTGACGACGAACGCGCCCTCGGCGGCCTCGACGTCACCCGCGAAGCGCCTGTGCACCGAGTCGTACTTCAGCAGATGCGCGAGCGTTGCGGCATCAGTCAGGTCGTTGACTGCGACGATTTCGACGTTCGGATTTGTGTCGGCAGCGCGGAAGACGTTGCGACCGATGCGGCCGAACCCATTGATGCCCACTCTGATCGTCACGAGCGAATCCCTCCCTTGGAACGTGGGTGAACAGAGATACAGGGCGAACCCCGGTGAAGCCCCACAGAGATAGTACCCGAAGGCGCTCGACTCAGCGCGAGGCCAGATCCTCGAGGCGGCGGATGCGGTGGTAGACCGCGGACTTGCTGAGCGGCGGCTCGGCAAGTTCGCCGAGCTCACGAAGGCTGGCGTCGGGATGCTCGAGGCGGAGCTCCGCAAGCTCGCGGAGCGCGGGCGGCAGGCTGTCGAGGCCGCGCGTGTCCGCCAGGCGACGGATCGACACGATCTGCTCGAAGGCCGCCTCGGCGCTCTTCTGCAGGTTGGCGGTCTCCGCGTTCACGAGACGGTTGACGTCGTTGCGCATCCCCTTGAGGATACGGACGTCCTCAGTCCGCAAGAGTGCACGGTGTGCGCCAACGAGCGCGAGGAACGTCACGATGTGCTCGGCGCCTTTGAGGTAGACCGCATATGTGCCACGCCGCTGGGTGACGCGCGCCTTCATCCCGAAGCGCTCCATGAGGGTCACGAGACCCTCGGCGACCTCCTCGGTCTCGGCCGTGAGCTCGAAGTGGAAGTCCCCGTGTGGATCCGCCACAAACCCGCCGCCGAGGAACGCGCCGCGAAGATACGCAATGGAACAGCAGTCCCGGCGACCGAGCCACGCGGGGACGCCGGCCACGGGGAGGAACGTATCATCCAGAATGCCGAGGTCTTGCAGCGCAGGCGCGAGCTTGGGCTGGGTGGGAACCGTGATGAGGTAGTTGTTCGACTTGTGCAACACCGAGCGGCGTACCGTGAGCTCCGTGGTCAGGCTGTAGAGACCGTGCAGGAGTTTGATGGCCTTGCGGGCCACCGGCGCCGTCTCCGTGGCGACCTCGAGCCGGAAGCGGTCGTTGCCGGTGTAGTGGAGCGTGCCTTCCACCCGGACGATGGCGGACAGCTCCGCCCTCGGGCAGCACGCGCGCTTCCCCTCGACGCGCGAGAGCTCGTCTTTGACCTCAGCGGTGAACGACACCGGCGACCTCCCCGAGGACCGAGCGAAGCGCGTCAGGGTCATGCTGCATCGGGGCCGCCGCGCTCGCGAGCGGGGTGGCAACGACGTCGATACCCCAGGCGGAGATCCGGTCCTGCGCGGCCGGGCTCGCATCGACCAGCGAGGTCGCTCGGCTCCCGTCGACGCCCGCGGCTCGCGCCTCATGCACGAGCACGGTGTCGATGGTGCCCTCGAGCCCGTGCACCAGAAGCGCCGCGACGTGGTCCGCGGCGTCCATGCCGGTCGTCTCACCTCGCTGGTTCGCCACGTTGCAGACGTACACGACGCGCGCGTCCGTCCGGGCGAGCGCCTCGGTGATGCCGGCGACGAGCAGGTTCGGGATGACGCTCGTGTAGAGGCTGCCGGGGCCGATCACGACGAGGTCCGCCGCGTCGATCGCCTCGAGGACCGGCGGGTAAGCCGGCGGCTCGTGCGGATCCATGTGCACGCGGTGCACGGTGGCAGCGCTCCGTGCGACGTTCGCCTGCCCCGTGATGCGGTCGCCGCACTCGTCCTCGGCCGAGAGCACCACGTCGGAGAGCGTGCTCGGCAGCACGCGGCCCCTGCTGCCAAGGAGCGCGGCAGCTGCGTCGATCCCCTCGGCGAAGCCGCCCTTGAGCTCGGCCAGCGCCGCGATGATGAGGTTCCCGAGCGCGTGACCGGCGAGCCCCTCGCCTGCGCCGAAGCGGTACTGGAAGACCTCTGCGAGGGGGTGTGACGGCTCAGCCAGCGCCACGAGGCAGTTGCGGATGTCGCCGGGCGGCAGGATGCCGAGCTCTCGACGGAGCGACCCCGAGGAGCCGCCATCATCTGCCACGGTCACGACTGCGGTCGTCGAGAACCCGAGATCGACAAGGCAACGCAGAACGAGCGGGAGCCCTGTGCCGCCGCCGATCGCCACGGCACGCCGTGGGCCGCTCACGACCGGTCCTTGTCGCGGCTCATATCGCGGTGTGCGACCTGGACCGCGTAGTCATGGCGGCGCAGGTGCTCGGCCGTCTGTTCCGCGAGAACGACGCTGCGGTGCATGCCACCGGTACAGCCGAGGGCGATGTGCAGTTGGTTCTTCCCCTCGGTCACATAGTTCGGCAGCAGCAGATCGAGCAAGTCGTACCAACGCCCGAGGAAGTCCGACGTCTCCACCAGATCGAGCACGTACGAGCGGACAGAGCGCTCGAGCCCTGTGTGGTCCCGCAGACGCGGGATGTAGTACGGGTTGGGTATGAACCGCACGTCCATGACGATGTCCGCGTCGATGGGCACGCCATACTTGAAGCCGAACGACGACACTGTGACGGAGAGCACCCCACCCGCTGCGGCACCCATGAAGCGCTCGCGGATGAGCGCCCGCAGCTCCTGTGGGCGCAGATCTGACGTGTCGATGATCAGGTCGGCCCGACGCTCGAAGAGCTGCACCAGTTGTCGCTCGGCACGAATGCCGTCGATCAGCGAGCCCTCCTCGTCAAGCGGATGGCGGCGGCGGGTCTCTTTGAAGCGCTTCACCAGCGTCCGGTCATCCGCCGTAAGGTACAGCATGCGGAACGGCTGCCCGGAAGCCTCGAGCTCCGTCAGAGCCGACGCGAGATCAGAGAAGAACGCACCACTGCGCACGTCGCACACGAACGCGACGCGGCGTACGCGGCTGCCTGGAAGCGCGGTGAGATTGACGAGCTGCACGATGAACGAGGGCGGCAGGTTGTCGATACAGAAGTAGCCGAGATCCTCGAACGTGTGCATGGCCTGGCTGCGGCCCGCGCCCGACATGCCGGTGATGACGACGATCTCGCGCGGCGGCGCTTCAGCCGAGCCCTCCCATGTGAGGTCGTCCTCCTCGATGGTGATGTCGTCTGGCTCCAACACGCCGGCCTCAGCTGCGATCGACGAGCTTGGTGGCGACGGAGGTGACGAACGAGATGAGGATGCTCGCCACGAGCGTCTGCCAGAACCCCGTGGTGCTCACGCCGGGCACGACGGCCGCAACGAGGTAGAGCATCAAGGTGTTCACCACGAGCGAGAAGAGCCCGAGGGTGAGGATCGTGACCGGTAGCGTGAGGATCGTGATGATCGGCTTGATGAAGATGTTCACGACGGCGAGCACCAGCGCGGCATAAACCGCGGTCGGCCAGAACTGGTCCACGTGAAGCAGCGACCCGTTGGTGAGATACGCGACGCCGAAAAGGGCCAACGCCGAGGCGAGCATGCGCACGACGAACTTCATGGGATCGGCCTCCTGTTCACGGGCCCGACTGCGGCACTCCGAGTATACCAGCAGCGCGCCGTGTGCCAGCCCTGCTGGGAGTGCGGACTAGGCCGACCCGGGCTGCGGCGGGTGGAGCGCATCGTACACGTCCCGCGCGGTCTCGAGCGAGATGCCCGGGACGGCGGCGATCTCCTCGACGCTCGCCGCACGGAGCCGCCGCATCGACCGGAACGCGCCGAGCAGCGCCTTCTTCCGCTTGGGACCCACACCGGGGACGTCGTCCAGGACGGACGCGGTCATCGCCTTGCCGCGAAGTGCACGATGGTATTCGATCGCAAAGCGGTGCGCCTCGTCGCGGATGCGCTTGACGAGATAGAGCGACGGTGACCCCGCCGGCAGCACGACCGGCTCAACCCAGTCGGGCACGAACAGCTCCTCCTCGCGCTTCGCGAGCGCGGCCAGGGGCACGGCGATGTCGAGTTCCGCGAGGACCGCGCGCGCCGCCTCCAGCTGCGGGCGACCGCCGTCGATGATGACGAGGTCGGGCATGGAGCCGAAGCGGAGGTCCCCGGCGCGCTCCCGAGCGAAGCGGCGGGAGAGCACTTCGCCGACCATGGCGACATCGTTGGCTTCCTCGGCGGGCATGCGGACGCGGAAGCGGCGGAACGCCTGCCGCTCGGCACGGCCACCGGCGAAGACGACCATCGAGCCCACCGAGAAGCGCCCGTGGAGCGTCGAGATGTCGTAGCACTCGATGCGGAGCGGCGGCGCCGGAAGCGCGAGGGCGCTCTCGAGTTCAACAAGCGCGCGGTTGAGGCGCTCCTCGTCGTAGCGCGTGCGGTTGCGGTAGCGCGCCAGCGTGAACCGCGCGTTCGTCTGGGCGAGCTCCGCAAGCGAGCGCTTCTCGCCGCGCTGCGGGACAAGGAGGCGCGCGTTCGTCCCGCGGATACCGGTGAGCCACGCCTCGAATGCAGGTGCGTCCTCGGGAAGCGTCGGCACGACGATCTCCCGAGGGACGTACGGCGCCTGCCCGTAGTAGCGAAGCAGCAGGCCCTCCACGAGCTCGGCCTCGGGCACGTCCAGGCCCTTGTCGAGCACGAAGTCGTTGCCCACGAGCACGCGCCCTTCGCGCACGAGGAAGATGTGGACGCCGGCGATCGTTTCCTCGCGTTCGATCCCGATGACATCCATGTCGAGCGGGCGGTCGGACACGACTTTCTGCCGCTCGAGCACGCTCCGAACGGCGTCAAGCGAGTTGCGCAGCCGCGCCGCCCGCTCGTAGTCGAGGTCGGCAGCCGCCTCGCGCATCGCATGCTCGAGGTCCTCGGCCACGCCACGGTGCCGGCCTTCGAGGAACGCCGTCACCTCGCGCACCCGCTCCGCATAGGCCTCCGGCGTTATCGCGCCGACGCAGGGGCCGGGCCCCTTACCGACGTGGTAGTCGAAGCAGGGCTTGCCGCTCGGCGCGCCACCCTTCGCATTCACGCGCTTCCACTCGACGCACGTCGAGCGGCAGATCGGGAACACGCGCCGGACCACCTCGATCGTCTCGCGTGCGGCCAGTGCGTCCGTGTAGGGCCCGAAGTAGCGCGTGTCGGCTCGGTGCTTCTCGCGCGTGTACTTGATGGCGGGGAATGGGTCGCCGGTCGTGATCGCGATGAACGGGAACGACTTGTCGTCCCGGTAGTCAACATTGAACGGCGGCCGGAGCTGCTTGATGAGGTTGCACTCGAGGATGAGGCTCTCCACCTCGGTGTCGGTCACCATATAGTCGTAGCTCGCGACGCGCTCCATCATCACCGCGATGTGCCCACGCTCGTCCTGGCCGCCCACGTACTGCCGCAGCCGCTTGCGGACGGACTTCGCCTTGCCCACGTAGAGGACCGCGCCGTCGGTGTCCTTCCACAGGTAGACGCCCGGCCCGTCAGGCACGCTGCCGAGCGAGTCTCTGATGTCCTCGAGTGACACGGCTGCCGCCTACGCCGACTCGGGGTGGATGGTCGCGCCGCGACCCTCGAGCACCGGCTTCAGGAAGCGACCGGTGTGCGACGTCGGGTGCGCCGCGATGTCCTCCGGCGTTCCGGCGGCGATCACCACACCGCCGCGGTCGCCGCCCTCGGGACCGAGATCGATGATCCAGTCGGCGTTCTTGATCACGTCGAGGTTGTGCTCGATGACGAGCACGGTGTTGCCCGCGTCGACCAGGCGTTGGAGCACCGTCAGCAGTTGGCGGACGTCGTCGAAGTGGAGCCCGGTGGTCGGCTCGTCGAGGATGTAGAACGTGCGCCCCGTCGAGCGTCGCTGAAGCTCGCTCGCGAGCTTGACGCGCTGCGCCTCGCCGCCCGAGAGCGTTGTCGCCGGCTGCCCAAGCTTGACGTAGCCGAGCCCGACGTCGAGGAGCGTCTGCAGCTTGCGGCGGATCGGCGGAAGGTTCTCGAAGAACGAGAGCGCCTCTTCCACCGACATCGCGAGGATGTCGCTCACGTTCTTGTCCCGGTACGTCACTTGGAGCGTCTCGCGGTTGTAGCGCCGCCCCTTGCAGACCTCGCACGGTACATAGACGTCGGGGAGGAAGTGCATCTCGATCTTTATCTGCCCGTCACCCTTGCAGGCCTCGCAGCGGCCACCGTGGACGTTGAACGAGAACCGGCCGGGCGCGTAGCCGCGCGCGCGGGACTCCGGCGTGGAGGCGAAGAGCGACCGCACGTCGTCCCAGAGCCCGGTGTACGTCGCCGGGTTCGAGCGAGGCGTCCGACCGATGGGCGACTGGTCGATGACGATGGACTTGTCAACGCTCTCGAGGCCCTCGATGCGGTCGTACTTGCCCGTGCGGTACCGCGTGCGGTACACCGCGTTCGACAAGGCCGGAGCAAGCGTGTCGGCCACGAGCGAGCTCTTGCCCGAGCCGCTCACGCCGGTCACCAGCACGAGATTCCCGAGCGGCAGCTCGACGTCGATGCCCTGCAGGTTGTGTGCGCTCGCACCGATGATGCGCACGCTGCCGCGATCTGCCGAACGGCGCTCGGCGGGCACGGGGATGCTGACGCGTCCGGACAGGTACGCGCCGGTGAGCGAGCCGGCACAGCCGAGGATGTCGGCCGGCGACCCTTGGCACACGATGGCGCCGCCGTGCTCGCCTGCCCCGGGTCCCATGTCGATGACGTGGTCCGCAGCGCGAATCGTCTCCTCATCGTGTTCGACGACGATGACCGTGTTCCCGAGGTCGCGCAGGCGCTCCATCGTACCGATGAGGCGGGCGTTGTCCCGCTGGTGGAGCCCGATCGAGGGCTCGTCGAGGATGTACAGCACACCCATGAGGCCCGAGCCGATCTGCGTTGCAAGCCGGATGCGCTGCGCCTCGCCACCGGAGAGTGTGGCCGACGCCCGGTCGAGCGTCAGGTAGTCGAGCCCCACGTCCACGAGGAAGCGCAACCGCTCGCGTGTCTCCTTGATGATCCGCGCGGCGATCTGCTTCTCCCGCTCGGTGAGCTCGAGCGTCTCGAAGAAGACGAGCGCGTCCTTGGCGGAGAGCGCCGTGACCTCGGCGATGTTCTTCCGGCCGATGGTGACCGCGAGGATCTCCGGCTTCAGACGCGCACCCCCGCACGCGTGGCACGGGGTGTTCGCCATGTACTCTTCGAGCTTCTCCTTGACCTGGTCGGACTCCGACTCTTCGTAACGCCGCATGACCGAGCGGAGCGCGCCCTCGTACTTCGTGTACCAGTACGTCTCCCGCCCGTCACGCGTGACGTAGTCGAGGCGGATGCGCTCGTCGCCGAGGCCGCGCAGGAGCGTCTCGCGCGCGGTCTGGGGAAGGTCCTTCCACGGCGTGTCGACGTCGACGCTCAGGTGCTTCGCGGCAGCTTCCAGCAGCTGCGGGTAGTAGTTGAGATTGCCGGAGAACGGCTTGATCGCGCCCTCAGCGAGCGTCAGCGCGGGATCCGGCACGATGAGGTCGGGGTCCACCTCTAGACGGCTGCCCAGCCCCGAGCATTCCGGACACGCGCCGTAGGGCGCGTTGAAGGAGAAGTCCCGGGGCGAGAGCTCCTCCATCGACACGCCGTGCTCCGGGCAGGCGAGCGCCTGCGAGTAGGTGTGTTCCTCGCCGTCGACGATCGCTACGGTCACGGTTCCCCCGGCAAGCTTCAGGCCCATCTCGATGCTTTCGGCGAGGCGCGTGCGCACCCCGTCTTTGATAGCGAGCCGGTCGACGACGACGTCGATCGAGTGGTTGAACTTCTTGTCGAGCTTGATCTCCTCGTCGAGCGCACGGACCTCCCCGTCCACGCGCACGCGGGTGAAGCCTTCGCGCTTGAGGTCCTCCAGCAGCCGGGCGTGCTCGCCCTTGCGACCTTTCACGATCGGCGCCAGGACCTGGAACTTCGTCCCCGCGGGAAGCGCAAGCACCGTGTCCACCACCTGCTCGGCCGTCTGTCGCTCGATGCGCCGGCCGCAGATGGGGCAGTGTGGGATGCCGACGCGCGCGAAGAGCAAGCGGAGGTAGTCGTAGATCTCGGTCACCGTACCCACCGTGGAACGCGGGTTCTTTGACGTGGTCTTCTGGTCGATGGCGACAGCCGGCGACAGGCCCTCGATGTGGTCGACGTCCGGCTTGCTCATCTGCCCGAGGAACTGCCGCGCGTACGCCGAGAGCGACTCCACGTACCGGCGCTGTCCTTCGGCGTAGATGGTGTCGAAGGCAAGCGAGCTCTTCCCCGAGCCGGACAGGCCGGTGACGACCACGAGTCGGTCGCGGGGGATCTCGAGGTCGATGCCCTTCAGGTTGTGCTCGCGGGCTCCGCGGATGGAGATGGTATCAAGAGACACTCGGAAGAGTCCTTTCGTGCGCACGAGGGGCGTAACACTTGAGTATACGCGCCCCGTCCAGCGCCTCGACCCGCAACCTTCTCGCGGCCGAAACGCGCCCGCAACACGCCGCCTTCATGCTCGGCACACGGTTCACGACGCTATACCGGATGTCGGAGAAGAAGGAGGAGGCGCATGGATACGCAGGTCGCCCTGGACACTGTCTGGGTACTCGTGGCAGGCATGCTGGTGTTCTTCATGAACCTGGGATTCGCACTCGTGGAGTCGGGATTCGCCCGAGCCAAGAACACGGTCAACATCATCTCGAAGAACTTCGTGGTGTTCGCCGTGGCGACCATCGCCTTCTTCGTCATCGGATGGGGGCTGATGTACGGCGATGGCAACGGGCTCGTGGGGCTGAAGGGCCTCTTCGGCGTCGGCGGGGCTGACAACAGCCCGGCGACCGGGGACGCCTACCAGGGCGTGTACTCGGCGCTCAGCTGGACCGGCGTGCCGCTCATGGCCAAGTTCTTCTTCCAGCTGGTGTTCGCCGGCACGGCCGCGACGATCGTCTCGGGCGCCGTTGCCGAGCGTATCAAGTACGTCTCTTTCATCGTCTTCTCCTTCATCCTGGTCGCACTCGTCTACCCGATCACCGGCCACTGGATCTGGGGCGGCGGCTGGCTCTCTGAGCTCGGCTTCTGGGACTTCGCCGGTTCCACCGCCGTGCACTCGGTCGGCGCCTGGGCGGCGCTGGCAGGCGTGCTCGTGCTCGGCCCTCGCATCGGGAAGTACGGCAAGGACGGCAGCGTCCGCGCGATTCCCGGCCACAACATGACCTCGGCCATGACCGGCGCGCTCGTCCTGTGGTTCGGGTGGTTCGGTTTCAACCCCGGCAGCACGATGGCCGCTGACCCCGGCGCGATCTCGAACATCATCGTCACGACGACCATGGGAGCTGCTGCAGGGACACTGGCCGCGACCACGGTCGCCTGGAAGCTCCTCGGCAAGCCTGACATCGGCATGACGATCAACGGCGCTCTTGCCGGCCTTGTCGGCATCACCGCGGGATGCGCCTTCGTGAGTCCGGGGAGCGCCCTCGTCATCGGCGGAATCGCCGGCGGCATGGTGGTGTTCGGCGTGCTGATGTTCGACCGTCTCAGAATCGACGATCCGGTCGGGGCGCTCGCCGTTCACGGCCTCGGCGGCATCTTCGGGACGCTTGCAGTCGGTCTCTTCGCGCAAGACGCGATCATGCCCGGCACGACCGGTGACGGCCTGTTCTTCGGCGGCGGGACCTCCCTTCTCGTGAGCCAGCTCACGGGTGTTGTCGCGGTCGGCGCCTTCGTGTTCGTCGTCGCGATGATCGCCTGGCTCGCCATCAAGGCAACCATCGGCGTGCGCGTGAGCGCCGAGGAAGAGCTCGAGGGCCTGGACATCGGCGAGCACGGCAACCGTGCCTACCCGGACTTCGTCCAGACCGAGACCGTCGCCTGAGTAACCGAACCCACAGCGGGCAGATCCGCTGAATGACGAGACGAAGGAGCTCAGCTATGAAGAAGATCGAAGCCATCATCAAGCCGCACCGGTTGGACGCTGTGAAAGACGCGCTTCACCAGCTCGGCGTGGCAGGGATGACCGTGTATGAAGTCAAAGGCTTCGGACGCCAGAAGGGTCACACCGAGATCTACCGTGGCGCGGAGTACACCGTAGAGTTCGTGCCGAAGCTGAAGGTCGAGCTGGTGGTCGACGACGAGAGTGCCACCGCGGTCGAGACCGCCATCATCGAGGCCGCGCGGACCGGCAAGATCGGCGACGGCAAGGTGTTCACCTACGACTGCGAGCGCGCGGCGCGGATCCGTACCGGCGAACGCGGCCTGGAAGCGCTCTAGGCTCGTGATGGCGGAGCAGCTCAGGGGTTTCCTGGCCTCACGCGCTGCGCTCATCGAGGAAGCAGCGCCGGGCACCGCGGCCGCCGAGGCACTGGCCGAGCTCACCGACGAGGCCGTCTCCGCACTCGCGGAGACGGCCTTCGCCGGCGTGAGACAGCGCTGGGCGGTCATCGCGACCGGCGGCTACGGTGCCCGGCGGCTGCTTCCGTACTCGGACGTGGACCTGCTCGTGGTCACCGACACCGCGCCTGCGGCGCTTCGCCCGGCGATCGAGCGGCTGCTGTATCCGCTGTGGGACGCCGGCTTCGAGGTCGGCCATCAGGTGAGAACGGTCCGCGACCACGTCAGGGCCTGTCGGGAGGACGTGCAGACCCTGACCGCGTCGCTCACCGGGCGGCTGGTCGCAAGCGACGCCGAGCTCGCCGAAGAGGCGCTCCGGGCGGCAACGCGCGACGCCGTCCGACGACGACGATCGACACTCCGAACGCTCGACGCTCGTGGACGACGAGGCTCCCCCTACGACCTCGAGCCGGACCTGAAGGAGGGCGCCGGCGGCCAGCGGGACATCGATGAGCTCGCATGGCGTTCCGCGCTCGCGACTGGGACCCCGGTCGGTGCCGTCGCTCCCGGCGCGTCGCACGGGATCCTGACCGCTGCGGCCGTCACCTCGCTCGCGCATGCGCAGGACCGCATCACCGCTGCCCGTTGGGTAGTGCACCTCGAGAATGGCCGCAAGACGTCGGTCCTATCGCTCGAGGACGCGGACGCTCTCGGAGATGACGTCGAAGGCCTCCATGCGGCGCTCGCCGAGGTTTCAGAGACGCTGCTTGCCGTTCGTAGCGCGCTCCCGCCTCTCACGAGTCCGCCGGAGCCGTGGACCGCTGGGCGGCTGTTGCGCGCGCTTGCCGGAGGCACTGCCTCCTTGGACGATCTTGAGCGTGCTGCACGACACGGGGCGCTCGATGACCTCGTTCCTGGCATGAGCGCGCTCATGACCCTCAGGCGACCCGCCCTGACGCACCGGTTCACGGTCGGCGCCCACTCGCTTCTCGCCGCAACCCTTGTCGCGGAGGCGCCCGGCTCGGACGCCCTCGCGGCACAGGCGCTCGCGGCGCAGCCGGACCTTCGCGTGCTGCTTGCAGCGGCACTCGCCCATGACGCCGGGAAGGTCCAGTCTGCAGCCGGACACCCGGCTCGCGGTCAGGCGGCAGCGGCCGCAACAGCGCGAGCGCTCGGCTTGGACGACCGCGCGACCGAGAACAGCGCCTTGCTCGTGCGCGAACATCTGCTGCTGGCGGAAACCGCGGCACACGAAGACCTCGACGACGAGACGGTCATCCGCCGCGTAGCGGAGCGCATCGACAGCGAGGACCTCGCCGGGATGCTCTACGTGCTCACGCTCGTCGACAGCCTCGCCACGGGCCCCGGCGCGTGGAGTGACTGGCACGCCACACTGGTTCGCACGCTTGTCGATCGGGTCCTGGCGTTTCTTGCCACGCCGTCCGAAGACGTGCCGCTTCTGCGACAGGCGGAACGGACCCGTCTGGACGCATTCGCGCAGACGGATGCCAATCCCGATTCGGTCGCGCACTTCATCGCGGCAGCTCCACCGAGGTATCTCGTGTCGCGGTCTCCGGAGAGTGTCGTGCGCGACGCCCGGCTGCTCGCGCACCTCGGCGCACCGGGGACGCCGGCGGCGCTCGTCATCAGCGTCCGCCCGGGACGCATCCCGGAGACCTTCGTCGTGACCGTCGGAACCTGGGATCGCCCGGGGCTTGTCGCGCTGATCGCGGGGTCGCTGGCGCTGTGCGGCCTCGACATCCTCGATGCCGAGGTTCTCGCAGGACCTGATGGAACGGCACTCGACTCGTTCACCGTCGCCTCCGCAACCCTCGCCCCTGTCGATCACTCGCGCTGGAGCGCGCTTGAACGAACGCTCGGCGGAGCGGTCTCGGGCCACCTGCATCTGAGTGTCCGCCTTACCGAGCGCCGCAGGCACTACGCGCCCGCGCTCCGCGGGATGGCTGCCGAGGTCGCGTTCGATACCTCGCGACCGGGGATCTCGACGATGACCGTCCGGGCCGCGGACCGGACGGGGCTGCTCTACGAAATCGCGGACGAAGTCGCCCACGCGGGCTTCAACATCGAGTGGGCGAAAGCCTCGGTCCGTGGCGGCGTCGCCACCGACACGCTCCGCCTCACGGGCTTCTCAGGCACAACGCCTCATGACCCGGGGCGGCTCGGGCATCTGGCTGCCGCGCTGCGAGCCCGCTGCGCCTCCTGAGGGCGCTACACCCCTGCGAGCAGGTCCTTCACGACCTTGGGGTCGGCTAGGGTGGACAGGTCCCCGAACGCGTCCATGTCCTTCTCCCCTGCTGCGATCTTGCGGAGGATCCGGCGCATGATCTTCTGGCTGCGGGTCTTCGGCAGATCGCGCGCGAACTGGATCTTGTCCGGCTTCGCGATGGGGCCGATCAGCTTTCGCACGTGGCCGGCGAGGATCGTCGCAAGGTCGTCGGACGGGAACTGCCCGTCCCGAAGCACGACGAACGCGTGGATACCCTCCCCCTTCACCGGATGCGGGAAGCCGACCACGGCTGCCTCGGAGACCGCCTCGTGACTGACGAGGGCGCTCTCGATCTCGGCTGTCCCCAGACGATGGCCGCTGACGTTGATGACGTCGTCTACTCGGCCAAGCAGCCAGTAGTCGCCGTCCTTGTCGACTCTCGCACCGTCACCGGTGAAGTACCTGCCGGGGAACCGCTCGAAGTACACCTCGCGCATCCGCGTGTGCTGCGGGTCGCCCCACGTCCCGCGCAGCAGTCCGGGGAACGGGCGGTTGATCGCGAGATAGCCGCCGTCGCCCGGCTCGGCCCGGCTGCCGTCCTCGCGTAGCACCTCGGCAACCACCCCGAAGAACGGCCAAGAGGCCGAACCCGGCTTGAGCGGCGTCGCACCGGGGAACGGCGTGATGACGAAGCCGCCGGTCTCGGTCTGCCAGTAGGTGTCGACGATGGGTACCTCGCCCCGGCCGATGGTCTCGCGGTACCACGTCCAGACCTCAGGGTTGATCGGCTCGCCGACCGTGCCGAGCAGCCGCAGGCTGGAGAGGTCGTAGCGCGCCGGCCAGCCGGTGCCGTGACGCTGGAGCGCACGGATGGCGGTCGGCGCGGTGTAGAACGTGTTCACCTGGTACTTCTCAATGACCGCCCAGAAGCGGCCCGGGTCAGGATACGTCGGGATGCCCTCGAACATGAGCGTCGTCGCGCCCACGGCGAGCGGCCCGTAGACGATGTAGCTGTGGCCCGTCACCCACCCGATGTCGGCGGTGCACCAGAAGACGTCCTCGTCGCGATAGTCCATGACCGTGCGGAAGGTCAGCGCCGAGTAGAGCAGGTAGCCCGCGGTCGTGTGCAGCACACCCTTCGGCTTTCCCGTCGAGCCCGACGTGTAGAGGATGAAGAGCGGGTCCTCGGACGCCATGGCGACCGGTTCGCAGGGCTTCCGCACCTCGGGTGCGCTGATCTCCATGTGCCACCAGGTGTCGCGCCCCGGCTCCATGTCGACGTCGCCGCTCCCACGCTTGACGACCACGCACGCCTCGACACTTGGGCACTCGAAGAGCGCTTCGTCAGCCGCGACCTTCAGGGCCACCTTGCGGCCACCACGAATGCCTTCATCTGCGGTGATGAGGAGCCGCGCGCCGCAGTCCTGGATGCGCTCGCGGAGCGCGCTTGCTGAGAAACCGCCGAAGACCACCGAGTGAATGGCGCCGATGCGCGCGCACGCGAGCATCGCGATGGGCAGCTCGGGAATCATCGGCAGGTAGATCGCGACCCGGTCCCCGCGCTCCACACCCTTCTTCTTGAGCACGTTCGCGAACTTGCTCACCTCGTAGTGAAGCTGCTGGTAGGTGAACGTCCGCGACGATCCGTCGTCGCCCTCCCAGATGAGCGCGGCCTTGTTGCGCCGCCACGTCGTCAGGTGGCGGTCGAGACAGTTGGCGCTCACGTTGAGCTGGCCACCACCGAACCACGCGTAGTCGAGCTTCTCGAAGCCACCATCGATGACCGAGGTGAACGGCGTGATCCACGCAAGCTCACTCCGGGCAGCCTCACCCCAGAAGCCCTCGGGATCGTCCACCGAACGCCGGTAGAGCTCGTCGTACGCCTCTCGGCTGGGAACGACCGCAGTCGCGGCGAACGACTCAGGCGGAGGCACGACCTGGCCCTCAAAGGCAACAGCCTCAATCGTCACGTCGCTGATGTCGTCCGGCATGGCATGCCCTCCGTTCGTCGGCTTCTGTACTCTCTTTTCCCGTTCGACCCTGTCCTGCCACCCTCTCTCGTGGCACCATGTGACGGTGTCGCCGCTAGCGCAAGGGGATCGGATGCTCGCTCGGAAGTACGACGGACTCAGAAACCGCCTGTCGAACCTCGGGAGCGCCCTCGTGGCGTACTCCGGCGGCGTCGACTCGACGCTGGTCGCATTCACCGCACACGCCGTGCTTGGCGACCGGTGCTCGGCAGTGCTCGCCACCTCTGACGTTCATCCGTATGCCGAAGTCGATGCGGCCCGCGCGACCGCCTCCCAGCTCGGTTTGCGGTTGCTCGAGGTCGACACCCACGAGCTCGCCGATCCCCGGTTCAACACGAACACGCCGGACCGCTGCTACTTCTGCAAGGCCGAGATGTTCGGCCTCCTCAGGCACGTGGCGAATGCCCACGGCATCCGCTGGGTGCTTGACGGCAGCAACGCGGACGACGCCTCCGACCACCGCCCCGGTCGCAGAGCGGCGCGTGAGTACGACATCATCAGCCCGCTCGCGGACGCCGGTCTCCACAAGGACGAGATCCGCGAGCTCTCACACATGCTCGGCCTTCCCACGTGGGACAAGCCGTCCATGGCGTGCCTCGCTACCCGCTTCCCGTACGGCACCCCGATCACCGACGATGGTCTCGCTCGCATCGCCGCCGCGGAAGACGCGCTCCAGGAGCTGGGGCTCAAGCAGTTCCGCGTGCGGGCCCACGGCGACGTCGCGCGCGTGGAGATCGACCCCGATGAGATGGAGCACGGCTGGTCGCTCCGCGCCGAGATCGCGAGTGCACTCAGGACGGCAGGCTTCGCGTACGCGGCTCAGGACCTGGACGGGTACCGCTCGGGCAGTATGGATCGCCAGCTGACCCCGACCGACCTGGAGTGCGGGAGCGACGACGACGCCGCTTCCTAGGCGACGATCTCCCGGAGCGCGGCGCGTACGGCCGCCGGCAGCCGCTCTCGAAGACGCGCCGGGTCTCCCATCGCCTCGGCGAGCACCCGCGTGGTGAACGGCCGGGCCGTCTCGACGATATCGATCTCCGGATAGAGCGACCGGGCGCACCCCTCCACTGTCGCGAGCGACTTGATGAGCAGCCCGTAGCCCGCCGGCACGGCGATGCCGTGCTCCCCCAGCAGACGCAGGAAGCCAAGCCCGAAGTGCTGGAAGTCGCGAGTACCGTCCGGGCGAAGCGTCCCGTCGAGTAGCTTCCCCAGACCTACCCGAACGGTTTCGATCTTGCTCGGCGGCACATCGACACCCAGCCGCGCCGAGTACGTCAGCGCGCGCTCGGCATCCCGGTACACGAGGGCGGCCATCACCTGCGTGATGTTGAGGCGCTCCTCCGGCGTCAGGTAGCCGACGATACCGAAGTCGAGGTACGCGATACGGTTGTCAGGCGTCACGAGAAGGTTTGCCGGATGCAGGTCGGCGTGGTAGCGGCCGTAGACGAAGACCTGTCGCATGAACGCGGCCGCCCCGTGCACGGCAAGGCCGAAGGTGTCGACGCCATGCGCCCGCGCCTCGTCGAGCTCGGAGAGGCGCCAGCCCTCCATGAACTCCATGGAGCACACGCGCCTCGAAGTGAGCGGCCACACGATGCGCGGCGCGCATACGCGCGGGTCGTCGCGGAAATCGAACGAGAAGCGGTCCGCGAAGCGGCTCTCCGTCCGCAGGTCGAGCTCGCGGCGCACGGAGACTTCGAACTCGTCGACGAGTGCGACCGGGTCCGCACGGGTCCCAATGAGGCGCGAGCGTGCGGCGCGCGCTGCAAGACGCCGAACGATCGCGATGTCGGCGAGAATCGCCTCCTGCGCACCGGGCCGCACGACCTTGATCGCCAGCAGCGTGCCCGAGGGGAGCTCGGCGCCCCAGACCGGCCGGTAGGCGCCCTGCAGCCGGGCGCGGTGCACCTGCGCGATGGAGGCGGACGCCACCGGCACGTCATCGAACGCGTCCCAGAGTCCCTCGGGCGGCGCGGCGAACTCCTCGGCGATCACCGCGCGGATCGCGGCAGCCGGCAGCGGCGGGACCGCGTCCTGCATGGCCTGCATCTCCGCGACGAGCTCCTCGGAGAAGTCGTCCGGGCGGACGCTGATGAGCTGCCCCAGCTTCACGAAGGCCGGGCCGAGCTCTTCGAATGCGAACCGCAGGTGCCGTGCCAACGCAGCCCTGCGCACCCGGCCCGGCGCCAAGCCGAAGCGCGCACCGGGAAGCGCTGCCAGCAGGTGGCGCGCCAGCGTCAGGACGATGGTTCGCGAGCGAGACGCGGCCACGGCCGCTAGGACCCCGCGCCGGTCGCGCCGAGTTTCCGGGCGATCGCATCGAGCGTGCCCTCGATCGCGTCGAGACGCCCTCGGAGCTCGGCTACTTCGAACGTCAACTCGTTGAGCGCGGGATCGGACCGCTCGGTCATCGAGGGGGCCTCGCCGCGGGCGCGCGCCGCGAGCTCGGCCTTCAGGCGCTCCTTCTCCTCGGCGACCATCGCCGCGAGCCCGTCCACGAACGCGTCGGAGCCGCCTCCCATGCCCTCAGGTCCCGCGGCGGCACCGCGGTCGACCGCGGCCTTTAGCCCCTCGTCGGCGACCTCGTGCGTAAGCATCCACGCGGCGAAGAAGCGCATGACGTCGTCGGTCATCAGCAGGTCTCCCCCCGGCCGGAACGCGTGTCCTCATTGTACGCCGACGCGACTCGGGTAGACTCGCACCATGAGACTCGCCGACATCACGCTGGTAGCCTTCGGCGGCGCGCTCGGCGCGAGCGCTCGTTTCATCGTGGGCGGGTGGCTCACCGACCGTTGGGGCGTCGGCTTCCCGTGGCACACCTTCGCCATCAACGTCGGCGGCGCCTTCCTCCTCGGGTTGCTCATGTCGCTCTCCCTTGAGCGCGGTGCCGTGGGTCCGTCGTGGCGGCTCTTCCTCGGCACCGGGATCCTGGGCGGCTTCACGACCTTCTCGACGCTCTCGTACGAGAGCCTCGCGCTCATGGCCGAGGGGTCGATGGCGCGCGGGCTGGCCAACATGTTCGGGAGTGGCGCGGCCGGGCTCGTGGCAGCGTGGCTTGGTTTCGTGACGGGTCGGATCGTCTAGGAGGCGTCGCATGCGCATCGAGGGCGAAGCACGGCGGGTGAGCGTCTACATCGGAGAAGCCGACCGGCACGACGGCAGGCCCCTCCACGAGGCGATCGTGGAACTGCTCCGCCGTGAGGGCTGCGCGGGCGCGACCGTGCTCCGCGGCATCGAGGGTTTCGGTCGGGCAAGCCGCATCCACTCGGCGAGCATCCTGCGTCTTTCGCAGGACCTTCCCGTCGTCATCGAGTGGATCGACACGCCCGAGCGGGTCGACCGCGTGCTCCCGCTCCTCGAGACGATGGTGGACGGCGGTCTGGTCGCGGTCGAGGACGTGCACGTCGTGAAGTACTCGGCGCCGAACGCTGCTACGCCCGAGCCTTCCTGAGCAACCGGAGGCCGTTCAGGATCACCAAGAGCGCGACGCCGGTGTCTGCGAGAACCGCCATCCACAGCGTCGCCTTGCCGAGCACTGCGAGCGCGAGCACCGCTAGCTTCACGACGACGGACACCGTCACGTTCTGCTTGATGTTGGCGACCGTGCGCTTCCCTAGCCGCAGGAACCCGGCGAGCGCCATGAGGTCGTCCCGCATGAGCGCGACATCCGCGGTCTCGATGGCGGCGTCGCTCCCCGCCGCGCCCATGGCGATGCCGATGTCCGCCGCGGCCAGCGCAGGGGCGTCGTTGATGCCGTCGCCCACCATCGCCACGACGCCGTACCGCTCCCGCAGCCGGTGCACCGCTGCCGTCTTGTCCTCGGGGAGCAGCCGCGCCATGTGACCCGTCACGCCCGCGCGGTCAGCGATGGCAGCTGCCGTGCGCTCGTTGTCGCCCGTCAGCATCACAACGTGCTCGACTCCGGTCGCATGAAGCGCTCGTACGGCCGCCCGCGCCTCGTCCCGGAGCTCGTCGGCGAGCGAGATGAAGCCCGTGGCTGCACCCTCTTCGATAAGCACGAGCACGGTTGCGCCGGTGCGCTCCGACGCCTCGATGAGCGCGTCCGTCTCGGCGTCGAGTGCGCCAAGCTCGCGCGCGAACGAAGGACTTCCGAGCGCGATCCGCCGCTCGCCGAGAAGTGCCGTCACGCCGCGGCCGGGAAGCTCCTCGAACTCCGCGGCGTGCGCGGGCAGGAAGCCCTCCTCGCGAGCCGACGCGACGGCTGCCTGCGCGAGCGGGTGGTTGGAGTGCTGTTCGAGCGTCGCCGCAGTCCCAAGCACGTGTGCCCGATCCAGACCGCGGAGCCCGACCACGTCCACCACCGCCGGCTTGCCGCGCGTGAGCGTGCCGGTCTTGTCGAAGGCGACCGCGCGGACCTTGGCCGCCAGCTCGAGGTACGCGCCCCCCTTGACGAGCAGGCCGTCCTTCGTCGCCCGGGTGATGGCCGACACCACCGCCACCGGCGTTGACACGACGAGCGCGCAGGGGCACGAGATCACGAGCAGCACGAGCGCTCGGTAGAGCCAGGTGCTGAAGGTGCCGACGTCCCAGCCCATCACCGCACCTGCGACGGGCGGGCCGACCGCCACCAGCACGGCGAACATCACAACGACCGGGGTGTACCAGCGCGAGAAACGGTCCACCATCTGCTGAGCGGGTGCCTTAGCGGCCTGCGCCTCCTCGACGAGATAGATGATGCGGGCAAGCGTCGAGCTACCAGCAACGGCGGTGACCTCGACCTCCACAAGACCGCTCGTGTTCAGCGAGCCGGCGAACACGTGCCCTCCGGCCGAGCGGTCGACCGGAATCGACTCGCCCGTGATAGCGGCCTCGTCGAAGGCCGAGGTGCCCGTAAGGATCGTGCCGTCGAGCGCGACCCGCTCCCCCGGTCGCACGACGAGCACGTCGCCGATGAGGACGTCCTCGGGCGGCAGCAGGAGCTCCTGGCCGTCGCGCCGAACGCGCGCCTGGGGCGGCGTGAGATCCATCAGATCGCGGATCGAGCGCCTGGTGCGCGTTAGCGCGCGCGCCTCAAGCCAACCCCCGAGCGCGAACAGGAAGATGACGGTCGCGCCCTCCTGCCACTGTCCGATGGCCGCCGCGCCGAGGACGGCTATCGACATCAGCACGTTCATGTCGAGCATGCGTGCCCGAAGCGAGATGAGCGCGCGGCGCCACGTGAGCGTGCCGCCCGCGATGATGGCGAGCGCGTATGCGGCCGTCTGTGCGCCTTCTGGGGCGCCGGCCGCGCCGAGCACCCACGCGGCGGCGATGAGCGAGCCGGAGACGCTGACGGCAACGGCTGCGCGATGGCGCGCCCACCAGCTCTGCGGCGGGTGCTCGGTCGTGGCGCCGCCAAGCGGCTCGATGCCGTGCCCGCTGGCACGCACGAGCGCCACGACGCGCTCCAGCGGGGCGGCGGCTTCGTCGAACTCGACGGTGAGGATGCCGCTCGCGAAGTTGATCTCAGCCGAGTGAACCCCGGGGAGCTGCTGTACCGACGCGCCCACGGCGCGCGCGCAGTCGGGTCAATCGAGGCCGCTCAGCCGATAGGTCGCGTGTCCGGCGCTGCCTGCCGCCGCGGCTGCGAGGACCCGCACGCGATCGGCGAGCACGGTCTCGTGCATGAGGCTCGAATCGTAGTGCACATCGAGCGTGCCGTGCTCAAGGTCGCAGGAGACGTCCGTGACACCCGGCTCGCGCGAGACAGCCGAGCAGAGCCGCTCAGCACACTCGGCGCAGAAGAAGGGCCCCGGAAGCAGGCTGCGAAGATCGCTGGTGAGACGGCGCGACTCGGTCATGGAGGCAGTGTATCGCTTCCGGTCGGCCGACACGTGGGGCGCAGCAGAGTGGCGGAACGGGGTACAAACCTCAGGTGATGCCACGCTCGAGCGTCACGATCACGGTCGCGTCTGATGAACGGAAGGCACAGATGCAGGCTCGCACGCGAATGACGCGATGGGTCGTCTTGGGAGTTCTGCTTGTCGTCGTGGGGGTGGGCATCGGAATCGCAGTGTCGAACGCCAGCCGCGAGCCGGGTGCGGACGGCGACGACGGAGCCCAGTCCACCGCCTCGGGCACTCCCCTGTCGACCGGGACGCCATCCCCGGGTGCGAAGCCGGACACGGGTTACACGACTCCGCCGCCGGCAGACGGCACAGGAAGCGAAGACGGCCGACACTTCACCTACATCAGAGAAGTTTCAACCGTGGACGGTACGACGGTCCTTGGGGTCGACTACGCGCAGATGCTGACCGGCGACGAAGCTGCCGCAGCCGCGACCGCGGCCGGCGAGGAGTCCCCGCCGCCGAATGACTACTTCATCGTCAACGGGGACACGCTCCTGCGCACGTTCCCGGTCGATACGGCCATCAACGTGCGACTGACATCCAAGCCCGACGGCGTCCAACCCGAAGGCTACGATGTCGGCTTCGGCGTGTGGCAGGACATGTTCGTCGGCATGATCGCCGACGCCGGAATCGTGAAGGTCGTCCCCTACTGGATCACCATCGAGGGTGGCGTCATCACGGCGATCGAGGAGCAGTATCTGCCGTAGCATCCTGCGATGCGCGTTCCACCGCGGCACGGAGTGAGTGGACGAACCGGTCCTCCTCGGCAGGCGAGATGCCGTACCTGTTCTTCCCCGCGGTGATCAGCAGGACGCCGCGGTGCGAGCGGGTCGAGCACATCCGGACTTGCCCGAGACCGGTGTACCCCACCTTCCACAGCGCAAGTCCCGGGAAGCGGAAGCTCGACCAGGGTGAGAAGCGCAGGTTCTGGACGTCGATGCCGGTGATCGACGCGTACGGCACGGTGTACCGGAGCAGCGGACCGAGACTGATGTGCAGCGCGTCGATGCCCAGCTCGTAGCGCATGCGCGGGAAGTACACGACGACCGCGAGGAACCACACCGCCAGTAAGCCGAGGGGGATCATCGAGAGCCACACGATGAGCACCTCGTCCGGAGCTGGAGGATCCACGGCGAACGCAATCGGCAGCGGCACCGTCATGAGCAGCGTGATCGCGAGCACCCACAGCCATCCCGCCGAGGGCTTCGGGCGAAAGCTGTCGACCGGTTCGTTCCGCATCGCGTCCACCTCGCTACCGCCGCTTCCGCTTCACGCCGTGCGATGAGCCTCTGCGTGCGCCCTGCTTGAGGCGCGAAAGCACCTCGTCGGCGGTGGTCGCTTCGACCTCCGCCTTGAGCTTCACGACCTGGTCGCGCAGCCGTGCCGCACTCTCGAAGTCGAGTGACTCGGCGGCCACGTGCATGTCCTCCTCCATCGACGAGACGATGCGGGCGAGCTCGGCACGCGGTAGCCGCGAGAGCTCCTCGGCCACGTGGACCGCGGGCTCCAGACCTGCCTCCGTCTCACGGATGTACTGCGCGATGTCGTGGATGACCTTTCGGATCGTCTGCGGCTCGATGCCGTGCTCGACGTTGTAGGCGGTCTGCAGCGCGCGCCGGCGCTCGGTCTCCTCGATCGCCGTGCGCATCGAGTCCGTCACCTTGTCGGCGTACAGGATGACCTCGCCGGAGACGTTGCGCGCGGCACGACCGATGGTCTGGATGAGCGAGCGGTGGTTGCGCAGGAAGCCTTCCTTGTCCGCGTCGAGGATCGTCACGAGCGAGACCTCGGGCAGGTCGAGCCCCTCGCGCAGCAGGTTGATGCCGACGACCGCGTCGACCACGCCTGCGCGCAGGTCGCGCAGGATCTCTACCCGCTCCATCGTGGCGATGTCCGAGTGGAGGTACCGGACCTTGATCCCGTGCTCGAAGAGGTACTCGGTCAGGTCCTCGGCCATCTTCTTGGTGAGGGTCGTGACGAGCGTGCGTTCGCCCCGCTCGGCACGCTCGCGCACCTCGCCGATGAGGTCGTCCACCTGCCCCTTCGTGGGACGCACCTCCACGTGCGGGTCGACGAGCCCGGTCGGGCGGATGATCTGCTCCACGACCTGCTGGCTGGTCCGAATCTCGTAGTCGCCCGGCGTGGCCGAGACGAAGATCGTCTGCCCCACCCGCTCGCGGAACTCCTGGAACCGGAGCGGTCGGTTGTCGAGCGCGCTCGGCAGCCGGAAGCCATGCTCGACGAGCGTGAGTTTGCGGCTCCGGTCGCCCTCGTACATGCCGTGGAGCTGCGGGACCGTCACGTGCGACTCGTCGATGATGCAAAGGAAGTCCTTGGGGAAGTAGTCGATGAGGGTGCTCGGTGGCTCGCCCGGCTTCCGTCCGTCCAGGTGGCGGGAGTAGTTCTCAATGCCCGAGCAGTATCCCATCGCTTCGAGCATCTCGAGGTCGTACGACGTGCGCATCTCCAGCCGTTGCGCCTCGAGGAGCTTCCCCTCCGCCTTGAGCTCGGCGAGCCGCCCGCGCAACTCCTCGCGGATGGTGTCGAGCGCTGCGACGATCTTCGTCCGCTCGGTCACGTAGTGGGTGGCGGGCCAGATGGGGAGCGAGTCGAACGTCGTGACGACCTCGCCGCTGATGAGGTCCACTTCGACGACGGAGTCCACGGTGTCGCCGAAGAAGTCCACGCGCACGGGGTTGTCCGCGTACGGTGGGAAGATGTCGACGACATCGCCGCGAACGCGGAAGTTGCCGCGCTTGAGCTCGTAGTCGTTGCGGTCGTACTGGATCTCGATGAGGTCGCGGATGAGCTGGTCCCGGTCGTACTCCTGGTTCACCGTGAGAAACGCCGCCATCCCCGCGTAGTCCTCCGGCGAGCCGATGCCGTAGATACACGAGACGCTCGCGACCACCACGACGTCACGGCGCGAGAGCAGCGCAGCCGTCGCGGCATGACGCAGCTTCTCGACCTCTTCGTTGATCGAGGCATCCTTCTCGATATACGTGTCCGTGGTTGGGACGTACGCCTCGGGCTGGTAGTAGTCGTAGTACGAGACGAAGTACACGACCGCGTTGTTCGGCAGGAAGTCCTTGAGCTCGCTTGCCAGCTGGGCGGCGAGCGTCTTGTTGGGCGCGAGGACCAGCGTGGGCCTCTGGAGCTCCTCGACGAGCTTCGCCATCGTGAACGTCTTGCCCGAGCCGGTCACGCCGAGAAGCGTCTGGTCGCGAAGCCCGCGTGCAACGCCATCCGAAAGCTCGGCGATCGCCGTGGGCTGATCACCGCTCGGTTCAAACGCCGAGACAACCTCGAACCGGTTCACTCAATCGCTCCTTCGCCGGCGAGAGCATCCGTGAACGCGTCCGGATACAACGTCGCATAGCGACTCTGTTCCCTCAGAACGCGCTCAACGTACCGCCGAGTCTCAGGATACGCGGCGTCGAGCACACCGCTCTCGCCGCTCTCCTCGATCCACCGGTCCACATTCCCCTCGCCCGCGTTGTAAGCGGCGAGCGCGACAGTCGTGTCTCCGTAGCGTTCGATGAGCGACGCGAGGTGCCGAGTGCCGAGGTCGACGTTCAGTGCCGGGTCGACGAGCGCCGCGGCGTCGGGGTCCACCAGCAGGCCCGCGCCGGCTGCGACCGCCGTGGCGGTCTCCGGCATGAGCTGCATGAGGCCGACAGCGCCGGCGTGCGAGACCTCATCGGCATCGAACCCGGACTCGGCGTTGATGATGGCAGCGACCAGGAACGGGTCGACGCCTTGAGCGGCGGCTGCCTCGGCGATGACGTCGGCGTGCTTCAGCGGGTAGTACATGCGCTGCCACCATGTCGGACCCCGGACGGCGAGGAACGCGATGGCGGTGAGCAGCAGGACGACCGCGGCGATCGCCACGCGGTGAAGCGCAAGCGGATGCTCACGCGACACGCGGCGCCACCTCCGAGTCCCAGAAGTCAGCCAACGCGGCACGGAACGAGACTTCGGAACTGTCGTTCTCGATGACATAGTCGGCGATATCGCGGCGTTGGGCGTCACTCACCTGGCAGGCCATGCGCTGCTCGGCTTCGTTTTCCGGCATACCGCGCGCGACGAGCCGATCCAGACGCGCATCCTCGTGCGTGGAGATGACGAGCACCACGTCCACGAGGTCCAGGAACTCGGGAGCCTCGGCCAAGAGCGGCACGTCGAGAACGACGACCCGAGGCGCGTTGTCCTGCAGCATGAGCGCGTCAAGTGCCCCGGCGACCGCAAAGTGCACTGCGGGGTGAACGATCGCGTCGAGGCGACGCGCGTCCGCGGGTGAGGCGAACGCCGCCGCCGCAAGTGCCGCGTGCGAGATGCGACCGTCCGCACCGACGATCCCCGGGCCGAACTCCGCGACGACCAGGTCGAACACGGGCATCCCGGGCTCCAGCAGGCCTTTCGCGATCGCATCGAGGTCGAGTACGACCGCCCCGCGCGCGGCGAAGAGCGCCGAGGCCGTGGACTTGCCGGATCCGATGCCGCCCGTGATTGCCAGCACGAACATGGTGTCGCTCCTTCGATGCTTCGGGGCCGGCACGCCCTTATCGGACGGCCGGCCCCGGTACTTTGCGTTCAGTTCAGCAGCGCCTGGCCGGCGGCTACTCCTGCTCCTCGGTTTCGGAAGCCTCTTGTGCCTCGTCGAGGGCGATCTCAGCCTCTGCTGCAGCCTCGACCGCTTCCTCGGCAGCGTCCTCAGCCTCTTCGGCTACCTCTTCGGCAACCTCGGCCTCGACCTCTGCCTCGAGCGCAGCGACCTCGGCGTCACTGGCGACCTCCGCGGCCTCTTCAGCAACGTCCTCTGCTGCTTCGACGGCAGCCTCGAGCTCCCCGACAGCCTCGGGCGTCTCTTCGACTGCAGGCTCCTCGACGACTTCCTCAGCCGCAGGCTCCTCGGTGACTTCCTCGGTCGCAGGCTCCTCGGCAGCCTCGGGGGCCTCCTCGACAGCCTCGGGCGTCTCTTCGACAGCCTCAGGGACTTCCTCGGCCTCGGCGGCCTCGGTCTCGACGCCTTCCGTAACCTCGTTCTCATCCTCGTCCTCGTCCGCGGGCACAGCGTCTTCGATGCCGAGCTCCTCGTTCGCGGCGCGGAGCGAGAGCGAAATGCGGCGGCGCTCCAAGTCGATGTCCATGATCTTGATCTGGACTTCCTGGCCGACGGTCAAGACGTCCTCGGCCTTCTCCACGTGGCCCTTGGCCAACTCTGAGATGTGCACGAGACCCTCGACGCTGTCGCCGATCTCCACGAACGCGCCGAACGGGACGATCTTGGTGACCTTACCGGTGACGATCGCGCCGATCTCGAAGCCCTTGACGAGCTGCTTCCACGGATCGTCCTGCGTCTGCTTCAGGCCGAGCGAGATACGCTCGCGGTCAAGGTCGACGTCGAGGACCTGAACCTCGACCTTGTCGCCCACGGCGACGACCTCGGACGGATGGTTGACGTGGCTCCAGCTGAGCTCGGAGATGTGCACGAGACCGTCGATGCCGCCGAGGTCCACGAATGCGCCGAAGTCGACGATCGAGGACACGGCGCCGGGAAGGATCATGCCCTTCTTGAGCTTGCCGAGGATGTCTTGGCGCTCCTGCTTGCGGTCCTCTTCCAGCACCACGCGGCGCGAGAGGACGACGTTGTTGCGGTTGCGGTCCATCTCGATGACGCGGCACTCGAGCCGGTCGCCGAGGAACGACTGCAGGTCCTTCACGCGGCGGAGATCGACGAGCGACGCAGGCAGGAAGCCGCGAAGGCCGATGTCCAGGATGAGACCGCCCTTGACGACCTCGATGACTTCGCCCTCGACGTTCTCGCCCGAGGTGAACTTCTCTTCGACCTGGACCCAGGCGCGTTCGTACGCGGCGCGCTTCTTCGACAGGATGAGCCGGCCGTCCTTGTCCTCCTTCTGGAGAACCAGGGCCTCGATCACATCGCCGATCTGCACGAGCTCGCTCGGGTCCGCATCCTTGCGGATCGAGAGCTCTCGCACCGGGATGACGCCCTCGGACTTGTAGCCGATGTCGAGCAGGACCTCGTCCCGCTCTACCTGCACTACCGTACCGGTTACCAGGTCACCGTCGTCGAAGTCGGTGATCGTCCCGTCGATGAGGGCGTGCATCTCCTCATCGGTGTACTCGCGCGGGTCCTCAATGATGCTGTCGTTGTCTACCACTTGTGGTGGCCCCTTCCAGACGGGGCCCCGATGCCGCGTACTCGTCTCGGTCGACAGTTTTCCGTACGTTTCTCGGGGGCCTACATTTCAAGCCGCGCGCGGCCGCACGCAGCCCGAAGATGATACCACCGGGAGATGGCTGTGAACAGAGCAAACGCCCGGCGCCGTGGCGCGAACCTGGCCTAGCCCTCGTGGCGATAGGCATCGCGCCGGTGACCGACGCGCACGACCCATACGACGAGCTGCACGTCCTCGACGGAATACACGATGCGGTAGTCGCCGACGCGAACGCGGTAGCGCTCGAGCGCTGAGAGCTTCTCGCACCCCACAGGTCGAGGATCGCCGGCGAGCGCGCCGATCCGCTCCATGATGCGCCGGCGGTCACGCGCAGGAATCGGATCGAGGTCCTTCAGCACCGAACGCTTCAGCAGGACCCTATAGCTTGCCATCGCGCTTCAGGTATTCGAGTGCGTCTTCATACCCGATGAGCGGCTCGCCCGCCCGCTCGGAGAACGCCCTGAGGTCTTCCTCGTCTTCAGCCAGAGCCGAGCGGACGGCCTCGTTGACGAGGTCGGACACAGATCGCTCTGTGGCTGCGGCCTTGAGACGCAGCGCCTGATGCAGTTCGGGCTCCAGGTAGATCGTCGAGCGGCGAGGTGGAGTCATGCAAATCGCCTCCGCACCATTCAAGCGTTATGACGTCCCGACGTCAAGACGTCCCACTACTTCGCGGCGGCCCAGTTCGCCCCCGACGCCACGTTTACCTCAAGCGGCACCGAGAGCGTGACGACACCCGCCATCCCCTCGGATGCCATCGCAGCGAGCCGCCCGAGCTCCGCCGGCGGCGTCTCGAAGACGAGTTCGTCGTGGACCTGGAGCACCATGCGGCTCTCGTAGCCCTCCTCTTGCAGGCGGCGGTCCACCTCGACCATCGCGAGCTTCATGATGTCGGCCGCGGTGCCCTGCATGGGGTGGTTCATCGCGGTGCGCTCGCCGAACGAACGCACGTTGTAGTTGGAGTTCCTGAGCTCCGGAATCGGCCGGCGCCGGCCGAACAGCGTCACCGCGTACCCGTCACGATGCGCCTGCGCCACGCGTTCGTCGAGACATCGCCTGACGCCCGGGTAGGCGGCGAAGTAGCGGTCGATCATCTCCTGCGCTTCGGCGTAGCCGATCTTGAGCGTGTCGCCGAGACCGTGCGCGCTCTGCCCGTAGACGATGCCGAAGTTGACGGCCTTCGCCCGGCGGCGCATCTCATGGGTCACGTCGGTGACCTCCACGCCGAAGACGCGCGACGCGGTCACGCCGTGGAAGTCGTGACCCGAGGTGAACGCCTCGATGAGGCCGGGGTCATCCGAGATGTGGGCGAGCACCCTAAGCTCGATCTGCGAGTAGTCCGCGCTCACCATGAGGTCGCCGGGGTTCGCCGGGACGAATGCCTGGCGGATGCGCTGGCCCAGCTGGGTCCTCACCGGGATGTTCTGCAGGTTGGGATTGCTGGACGAGAGGCGGCCCGTTGCGGCGACCGTCTGGTTGAACGTCGTGTGGAGCCGCCCGTCCTCCCCCACAAGCCGCGGCAGCGCTTCGATGTAGGTGGAACGCAGCTTCGTGAGCTCGCGGTACTCCACGATCTTCCCCGCGATCGGGTACGCGGCGGCGAGGTCGCGAAGGACCGATGCGTCCGTCGAGTAGCCGGTCTTCGTGCGCTTTCCCACCGGCAGCCCGAGCTTCTCGAAGAGCACCTCGCCGAGCTGCTTGGGTGAGTCGATGGTGAACTCAGTCCCCGCAAGCTCGAAGATCTCCGCCGCAGTCGAGGCGATGCGCTCCGCGGTCTCGCCCGAAAGCGCGGTCAGCACCGAGCGATCGACCCCGACGCCGACCTCCTCCATCCGGACGAGGACCGGGATGAGCGGCATCTCGCAGCGCCGGAAGACATCGAGCGCGCCGGTCGCCTCAAGCTCGGCTTCCAGCTTCGGCGCGAGCTCCGCGATGGCGCGCGCGGCGCCTCCGGCGCCGGCGTCGTCCGGGAGTGCGCGGCCGAGGTGCTCGCCGACCACGGTGGCAAGGTCGTAGGACGAGCGGTTGGAGGCGAGCACGTAGGCGCCGACACCGCAGTCGAAGAGGCGCACAGGGTCAGCGCCGTCGGCGCCTCCCGCCGCGCGCTCCCGGACGGCGCCCGGCGGGCACGCGCCCTCGAGGAGCGACTTGAGGTCAGCGGCCGCCACGCGCGCGTGCCCGAGCAGCGCGCGCCATGCGGGCTCGGCGGCGTCGCCTGCGAGGACGGCGACCGTGCCGTCGACCGCCACGGCGACCTCGCGCTCGTCGACGAAGAGGCAGTCGCTGGCCGCGTCGCCCGGTGCGACGCCGATCCAGCCTGGTGGCGGGTCCTGCATGAGCGCTGCGACGTGCTCGAAGGCTGCAGCGCCCGTGAGTTCGCGCCACTGAGCGGCCCGAGGCGCCGCAGGCTCTTCATCACTCGCGGGCTCGCCGACGCAGTCGCGACGCCCTTTGAGCGCCATCACCCGCTCCACCATCGACGTGAACGCGAGCTCGGAGAGCGCAGTGACCGCCATGTCCGGATCGAAATCGCCAAAGCGCACGCTCGCAAGATCGATGTCCACGGGCACGTCGCAGCGGATGGTGGCCACCACCCGGCTGGCCCGCGCGGCGTCGGCGTGCTCGCGCAGGTTCTCACCCAGCTTCCCCTTGATCGCGTCCGCATGCTCCAACACCGCATCGAGGGTGCCGTACTCCTGGAGCAGCTTGGCGGCGGTCTTCTCGCCCACGCCCGCAACGCCGGGGATGTTGTCCGAGGTGTCGCCCTTGAGGCCCAGGAAGTCCGGCACCTGCTCGGGCGTGACGCCGTAGCGCTCGACGACAGCGTCGCGGTCGTAGACGACGATGTCGGTGATGCCCTTCTTCGTGCTCACGACCTGGACGTCGTCGGTCACCAGCTGCAGCGCGTCCTTGTCGCCGGTCACGAGCAACACGTGGAGCCCCTCTGCCGTCCCCTGCCGAGCGAGCGTGCCCAAGACGTCGTCGCCCTCCCAGCCCTCGACCTCCACGATGGGCACGCCGAGCGCGCCGAGCAGCTCCTTCACCATCGGGAACTGCGACTTGAGGTCGCGCTCCGTCGGCGGTCGCTGGATCTTGTAGGCGGCGAGCGCATCAGTGCGAAACGCCGGCTTCCCCAGGTCGAAGGCGACGACGACACCCTCGGGCTTCAAGTCGGCCACCATCTTGAGGAGCATCGACACGAACCCGAAGACCGCGTTCGTCGGCCGCCCGTCGGGTGCCGTCATCGACGGCGGCAGCGCGTGGTACGCGCGGTGCAGGAGGCTGTTGCCGTCGATCACGGCGAGAGTGCGTTTGGACATGAGGGACGGCCTTTCGGGTACCTTCTGGCACAAGGTGATAACACGTTCCGATTCTACCCGAGGGGACCGACGTGGGCTTCTTCAACTGGGCAGCGCCGCTCATCCGGCGCTACGGCGACCGTTTCACATCAGACGACGCTCGGCGCATCGCCGAGTGGCTGCAACCTGCGATACCCGAACACGGGGGCGCCGTGCTCGACGTCGGTGGTGGCGCGGGGCAGCTCGCGCTGCTGCTTGCCGGCGCGCTCCCCGCGCAGATGACGGTGCTCGACCCGACGCCGCAAATGCTCGACCACGTGCCGGGCGACGCGCGGATTCACGCTGTGAGCGGCACCGCCGAGTCAATCCCGTTCGCCGACGACTCCTTCGACGCGCTCATCGTGACCGATGCGTTCCACCACTTCCGCGACCAGGCAGGCGCCGTCGCCGAGTTTGCCCGCGTCGTGCGTCCCGAGGGGCGCGTGCTGGTACTCGACCTCGACCCGAGCGGGGTCGCGATGCGGCTCATCGCTGTCGGCGAGCGGCTCCTCGGGGAGCCTGCGGCCTTCATGACGCCCGACCAGATGTGCGCGTTCATGGCAAGCCATGGCATCGAGGGCGAGTGCACGAAGGAGAGCGGCGTGAGCTACCGCTTCCTCGGAATCGTCAACAAGCAGAGCACTGCGGCTTAGCTCCGCCAGAGGTAGCCCACGTTGCGCACGGTCTCGAGCCGCCGCGCAATCTCCGGCCCGAGCTTCGAGCGCACCCGCCGCACGTGGACGTCGACCGTCCTCGCGCCGCCGAAGTAGTCGGTCCCCCACACTCGGCGGAGGAGCACCTCGCGCCCGTACACGCGGTTCGGGTGCGTGACGAGGAACTTGAAGAGCTCGTACTCCTGGAAGGTGAACTCGACCGGCTCGCCGGCGATCGCCACCTGGTACGTAGCGACGTTAAGCGAAAGCGCGTCGATGCGGATGACGTCCTTGGGAGCCGCCTCCTCGCCCGGCCAGACGAGCGCGCGCAGGCGGGCCGCGAGCTCCGCCGGCGATGCCGTGCGCACCGCGAAGTCGCACCGGAAGGTGACGGGGAGCCGAAGTGCGGGGAGGGTCGCGGGCTCAACCAGGAGCAGGATCCGCAGCTCGACACCTTCGGCAGCGATCCGCTCGAGCATGCCGGTGACCGTCTCGGGGCTCCGTCCGACGTCGACCACAGCGCCGTCGAAACCGCCGTCCGCCAGTCGTGACCGTGCCTCATCGAGCGACACCGTGACGAGCTCGGCGTCGATCCCCGCAAGCGCGTCTCGGGCCCACGCCACGGCGTGAGCGTCATCGCATGCAAGCAGCACGTGCTTCATGTGCATGATTCTACGCCGCTCCGCTCCGTGTATCCGAAGGCGCCGGACGGGGTGTCCCCGCCCGGCGCCATTGCCGTGCTTTCACGTGAAGCCGCTCTCATTTGCGAGCCGCACGACCCACTCACGTGTCTCTCGACACGGAAGCTTCGCTAGATAACTGACAGGTACCGGTCGAGCTCCCACTGCGAGACGTTCTTCAGGTAGTCGGCCCACTCGGCCTTCTTGTTCTCCACGTAGAACTCGTGGATGTGCTCGCCGAGGATCTCCTTCATGACCGCCGAGTGCTCGAAGCGCTCGATCGCTGCGCCGAGGTTCTCCGGGAGCGTCAGGATACCGGCCGCCTCCAACTCCTCCGGCGTCATCTCGAAGATGTCGTTCGTGGCCTCGGGCATAAGTTCCAGGCCCTCTTCGATGCCCTTGAGGCCGGCACCGAGCATGACTGCGAACGCGAGGTAGGGGTTGGCCGAGGGGTCCGGGCTGCGAAGCTCCACGCGCGTCGCGACTTCCTTGCCGGGCTTGTACATCGGCACGCGGACCATCGCTGAACGGTTGCGGCGCGCCCATGACACATAGACGGGGGCCTCGTAGCCGGGAACCAGGCGCTTGTACGAGTTCACGAGCGGGTTAGTGATGGCGCAGAACTCGGGCGCGTACTTCAGCAGACCGGCGATGTACTGCTTGCCGACGGTGGAGAGGTTGAAGCCCTGCGGGTCGTCGGCGTCGAAGAACGCGTTGCCGTCCTTGCTGAACAGCGACTGGTGCGTGTGCATGCCCGAACCGTTCTGGCCCTGGACAGGCTTCGGCATGAAGGTGGCGTACACGCCGTTCTGGTGCGCGACTTCCTTGACCACGAGGCGGTACGTCATAACGGCGTCGGCCATCGTGAGCGCGTCCTGGTAGCGGAGGTCGATCTCGTGCTGCGACGGCGCAACCTCGTGGTGCGAGTACTCGACCGGAATGCCCATCTTCTCGAGCGTGAGCACGGTCTCGCGGCGGAGGTCGCTCGCGACGTCGAGCGGGGTGAGGTCGAAGTAGCCGCCCTGGTCCAGGGGCTCCCGGCCCTTGTCGTCGGCGAAGTAGAAGAACTCCAGCTCGGGGCCGACGTACATCGTGTAGCCCATGCCCGCGGCCTTGTCGAGTATCCGCTTGAGCGCGTAGCGCGGGTCGCCCTCGAACGGCGCGCCGTCCGGCTTCACGATGTCGCAGAACATGCGCGCAACGCCGTTCTCGCCGGGCCGCCACGGGAGCACCTGGAAGGTGCCCGCATCCGGATAGGCGATCATGTCGGACTCCTGGATGCGGGTGAAGCCGTCGATGGAGGAGCCGTCGAAGCCCATGCCCTCCTCGAACGCGCCTTCGAGCTCACTGTCGGTGACGGCGAACGACTTGAGTACGCCGAGCACGTCGGTAAACCAGAAGCGCATGAAGCGGATACCGCGCTCCTCGACGGTGGTGAGCACATAGTCCCGATCGAACTCAGCGGCCATGTAGGTGCCTCCTTAATGGTCTTCGCCAGACTTCATGCGGGCGAGTTGACAACGTTTGGTGGTTTCCACGCTATCCGACACATGTTTCGTGCATGTTTCGGTTGTGAGTGCAGTGCAAGAAATCCGTCCCCGATCGCCTACATGGACGCGTAGAGCTTCCCGTACGGCCGGTGACTGAACGGCGCGAGCTTCGTGAACGGGGCGGAGAGGATCTCCTCGGCATCCAGACCGAGCGCCTGCGCGTACGCCTCGATGTGCGGGCGCAGCACCGCCAGGTCCTCCTCGGTCGCCTCGGCGATGCCCACCTCTTTGCCGCACTGCCACGGCTCGACCGTGCCACGCAGGAAGATGACACCGCCGTGCATCCCCGCGCCGACGAACGAGCCCACGAGCGGCTGCTCGGGGAACTGCGTGTTCATCCCGAGGAGCACGAGGAGACCGCCCGCCATGTACTCGCCGAAGAAGTCGCGCGCCTTGCCACCGCACACCATGACCGGGACGTGCTTCTCGTACGCCTTCATGTGGATGCCGACGCGGTAGCCGACGTCGCCTTTCACGAAGACCGCGCCGCCGCGCATGCCGTAGCCGAGCACGTCGCCGGCGTCACCGTGCACGACGACCCTGCCGGCATTCATCGTGTTGCCCACGCCATCCTGCGCGTTGCCGAACACCTCGACCGTCGGACCGTCGAGGAACATCCCGAGGTCGCCGCCGGCGGTACCGTGGACCTCGATCGTGACGCCGGTGCCGTCAACGCCGGTACCGATGTAGCGCTGGCCGTTGACGTCGTTCAGCACCACCCGTTTCGCTCCGGCAGCGACTTCCTCGCGCACCGCCTCGTTCAGCTGCCGGTAGTAGATGCCCCGGGCGTCGATGGTGGCGACGTCGCCTTCGCGCTCGACTGCCGGCGCTATCTGCCGGTAGCCCTCGATCACACCTGTCGTCATCGTCATCTCGCCTCCCCTACATCCCCGCCGGCTTGACGCCGAGGACCCGGTTGGTCTGTTCGTCCAGCCCCAGCGAGCGCAGCCGCTCACGCGAACCGCGCAGCGACTCGACCGCGTTCACGCCGAGCGCGCCGAGGATCTCCTGGAGCTCGTGGCTCCATGCGGTCACGAGGTTCACCAACCGCTCAGCGCCCCACTCGGGGTCGATGCGGCGCGTGAGCTCCGGCTTCTGCGTGGTGATGCCCCACGAGCAGTTGCCGGTATGGCAGCTGTGGCACATGTGGCAGCCGAGCGCCATGAGCGCCGCCGACGCGATGGCGACGCTGTCCGCACCGAGCGCGATCGCCTTCGCGACGTCCGCCGAGGAGCGGATGGAGCCGGCGGCGATGATCGAGGCCTGGTTGCGGATGCCCTCGTCGCGCAGCCGCTGGTCGACCGCCGCGATCGCGATCTCGATGGGGATGCCGATGTGGTCGCGCACGACCTGCGGCGCGGCGCCCGTGCCACCGCGAAAGCCGTCGAGGTAGATGTAGTCGGCGCCCGCGCGCACAATGCCTGAGGCGATCGCGGCGACGTTGTGCACGGCGGCGATCTTCACGCCGACGGGCTTGTAGCCGCTCGCCTCCTTGAGCGCGTAGATGAGCTGGCGCAGGTCCTCGATCGAGTAGATGTCGTGGTGCGGCGCGGGGCTGATGGCGTCGGTTCCCTGCGGGATCATGCGCGTCGATGAGACCTCGCGATCGATCTTCTCGCCCGGCAGGTGCCCGCCGATGCCCGGCTTGGCGCCCTGCCCGATCTTAATCTCGATGGCCGCACCCCGGTTCAGGTACTCCGAGTTGACCCCGAAGCGGCCGGACGCCACCTGCACGATGACGTTGTCCTGGTACGGGTAGAGGTCGGCGTGCAGACCGCCCTCGCCGGTGTTCATGAGCGTGCCCAGTCGCTGTGCCGCCATGGCGAGCGAGCGGTGCACGTTGAGTGAGACCGAGCCGTAGCTCATCGGCGAGAAGATGATCGGCGTGTCGATCTTGACGTTCTTTGCCATGCCCGCGTCCTCACGCAGCCGGAAACCGCCGGCGCCGTCGGGCTCCACGGCGACCGCATCGGGCTTGCGTCCGAGGTAGGTACGGAGCTCCATCGGCTCGCGGAGCGGGTCGATGGACGGGTTCGTCACCTGGCACGCGTCCAAGAGCAGGTGGTCGAAGATGCTCCCATGCGGCATCGGGCTGCCCATCGAGGTCAAGAGCACGCCGCCCGTCTCCGCCTGCTTCCACACGGCCTTCCGGGCCGCAGTCGACCAGTTGTCGTTGTCGCGAAACGCGAGCTGGTTCTTCTCGATGGTGATGCAGCGCGCCGGGCAGTACGTCACGCAGCGGTGGCAGGCCCGGCACTTGGCGTCGTCGGGGATGGGGCGCTCGTTGAAGTCGTAGACGCCCCAGCCGCACTGCTGCACGCAGCGCCCGCACTTGTGGCACTTGTCGTAGTCGATCTTCACCCGGAACTCGGGCTGAATGAACGTGGTCGGCATCTTACGCGCTCACCTCCAGGACCTCGTCGCAGGAGTCCTCCGTGCCGGTGACCGCGCACGAGATCTCCTCAGGCGACAGGTGCACCCGCGCGTGCACGGGTTCGCCCGCGCCTCGTACCCGGGCGATAGTCGGCTCGCCGGCCTTCGGCGCCCACACATGGTCGGGCTCGGGGATGATGGCGCGGATGGCGCTCTCTTCCGAGGCGACCATGACGACGCTCCCCTTCCGCGCCGCCACGAGCGGGCGGAGCTTGATGCGGTCGTTCAGGGCCACCATGCCGCCGTTGAAGCCGAGCACGATGGCGAACGGGCCGTTCAGCATCGCCGGACCGTAGACCTGGCGGAGTGCACGGTGAAGCTCAGCTTCAGCCTCAGGCATGCGGTCGATCTCGTCCCAGAGCGGCGACGCGAGCGCCTTGCAGGCAAGTTCCAGCGGCAGCCCGTGGCGCCGCAGCATGAGGTCGAACAGGTACGCGGCCACCTCGGTGTCGGTTCCGAGCGTGCATTGGTAGCCGAACTGCTCCAAGTAGCGGCTGTTGATGCCGTAGCTGGAGATCTCGCCGTTGTGCACGATCGACCAGTCCAAGAGCGTGAATGGGTGCGCGCCGCCCCACCAGCCCGGCGTGTTCGTGGGGAAGCGGTTGTGGCCGATCCATGTGTTGCCGGCGTACTCCTCCAAGCGGAAGAAGTGGCCGATCTGCTCGGGATAGCCGACGCCCTTGAACGCGCCCATGTTCTTGCCGGAGGAGGCCACGAAGGCGCCGTCGACCGTCGCGTTTATGCGCATGACGGCCTTCACGACGTAGTCCTCGGCCGAGGCTTCGGTGGCGTCGAGCTTGTCCGGATAGGGGTTGAGGAAGTAGCGCCATAGAAGCGGCGCGTCGGTGATGCCCTTGACCGGGCGGGTCGGCATCGGCTCGGCGAGGTCGACTAGGAAGAGCTCGGCCAGAAGCGCCTCGGCGGCGTCCTTCGCGGTCGTGTCGTGGTACATCATGTGGAACGCGAAATGGTCCGGGAACTCGGGGTAGATGCCGTAGCCGGCGAAGCCGCCGCCAAGCCCGTTGCCGCGGTCGTGCTGCACGGCCATCGCAAGGATCGCGTCCTCGCCGCTCATGAGCGTGCCGCTCTCATCGCAGATGCCCATCAGACCGCACCCGCCGTGGATCTTGAACGGCGACTCCTCGCGGTACCGGGTCGGGTCGAACGTCAGGTAGCTGTCCATGTCGTACGTCATCGGGCTCACTCCTCGACTTCGGCGAGCAGGCGTGCGATGGCATCGCCGCCGGTTGCGGGCAGGGGCGCCAGGCCGAGCTTCCTCCGTGCGGACTCGCGTGGGGAGCCGAGCGAGCCGGTCGTGAGGAACGTGCTGTACGCAGCGGCAACCTGCTCGGGACCGGTCCCGGCGCGCATGGAGAGCTCCTTGAGCGTGCGGAAGACCTCGGCCATGCCGATACGGCTTGGGCACATCTCCTGGCACGTGTAGCACTCGAGGCACTTCCACAGCTGCGTATCGGCGATGACCTCGTCGATCTCGCCGCGGACGAGCGCGCTGATGATCTCGGTCGGCTGGAAGGTGGGGTCGATCTTGCAGACCGGGCAGTCGTCCTTGCACGCCTGGCACGCCGAGCACTTCCCGAGGAGCGAGACGTCGAAGCTTGCCGCCAACCGTTCGCGGTCGACCTCGCGCGCGCCCCACTTGGCCAGGAACGGCTGGACCGACACACGGTGCATGTCCAGGCCGATCTCCTCGGGGGCGTGCCCGTAGGCAAGCGCGATGAGCTCGGTCAGGTAGAGCACGGGGATGTGGATGCCCTCGTTCGCACGTTGGAGCGCTGCTTGGTTGAGGTCGAACTGCTGGAAGCACGACGGGCAGACGACGACGAGCGCGTCCACCTCGGCGCGCTGGAGGTCGTAGAGCTTGCGCCGAGCGAAGGCGAGCGAGCCCTCGCGCTCCCCCACCCGGTCGAGCGCGTTGCCGCAGCACTGCATCTTGGTGGGGTAGTCGACGAGGAGTGCGCCGAGCGAGGCGATGAGCGACTCGACCTTCGTCGGGTCGAGCGGATCGTCCCAGCGGACCGCGGGGCTCGGGCGCAGGAGGTGGCAGCCGTAGTGGACCGCGATCTTCATGCCCCACAGCGGCTTGGTGACCTTCGAGGCGACGAGCGCCGCACCGAGGTCGTCGGCCAGCCACTCGGCGGCGTGCACGACGCGGAGCGTCCCGTCGTAGTGCAGGTCCTCACGTGCGAGACGCTCGTTGACGGCCTCCCGGTCGCGCCACTCGGTTGCGAGGTGGCTCTGCGCCTCCTTGAACGTCGAGTAGCAGCCGTTGCAGGGTGTTACGACATCGAGGCCCGCGCGCTCCACGAGGGCGAGGTTGCGCGCCGCGGCCGTGTAGAACGCGCGCTCGTCGTTGGCCTTCACGAGCACGCCCTCGGGGCAGCACGTGTGGCCCTCGAGCTCGTGCACGTGTGCGCCGAGGTCGTCAAACACGATTCGCGTCGCCTTCTCGATGAAGGGAAACCGAGCGGGGATCGTGCATCCCCAGAAGACCGCGAACTCCTTCATGCCGCTCCGCCTGTCGGTTGTCTGCCGTTTCGCGGGCGTCGCGTGTGAAACGAAAACGCCCACCGCCGACCGTCAGTGGTCGGGATGAGCGCCGTTGCTCGTGACTCTATGGGGCACGCCGTTGTGCCGTGGCGGTAGTCTAGCACCAGCTGTGCCGAAACGGAAGAGCGTGCGAAACGCGGCGGAAACCTACTCGTTCGGGATGACCCCGATGGCCGAGGAGTCTGCGCCCTCGCGGATGGGCAGCGAGTCGGCGTACTCAAGCGAGAGGCGCATGAGCTTCGTGACCGTCTCGAAGTCCGCGCGGTCCCGTGGCGCCGGGGCGACCTCGGCACCGGTCAGGAGGTCCCACGCACGCGCGTCGTCGAACGACAGTCCGGGCTGCACGATAACGCGATCATTGAGCATCGAGCCCGCGGCGGCGACCCCGCGCTGGCCGATCAGCGCTCTGGACGTCGTGAAGGCGTTGCGCCCGAAGTGCGGCATGCCGTCGAGGTTGATGCCGAGCGGATCGGCGAGCGTTGGCAGCATGTCCACCTGGCCGAGCGTGGTGTCGATGATGTGCCCCTCGGTCTGTCCGGGAAGGTGGACGATGAACGGGACTCGCAGGACTTCGACGATGTTGTAGCCACCGCCGAACAGCTCGGCCAGCCTCCGAGACTCCGCATCGGCCTCGGGCCTGCGAACCCCGAAGTGGTCGCCGTAGACCACGATCACGGAGTCGTCCCACAGCCCGGTCCGCCGGAGATCGTTGAGGAACGCACCGACGGCGGCGTCCGCGTAGCTGATGGAAGACAGGTAGTCGCCCGTGAGCGTCCCCTCGAGATCGGCGGGTGCCTGGTAGGGCCGGTCTTCCGGCGGCGGGTAGTTGAACGGATGGTGCGAGGTCATCGTGATGAACTGCGCGTAGAGTGGCTCGCCGCGCTTGCGCAGCTCCAGGAGCGTGGCGAGGCCCTTGTCGAAGACGACCTCGTCCGAGCTTCCCCAGTGCCACTGGGGCGTCCACCCGATGTCCACGCGATCGTAGTACCGGTCGAAGCCGAGCGCTCTGTACAGGTTGGCGCGGTTCCAGAACGCTGCGATGTTCGCGTGGAACGTCACGCTGTGGTAGCCGTGCTCTTTCAGCAGCCGCGGGAGCGACGGGATCACGCGGTCGCCCCAACGGACGGACGCGGCCTCCTGCGGCGGCGGGTAGAGCGAGGTGTTGAAGACGAACTCCGCGTCGGAGGTGTTCCCCCGCGAAATCTGCGAGTACGCGCGGGGGAAGAACCAACTCTCGTTCGCGAAGGCGCTCAGGTTGGGGACCATCGGTTCACCTGCGAGTGTGCCGTTGATGAGCCCCGACTGCAGCGCCTCGACCTGGATGACGATGAGGTTCTTCCCGGCGAACGCCCCCGCCTCGAAGGTGGCCAGCCGCGCGGTTGGTTGCGTGCCCTGCGCGCGCTCAACCTCCTTTTCCGTCTTCGCCACCTGCTTCGGGTCCAAAGGTGCGGGTGGCTCAGGACGTATGATCAGGCCCTTGCCCGCTGAGACCTGGTAAGACAGGAGGCCCCACCGCCTGGCGGCAGCGATGGTGTTCACATCGCTCGGCAGTCGCCACGCGCCCGCGATCAGCACGCCCGACGTCACGGCTCCGATGAGCACTGCGAGCGCGATCACGGCCGCGCCCATGCGGCGATGCCGAGCGTTCTCGCCCGGGGCACGCTCAAGCTGCGGTCCTGCCGTGCGATTGAGCACGAGGGCCGCCGCGATCAGGATCGGGATGTCGAGCGCGTAGAGGAGGTGCACCGGGCGCAGAAGGCCGATCACGCTGTCCATCGTGTCGGCAGCCTGGCCGAGCATGCTTGCGAGCGCGGGAGTCAGCACCTGGTCGTAGTAGGCCGCGTACACGGCTGTGGCGAACATGATCGAGGCAAGTACCGCGTCGAGCACGATAAGGGCGAACCGACGGTACCTGCCCGCGACGATCGCGGTCAACATCACGAGGGTCGCCAGGAGCGGTCCCTCGAGGATGAGAGCCTGCACGACGCGCCCGTCGCCCAGCGCGAGCACCCGCGTGAGGTGCGCCTTCGCGACAAGGAGCAGCGCGACGACGAGCGCCTGCATACCTGCCGAGCGGAACTCAATGCGGCGCATCAGCGCTCCGCGGCCTCGGCCTCGGCCGCGAGCACGACCGCCTCGGCCACGTCACGAAGCGGACGCCGCTTGTCCATGGCAAGCTTCTGCAGGCGGCGGAACGCGTCGTCTTCGGTGAGGCCCTTGGCCATGAGCACGCCTTTGGCTCGGTCGAGAACCTTCCGCGTGGCGAGCCGCTCGCCCAGGTCCGCCACCTCGTCCTCCAGCGCGCGCGTCTCGGCGAAGCGAGACACGGCCACCTGCATCGCGGGCAGGATGTCGCGCTTGGTGAACGGCTTGACGAGGTACGCCATGGCGCCAGCCTCGGCCGCGTCGCTCACGTAGGCGGGTTGCGAAAAGGCGGTGACCATGACCACGGGCGCGATGCGTTCGGCGGTGATGACGCGTGCCGCCGAGATCCCGTCGGTCCCCGGCATCTTGACGTCCATGAAGATGAGATCGGGCACGAGCGCTCGCGCGAGTGCGATCGCCTCGCCGCCGTCGCGTGCCTCACCGACGACCTCGTGACCCTCCTCGGTGAGCATCTCTCTCAAGTCCATGCGGATGATGGCCTCGTCTTCGGCGATCAGCACGCGCATATCTCAGCTCGCTTCTGTCGGCGCTGCCCAAAGGGGAATGCGGATCGTCACGGTCGTGCCCCGCGTGCGGCCCGAGGAGAAGTCGAGCACCCCGCGGAGGTCGTCTTCCACGACGGTCTTCACAATCGCGAGACCAAGGTGCGCGGACGTGGCCGCATCGAAGTCCGCCGGAAGGCCTGCCCCATCGTCGCGCACGCTCAGGTGGAGCGCGTCGGGCAGCCTGCGCATGCTCACCACAACCGAGCCGGAGCCGCCTATGCCCACGCCGTGCTCGATGGCGTTGTGAACGAGCTCGGCGGTCACGAGTGCGAGCGATGTGGCGACCGACGCAGGCACCAGCCCGGTCTCCCCCTCCGTCAGCACACGGAGACCACCATCGCCGCCCGACATGCTTCGGCGCACCATGTCGACGACCGTGCGCGCCACCTCCGCGAAGTCGACCGACTCCTCGGTGGCCGAGGCGAGCATCTCGTGCACGACCGCCATCGACGAGACCCGCTCCACCGCCTCGGCGAGCGCCCGCGCCGCCTCGTCGCTGGTGGTCCGCCGCGCCTGGATGCGCAGCAGCGACGCAATCGTCTGCAGGTTGTTCTTCACTCGGTGGTGGACTTCACGGATGGTCGCTTCCTTGACGCGGATCTCCTGCTCGCGCCGGCGGACGTCTGTGACGTCCTCGACGAGCACGAGCGCACCCGGCGCGAAGCCGATCGCGCGAAAGCGCAGCGCGCGTCCGGCAAGCTCCAGCGTGACCTCGCGCGCACCAGGCGTGATGATGACCGGGCCTGTGGCGGTCGCGCCGCCCGGGAGCTCGCTCATCCGGCTTCCGACGAGCGACCCGTCGAACCCGGCGAGCCCCATGATGTTCACGGCGTTCGGGCTCGCGTACGACACGAGACCGTGACCGTCGACGGCGATGACGCCGTCACCTGCGATGCGCCGGGTCGTGAACGGCTCGCCGGTGTCGACGTCGATGAGCGGCCCGGCCTCCAGCAGCTGCAGGACGCGCTCGGCAAGGCCCATGAACGCGAGCTCCATGGTGCCCGGCGCCTCGATGACCTGCTGCACGACGTCGCGGATGATGACGCCGATGGGCACGTCCACGCTGCCGGCCGGCCGGGCCGACGTGAAGAACACGATTCCACGAGTCGAGCGCCGCCGTGTGCCGATGACCGACGCGCGGTTCTCCCAGGCGTCGTAGGCCTCGGGCTCATCGGCGCGGTCGAGCGCCTGCCCGACGCGCGATGCAGGGACGGCCGCGACCGCGGTCATCGGCCGCGCGTCCGCGGTCACCACGAGACGCCCGTCGCTGGGGCGCGCCAAGGCGACGTCGCCATAGCTCAGGTCAGCGATGAGCTGCAGGTTGGCTGCGATGTTTGCGGCATGCGTCTCGGCGCTCGAATCGGCGCCGCGCGCATCGTGATCGGGTACGTCCATGGGCCGGATTATACGGAAGTCACGCCCGCTCGGCCCTGCTATAATCCGCAGGCGTGCCCGGGTGGCGGAATAGGCAGACGCGCCGGTCTCAAAAACCGGTGGGGGAAACTCCATGCGGGTTCGATCCCCGCCCCGGGCACCAACCGCGATATCACCCCTGGAAACGCAACAACCCGGCTGCCACGACCGGGTTGTTGCGCATGAAGAAGATGAACCGAGTATGCAGCGGAGTTGTGAAGTCGCCGTTAGCAAGATGTGCAGGAGTCGTTAGGACTTCGGGCTTCTCGAGCGCGGACCTATCGCTTATGTGCCGCCGACGGTCTGCCGATACGTGGTGTGGGAGTACTCGACGGCCCCGCCGCCTCCTCCGGCAAGCGGACCTCGAAGATACTCCCTTTGCTTTGCGCGCAACGCGCCGTCGCGCCCGAGGGGCCCGCGATCACGCAGGAGGATTCGCCGGCGTCAGAATCGCGAGGCGACGACGGTCACAAGACCGGAGTACTGGGCGATCGCGTAGAGGGCAATCAGCGCAAGGCCGACCATGGCTGCGACCTTCCAAGCCGCACGGTCTCCCCCCACGCAACGCGGGCATCCGCCGTACTGTGCGGGATAAGGCACTCCACAGAGTGGGCATACTATCGTCCGCGCGTCATCTGAAGCGACCGCCATGTGAGCCTCCGTGTGTGTTGGTAGCTCCGAGTTTATTCTCTCCCCGTCATCCCGCAATCCTACTGTGGGTCGAGCTTCACTCATGCTCCGGAGTCGTGCGAGCGGCGGCTTCAAGCCCGATCGGCAACTCGGTTTGGGCGCGATTCGCCTGCTCCAGTGCCCGACCGGATGCCCTGTACCCCGGCACGGTGAGCCCGAGGAAGATCGCGCCTACCAGCCAGCCAACCGGGATCGACGTCGCTTTCGACAGCCAGCCGAGCGCCGGCTGACCGCCCGCGCCGCCGACATCTGAGAAGAACGCGTCGAGTGAGAGCACCGTGGCCCGCTGGGCCGAGGGAATTTGCTCGTTGAGGTACGCCTGGCGCACCGGCCCCACAACGCCGTACACGACGTTCCAGGCCGACCACAGAGCCGCGGCAACGAACAGCGGCGCCACGCCTGGAGTGCCGACGAGCAGACCGACAGCAGCGATTGCGGCCGTGAGCGCGGCGATGATCGCCATCGACCACGCCAGCACGCGCGCGGGACTCCGGCGGAGCTCGCCGTCGCGAATCACCCGCCGGACGAGCGCATTGCCGGCGATCCCTGCGAGGGACGAGATCGCGGTCAACACGCCCGCCACCCAGATCAGCTCGCGGCCGAGAAGATCGAGCGCGAAGCGCTGCCACGAGTAGAAGCCGAACAGGAAGAAGGCCCCGCTGGCGGCCGAGACGAAGAGCAGCGGCCGGACAACGGGGTTGTCCCAGCCATACGTCACCCCGGCATCGAAGATGGCACGGGTCTCGGTGCCGAAGCTCCGAAGCGCGAGGGGCCGCTTGGTGAAGCCGAGATCCTGCATCATCACGGCGGCCGCGGCAAGCGTCACCAGCAAGAGCACGGCTCGAACGACGTACGGAAGCTCCAGGTTCAACTGCCCGAGGAAGCCGCCGCCGAGCGTACCCGCGAGCATGGACGCACCGAAGGTCATCCCGCCCCAGGCGAACACCCGCTCGCGCGCGCCCTCGTAGCCCGTGAAGGCGAGCGCATCCACGAGCCAGGCGTCGACCGCGCCCGTCTGGAAGGTGAACCCAAGCCCGAGAACGACCGAAGCGCCCGCGAACGCCCAGATGCCCCACCCGAAACGAGCCGCTGCAACGTAGATCAGTGTCGAGATGAAGAGCGTGAAGCATCCCAGCAGCAGCGACGCCTTGCGGCCGATGGTGTCCGCGACAACGCCCGTCGGAACCTCGAAGATGATCTGTCCCACGGTGAAGGCCGTGTTCACCAGCATGACCTGGAAGATGTCCAGCCCCGCGCCCATGAGGAAGAGCGTGTTGATGCCCCAGATGAGCGACGCGGCAAGCGTGAAGAGCGCCGTCGTGGTGAGGTAGGTGACGATGACACTGCGGGAGGTTCGGACTGCCGAGGTCACGCTCTGCCTTCCAGACGACGGGGTGCCGGAGGTGTCTGCTCAGAGAGTACCCAACTTGAGGGTCCGGTCGCGGCGCCGCCAATCCATTCGTTCGGTATGCTGTCGGGAGTCACGAGACCGGGAGGGGCAATGACCGACGAGCGTCAGGACATACTGCGAGCCTTTGTGACGGGCCTGCCCAAGGCCGAGCTGCACGTGCACCTTGAGGGGACGCTTGAGCCCGAGTTGATGTTCGCACTCGCCGAGCGGAACGGCGTCGCTCTCCCGTATGAGAGTGTGGATGCCCTGCGAGCGGCGTACGACTTCACGAACCTGCAGTCCTTCCTCGACCTCTACTACGCCGGCGCCGACGTGCTGCGGAGTGAGGGCGACTTCTACGACCTGACCCGAGCGTATCTCGAGCGCGCGCACGCGGACGGCGTCGTCCACGTCGAACCCTTCTTCGACCCGCAGACGCACCTGATGCGCGGCATCGAGTTCTCCACCGTGGTCGACGGCATCGTGGCGGCACTGCGCGACGGCGAGCGGGATCTCGAGATCACGTGGCGCCTCATCATGTGCTTCCTGCGCGACCTTCCCGCGGCGGATGCGATGCGCGTGTTGGCGATGGCTGACACCCACCGCGAGGTGATCGCCGGCGTCGGACTGGACTCAGCCGAGGTAGGCAACCCTCCGTCCAAGTTCGCTGCCGTCTTTGCCGCCGCCGCAGAGCGCGGCTATCACCGGGTAGCGCATGCGGGCGAAGAAGGCCCGGCATCCTATGTGCGCGACTCGCTCGACCTCCTTGGCGCCGAGCGCATCGACCACGGCCATACATGCCTGGACGATCCCAACCTCGTCGACCGACTGCGACGCGAGCAGACTCCGCTCACCGTCTGCCCGCTCTCGAACCTGAAGCTGCGCGTCATTGCAGCGATGGCCGAGCACCCGCTCAGGGGGCTTATGGACGCGGGGCTGTTCGTCACCGTCAACTCGGACGACCCCGCGTACTTCGGCGGCTACCTGGTCGACAACTACCTCGCGGTGGCCGAGGCGCTGGGGCTCAGCGCGGCCGAGCTTGCCATGCTGGCGCGCAACTCGTTCGCGGCATCCTTCCTGCCGGACGCCGAGAAGCGAGCACACATCACGGCGGTGGACGCGTACGCAAGCGCCAACAATCCCAGCAGGGAGCGCTAGGCACCTGCGCAGCACCGCCCGAGCGAACACCTGTTCGACACGGTCCACGCGCCTCGCTATACTCCAAAGCGAACACCCGTTCGCTCCCGGAGGCAGCCATGCATCCCTCGCCGGACGCCGTCGCAGACGCCGATCTCCCCGCGGTCGCACCCGAGTCGCTCCTCACCCGTCTTAACCCCGAGCAGCGCGCCGCAGCCGCGCACGGCGACGGGCCGCTCTTGATCGTGGCCGGTGCCGGCACGGGCAAGACTGCTACCCTCGCCCACCGGGTCGCGCACCTCATCGCGCGCGGCGTGCAGCCCTCGCGAATCCTGCTCCTCACCTTCACGCGCAGAGCCGCCGGCGAGATGCTGAGCCGCGTGGACGGGCTGCTACGCGCGGCATCCATGACCGAGGAGCTCCCGCAGTCGCTCTCCGGCGCGCGCGTCTGGGGCGGCACCTTCCACTCGGTGGCAGCACGGCTGCTGCGCATCCACGGCGGCGACATCGGCCTCGCTCCGGACTTCACGATCCTCGACCGCGGCGACTCGGAAGACTTGATGCACGTGGCGCGGACCGAGCTTGGCCTGGCGCAGAAGAGCGGGCGGCGCTTCCCGCAGAAGAGCACGTGCCTCGACATCTACAGCCGCTGCGTGAACAGCCAGACGCGGCTGGAAGAGGTGCTTCGCCAGACGTTCCCGTGGTGCAAGGACGACGCCGAGGAGCTGAAACGCCTGTTCGCGGCCTACGTCGATCTCAAGGAGGCGCAGCACGTCTTGGACTACGACGACCTGCTCGTCTTCTGGCACGGCCTGCTGGCGGACCCGGTCGCCGGCGGGCGCGTTCGCGAGCGATTCGACTGCGTGCTCGTTGATGAGTACCAGGACACGAACGCGCTCCAGGCTGAGATCGTCGCGCTCCTGCGCCCCGACGGCACCGGCGTGACCGCCGTTGGCGATGACGCGCAGGCGATCTACGGGTTCCGAGCGGCCACCGTGAAGAACATCCTCGAGTTCCCGGCGCGCTTCGACGGTTCGACCGTCCTCACGCTCACGCAGAACTACCGCAGCACCACGCCGGTGCTGCTCGCCACGAACCGCATCATCGCCGAGTCCCCCGAGCGCTACGACAAGGACCTCACGACGGAGCGCGAGGGCGGGGGCCGGCCGGTGCTGGCTGTGTGTCAGGACGAGACCGAGCAGTCGACCTTCGTGATCGACCGCATCCTGGAGCACCGCGAGCGCGGCACCGAGCTCAAGCGGCAGGCGGTGCTCTTCCGAGCGGCGCACCACTCGGCGGCCTTGGAGTTGGAACTCTCTCGGCGAAACGTGCCGTTCGTGAAGTACGGGGGCTTGAAGTTCCTCGAGATGGCGCATGTGAAAGACCTCGTCGCCTACCTGCGCCTCGCGGAGAACCCGCGAGACGCCATGGCGGGGCTGCGCGTGCTGCAGCTGGTCCCCGGCATCGGCCCCAAGACCGCCGCGGAGCTGATGGACGCGCTTGGGGAAGCCGGCGGCGACTTCGACGTGTGGGTCTCGTGGCGCCCGCCGGAAGCCGCCGACGGCGTGTGGCAGGACTTCGTGTCGCTCATGCGCAACCTCGCGCACGCGCCGTCAGGAGACGTGAGCGCGCAACTCCACGCCGCGCGCGCGTTCCTCTCGCCGCTCGCCGAGCGCCGCTACGACAACGCCACCGCACGCCTGGCCGACCTGGAGCAGCTCGAAGCGCTCGGCTCGCGCCACGCCGACCGCACGCGCTTCCTTTCGGAGCTCACGCTCGACCCGCCGCAGTGGACGGGCGACCTGGCGGGTCCGCCGCTTCTGGACGAGGACTACCTCATCCTCTCGACGATGCACTCGGCGAAAGGCTTGGAGTGGGACGTCGTCTACGTGATTCACGCAGCTGACGGCAACATCCCCTCGGACATGGCGACCGGCTCCGCCGAGGAGATCGAAGAGGAGCGGCGGCTGTTCTACGTGGCGTGCACGCGCGCGAAGGACCACCTCTACGTGACGCACCCGCTCCGCTACTACGCCTCAGGGCGCGGCATGAGCGACGCCTACGGCTACGCGCAGCGCACACGCTTCATCACCGATGGGGTGCGGCCGCTCTTCGCCGAGGTGCAGGCGTCGCCGGAGCGCGACGCCGAGGACGGCGCACCGCGGCCGATGGCGACGACGGCGAGTATTCGGGCGAGCGTGCGCGCGATGTGGGAGTAGTAGCGGACCGCAACCCCGACGTGCAGCCCTACGGCTCGACGATGACCTTCACCGAGTCGCACGCGTCGCACACGAGGCCGAAGCCTGTCGCGATCTCGTCAAGCGACAGCCGCTGGGTCACGAAGTCGTCCACGCGCACCCGGCGGGTGGCGATCAGATCGAGCGCCATCTGCAGGTCCGCCGGGGCGGCGCCATACGCGGTGCGCACCGTGACCTCGCGGCGCCACAGGTCCGCCATCGGCATCTCAAGCGGCAAGTCCGGCGGCGGCGGCGCGAAGAACACGAACGTCGCACCGCTCTCGAGGCACGCGAGGCCCTGCGCGATCGCCAAGGGCGCCCCCGTGCACAGCAGCACGAGGTCGACCAGCCGGCCGTCGTTCGCCGCACGCACGAGCTCAGGCAGGCGGTCCGCCGCGGCAGCGGCGTCGAACGCGGCCGTCGCGCCGGCGCGCCGCGCCCACTCCAGCCGGTAGTCGCTCACGTCGGTCGCGAGCACGCGGCCTGCGCCCAGCGCGAGCGCGAGGCGGATGTGGAGAAGTCCGGAGATCCCGCTCCCGATCACGAGCACCGTGGAGCCGGGTCGCACACCCGCGCGCGTCTGCGCGCGCACGACGCACCCCAGAGGCTCGACGAAGGAGCCTTCCTCGTAGGTCACGTTGTCCGGCAGCAGCAGCACGCCCCGTTCAGTCTGCAGCGCGGGGACGCGGACGTACTCGGCGAAGCCGCCGGGATCGAAGTTGGTGGTGTGGAGCGTGTGGCACGCGGTGTGATTGCCCGTGAGGCACATGCGGCACGTGTTGCAGGGCACGTGGTGCGAGACGACGACGCGCTGCCCGACCGAGAGGTGCGAGACGCCCTCGCCCACCTCCACGATGTCGCCGGCGACCTCGTGCCCCAGCACGATCGGCGCCTTGGGGACGCGGTACCACTCCATGACGTCGGAGCCGCAGATGCCCGAGGCGCGGATGTGCACGAGGATCTCGCCGGGGCCGATCACAGGGACGGGCCGCTCCTCGACGCGGATGTCGCTGTTGTTGTGGTAGACGGCGACGCGCATGCTCAGAACTTCCGGTCCTGGGCCACCTCGGCAGCCGAGACGCCGCCGCACACCCCGCTCGCGGCCTTCTCGTCCTCGTACACCGCGTACGCGTCCTCGACCGAGGCGTCGCCGTGAACGACCGCGCGCACGGCCTTGATCATGCCGAGGGGCGAGTCGGACTGGAAGATGTTGCGACCCATGTCCACGCCGGCCGCGCCGCCGCTCACCGCGTCGAAGGCCAGCTGCAACGCCTCGCGCTCGGGAAGCTTCTTGCCGCCGGCGACGACGATCGGCACCGGGCAGCCAGCGACGACCTTCTCGAAGTTGTCGCAGAGGTACGTCTTCACGATGTGCGCGCCCATCTCGGCGGCGATGCGCGTGGCGAGGCCCAGGTAGCGCGCGTCGCGCACCATCTCCTTGCCGACGGCGGTCACGGCCAAGACGGGGATGCCGTAGCGCTCGCCGGCGTCGACGAGCTTGCCGAGGTTCGCGATCGTCTGGTGCTGGTGCTCCGAGCCCACGAAGATCGAGAGCGCCATGCCGGCCGCATTCAGGCGGATGCACTCCTCCACGGAGGTGGTGATGGTCTCGTTGGAGAGGTCGTCTTCAAGCACGCTGTTGCCACCCGAGACGCGGAGCACGATCGGCGTGGCGAGCGTGCTCGCGACGCTCGTGCGCAGGATGCCGCGCGTGAGCATGAGCGTGTCGGCAAGCGGCGCGAGCGGGGTGATGCACCCGCACGCGTCCACGAGCCCGGTCGTCGGTCCCTGGAAGTAGCCGTGGTCGACGGCGAGCATGACGGTGCGGCCGTCTTCGGGCCGGATGATGCGGGACAACCGGTTCTCAAGACCCCAGGACATGGCGCGTGACCTCCCGTGATACGGCTGCTCGGCGAGCGTGCAAGCGGGCACTCGAACGGATGTTCATGGTATCACCTGTGCGCTGGCCGCTCGACGGCGGCCGCGTCACTCAGTGACCCTGCTCGGAGAGCATGCCTTGGTACTCGAGCGCGCGGGCGAGCTTGTAGAAGTCGCTCTTCCGATCGATGTAGCGCACCCGCGTCTTCATGGTCTCGGGATCGATCAACATGCCGAACGGCACGTACTTGAGCGAGAGCTGGTCCTCGACGCTCACCATGACGCCGGTGAGCCCCTTCTCGACAAGCGCGCGGTAGGCGCCGACGCCCAGCTGCGTCCCGAGGAGCACGTCGAACGCGCTCGGCTCGGCGCACCGGGCCTCGTAGCCGATCTGCTTGCTGCGTACCTTGATCCTGGTGCCGGTGCGTTCCTCGTACACGCGCTCGATCTCGTTCGCGAGGATCCGCCCGACCTGTGCGTCACCGAGCTTGAGGTTGCCGTGCTCGTCGGCCTTGTCGGGCTTGAGGTCCTCCGGCAGGTGGTCGGCGAGACCCTCGGCGATGCAGATGATGCCGTAGCGCCGGCCGTCCTCGGCGCGCTTGATCATGAGGTCGACGAGCTCCTCTGCTTCTTCGCGGGCGTCGAACAGGTCGTCGTAGTCCTCGACCGAGAGCATGCGTGTGGCCTCGCCGGCGATCCCGGAGGCGTACGTCAGCCAGCCGGCCTTGCGCCCCATGATCTCCAGCACGTACCAGACCTGCGTGGAGCGGGCATCCGCGCCAAGGTTGCGGATCTCGGTTGCGGCGAACTGCGCCGCCGAGAAGAAGCCGAAGGTCCAGTCGATGCCGTAGTAGTCGTTGTCGATGGTCTTCGGCAGGTGGACGATGCGGATCGGGCGGAGGCCCGCCACGACGTTCTGCATCTCCTTCAAGTAGTTCGCGGTCTTGAGCGTGTCGTCGCCGCCGATCGAGACGAGCGCGTCGATATCGTAGGCCTCGAGCGCCGCATAGACGTTACGCAGCTTCCGGTTGCGCGTCTCGTCGGCGAGATCGGTCACGCCGCTGATGGGCTTGCCCGGGTTGGCGCGCGACGTGCGCAGGATGAGGTCCTTGCGGTTCCGGATGGCAGAGACGTCGTCCCGCGTCAGACGAATGTAGTTCTCGCCTTCGATGAGCGGGGTTTCCGCCGAGTAGTTCTCGAGCCCCTCGTAGCCGTCGAGAAAGCCGATGACCTCGATGCCGCTGTTCAGGAAGGAGAGCGCCGCGGCTGAGATCACGGCGTTCGCCGCCGGTGCGGGCCCGCCGCTGAAGAGCATGCCCACGCGCTCGATGCAGTACGGCGTCGTACAGAGTTCGTCGCTCACACGATCACGTCCCTGGTGTCGTTCCTGGTGGTCAGGCGCCGGTCGTGCCGAGCGCCTCTTCTGTGTATGCCCCGAACGAGGAGAGCCGAGCCTGACGGGCCGTGACGAGTGAGTCCGTATCGAGCGCGCAGAGCTCGCCGAGCGCCCGCGTGATCGCACCTTCGACGCCGGCGAAGACCTGCGCGGGATCGCGATGCGCCCCGCCAAGCGGCTCCGGCACGACTTCGTCCGCGAGCCCCATCCGAACGAGGTCATCGGCGGTCATCTGCAGGCACGAGGCCGTCTCCGGCGCCTTGCCCGCGTCCTTGTGCAGGATGACCGCGCACATCTCGGGGCTGATGACCGAGTAGTAGGCATGCTCGAGCATGATGAGGCGGTCGCCGAAGCCGATTGCGAGCGCGCCCCCGCTGCCGCCTTCCCCGATGCCGACTGCGATGACCGGCACCCGAAGACCCGCGAGCGTCGCAAGGTTCTCGGCGATCGCCCACGCCTGGCCGCGTTCTTCCGCCTCGACGCCCGGGTACGCGCCCGCCGTGTCGAGGAAGCTCACGACCGGCAGCCCGAACTTCTCGGCCAGGAGCATCGCCCGGCGTGCCTTCCGGAACCCCTCGGGATGGGGGCTTCCGAAGTTCCGGCGGATGTTCTCCTTGATGGTCTTCCCCTTGCGGTGGCCGACGACCACGCAACGCCTGCCGCCGAAGGTGGCGAGCGCCGCGAGGATCGCCTCGTCGTCGCCGTGCAGCCGGTCGCCGTGCAGTTCGAAGACGTCGGTCATGAGCGTCTCGACGTAGTCCTGAGTCTTGGGCCGGTCCGGGTGACGCGCCACCTGCACCTTCTCCCACGGCGAGAGCGCCTGGTAGAGCGCCTCGCGCAGCCACTCGACCTCAGCCTCCAGCGCGGCGATCTCAGAGGCGAGGTCTGCCTCAGAGGCGAGGTCGAGACGCTTGAGCTCGGCAAGCTTCTCCTCAAGCTCGGCGAGCGGGCGCTCGAACTCCATGATGTAGCGGGTCATGACGCCTCACCCGCCGATACGGGCATCGCGCACGCGGCGCCGTTCGCGGCGTCGGGAACGCCGCCGGGAAGCAGGTAGTCCAGCAGCTGCTGGACCGTGGCGGTGAGCTCGGTCCGGGGCACGACCGCATCGATCATCCCGTGCGTCACGAGCGACTCGGCCGTCTGGAAGCCCTTCGGCGTGCCCTGACGGGTGGTCTGCTCCACGAGCGCCGGGCCCGCGAAGCCCACCATCGCGCCCGGTTCGGCCACGATCACGTCCGCGAGCGTGGCGAACGAGGCGGTGACGCCCCCGTAGGTGGGGTTGGTGAGGATGGCGACGTAGGGCAGCCCCGCCTCGGCGTGTATCCGGGCCGCCGAAGCCGTCTTCGCCATCTGCATGAGCGAGTACATGCCCTCCTGCATGCGGGCGCCGCCCGAGGCGATGGCGAGCACGACCGCCCGCCGCTCGGCCGTGCCGAGCGCGAAGGCGCGGGCGACCTTCTCCCCCACCGCCGAGCCCATCGACGCGCCGATGAAGCGGAAGTCCATCGCGCCGAGGACTGCGGGATGGCCGCCGATGAGCGCGCGTCCGGTGATGAGCGCCTCGGCAAGCCCGGTCGACGCCTGCGCGCGCTCCAGGCTGGCGGGATACGACTTGCCTGCCACGAACCGCAACGGGTCGACGGAAGCGAGCGTGGCGTCCGTCTCGACGAAGGTGTTCTCATCGGCGAGCGACTCGATGCGTTCGTCCGCGTCCATCGGGAAGTGGTGGTCGCAGTGCGGGCACACCTTGAGGGAGCGGCCGACGTCGCCCTGATAGAGCGTGTGCTTGCATGACGGGCACTTGACCCAGACGCCGTCAGGCAGCGCGTCGGCGGCAGTGCCCGACGTCACGGTGTAGCGGCGCTCTTCCCGAGCCTTGAACCAGTCCGAGATGGGCATTGCGCTCCCAGGTCGGTCGTGAGCGGTCAGTGACCGGGGCGCTCGCCTTGTGCCGCATGCCGCGCGGCGTCGCCCCGACGTTCGTATAGGATAACGCGGCACCGCCCCAGGGGCGATGCCGCGCGATTGACGTTCTCGTGCGGTTGCTTGCCCTAGAGCGCGTAGTCCTTCTCGCCGTTGAAGACCGCAAGCGCCTCTTCCACGCTCCAGTCGCCGAGCGTGATCGCGCTGATCGCCTTGGTGAGCCGAACGGCTTCGTCGAGCGAGCGCTGGTGGATGTTCCGGCCAGTGGCGTTGCCCTTGGCGCCGCCGATGTGGATCTGCTCCCACAGCTGGCGCAGGAAGACGTCCGCCTCCACGGTGGAGCCGCCGGCGCACACGAGGCCGGTGCGGCCCGCCGCAGACGAGGCCTCCTTGAGCATCTCGGCGGAGCTCTTCTCGTCGGTCCCCTTGGGCGGGTTGACCTTGACGAAGTCGGCGCCCAGGCAGAGCGCAGCGCCGGCGGCACCGGCGATCAGGTGCGGGTCCTTCTCGTCGGCGACGGCCTTGCCGCGCGGGTAGATCCACAGCACGACGATCATGCCCACCGAGTGAGCCTCGGCGATGAGCTGACCGGCCTCCGACATCATGGTCGACTCGTACTCGCTGCCGAGGTAAATCGTGTAGCCCACGCCAACCACGTTCACGCCGTTGTCGCGCAGGTCGACCACGGCCTGGATGTCGTACAGCTGCGGCGAGTACGGATCGTCCTGGTGCTTGGCCGGGTCCTTCGCCGAGGTCTTCACCAAGTGCGTCTTCGAGTTCATCTTCACGAGGTAGTTGATGTCCGGGTAGTCGGCCGCGTACTGCGCGATCAGGCCGCGCTGACCGGCGAGGATGCCGCAGACACCCTGCGAACCGATACGGAACAGGTGCTCCGGCTCGGCGTCCTCAAGCGAGATGCCGGGGCCGTAGAAGTCGTCGTTGAGATGCTCGATCTTCTGGTCGCACGCGAACAGCATGAGCCTGCCTGTGCCGCGTGTGGCGGCGAAGTAACTGTCGATGTAGGTCTCGCGTGCCTCGGCGGGAACGTCCACCGGAACGTGGACCTGGTCGCGCGTGATGCTCGGCATAGGACTCCTCCTCGAGGTCGGGTGGGTTCGTACATATTCTACCCGAGCGGGAACTCCATGCGCACGTGCGGCACGCCCGTCCGGCCGTACGGGAACGGGTCATCGCTCACCGTGATGAAGCCCAGCCGGTGGTAGAACGGCTCCGCCGACACCCGCGCGTAGAGGTACACCGAGCCCAACCCCATGAGGCGGGCACGATCCAACAGCTCGCGCATGAGCACGGTGCCGATGCCGCTCCGCTGGCGTTCGTCGTCCACCGCGACTTGGCGCACCTGGGCCGAGTCACCATCCACGATGAGGCGCGCGTAGGCGATGGGGCGACCGTCGTCGAACATGACGAGGTGGCGCGAGGCGGGGTCGAGGTCGTTCCACTCGTCGATGCGCGGGATGCCGAACGGCAGGAAGAGCACGCGGTGCCGCAGGTCTGAGACCTCTGCCATGCGCGGGTCGTTGCCCGCCAGCCACTCCGGGTGCAGCATGTCAGCCCCGGTACCGGTTCGTGATGGGCATGCGGCGGTCGCGACCGAACGCCTTCAGCGTGATCTTGATGCCGAGCGGGCCTTGCCGGCGCTTGTACTCGGCGGCATCGACCATGCGGATGACGCGCGCGACCGTGGCCGCGTCGTGCCCGGCAGCGACCATGTCGTCCACCGAGCGGTCCTGCTCGACGTACGCCGCGAGGATCGCATCGAGCACGTCGTAGGGCGGGAGCGAGTCCTGGTCGGTCTGGTCGGGCTTCAGCTCGGCGGAGGGCGCCTTCTCGAGCGTGGCGGCCGGTATCACTGCACCTCGCGCGTTGCGCCACCGCGCGAGGTCGTACACGCGAGTCTTGAAGACGTCCTTGATGGGAGCGAACCCGCCCACCATGTCGCCGTAGAGCGTGCTGTACCCCACCGAGAGCTCGCTCTTGTTGCCGGTGGCAAGCACCAGCCAGCCGTACTTGTTGCTGAGCGCCATCAAGAGCATGCCGCGCGCGCGGGCCTGCAGATTCTCCTCGGTGATGTCGGGTGGCGCGTCCCGGAAGACCGGCGCCAGCGTTGCGAGCGTCGCCGCGAAGACCGGCTCGATCGGGAGCTCGATCGCCTCGATGCCGAGCGCGTCGGCGAGCTCCTTCGCGTCCCGGATGCTGCCCCGCGACGAGTACCGCGAGGGCATGAGCACGCCGTGGACGTGCTGTGGGCCAAGCGCGTCTGCCGCGATCGTGGCCACCAGCGCCGAGTCGACGCCGCCGGAGATCCCAAGCACCACATCGGTGAAGTCGTTCTTGGCGATGTAGTCGTAGAGCCCGAGCACGAGCGCCGCGTAGGTCTCCTCGTCACCCTTCACCATGGGCTCGTTGCGCTGTGGCGTGAACGGCACGCCCTCGCCCACTTGGGTGACAAGGATGTCCTGCGCGAAGCACGCGGCACGCGCCACGACGCTCCCATCGGGGGCGAGCACCGCCGAGCGGCCGTCGAAGACGAGCTCGTCCTGTCCGCCGACGAGGTTGCAGAACGCGATCCACACCCCGTTCTCGCGCGCCCGGTCGGCGAAGATGGCCTCACGATCCACGCCCTTGCCCGAGTGGAAGGGCGATGCGGAGAGGTTCAGGATGACCGTCGCGCCCGCTGCCCTTGCGCTGGCCGCGGGGTCCGGCAGCCACAGGTCCTCGCAGATGGTGATCCCGCAGCGCTCGCCGGCGATCTCGACGATCACGTCCACGCCGCCGGGCTCGAAGTGGCGCTCCTCGTCGAAGACGCCGTAGTTGGGCAGCAGCTGCTTGCGATAGACGGCCTCGATGCTGCCGTCACGCACGAATGCCGCCGCGTTGCGAACGCCGCCGGCGTCGAGGAAGGCGTACCCGATGACCGCCGGGCACGCCGCACGCTTCGCGAAGGACTCGGCGGCGGCCATCGAATCGCGAATGAAGTGTGCCTTGTGCAGCAGGTCCTCGGGCGGGTAGCCCGTGAGCGCGAGTTCCGGCAGCACGACGACGTCGGCGCCCCGCGCGGCGGCCTGCTCGGTGGCGTCGAGCGCCCGTGCGAGGTTGCCGTCGATATCGCCGACGATCACGTCGATCTGTGCGAGCGCGATGCGCATGACCCTGGCGCCTCCCGGCAACGGTTGGGCGCGGTTGTGCGCCGGACTTAGTCTATCGCAGAGCGACGGTCAGGCGAGTCGCGCGCGCCCGCATCGGGTACGATTCCAGCGAGTGCTGTCGAGGAGGAGGACCCATGCGCCCGTCCCGGATGCTTCGAACCGCCGTCCTGCCGCTACTGGCCGCCTTCGTCCTGGTGCTCGCGTTCGCCACGCCTGCCCTAGCGAAGTCGTACACCATGCCGAGCGTGAAGATCGACGCGAACGTCGCGGGCGACGGGACGCTCCAGATCCGCGAGGAGCGCGTCTTCGACTTCAGCGGCTCGTTCACCTGGGTCGAGTGGCTCCTCAACAACACCGGTGCGACGGAGATTCGCGTAACGGGCGTCGAAGGCCCCACCGGCGCATACACCCTTACCGAGAACGAGACCGGCCAGCCGGGCACCTACACCGTCACCGACGAGGGTGGCGCCCTCCGGGTGCGGGTCTTCCATGATGTCGCCGACGCCCAGGCGCGCTTCGTCATCGACTATGTCGCCCTCGGCGCCGCGAAGCGCTATTCCGACACTGCGGAGCTCTACTGGCAGTTCATCGGCGACGGGTGGCAGGTGGGCGTCGGGAGCGTCGACATCGCGGTCCACCTCCCGCCGGGCATCCCGGCGGCGGACATCAAGGCGTACGCGCACGGCCCGCTCACGGGCATCGTGGAACCGCCGGCGATGAGCCTCGCGAGGTTCACCGTCGAAGACCTGCCGCCCTCCACCTTCGTCGAGGCTCGCATCCTGTTCCCGGCAACCGCGCTCGCACAAGCGCAAACGATCGACACCCCGCAGCTTGACCAGGCGGTCGCCGAGGAGACCAGGTTGGCCGAGAACGCGAACGCCCAGCGACGCGCCGCCAAGACGCAGATCGCGATCGCATCGGTCGTCGGCGGGTTCCTGCCGCTTGTCGCAGTCTTGGGCGCGTTCATCCTGTGGTGGCGCCACGGGCGCGAGCGCAAGCCGCAGTTCCCCGGCGGCTACTACCGCGAGCTCCCCTCGGACCTCGCGCCAGCCCTCGTGGGCGCGCTCTGGCGCTTCGGCAGCATCACCGACTCGGACACCGTCGCGACGATCATGGACCTCACCAACCGCGGCGTGATCACGATCGAGCGCATCACAGAGACGAAGAAGCGGCTCCTCGGCCTGCTGCCCGATTCCAGCGAGGAGACGTACCAGCTGACCCTCGCGAAGGCGTCGAGCCAGGCCGTCTACCCCTTCGAGCGCAGGCTCATCGAGCTCCTCTTCACCGAGGTGAGCGACGACGGCAGCCTCACCATGAGCGAGCTCAAGGCGTGGGCCAAGGCGCACCCGCAGGCGTTCACGACGGGCATGACCGAGTGGAAGGCAGCCGTCTCCGAGGCCGCCAAGGCGCAGGGGTTCTTCGACAAGGAGGGCGGCACCCTCAAGTGGGTGTTCATCGCCGGAGCCATCCTGCTCTTCGGTATCGGTATCGCCGTGACGATGTTCACGCAGACGTTCTGGCCCGCCTTCGCGGGCTTCGTGAGCAGCGCGATCGTGATGGTGCTCGGCTTTCTGATGCCGCGCCGTTCGGCCGCGGCGAACGAGCTCTACTGGAAGTACCGCGGCCTGCGCGACTACCTGCGCGACTTCAGCCGCCTCAACGAGGCGCCCCCCACGCACGTGATCCTGTGGGAGCACTTCATCGTGATGGCGGTCGTCTTCGGGATCGCCGAGCAGGTGATCGAGGCACTCCGGGTCCGCGTGCCTGAGATCGTCAACGACCCCACCTTCGCCCGCACCGCATGGTGGGTGACCGCGTCACAGATGGGCGGCGTCTCGCCGGCGAGCGCACTCTCCATCGGGTTCACGTCGGCCGCGCAGGTGGCCACGAGCCAGATGTCGAGCTCGTCCGGTGGCGGTGGCGGCTTCTCGGGCGGTGGAGGGGGCGGCGGCGGTGGAGGCGGTGGCGGCGCCGGGTAAGCGTCAGTCGATGCCGAGCCCCGCCTCGCACACGATGTCCATGTCCTTGTCGCCACGCCCGGAGACGTTCACGATCACGACCGCGTCGGGCCCCAGCTCGGCTGCCAGACGCGGCAGCACCGCCAGCGCGTGGCTCGACTCGATGGCCGGGATGATACCTTCGGTGCGTGTGAGCAGCGCGAACGCATCCACCGCCTCACGGTCGGTGACCGCCTCGTAGCGGACGAGGCCCTCGTCCTTGAGGTAGCTGTGCTCTGGCCCAACGCCGGGGTAGTCGAGCCCCGCGGAGATCGAGTAGGCCTCAAGCGGGTGTCCCTCGGCGTCCTGCAGCATGTACGAGTAGAAGCCGTGCAGGACGCCCGGTGTGCCCTTGGTGAGCGCCGCGCCGTGCTTGTCGGTGTCAAGCCCCAGGCCGGCGGCCTCGGCGCCGATGAGGAGCGGACGCGACTCGCGCGGCACGTCGCGCAGGAACGCGTGGAACATCCCGATCGCGTTGCTTCCGCCGCCCACGCACGCGACGACCGCGTCGGGCATGGGGAGCTCCTTCTCGCCCAGCTGCACGAGCGTCTCCTCGCCGATGATCGACTGGAACTGACGCACCATCGCTGGGTACGGGTGCGGCCCCACCACCGAGCCGATGACGTAGAACGTGTCGTCCACGCGGTCCACCCAGTGGCGGAGCGCCGCCGTGACCGCGTCGGCGAGCGTGCCCGTGCCCTCGGCGACCGGAACGACCTCGGCGCCCAAGAGCCGCATCTTGTACACGTTGAGCGACTGCCTGCGGATGTCCTCGGTGCCCATGAAGATGGCGCACTCAAGTCCCATGAGCGCAGCGGTCGTCGCTGTAGCCAACCCGTGCTGCCCCGCGCCCGTCTCAGCGATCACGCGGGGCTTGCCCATGCGCTTGGCAAGCAGGCACTGCCCGAGCGTGTTGTTGATCTTGTGCGCGCCGGTGTGGTTGAGGTCCTCGCGCTTCAGGTAGACCGCGCCAAGGCCGACCGCCTCGGCCAGACGCTCCGCCTTGTAGAGCGGCGAGGGGCGCCCCACGTAGTCCTTGAGCAGGTACGCGAGCTCCTCGGTAAACGACGGATCGCCGAGTGCCTCCTCGTACGCCTCGGTGAGCTCGTTCAGCACGGGGACGACGGTCTCCGGCACAAAGGTGCCTCCATAGGGGCCGTAGAAGCCCTTCGCGTCGGGGCTTGAGTACGCCTGCTCGGCGGACGGCAACAGCGGTTCGGTCATGGCTGGTTTCCTTCCTGGACGACGTGCGGTCGGTCGTGCTGGCAGTGAGACGGGCGGACGGGCGGGGTGCCGCTGGCCGGAGCATCCCGCAGGAAGAGAGCCCGACCGTGTCGGGCTCTCTTCCGAGGACGCGACGGCGGCGGTGCCCCAGCCATCCGCCGCCCGGCTTCTACTCAGCCTCGCACAGCGTCGCGCCGGCAGCGAAGTCGTAGTCCTGGAGCTTGCCGCTCAGGTACGCCTCGTACGCCGACATGTCGAAGTGGCCGTGACCCGACAGGTTGAAGAGGATCGTGCGGTCCTCCCCGGCTTCGGCGGCAGCCTTGGCCTCGTTCATGGCCGCGAGGATCGCGTGGCTGCTCTCCGGCGCCGGCAGGATGACCTCGTTCCGCGCGAACTGTATGGCCGCGGCGAAGCACTCGGTCTGGTGGACCGCGATGGCCTCGACGTCGCCGGACTTCACCAGCGCCGAGACGAGCGGCGAGTCGCCGTGGTAGCGCAGGCCACCCGCGTGGATACCCGCCGGCACGAAGTCGTGGCCGAGCGTGTACATCAGCATCTGCGGCGTGAGCTTGGCCTCGTCGCCGAAGTCGTAGCGGTACTCGCCCGCCGTGAGCGTGGGGCACGCCTTCGGCTCAACGGCAAGCAGGCGCGCCTTCGAGAGCCCGTTCAGCCGGCGGTGGAAGTACGGGAACGCGATGCCGGCGAAGTTGGAGCCGCCGCCGATGCACCCTATGACCACGTCCGGCTCCTCGCCCGCCAGCTCCATCTGCTTGATGGCCTCAAGGCCGATGACCGACTGGTGCAGGCACACGTGGTTGAGCACGCTGCCAAGCGAGTAGTGCGTGTCGCTGTTGGTGGCGGCGACCTCTACCGCCTCGGAGATGGCAATGCCGAGCGAGCCGGTCGACTCGGGATCGATCGCGAGGACGTGGCGACCCGCCGCGGTGAGCATGGTCGGCGACGGGTGCACGCGCGCACCGTACGTCTCCATGAGCGCCTTGCGATAGGGCTTCTGCTCGTAGGAGACCTTCACCATGAAGATCTCGACGTCGATGTCGAACATCGCGCCCGCCATCGCGAGTGCCGAGCCCCACTGACCGGCGCCGGTCTCGGTGGTGAGCTTGTTGATGCCCTCGGCCTTGTTGTAGTACGCCTGCGGGAGCGCGCTGTTGAGCTTGTGCGAGCCTGCCGGCGAGACGCCCTCGTACTTGTAGAAGATCTTCACGCCCGCAGGCAGGCCGAGCGAGCGCTCAAGATTGCGCGCGCGGTGGAGCGGCGAGGGGCGGTACATCTTGAGTTTGTCGATAACCGCGCCCGGGATGTCGATGTAGCGGTCCTGGCTGACCTCCTGCTTGATGCACTCCATGGCGAAGATCACCGCGAGCTGCTCGGGACCCATCGGGTTGCCCGCCGCGTCCAGGGGCGGAGCCAGCGGCACGGGCAGGTCGGGCTGCACGTTGTACCACGCCGTCGGCATGTCGTTCTCGTCGAGCACGTAGCGCGTCTTCTCACTCATGGCCCTGCTCCTTTCGTCGTGCAACGGTTTCCGACACGGACGGGGAATACAAAGAGCCCCCGTCCCCCAAGGGACGAGAGCTCTGCTCCCGCGGTACCACCCTCGTTGCCGGAGCCTCTCGCTCCGACCACTCGTCCTACGATACTCCGGCCTCCATCGGCCTTCATACCCGGTCCCCGCTATCGGTGGGCGTCCGCCGGAACTAGTAGGCCGAGTGGCCGTTGCTCCGGAGCCTCAGGGGTCCATTTTCGCCGGTCGCCCGCGTCGGGTTTCCACCATCCCCGACTCTCTATGCCGTGCTGACCGAGATACTACTCCCCATCACAGGCGTGCTATGCGATTGAGGTGCAGGTTAGCAGGCGAGCCGAGCGCGTGCAACCCTCAGTCTTCTCCCACCAGAAGCCTGACGCCGGGGAAGTCACCGTGTGCACGCTTGTCCGCCGAGTAGAACTCGGCCCCCAAAAGGCTCGCGAGCGCCGGCGCGAGCGCGTCGTAGAACACGCACCCGAGCGCATCCGTCTGCCGTCGAGCTTCATGTAGCAGCTCGTCGCTGAAGCCGTGCTGCTCGAAGCCGGTCATGTCGAGCGCCACCCATGCCCGTAGAGCCGCCGACGCGCTCTGTGAGCGAGCGACCACAGCCAGGATCTCCCCCATGCACTGCACGGGCAGGTGCAAATCGATCTCACCCGACGCGTGCCGCTCCAGCAGCTGCCACGCCTGCTCGGATGCGAACTCAGTCCTGAACCACTTCACGCCGACAGAGGCGTCGACCACGACCGAACGACCCATGTCACTCGCCCTTGGGCGCAACGGGACGCGCGGGACGACCGGCGCCGTCGGTCTCTCTGAGCTCGCGGAGGATCTCCAGACTGGGCCGCTCGTCCGAGCAGGGCAGCTGCGCCAGCTCTCTCATCATCGCGATGGCCCCGGCCACTCTGCGCTGCCGCTCGGCTGCTGCTTCGTCTTCATGCCGCCGCTCGAGATAGCGGACCGATGCCTCGCGGATGACGCCGCTGCGGGTCTCGCCAAGGGCCGCTGCCTCCGCGTCGATTCCAGCGAGAAGGTCCTCCGGCATCGAGATGGTGAACTTCGAGACTCGCGCGCACATGAATGGCTCCCGATGGTCATACTCTGGTATGACCATCGTACGACCGAGCGTGGCCTGTGGTCAAGACACCCCGGAGCCCTTGGTGCGACTGCATGCGCAGCGAGCTCACTGCTTTAGGAGCCGTTCGAACGTCGCACATTCCAGCAAGTCGGCTTCAAGGGGCCGCTCCAGGAACTGAACCGCTTCGGTTCGTGCCTTGCCCCAGTCCACGTCACCGAGGCGCCGTAGCACGGCCGCCCGCCACCCCGCAGCATTGAGGCTCTCGGGATCCTCCCACCCACCCTGCTCGGCCGCGTTCCGCAGCATGGCCAGGTTGGGCAATGGCCACGAGCGATCCGAGAGATACCACAAGAGGTCATACAGATCGCGCCCCTTGGTGTACTGACGCATCAAGACAGCGGCGATCTTGCCGGCGAGGAGCGTCGCGCGGTCGTGGTGATAGAGCCTGAGGAGGACGAACCTCCGGACCTCGCTCACCACCGAAACAGCACCCGCAGGCGGATTCGTGTCAACCTCGACCTTCACACTCAACACCTCGCTCGCATGCGGCGAGAGGCCGACCTCATGCAACAGTCCGGGGAACTTCACGAACGCCTTGTCGACCGCTGTCCGCGACTCCTTGAACTTGATCTCAACCTCATAGCCCTCGCGCTCGAAACCGTGCGCGATGGCTGACAGCACGTCACCGAACGCATAGTGCTGCCGGTTCGCCTCGAGAGCGAAATCGAGATCCTCCGAGTACCGCGGCGCGGCGAAGAGGAGCCGCAGGGCCGTGCCGCCCATGAAGGCAAGCGACGTCATCTGCCCCGAGAGTCCGATGTGCTGAAGCATCCGGGCCTGGAGGTACTCTCGCGCAACCGAAGGTCCGAACCCCTCAGGAGCCTGCCGCACGTATCGGGTAAGTTCCTCTTTCATCGCGAGGCATCCCCCTCCGCGTGCGTCCACGATCCGTACGACGCGCGCTCATCGAGCGCCATCTGGCTGACCAGCGAAACCGCCTGGATGACGCGCTTCACGCCGCAGCGCACCGCCATCGTCTCAAGCAGGTCCAACCGCAGCCTATCCAGGTTCTGAACCCGGAGCTCCTCGAGATACGCCGGGTCAGCAGCGTCGTGTTCGAGATAGAGAAGATCGATGAGGGCTTTCTCGGGCGTGGCGACGAACGTACGGAGGCCAGGCTCCGACTCGACGCTCTCGAACCCCCAGAACATCGCAGGCTTCACGTGCCGGTACACGAACGTTCCCAGCGGAGTGACGAATCGCGCTGGCCGACCCGTGGTGACCGACGTCGTGACGGGCACGTACTCGGGGATGATGCCAGCGCCGGCAAGAACTGAGCTCAAGACTCACGTACGAGCCGGGCACGAGGCGATTGGCGATTTCGTAGGGCCCCGGGGTACGGAGGCCACGCGACTGGCTTCCAGCGAACGCGTACAGCCCACGCCGCAGCTGTACGAGTTTGCCTGCGACGACCCAACGCGACAGCTGACGCATCACGTCGGCACGATTGACATCGCCCACCAGCAGCAGGCCGGTCTCGAAGAGTGGCTCAGCGCCTACGGCGCCGAGAAGGTCGTCCCATTTCATAGCAATAAGATGCCATATGTGGCAACTTAATGCAACGTGTCAAAGCGCAATGCCGCGTTTCATGGCAGTAACTTACCACTTTTGGTAACTTACTGCCATGAACTCTACTCCCCCAGGCAGTACAGCGACCCGTCGCGCGAGCCGACGTAGATCCGTCCCTGCCACACGATGGGCGTCGACTCGTAGTTCCCGCCGCCGGTGAACGTCGCCACCTCGGTCACGCCCACGCTCCAGGCCTTCCCCGCTCGGTCCTTGAGCGCAACGCCACCCTCGGCCTCGTAGTCGATTCGGTAGACGTGCACGGTCGAGTCGTACCCGGCCGCGATGACGTGGTCGTCCACCATGATGGGCGTGGAGATGGCGCCGCCGACCGCGTCTTTGAAGACGAGCTTCGCCTTCGGCACGCCGGCCTTCCCCTGCGGGCTTGTCGTGGTGCCGTCCGTCTCGTCCTGCGAGACCACGTAGAGGTTGCCGTCGATGGCTGTGAATGCGGCAAGCGCGGGACGCCCCTTCTCGGCCACGTCTCGATCGTTGACGCTCACCGAGCCGATCACGCCCCCCTGCCAGTCGACGAACGTCCGGTTGCCCGTCGGGAAGTACCACACGAGCGCGTCTTTGGGGTCCTTGCGCGGGTCGAGTTTGAGCACCCCGCCCTGCGCGGTGATGTACTGCTTCTCGACCGCCTGCAGGATGTGGCCGTCACTTGTGGTCACCGGCGAGCCGTCGATGTCGGAGCCGATCCAGTAGTCCCACGTCACCTTCAGGTCGCCCAGACGAAGCCCGTACACATGGCCCGCGCCCGAGGAGGCGTAGAGCGTCTCGCCGATCACCGAGGGCGAGCTCTCCAAGACGAGGTTACCGCCGTGCGAGGCGGCGCGCTTGTCGCCCAGGAGGAGCTGCTCTGCCTTGATGACGGGCTTCCGGTGCGTGCCCCACGCCTCGGTCTTCGTCGGGTCGATCGCGTACACGTAACCCGATTCCACCGCCACGTAGAGCGTGTCGCCGACGAGGATCGGGCTGGAGTCCGCGTCGCGGCTGTAGCTCTTGGTGCGCGGCACGGGGAGGCGCCAGAGCTCCTCGCCCGTCTCGAAGTCGACGCAACGCACCGGCGCGATGGTCGGGTCGCCCATCGGGCGCGGGAAGCCGCGCCGGGAGCCGCATACCACCGCAAGTTTTCCCGTGCCCGGCATCTCAAAGACGGTCGGGCTGCCCTTGATCACGTCGTCGAACGCGTAGGCCCACAGCTCCTTGCCCGTCTCGGCGTCGATCTTCACGAGGTTGTGGTCGAAGCCGCCGACGACCAGGTACAGACGACCGCCCTCGCGCACGAGCGCCGGCTGCCCGGTCCATCCGGTGCCGGACCACTTGACCATGCCGGCCGGCACGCCCGGCGCCGTCCGCGTCGACTCCTTGCCCGTGCCCCCGGTAAGCCCGCTGCCGATACTCGCCTTCCAGATCACCTTGAGCGTCTCCGGAACTGGCCCGATGCCGTAGTAACCGCGGGTGGCGTCGCCCAGGAACGTGGCGATCTTGATCCCATCCACGTTGGGGTCGGTCGCGGCGGGTCGTGGCGGCTCGGGAATCTCCACGGTGAGCGTGGGCAGGACCGACGGGAGGACCTTGTTCGGCCTGAGCAGCGAACCGAGCGGCTGCTCGAGCACGCCGGAGGTGACGAGCCCGATGGCGATCCCGCCGACGACCGCCACGAGCGCGAGGATGGCCAGCACGCTGCGCAGAGCCCGCGACGTCACGATCGGACCACCCGCTCCCGTCCGACGTAGACGACGGTGGTCGCGCCCACTCGGACGCTCTCGCCGGGGTGGAGTTTGGCGCGCGGCACGCACAGCTCGGCGCAGTAGAGGCCCTCGGCGTCGGTGAGGTCGACCACCTCGACGCCGTCGCCCGCCTGCACGAGCCGCGCGTGGTACGGGGACACGGCCGGGTCGTCCACGTGGAGGTCGGCGTGGTCAGCGGTGCCGATGACGCCCGGGAGGCGGATCACGGACTCACTGGACATGCCGGGTCCGCGCACCGCGAAGCGCCACCGCGTGACGCCGGCGGGCGGTGCGTTGCTAGAGCTGGCCCCGCCTTCAGCGTCGCGGGCTCTGGCTCGCTTCGCCGCGCGCCACCGCAGTACGACCCCCGCGAGCAGGACCAGCGCGATGCCCGCCGCCAACCACAGGGCGCGGCGTGTCGAGCGGGAGACCGGCTTGAGGTCGAGCTTCAGCGCGATGCCGGGCTCCGAGGCCAGGACGAACTCGCGCGCCTGGTCGGACGGGATGCTGAAGCCTACGGCGTCGACCTCGACGTCCGCGATCTTCGCCACGTTCACACCCACGAGCCGCCCGTCGGCGTCCACGAGCGCGCCGCCGCTATTGCCCGGGTTGATGGCGGCGTCCGTCTGCACGTACACGGCTGAGCGGAACTGCTGCTCGGGTGAGGAGACCACGCCCTTCGTGAGCGAGACCGACGAGAACCCGATCGGGAAGCCGAGCGCGATCACCTCCTGGCCCCGTACGAGCGTCGTGCTTGACCCCCATACGATCGGCTTGATGGTGGCGGGCAGGTCCACTGCGAGGAGTGCGAGATCGCGGTCGCGATCGATCGCGATCACGCTGAACGGGAGCAGCGCATCCGCGGTGAACACGCGCATCTCGCTCCCGGCGCCCCCATCGACGACGTGCGAGACGGTGAGCACGCGGTCGGTCGCGATCACGATGCCGCTGCCGATCACATCGGAGCCGGCGGTGATCGCCACGACCGAGTCGGTGGCGGCCTGAAGCGAGCGCCGCTGCGGTGGCGGGAGACGCGGCTGCACCGAGCGCGAGGGCGAGTGCGAGTGCGGCCAGCGTGCGGCCGCGCATGCGGTGGCCGTCGCTCACGAGAGCGCGCCGCTTCCCCGACTGAGGTTGGGCGCGGGACGCTCGGCGAGGCCCTCGGCGCCCAGCACCTCGCGAAGCCGGGAGACGCGCCGATATTCCGGGTCGTCCTCGGGGGCGAAGCCGAAGCCCGCCCAGCAGTAGAAGAGCTGCGAGTAGGCGTCCCCGGCGCTGGGGACGTGGTTGTCGGCGTCGAGCACGGTTGTGAGCGCCGAGAGCATCGAGCGCGGGTCCTTGAGGAGCAGCATTCCCTCGGCGTCCGCTTTCTCCGACGCCGTCCACGCCGTCTCCTGGTGCCACCAGGAGAGGATCTCGGTCACGAGCACAAAGAGCCCCTGCGCGATGAACCACGGCACGATCGGCACGGCGCCCGCCCGGCCGCCTTTCGCCATCGCGAGCGCGGCTGCCGTCTCGGGATCCTCACGGTGCTCGAGCGATGTCTCGTGTGCGCGCTTGAGGTCCCAGTCCCGCGCCGCCCACACCGGCCCCATGAGCGCCGAGACCGCGGTTGCCACGCGGATGTCGAGCGAGCAGATCCGGGCCATGAGGTTGGCGAAGACGGCTCGCTGCTCGTCGGGGGTGAGCCGCTCGGCAAAGCCGGTGGTCACGCCGATGACGGCGTTCTCGTGCGAGCGGCCGAGCGCGAACGCGTTCACGCGCCGCTCCTCGATGACGTAGAGCTGCGGCGAGTGGCGGAAGCCCGCCGCAATCGCCATGTCCTTGAGCACGATCTTGACGTCAGCGAGTTCGCCCTTGTTCGTGATGCGCGCGCGGAGCGTCCTCAGCAAGAGACGCTCGGGGCGCGAGAGGCGATACGCCACCCACGCGACCGCCGCCACGAGCGTGAGCGCGAACGCCACGCTGCCCGCGATGAGGACGGCCTGCCACGCGGAGCCGCCCGCTCCCCCGCGTACCGCCAGCCAGAGCGCAGCGACCAGCCCGGTCAGGAGCGCGACAGGAATCGCCACCGCGAGCGCCGTGAAGAGCACGAACGCGACCGTGAAGACGGCCGCGCTCACCCGGTTGTGCTGGACGCGCTCGTAGAGCGGCTCGATGCGCGCCGGCCGAACGCCCGGGGGCAGCACCTGCTCGGTCATCGCAGAGCTCGCGCGCACGCTCTTTCGCCTACCCCTTCCGGCGGCCGTCCAACTCGGCGGCGAGGTCGCTCGGCAACAGGCCTTCGCGCACCATCACCACGAGCAGATGGTACACGAGGTCGCCGATCTCGTAGCGCAGATGGTCGCGGTCGGCGTCCTTGGCGGCCATGATGACCTCGCCGGACTCCTCCGCGATCTTCTTGAGGAGCGAGTCGAGCGGCCCTCCCAGGAGCTTCGCGGTGTACGAGCCCTCGGGCATCTCGGCCTTGCGCGACTCGAGGACCGCGTAGAGGTCGTCGAGCACGTCTCCCAGACGCGTCGTGGGGCCTTCTGCGGCAGCTGGCGCGTCGGAGCCGCTTCCACCCGCAAGCGACGCCGGCTCCGGGTACAGCCGCCGGTAGAAGCACGAGCGCTCGTTGGTGTGGCAGGCGCCGGGGCCGTGCTGGGTGACGGTCACGAGCAGGCAGTCGGCGTCGCAGTCGTAGCGCACCTCGTGCACGTCTTGGATGTGGCCGCTACTCTCCCCCTTCATCCAGTACGTCTGGCGGCTGCGGCTCCAGAACCAGGTCTTCCCGGTCTCAAGTGTCTTTGCCACCGACTCGGCGTTCATGTAGGCCACCATCAAGACGTCGCCGGTCTCGCGGTCCTGGATGACCGCCGGGATGAGGCCGGCGTCGTCGTACGTGAGCTCGGCGATCTCGAGCAGGTCGTGTTCGCGGTCCATCGCGCCTCTTTCCTACAGCCGCACGGGAACGCCGTGCGACGCCATCGATTCCTTGACCTCACGGATGCTGAACGTCCCGAAGTGGAAGACGCTTGCGGCCAGGACCGCGTCCGCGTCGGCCTCGATGACGATCTCCGCGAAGTGCTCGAGCTCGCCGGCGCCGCCGCTCGCGATGACCGGGATGTTGACGGTCTTCGTGATGGCGCGCGTGAGGTCGATGTCGAACCCGTCCTTCGTGCCGTCGCGGTCCATGCTCGTGAGCAGCACCTCGCCCGCGCCGCGGCGCTCGGCCTCCTCGGCCCACGTCGACCGCGTCGATGCCCGTGTTGGTGCGCCCGCCCGCGATGAAGACCTCCCAGCGCGCCGGGAACGAGCCGGGCACGCGACGCGCGTCGATGGCGATGACGATGCACTGCGAGCCGTAGATGCGCGAGGTCTCGGTGATCAGCGCCGGGGCTGCGACCGCCGCCGAGTTGATGGAGATCTTGTCGCAGCCGGCGGACGAGCATCGCGCGGATGTCGGCGGCCGAGCGCATGCCGCCGCCGACCGTGTACGGGATGAAGACCTCCTCGGCGGTGCGCCGCGCCACGTCGAGCAGGTAGGGGCGCTCCTCGTGCGTGGCGGTGATGTCGAGGAAGACGAGCTCGTCGGCGCCCTCGCGGTCGTAGACGGCGGCGAGCTCCACCGGGTCGCCCGCGTCACGCAGGTTGACGAAGTTCACGCCCTTGACCACGCGGCCTTCGTGGACGTCCAGGCACGGGATGACGCGCTTCATGAGCATCGCGCTACGCCCGTCCCGCGCCGGAGCCGGCGGCGGCCGCGACGGCAAGCGCCTCCTCGACCGTGAACGCGCCCTCGTAGATGGCGCGCCCGGTGATCACGCCTTCCACGACGTCGTCGCCGAGCGCGGCAAGCCCTCGGATGTCCTCGAGCGAGGAGACCCCGCCCGAGGCGATGACCGGGAAGCCTGCCGCCGCCGCGATCTCCCGGCAGCCCGGCAGGTTCACGCCGGTCTGCATGCCGTCACGGCTGATGTCGGTGTAGACGAGGTGCCTAAGCCCGAGGTCGATGAGCTCGGTCACGAGCTCTGCCGCGGGCGTCCTCGTGCCGGCGCGCCACCCATCGATCGCGACCATGCCGTTGCGCGCGTCGACGCCGGCGACGATCCGCGTCACCGAAGGCGGCGACCGCTTCGCGCACGAAGATGGGGTCCGTGACGAGCACCGTGCCGAGCACCATCCGCTCGACGCCCGCCGCGGCGAGGCGATCCAGTACGCGGAGCGAGCGGATGCCGCCGCCAACTTCCACCTTGAGGCCGGTCTCGGCGACGATCCGCTCGATGATGCGGGTGTTGCCGGGGACGCCGTCGCGCGCGCCGTCCAGGTCGACCACGTGCATCCACTCGGCGCCGGCCGCAGCGAAGATCGCCGCCTGCGCCACGGGATCCTCGTTGTAGACGGTCACCCGTTCGTAGTCGCCCTGCTTGAGACGCACCGCCCGGCCGGTGAGGACATCGATTGCGGGGAAGACGATCATGCGTCCCTCCTCTGGGCCACGATCTGTCCGAAGTTTGCGAGAACCATGAGTCCTGCGGCCGACGACTTCTCCGGGTGGAACTGCACCGCGTACGCGGGGCCTGCCTGCACGGCCGCGGCGAACGGCACGCCGTACTCGGTCCTCCCGATCACCACCTCGGCGTCCTTAGGGTTGAGCACGTAGGAGTGCACGAAGTAGAACGCCGTGTCCTCGGGGATGCCGGCGAAAAGCGGGCTTGCCTTCGGGTACGCGACGGTGTTCCAGCCGATGTGCGGGATCTTCACGCCGCCGGGCAGGCGCTCGCAGGTGCCCTGGACGACACCGAGGCCCGGCCACTGCCCCGTCCTCGAACCCGACGTCGGCCAGAAGCTGCATCCCGAGGCAGATGCCCAGAAACGGCGTGCCCTCGGCGATGCGCGCGAGCACCACGTCGCGATAGGCCGCTTGTCCGCAGGTTGGCCGCCGCGTCGCGGAAGGCGCCGACGCCGGGGAGCACGATGCCGTCGGCCGCCGCGACCACCTGAGGATCGTCGGTCACCACGACGCCCTCGGCGCCGGCGTGCTCGAAGCCCTTCTCCACGCTCCGGAGGTTGCCCATCCGGTAGTCGATGATCGCGATCACAGGCTGCCCTTCGTGCTGGGAATGCCGCTCACGCGCGGGTCGGGCTTGCACGCCTGCCGGAGCGCGCGGGCAATCGCCTTGAACGCCGCCTCGATGATGTGGTGCGCGTTCTCGCCGGCGAGCGCGCGGACGTGCAGCGTGATGCCCGCGTTCGTGGCAAGCGCCACCATGAACTCCTTGGCGAGCGTGGTGTCGAACGTCCCGATGAGCTCGATGGGCACGGCGACGTCGTAGTGGAGCTGGCCGCGGCCGCTGATGTCCACCGCGGCGAGCACGAGCGCCTCGTCCATGGGCACGATCGCCGAGCCGAACCGCCGGATGCCGGCCTTGTCGCCGAGCGCCTGCGCGATCCCCTGCCCGATGCAGATGCCCACGTCCTCCACGGTGTGGTGCGCGTCGACGGCGAGGTCACCGGTCGCGCTCACGCTGAGGCCGAGCAGCCCGTGGCGCCCGAGCGCCTCCAGCATGTGGTCGAAGAACGGCACGCCGGTCTCAACCGACGTCGCCGCCCCGCCGTCGAGGTCGAGGGTGACCGTGATGTCGGTCTCCTTCGTCTGCCGCGTGATCGTCGCGCTTCGTCCCACGCTACTCACCTGCTTCCATGTGCCGCGAGGCGGTCGCCTGCATCCCGAAGAGCGCCGAGGCGCGCCGGCCGGCGAGAACCTCCTCCATCGGCTCGGAGGAACCGGTCGACCTCCTTCTCATTCCCCACCGTCACGCGAAGGCAGTCGGCAAGCCCCGGCGCACGCGCCAGATTGCGGACCAGGACCGAGTGCTCGTGCAAGAGATCGCGCCAGAGCGCCGAGGCGTGCTCCACCCGGAAGAGCACGAAGTTCGCCTCCGAGCGGAAAGACCTCGACCCCCTCAAGCGCCGAGAGCCCCGTGACGAGCATGTCGCGGTTGCGCAAGAGCTGGCTGATGCCCGCCTCGAACACCGGCCGCTCGCGGAAGACGAGCGCGGCCGCGGCCTGCGTGAAGCGGTTGACCGAGTACGGCTGCCGCACCTTCCGGAGCTCCTGGATCACGTCCTCGTGCGCGAGCACGTAGCCCGCGCGCAGCCCCGCGAAGGAGAACGCCTTCGAGAACGTGCGCAGGATGACGAGGTTCTTGTGCCGCCCCATGTGCGGGCGCATCGTGTGCCGCGAGAACTCGAAGTACGCCTCGTCGACGAGCACGAGCGCGTCGGTGGCGTTGAGCACGTCGATGAGGAGCTGCTCCTGGGCGAGCGTGCCGGTGGGGTTGTTGGGGTTGGCGATCATGACGATGTCCACGTCGCCTTCGGCCAGCCGAGCGAGGAGCGACTTCCCGTCGATGTGGAAGTCGGGAAGGCGCGGGATCTCGACCACGGTCGTGCCGAGCACGCGCGCGCTGATGCCGTACATCGAGAACGTGGGCGGCAGGTCGATGAGCACCCGCCCGGGCCCCGCCCACGCCAGCAGCAGGTCGAAGATGAGCTCGTCGCCGCCGTTGCCGACGAGCACGTTTTCCGGGTCGAGCCCGTTCGCCTCGGCGATCATCTCCCGGAGCCTGGTGCACATCGGGTCCGGGTAGCGGTTGTACGGGATGACGCGCGTGAGATCGGCGAGCTTCTCCAGGAGTTCGCCCGGCAGGTTGTCGGGGTGCTCGTTGCTGGCCAGCACCACCTCGGCGCTGATCTCCTTGGCGTCGTACGGGAGGAGGTGCTCGAGTTCGGCGCGAGCGGGCCTGAGGCGGTCCATCACTCCTCCTCCGCATCGTCACCGGAGACGTCGCTCGTGCTTGAAGAAGACCTCTTCGTCGTCGTTCGCGCCCTCGTCGGGCACGCTGTCGGTCTCGTCGAAGGCGAGCGCCAGGCGGAGCCCGACCGCCGCCGCGTGGGCGTCGAGCCCCTCGGCCTCGGCGATCGTCATGACCGTGGGGCCGTCGACGGCGAGCGCCTCGAGCGAGTACGAGATCACCGAGGACTTCTTGACGAAGTCGTCGACGGAAAGCGGGCTTGAGAAGCGCGCGGTGCCGCCGGTGGGGAGCACGTGGTTGGGCCCGGCGACGTAGTCGCCCACGCTCTCCGGCGTCCAGGGCCCCAGGAAGATGGCCCCCGCGTTCCGGATGGCGCCGAGGAGCTCGAACGGGTCGGCGACCATGACCTCAAGGTGCTCCGGCGCGATGAGGTTGGCGGCGTCGATCGCCACGTCCAGGTCCGGGCAGATGACGATGACGCCGTTATCCACGAGCGAGCGCCGGATGACATCGGCGCGCGGCGCGTCGGACGAGCAGGTCCTCGAGCGCGCTCTCGACCTCGTCCGCGAGCGTGGGGTCGGTGGTGACGAGGTAGGTCGCCGCGCGTGGGTCGTGCTCGGCCTGCGCCATGAGGTCGATTGCGACGAAGCCCGGCTCGGCGGTCTCGTCGGCAAGCACGAGCACCTCGGAGGGGCCGGCGAGCATGTCGATGCCGCACTCCCCCATCACGAGCTTCTTGGCGGCGGTGACGTACGCGTTCCCGGGGCCGGTGATCTTGTCCACCCGCGGGATGGACTCGGTGCCGTACGCGAGCGCGGCGATGGCCTGCGCGCCGCCCACCGCGTAGATCTCCGTGACGCCGACCTCGAACGCTGCCGCAAGCACGTGCGGGTTCACGCGGCCGTCGGGACCCGGCGGCACGACCATCGCGATCTCCTCGACGCCCGCGACGATGGCGGGAATCGCGTTCATGAGCACGCTCGAGGGGTAGCACGCGCGGCCGCCCGGCACGTAGATGCCGACGCGGCGGATGGGCGTGACCTTCTGCCCGAGGAAGATGCCGCCCTCATCCGTGGTGAACCACGACTGGGGAAGCTGGCGCCGGTGGAAGTCCTCGATGGCGATGGCCGCCGTGGCGATCGCCTCCTTGAACTCCTCGGTGACCTCGTCGAGCGCGGCCGTGATCTCGTCCTCGGTCACGGCGAGCTCCCCGAGGACCACGTGGTCGAACTGCTCGGTGAGCTCGCGAAGCGCCTCGTCGCCCCGCTCGCGGACGTCATCGACGATGCGCGAGGCCACACCCAGCACCTCGGCGTCGATGCCGCCGGTGCGCGGGACGTCGGACTCTTCCAGACGCCTGCCCCGCGCGAGTTCGATGCGACGCATCATCATCGATCACCCTTCCTTACAAGCGCGGCGCGCTGGCCGCGAGCCGGTCGGCGAGCTTCGTCACGCGCACCGCGTCGGTCGCGAGGCTTGCCCCGTTGGCGACGAAGCGCGCCGTGGAGGGCAGGACCTCCTCGACGATGCGCAGGCGGTTCTCACGGAGCGTGGTGCCCGTCGCGGTGATGTCCACGATACGGTCCGCGAGCCCGATGAGCGGTGCCAGTTCTATGTTCCCATGGAGCTTCACGAGCTCCACCTGCACGCCGCGCTCGGCGAAGTGCTGCTCGGTGATGCGCGGGTACTTGGTGGCCACGCGGATGACCCCGAGGTGGCGGTAGAGCTCCTCGATGCTCACGGCGGCGTCTTCCGGCTCTGCCACGACGAAGCGGCACGCGCCGAAGCCGAGGTCGGCGAGCTCGACCACGTCGAGCCCGGCCTCCACCAGCACGTCCTTGCCCGCGATCGCGACGTCCACGCCCCCGTACGCCACGTAGACGGGGATGTCGGTGGGCTTCGCGATGATGAACTCGATGTCGCCCGCCGAGATGATGAGCGAGCGTCCGGGGTCCGCGAGGTCGCCCGTGTCGATCCCGGCGAGCGCGAGGAGTCTCACCGAGTCCTCGAACAGCGCACCCTTCGGGACCGCCATCCGGAGCGGCCGCGTCCCGTCGGCGCCGGTGCCGCCCGTGCGTCCGCGTGCGATCATCGCGCACCTCCGGCCCATGTCTCGCTCGGGGGCGCCGGCGAGCGGCAGTCCGAGCGGCAACGCGCGCTCGCCGGCGCGGTCGAGCCGCCAGATCTCGCCGTCGGCAGCGAGGAGCGCCTCGTGCGCTTCCGCGGCCTCGGCCGCGCGCACGACCTCCGCGCCGCTCCGCCCAACCGCCATCCGCACGCGCCAGCCTGCGGCGCGAAGGTCGTGCGCCGCCGCAAACGCGGCGCCGGCGTCGCCGCCATGAAGCGCGTCGAGCGGCTGGAGCGCGGGCGTGGCCCCCTGCTCCGCGAGCGCGATCATGACGCGCTCCAGCCCGAGGGCGAAGCCGGCGGCCGGCGCCGGGCGGCCGAACGCCGCCAGCAGCCGGTCGTAGCGGCCGCCGCCGCCCAAGCGGCGCCCCAACGCCGGGCGCGTAGGCCTCGAACACGAAGCCGGTGTAGTAGTCGAACGACCGCATGATCCCGAAGTCGACGGTCACGCGCCCGGCGTAGCCGAGGGCGTCCAGGATGGCGTAGGTCTCGCGAAGCGGGGCCAAGACGCCCTCGGCGCCTGCGGCGGCGACGAGGACCTCGCACGCGTCGAACGCCTCCGCGCCGCCGCGCAGGCGGGGCGCCCGTGCGAGCGCGCGGGCGACCGCGGGGTCGAGGCCGTGCACGCCCGCGAGGCGGTCGAGCTCGACCAGGTTGCGGTCGTGGACGGCCGCGACGACCGCGTCCTCCCACGCCTGGTCCTGGCCGGCGGCCTCGATGAGCGCGGTCAGGAGCGCCACCGTCCCGATGCCGATCACGAAGTCATCGAGGCCCGCGGCCCGCAGCGCTTCCACCGCAAGCGCGACGACCTCGGCGTCGGCGGCCGGGCCGCCCTCGCCGATGAGCTCGATGCCCGCCTGGGTGAACTGCCGCGCCTGGCCGCGGAGCGAGACGTTCTCGCGGAAGACCGGGCCCGCGTACCGAACGCGGTGCGGCCCGGGCTCCTCGGCAAGCCGGGAGGCGGCAACGCGGGCGATCGGGACCGTCATCTCGGGACGGAGCGCGAGCAGGCTGCCGTCAAGATCGAAGAGGCGGAAGGCGGCGAGCTCGGACGCGAGCCCGACGCTCTGCGCGAGCGTGGCGTACTCCTCGACGATCGGGGTCTCCACCGGAGCATAGCCCCACGCGTCGAAGACCGCCGCCATCGACGCGGTCACCGCCTCGCGCTCGGCGGCCTCCTGCAAGAGCACGTCCCGGAAGCCTCGTGGCGTCACCGGCCGCATCTGCTCGTCGCCTCCTCGCACCTCGGGTACTTTATCACGCTAGAGTGATGCAGTACTGAAGTACCACAACCACGGGAGTCCCGTCAAGCACGCGTCACTCGCCGGCGCGGAGCCTCCCCGGATGCGCGACGAGGCCGTCGCACAGCGCTCGCGGCGTCAGACGACCCAGCAGCAACCGGCACCGAGGAGCTGCTTGAGCTCGGCGTGGAGCGACGCCGACTCCGCGTCCACGCAGAAGTCCGCGGGAAGCTTCATCACCTGCGTCTTCTCGCCGCCGACGAGCTCCACGTGGACATGGTCGCGTCCCGTGTGATCGCGGAGCGTCTGCATGAAGCGCTCGAGCCGGCCGTTGGAGAGCATGGCGGCGTCCGCGCGCACGCGGAGGGTCGCCGGCGGCTTCCGGAAGCTGCCGTCGTCGGAGAGCGGCTCGACCTCGTGCACGATGAGCTTGCGGCCGCGGTCCGACTGCTCCACTTTGGCGCGCAGCCGCACGACCGCGTCTTCGTGCACGACGTCGCGATAGCGCTCGTAGACCTGCGGGAAGAGGACCGCCTCCATCGAGGCCTCGAGGTCTTCGAGCGTGATCGTGCCCATGAGCTTGCCGGCGCGCGTAGCGATGCGCTCGGACTTGGTGACGATCCCGGCGAACCAGCCCGACAACCCGTCCTTCGCGTCGACCGCATCGGCGAGCGCGACCGTCCGCGCACGCTTGATGAGGTCCGCGATCTCCGCGAGCGGGTGGTCCGAGACGTAGATGCCGAGCATCTCCTTCTCGAAGGCGAGCTTCACGCCCTTGTCCCACTCGACGCCGTCGGGCGCGGGGACCTCAACGGCGGCCTCGAACAGCGAGCCCTGACCGCTGTCCTCATCCTTCTGTACCTTGAGCGCCGCGTCCATCGCGCTCTCCATGAGCACCATCAGCTGGCGGCGCGGGTAGCCGGTGCTGTCGAACGCGCCGCCCTTGATGAGCGCCTCGACGGTCTTCTTGTTCATCGCCTTCAGGTCGACCCGGCTGAGGAAGTCGTGGAGCGAGCTGTACGCGCCGCCGCGCTTCCGCTCGGCCACGATGGTGTCGACGACGCCCTCGCCCACCCCGCGGATGCCGGCAAGCCCGAAACGCACGCCGTCACCCACGGCGGTGAAGTCCTTGCCCGAGGTGTTGACGTCCGGGGGCAGGACTTTGATGCCGGCGCTGTTGCACGCGGCGATGTAGCGGACGATCGAGTCGGTCTTGCCCGAGTAGCTCGTGAGCACGGCCGCCATGAACTCCAGCGGGTAGTGCGCTTTGAGGTACGCGGTCTGGTACGCGATGAGGCCGTACGCCGCCGAGTGGCTCTTGTTGAAGCCGTAGCCGGCGAACTTCTCGATGTCGTCGTAGACGCGCCCGGCGAGCCTGCGGTCGTAGCCGCCGGCGACCGAGCCCTCGATGAAGTCGCTCCGCCACTTGGCCATCTCTTCGGGCCGCTTCTTGCCCATGGCCTTGCGGAGCTTGTCCGCCTTGGCCGCGGAGAAACCGGCCATGACCATCGAGATGCGCATGACCTGCTCTTGGTAGACCATCGTGCCGTGGGTCTCCTCCAGCACGGGCTTCAGGCGCTCGTCGTAGTACTCGACCTTCGCTCGGCCGTGCTTGCGCGCCACGAAGTCCTTCGTCATGCCCGAGTTGAGCGGGCCCGGACGATAGAGCGCGAGACATGCGACGATCTCCGCGAACGACTCCGGCTGCAGGTCCTTCACGAGCTGTCGCATGCCCGGCGACTCACCCAGCTGGAAGACGCCGTCCACATCCCCGCGCCGGATGAGCGCGAAGGTCTCGGCGTCGTCCCAGGGCAGGCTGTCGAGGTCGATGTCCACGCCGTGGTTCTCGCGGATCGCCTTCACGGCCTTGGCGAGCACCGTGAGGGTCCTCAGGCCCAGGAAGTCCATCTTCAACAGGCCGAGCTCGGCGATGACCGAGCCTTCGTACTGCGTGATGACGGCGCCGCCCTTGGTGTCGCGCTTCACCGGCGCGTAGCAGGCCAGCGGCTCGCGGCAGATCACGACGGCCGCCGCATGCACGCCCTCGCCGCGCACGATACCTTCGAGCGCCCTCGCGGCGTCGATGATGCGCTTCGTGTCGCCGCCCGCTTCGTAGTCCGCGCGCAGGTCCGCATTCTCCCTGAGCGAGCCGTCGATGGTGGCCTCAGGGCCTTCCTGAATCTGCTTGGCGATCTTGTCCGGCACGCCGAAGGGGTAGCCGAGCACGCGCCCGGCGTCGCGGACCGCGCCGCGCGCCTTCATCGTGTTGTACGTGACGACCTGCGCGACGCGCTCGTCCCCGTACGTCGCGCGGACGTAGTCGATGACCTCGCCGCGGCGCTCGTCGTCGAAGTCGATGTCGATGTCCGGCATCTCCATGCGCTCCGGGTTGAGGAAGCGCTCGAAGATGAGCCCGTGCTTGATGGGGTCGAGGCTGGTGATACCGAGCGCGTAGGCGATGATCGCGCCGGCGGCGCTGCCGCGGCCGGGCCCCACGCCGATGTCGTGTTCCTTCGCCCACCGCACGAAGTCCGCGACGATGAGGAAGTAGGCGGAGAGCCCCTTGTCGGCGATCACGGTGAGCTCGCTCTCGAGCCGCTCGAGCGCCTCATTCGGCACCGGGTCGCCGTAGCGCCACGCGAGCCCGGCGAGGCACTCCTGGCGCAGGTGGACGTCCTCGGTCAGGCCGTGTGGGACGTCGAACACCGGCAGGATGATCTTCCCGAACTCCAGGTTGACCTCGCAGCGCTCGGCGATGGCTGCGGTGTTGGTGACGGCCTCTTCGTACCCCTCGAGCGCGCCCGCCATCTCCTCCCCGGACTTCAGGTAGAACTGGTCCGAGGAGAACTTGAGCCGCGTCTCGTCGTCGAGCGTCCTGCCGGTCTGGATGCACAGCAGCATGTCCTGCGCGATGGAGTCGTTCGCACTCACGTAGTGGACGTCGTTGGTGCCCACGAGCGGCAGCCCCAGCTCGCGGCCGAGGCCGGCAAGCTGCCGGTTGAGGTCGCTCTGCGACACCCCGTTGTCCGCGATGATGCCCTGGTTCTGTACCTCCAGGTAGAAGTTGCCCTCCCCGAAGATGCGCGCGTACGTCTCCGCCCAGCGGCGGGCCTCCTCGGTCTCCCCGCGCTCGAGCGACTTGCTCACGATCCCGCTCATGCACGCCGAGGTGGCGATCAGCCCGTCCGAGTAGCGCTCCAGAAGCTCAAGGTCCACCTGAGGCTTGTAGTAGTAGCCCGAGAGCCACGCCTCTGACACCATCGACATCAGGTTGCGGTAGCCCTCGTCGTTCCTGGCGAGCAGCAGCAGGTGGTAGAGGTTGGGCTTGCCGTCCCTCTTCTCGCGCGAGTCCGGCGTGAAGTAGATCTCACAGCCGAGCACCGGCCGCATGGGACCGCGCCCGCTCTCAGCATTCCCCTTGACCGCCGCCTTGTAGAACTCGACCGCGCCGAACATGACGCCGTGGTCGGTTATGGAGAGTGCCGGCATGTCCAGCTGCCAGGCGCGGTCCAGGAGCGCCTCGACCTTGGCGCTCCCGTCGAGCATGGAGTACTGCGAATGGGTGTGCAGATGGACGAACGGCTGCGGCATGGTTACTCGGCCGCCTCCTCAACAAGCGGTCCGAGGCGGTCGATGACGCGGGCGTAGCCGTCTTCTCCGTAGTTGAGCGCGCGGCTCACGCGGCTGATGGTGGTCGTGGACGCGCCGGTGGCCTGCTGGATGCGCGTGTAGTGCTCCCCCGCCGCCAGCATGCGTGCCACCGCGAGCCGCTGGGCCATGTCCTGGACCTCGCGGATCGTGCACACGTCTCTGAGAAACGCATAGACGTCATCCGGGCTGCCGAGGGCGAGGAACGCTTCCAGCAGCGCATCGACGTCAGGCGTGCGGAGGCGGTCTTGAGGCATGGGCGGCGTCCCCCCAGGAATCGACTTGATACGCAAGATGATGTGGACATGCTACCACCGCGGTGCCACATGATGGGTGCCGTCCGGCGGACGGCGGGTGACATCTGACGGACGGCAGGGGCGCGCTACACCACCTGGTTGGTGAGGCTCCCCACGCCCTCGATGCGCACCTCGACGGTGTCGCCACGCCGCATCGGCCCGATACCTGCGGGCGTGCCCGTGAGCACCAGGTCGCCCGGCAGGAGCGTCATGACCCCGCTGATGAAGCTCACGAGGTCGTAGACGTCGCGGACCATGTCCGAGGTGGACGCCTTCTGCCGCTGCTCGCCGTTGACGAACGTCTCGATGGTGAGGTTACTCGGGTCGACGTCGGTCTCCACCCACGGCCCGACGGGACAGAAGGTGTCGAAGCCCTTCGCCCGGGTCCACTGCCCGTCGACCTTCTGCAGGCGGCGCGAGGTGACGTCGTTCGCGCACGTGAAGCCGAGCACGTGGTTCTTCGCCGCCTCGGGCGAGATGCGGTGCGTCCGGCGTCCGATGACCGCGGCGAGCTCGCCTTCGTAGTCGATCGTTTGCATGCCCGGCGGCATGTGGATCTCGCCGTTCGGACCGGTGATGGCCGTGGGCGGCTTCAGGAAGATCACCGGCTCTTTGGGCAGGTCGTGACCCATCTCCTGTGCGTGCGCCCGGTAGTTGATGCCGACGCACACGATCTTGGTTGGGATGACGGGGCTGAGCAGCGCAGCCTGGTCGAGCGGGACGACACCCTCCGGCTCCCACGCGGCGAACGGCTCGTCCGAGATGAGCGTGACGCTCGTGTCATCGGCAAGCCCGTAGCGAACGTCTTCATCCTGGAAGATGCGGACGACCCTCATGCTGCCCCCCTGAGGACTGAAGCGCGTTCCTGAGGCCCGGCGCGTCCGAGCCGCATTCCCTCACACCTTCAGTTCAACTCAGGCAGCCGGGTTCCTGCCTGCATCCCGGGCGCGGTCGATGCGCCCCGCCGACCGGAGGCCGACAAGCGCCGCCACAACCACGACCACGCCGCCCGCCAAGAGCGTCTGCTGGATGCCGATGACCGCCGCGAGCGCGGGCACGAACGCGAGCGGGAGGAGCTCGCCGGCGCTCCGGTGCCACTGCGCCGTCCCCACGACGCGTCCCACGTACTCGTGCGGCGAGTCGATGTGCAGGAGGGTGCGCAGGAGCGGCTCCAGCGCGCCGAGGAACGCGCCGAGAAAGAACGCGCCCACCGCGATGAAGCGGAGGTTCGTGGAGCCCACGTAGAGAAAGATCCCCACGCCCACGAGCGCCGTGAACACTCCGAGGCCGCGCGCGCTCACGACCTTGTCCGGCAATCGCGGCAGCAGCGCCGCGCCGAAGATGAGCCCCACGCCGAGCGCGGTGTTCATCCAGCCGAACCACTCGACACCGACGCCCACCACGTCGCGGTAGAAGAGCGTCTCCAACGCCGAGAAGGCGCCGAACCCGAACCACACGACGGTGCCCATGAGGATCGCGAAGCGGATCGAGTGCGTCGTGTAGGCCACGCGGAGACCGTCGGTGAAGTTGTTCCAGGTGTCGCCGGACGCGTGCTCGCGCGGGGTCTCGTCGATGCGCGTGAACCACGCCGCGCCAGCTGCCACCACCGAGGCGACCACCATCACCCAGAAGACGGGCCGCATGCCGTATGCCTTCGACACGAACGCGCCGACCGCCGGGCCCAGCACGAAGCCGAGCGACGAGCCGCCCTCGATGAACGCGTTCGCGCGTTCCAGCTCGTGGCGCGTGTGATAGAGGTACGGCGCGAACGACGCGCCCGCCGTGAACGTGGGCACGCCGAACATCGAGAACCAGGCCGAGCAGAGCACGAAGATCGTGAACGACGGCGCCACCATCATGGCAAGCACCGGCGGGATGCTCCCAAGCTCGGCGCCGATCATGACCTTCCGCGGCCCCAAGCGGTCGATGAGCACGCCGGCAACGAGCGAACCGATGATCGCCGCCACGCCGTTCACGGCCGACATCGCAGCAAGCTCGCCCGCGGTGGCCTTAAAGACGTACGCGGCCGTCCCCCACGTGCCGATGAACCACACCGCCGTCCCGCCAAGGCGCGAGACGAAGCGTGCGGTGACGACGAACGCAAGGTTGCGGTCGCCGCCGAGCGAGCGTGCGGTAGAGGTCACTCGGCCGCCTTCGGGTGCGACAAGCCGTACTCGACCGAGTCGACGAGCGCCTCCCACGAGGCCTCGATGATGTTCTCGGAGACGCCTACCGTGCCCCAGCTCTTGTCGCCGTCGGTTGACTCGATCAGCACGCGCGTCACCGCGCCGGTGCCCTTCTTCTCGTCGAGCACGCGCACCTTGAAGTCGGAGAGCGACATGGCGTCGAGCGCCGGATAGTAGCGGCCGATCGCGATGCGCAGCGCTCGGTCGAGCGCGTTCACGGGGCCGTTGCCCTCGGCGGTCGCGATGAAGCGGTGGCCCTCCACGTGCACCTTGATGGTGGCCTCGGTCATCACTCGGCCGTCTTCACGCTTCTCCATGATGCAGCGGAAGCTCTCGAGCATGAACGACGGCTCGTAGGTGCCGGTCGCCTTGCGGAGCATGATCTCAAGCGACGCGTCGGCAGCCTCGAAGGTGTAGCCCTCGTGCTCCTTCGCCTTGATGGTCTCCAGCACCGAGGAAAGGGCGGGATCGTCGCCGGCAAGCGTCACCCCGAGCTCCTGCGCCTTCATGACCAGGCTCGCGCGCCCGGCGAGCTCGCTCACCACGACGCGCGCGAGGTTGCCCACGAGCGAGGGGTCGATGTGCTCGTAGGCCGCCGCGAGGCGGGCTGTGGCGCTCACGTGCACGCCGCCCTTGTGGGCGAACGCGCTCGCACCGACGTACGGCTGGTGCGGGTTGGGCGCGATGTTCGCGGTCTCAGCGACGAAGTGCGAGACCTCGGTCGTGAGCTTCAGCTGCTCGCGCGTGATGCACTCGCGCCCCATCTTCAACACGAGCGACGGGATGATTGTGAGCAGGTCGGCGTTGCCGGCGCGCTCGCCGTACCCGTTCGCCGTGCCCTGCACGTGGACGCAGCCGACATCCACCGCGACCAGCGAGTTCGCCACGGCGCAGCCCGCATCGTTGTGGGCGTGGATCCCAAGCGGCGCGGCCACCTCCGGCGCGACGAGGCGCACGATGCGCGCGACCTCGTGCGGGAGCGTGCCGCCGTTGGTGTCGCAGAGCACGACTGCCGCGGCACCGGCACCCGCGGCGGTCCTGCAGACCGAAAGCGCGTAGTTGGGGTTGGCCGTGTAGCCGTCGAAGAAGTGCTCGGCGTCGAAGAAGACCGTCCGCCCCTGCTCCTTGAGGTACGCCACCGATTCGGCCACCATCTGCAGGTTCTCCTCCAGCGTGGCGCCGAGCGTCTCAGTCACGTGCAGGTCCCAGGCCTTGCCGAAGATGCAGACCACGCTCGTGCCGGCGTCCAGGAGCGCCTGCAACCCGAGGTCGTCCGCCGGAGCAGCGTCCTTGCGCCGCGTAGAACCGAAGGCGGTGATGGTGGCGTTGGCGAGCTTCAGGTCCCGGGCGCGCTCGAAGAACTCCAGGTCCTTGGGGTTGGAGCCCGGAAAACCGCCCTCAACGTAGTGCACGCCAAGGTCGTCGAGGCGCATCGCGATGCGCAGCTTGTCCTCGACCGAGAGCGACATGCCCTCTCGCTGCGTGCCATCACGAAGCGTCGTGTCGTAGAGCGTGACCGCGTTCATGGGGTTGCCGTTCATGGGATTCCTTCTGCCCTGAATGGATGGAGCATCATGCATCCCGACAGCATAGCGTGTCACGCCTATCCACCGCCCGCTGCGATGATTGACTCGGCCTGTTCGATTGCGCTCAGCCGACCGGGGTCGTGGTCGTCGACCAGCCGAGCGATCCTGAGGTGCTCGCGCGCCTTGTCGATTCGCCCGTTGGTTGCCAGGTAGAGAGCGTACTCGGCATGAGCGAGCGGATAGATAGGGTACCGACGGAACGCTTCTGCGAACGCGGCGTCGACGCGTTCCGCTGGCTCATTGTAGTACCGCCGGGTGCCTGCGAGCTTCAGGGCGTACTCTGGGAAGTGCTTGTCGAGCGACACAGCACGCTCGATCGAGGCGAGGTCAATCCGGTCCATGGCGTACGAAGGCACCGTCGGCGCCGCCCATCCCGTGTGCAGCGATGTGAGATACGCGACGTGGGCATCAAGCCTCCATACACTACTCGCCACGACCGACTGTGCGGCAAGTCCAGGAGAAATCTCCTCGCCCGACACCTCGAGGGTGGCGCGCGTGGCAGCATTGAGCGCCATGACCGCACTCGTCAGGGCGGTGAACGCTAGAGCCGCCCCGCCCGCCCGGCGCCATCGTCGTCGGGCGACCAGCGACGACGCCGACCGCTTCGCGGGGTGCGGTGTCGTCGGCTGCGACAGCGAGATCCCAATCATGAGGGCCAGCAACGGCCAGACATGCAAGGTGACCGGAGCAGTCAGCCCGACCACGAGACAGGCGCCGAGCGCCCAGATCGCCGGAGCCGCGTCGATACCCGAACGGACACGGCACCGCCAGACACCGACGGTCTCAAGTGCGAACCACACGAACAGCGCAAGCCCGACAATCCCAGTGGAGACCGCAACCAACGCGAGGAAGTTGTGGGGGTCCATCGCTCCCGGCACGAGTAGTGTGGCCTCACCGGCGGTAGCCATCGCCTCGGTCCGCACCGCCGCCCTCGCGCTGAAGAAGCCGTCGGGACCCCATCCCGTCGCCGGGCGCTGTCCCACAGCCAGCGCTCCCTCTTTCAACATCGATAACCGCCCGCCGAGGACGAGATCGCCCGCCGAGCCCAGAACGCCCGACGGACCGGATGCGAGCGTCGCGACGAGAACGACGCCTGCCATAAGAGCGCCCAGTGCTGCCAGCTTGTGCGCGGTTCGCGCCCGAACGCGGCGCGCCACCGCCCACGCGACCCACGCGAGCGCCAACACGCCAGCGACTCGGGACCGTGTTGCCGGCAGCGCGATAATCGCGAGCGCGATGGTTCCAAAGCGCGCCCATCGCTCACCGACCCGCGCTTCGGCCGTTGGCAGTGTCCACGGCAGCAGCAGCAAAAGACCCTCGCCCAGGTACGTCGAATTGAAGAAGGTACCCGCGCTCATGGGTGAAGCGACGACCTGACCGTAGGCGACCCACCCAAGCTCGGCGAGCACCACCAGCCACGCGTAGCGATCAAGCAACCTGCGCGCCTCTGGCCCGTAGCGTGAGGCTGCCATCACCAACGCGGTCATCGCCAGCAGCAGGAGCCAACCAAGCATACTCGTGGGCTCGCCGACCATGCTGGCCCAGAAGCGACCGGAAGCGAGGGCGCTCACGAAAGCCCACGCCAGGAACGCACCCCACGCAAACGTGAGGCGCATTGGCGGGACATCCGGGGGTCGGTCCTTCAGCAGTGCGATGGCGGCAATCAGACCGATGACCCCAACCAAGGTGGCCGTGATGTCCACGCTCTGCGACTGACTTGAGACGTCCGGAGCGATGATTGCTGCAATCGCGGCGAGGACAAGGACACGTGCGGGCACCTTACCCCGCGGTAACACGGAGGTCTGTCCCGAAGAAGTCGTCCTCGCTGGAGATCGCCTTCGTGCGACCACGACCGCACGCCATCCTGTCAGACGTATTCGAGCCACTCCTCGTAGCCCGGCTCCTCGCCGTGCACCACGCGGAAGTACGTCTTCTGGAGCTCGAGGGTGACCGGACCGGCGTCGCCAAGCACGTGGCCGTCCACGGTGCGAACCGGGACCAACTCGGCGGCGGTGCCCGTCATGAACATCTCGTCGGCCATGTAGAGGTCGGTGCGCACGAGCGACTCCTCGATGACCGGGAAGTCCATGTTGTCGGCGATGACCATGACCGAGTCGCGCGTGATGCCCTCCAGGATGCCGTCGGAGACGGGCGGCGTGGAGATGACGCCGTCGCGCACGATGAAGAGGTTCTCGCCCGAGCCCTCGCAGACCTTGCCTTCTTCGTTCAGCAGGATGGCTTCTGCGTAACCGTGACGGTTGGCCTCGATCTTCGCGAAGCCCGAGTTGAGGTAGCTTGCCGAGGACTTGATCGCCGGGGGTATCGCGTTGATGCTCCGCTGGCGCCAGGACGACACGCCCACGTCCACGCCCTGCACAAGCGCGGCTTCCCCGAGGTACGACTCCCACGGCCACACGGCGATGCTCACCTGCACGGGCGCTGGAATGGGGTCGACACCCATGACGCCGTAACCGCGAAACGCGATCGGGCGTATGTAGCATGCGGGGAGGTTGTTCGCTCGGATGGTGTCACGAACGGCCAGGACAAGCTCGTCCACCGAGTAGCCGAGGTCCATGAAGAGCATCCGCGAGGAACGCTCGAAGCGCTCCATGTGCTCGGTCAGACGGAAGACGGCGGGACCATTCTCTGTCGAGTAGCAGCGGATGCCCTCGAAGACGGCCGTGCCGTAGTGGAGCGCGTGCGTGAGAACGTGCACCTTGGCGTCCGCCCAAGGGACGAGAGCGCCATCCATCCAGATGAACTCCACCTCGGGCAGTGCCATGGGAATCTCCCCTTCCGGGCGCGAAGTGTGTAGCAGACAGTGTACGACAGCCCGCGGTCGATTCGTAGGCGAGAGAGCCAACTGGGCCCGAGTGGATCAGTCGACGACGGCGCCGGCTTACCGGCGCTTCGACGCGAAGACGCCGTCGACGACGTCGGCAGTCTGAAGAGCTCGAGCCTCCCACGAATGCGAGGCTACGACGGCGTCGCGCCCTCGGCGGCCCATCTCCCTGGCCTCCGCGGGATTATGCGCGATCCAAGCGACGGCTTGAGCGAGCGCCGTCGCCTCGTCCTGCGCCACGACGAGCCCCGCCCCGATCGGCGTGATGATGCGCGTCAGATCGTCAAAGTCACTCACGACCACCGGGACTCCCGACGCCATCGACTCATACAGTTTCAGAGGAGACATCCTCAGGGTCATGCCGGCCGGGACGTGCTTCACGACAAGCGAAGCGATGCTGTGCGACACGACGCCGCCCACCGCTCGGTACGGACGTGTGCCCAGGTAGGTGATCCTGGGGTTGGCGGCTGCAGCCGCCTCGACCCGGCCACGGAGCCTACCGTCTCCGACGACGACCAGCGCGACGTCGCTCGGCCATTCGGGGTCCAACGCGGCCCGAAGCATGACGTCGACCCCCTGCCACGGAGCGAGAGCGCCGAAGAAGACGACGAAGCGCTCAGGGAGTCGCTCCTCAACTGCCCCGTCAGGATGGAAGACCTCGGTGTTTGCGCCGTTCGGGACGACCACCGTGTCAGATCGAGAGGCCTCCTGGTCCACCCAGTCGGCGAGTTCAGGGGTGACGGCGATGACCGCATCGGCCATCTCGTATTGGCGGCGGGCCATGGGCTCCAGGAGCGAGCTCAGAAGACGGGCGGCGGGCCAGGCCTGGTAGAAGTCCGTGTAGGGCCCGTTGCACTCCTGAATAACCGGTCTTCCCTGCCGCCGCGCGCGCGCGGCGGTCGGGTACGCCAGCGGGTGAGAACGGATGTAGAGGAGGTCGTAGCCTGCCAGCAGGCGATCCAACCTCCGCTGGACTGCAAGGAAGTCGCGCAGACGTCGAAGCGGTCCCGGACTGTCGCCCGGACCGAATGAGGGCTGGAACACGTCGACCTCGTGCCCCCGCTGACGCAGCCCTGCGGCGATCTCGTTGACGTGGGCGTAGCTCGCCTGACCCTCGGTCGCGGCCTGAAGGCAGAGGTAGGCGATGCGTAGACCGTTCATCAAGAACGACTCCCTCGCCGCGCCATCCGCTTGGCCGTGCGCACGATGATGCGGAGGTCCGAACTCCTCGGCACCAGGACGTCGGAAACGCTGGCCCCGGTATCCGCGCAGAAGCGTCGGATGACCAGAACTGCAAGCGCCGAGTAGGAGATGCTCGAAGCGAGCCCTGCACCCACCGCTCCAAGCGGCGGTACGAGGAGAAGGACCGCCGCGATGTTCAGAACCATCGTTCCCACAGCCATCTGCCAGTACATCCGACCACGCGTGATCTGGTAGCTCCACAGAATGCTGCTGACGCCCTCGGCGAGAATGCCCGGCGTGAGCGCAAAGAACGTGTACATCGCGGGTGCGAACACGTGGCCGTAGACGAGCGGGATCAGCACCGGGACCACGCCGAGGCTCACCACTATCGTGCCGAGCATGAACACCACCGCGACCCGCGTGGTGCGCGTTGTGTAATCAACCGCCGAGACGTCGCTGCGCCTGCTCCCCTTCGCGAGGATCGCGGATGCGAGCGCGCCCGGCACGTACCAGGTCAGCTCGGCGAAACTCACGCCGACCGAGTACAGACCGACGGCACTCGCCCCCGCGAGCCATCCGAGGAAGAGGATGTCCTGCCGTTGATGCAGAAGCCCCGCGATGCTGCTTAGGTACGCCTTCGTCGAGAACCTCACCATGCCTCGCGCAGCCGACACGTCGACCTTGAGAGGATGAAGCTGCCGCCGCAGTCCCATCGCATAGACCACGATGCCCACGGCGGTGCCCGCGACGGAGACCGCGAGCACGCCGGTCAGGCTGCCACGTCCCGTCGCCGCGAGGACAGCCAGCCCCACCAGCGTCGTCCCGGAGGAGAACAGCGCGAAGCGCAGCGGCAGCCTGAGGTTGCTGAGACCGACTGAGACGCTGCTCAACCAGGCGGACAGCAACCCCAGCGGGAGTATGGAGATCGCGATCACTGTCGCCCAGGCAGGGACGCCGGGGATGAGCGCAAGCGGGCCCGACAGCAGAACGTACACAAAGGGAGCGCCGATGACGCCCAAGACCGCCGCAACCACCAGCGCGTTTGCCACCGCGATGCCCGGTCGCAGCTCACCGCGGGACACGAAGTAGATGATCGACGTCGAGATGCCCAGGTCGAGGATGAACACGAGGAGGCCCGGCACCTGCATGATCACCGAGAGCGTGCCCTTGCCCTCGGGACCGAAGATGCGGGCGACCAGAATGCCGACGATGAAGCTGGTTCCGAGGCCGGCGACCTTCGTGGCCAGTGTCAGCGTGCTCCCTGAGGCGATGCTTACTTCGGGCGTCTCGACCACCGGAGGCGTGCCTTGCTCTATGTGACCGGACGTCACGGCCTTGGCCTCCCGGAGACGCGAAGGAGCTGATCGCGAAGCGCCGTCCACCGTGTGTCGGGAACCCACGCGTCGATGATGGAGTCACGACCCTCAAGGTTCAGCGGGAGGTCCCCGCGGGCATGCGCATCACGGAGCACCGCCAAGGCCGCGACGAGCCCTTCTTCATCCGCATGGGCCACATGGATCGTGTGCGGGAACTCGAACGAGTAGATCACCTGACGTCCGAAGAGGAGCGCCTCCTCGACCATGCCTCCGGGCACGGAGTCCCATTCGACCGCTCGCACGACCACGGCCGCCCGCCCGTACATCCGGTCCATCTCCGCGAGGGGAAGGCGACCGAGGAAGTGCATGTTCGGCGGGACGTCACCGATGTTCGAACCCGTTGCGACAAGCACATCGAATTCGATCTCGGGCAGCCGCCGTGCGGCCGCGAGCAGTTCGGGACCACTGCTGTACTCCCACGTCTGGTCCCTCCAGTACAGCAAGGCGCGGAACTGCTCGGGCAGCGGTGGAGCGACGTCCGGAATCGGGCGGCTCGGGGACGGGAAGACCACGGTCGTGGCCGGTACGCCGAGAGCCAGCAGTGCCTCGGTCATGTTGGGTGCGCCCGACCAGTGGACCAGGCTCGTGAGCGCCAGCCTCTCGTCTTTGCTGGGCGGCCTCGAGCCGAACCTCGCGACGGCAAGCCGCACGTCGTAGCCGATCCAGTAGTTGACGCCGCGAACGCGCCTTGATCGGGCGATCCAGTGCAACCACACACGATTCGTGTCGCTCTCGAACTCAAACGGCATGCCGATCCGAACCACGACGTCAGTGCGCATCATCTCAAGGGCGAACCGGGCCCGTTCCGGCCATGTGGACGGCCACAGCACCCATCTGTAGTCGAGAACGTCGGAGAAGCGGGAGGACAGACCTTCAGTGACGGCGCGCATCCAGAAGACCTCGAAACCGACGAACGTGACACGGAGGCGGCTCGATGGGCCGGGGGCTCCGTGCGATGAGGTTGCTCGACTCACGGAGTCGCCAGCCCCAGCCGTGATGCGCCTTCGCGTGCGCGCACGTTCTCGGGGTCGTTGCGCAGTGCAGTCGCATAGGCTTGCGCAGCTTCGTCCACGCGACCCAACCGCTCGTACACCTGGCCAAGGTACGCGAAGGCGAAGCGATGACCGGGGTAGAGTGCTGCCACCCTCCGGAAGTCGGCAAGCGCCTGGTCGAGTCGGCCCTCGCGCACGTTCGGGTTCGCCGCGTAGTTGACCTCCTCGTCGGCCCGGGCCCACTCCCCCTCAAGATACGCGGGGTCGAACTCCTCGGTGCTGATGCTGCCGATCGTGTACTTCAGTTCGCTGAGGTCGAAGTCACCGGTGAGGTAGCCCCGCTCCTCGCAGATGCGATACATCTCGGTGCCCGGGAGCGGCGTGGCGATGTGGAACGCGGACCAGTCGAATCCCGCTCCCCGCGCGAACGCGATCGTCTCCGCGATCTCCTCGCGCGTCTCCCCCGGCAGACCGAGCATGAAGAAGCCTTTCGTGTGGATCCCGGCCGATCGCAGGAGCGACACGGTGGAAGCCACCCGTTCAAGATCGAGCGGCTTGTGAATCACGTCATCGAGAACGCGCTGACAACCCGACTCGATGGCGAGCGATACCGCGTAGCATCCCGACGCGGCCATCAGGTCGACGATCTCTTCATCGAGCGTCGCCACCATCAGCCCGTTGGGCGTCGACCACGACAGATCGAAGCCCCTGTCGACCATCCCCTGAAAGATCTCCTTGGCCCGTGGTCTGGATGCCGTCAGGTTGTCGTCCTCGAAGTGAATCTCGCGAACCCCGTAGACGTCGATGAGGTGCTGCAGCTCATCCAGCACGTTCCCGGCAGATCGAGGCCGGTAGCGCGATCCCCAGAGCTTCAGTGACGAGCAGAAGATGCAGCGGGCCGGACAGCCACGAGACGTCATCACGGTCGCAAAGGGGGTGCGAAGGAGGTCGCCGTGCGGCTGGCCGATCTCCCAGTACAACTCCATCGGCAGGAGGTGGCGCGCCGGCCAGGGCAGCGAATCCAGGTCCTGGACGTATTCGGTCTTCTCCTGGATCACGAGCGAGCCACCGGCGCGGTAAGTCACGCCGTCGAGGCCGGCGAGCGACTGGTCGGCATCGAGGCGCTCGATGACCTTGAGGAGCGTCAGGTCGCCCTCACCGAGGACTCCGACGTCGACTGCAGGGTCGGCCATCACCAGCTCCGGCATCGTTGTGACGTGAGCGCCGCCCATGACGGTGAGGCACCGGGGAGCCGCCTGCTTGGCGAGTGCGCACACCGCATGCGCGTCCCGGTGGCGGTTGGTCACGATGCACGACACGCCGACGATCTCCGGATCGAACTCGCGAATACGCTCAGCAATCTCGTCGTCCGCAAGTCCGTAGCGGACGCGCCCATCCATCGTCGCCGACGGAGTTCGGAATCCCTCGACAAAGGCGTCGAGGAGGAGCACGTCGAAGCCCGCGTTCTCGAGGACCGCTCCCACGGATGCGATGCCGAGCGGTGGAACAACAGGTGCTCGCTGGCCGGCCGGCGCGCGACTCGTCACGGTCACCGGTGGCTCGATCAGCATGATTCTACGAGTCCGCACGCGCAGCTCCTTGGGCTACTGCAGGTGAAGCCGCTTGCCCCTCCCGCAGCGACGGAACGAGTCTATCATCGAGGAGCCTGCTGCCGGCTCGCGTCACGCGTGGAAGAGACCGTCACTTGGGGCCTCAGCGTCGGTCAGAGCGCGCACTCCCCGAGGGAGCGCCGGTGCAATCACGCGCTCGGCCATCTCAGCGAAGCCCGAGACGTGAATGCCGCTCTCGGCGGCCGCCCGCACACGTTCGCGGAGTGACGTGGCATCGAGCGGGTCGCGCGTCGCCACGACGACGATGTTCTCGCGGCCGCCGCCGCACGGGGATCCGACCGGGTCCACGTACACACTCCCGAACGCTGCTGTGACGGCCTTCAGGAAACGATGAAAGGGTCTGCTCCCACGGCCCCGGAGGACGGCCACGGCGTTGTAGGCCATCGCGCCGCCGGGATTGAGGCGTTCGGCGACGAGGCGGAAGAACTCCTCCGTCACGAGGGTGTACGGCGCGAGCGCCTCGAAGTACGCGTCGACAACGATCACGTCGTAGCGGGCGTCACCCTGTTCGAGAAACGCACGCCCGTCGCCGATGATGACATGCAGGCGATCGTCGTCAGGGAGTCCGAAGAACCGGCGCGAGACCTCGACCACCACCGGATCGATTTCGACGACGTCGATGTGCATGTCGGGATAGTCGTGCCACATGCGCTTGGCGAGCACGCCGCCCCCCAGACCGATGAGCAGCGCCGTTTCCGCGTGGTCTGCGACCGCCACCGGCAGGTGCAGATGGTCGATGTACGGCTGGCATGCCTCGAGTCCCGACACGGCTTCCAGCGAGCTCTGCTTGCGGCCGCCGAATCTCAGCGTGATGACGCCATCCTCATCGGTGACCATGATGTCGTGGAACGCGCTCTTTGCGCGATAGAGCTCCGTGGACACGTCAGCCTCCCGACTCCGCCATCAGTAGCCCCTGCGATACGCCGGGAAGAAGCCGGCAGCGTCGGATTCGCCCGCAAGTTCACGATAGCGTTTGGCATCCAAGACGATGCGTGCGGACTGGAAGGGTGCTCGCACGGTCGAGAACCCCGCCTTGAACTCGAAGAGGCTGTCTGCTCGCCCGCCCAATCCGCTTCCCAGGTTGAGCCGAGCGACTCCGGCATCACGGCAGAGCTCGATCATGCCCAGGACTGCGAGCTTCATCGGCGCCGCCCGCAGGAAGGCCTCCTGTGTTGCAGACAGGTGGTAGTGCGCAAACTCCCCGCAGACGAGCACCAGGGCGGCGGCGGCAAGCCGTCCGCTGCCGTCCACGACGCTCACCAGTCGGATGTGCTCGCCGAGTTCGCTCGCAAGGGTCTGGAAGTACGCGTCCGGGAAGAGATAGTACGGGTCCGCGCCGACCGCGAGCATGCGCTCACGGTAGAGTCCGGGAAACAGCTCCACGTGACTCTTGTCGTCAATACGCGTGGTGAACCCTGCTTCGCGCAAGACTCGGATGCCGCGGCGGTGGTCCGGGCGAAACCCACCGGTCGTCTCGAGCGGGAGGGACGGGAGATCGACCACCACGAGGTCGCCATGGGTGACAACATCCGCGCTACCCCGCAGCGCCGCCTCGTCGAGCCCCACGAACGGGTTGCACCGCAAGAACGCGCTCACGAAACCGGACTCGGCGAGTCCCCTCAGGAGCTCGCCGAGAAGTTCCTGCTGCACCGCGGGCGGTGACGACGTGCACACGATCGACGGGTACCCGTACGGGGCGCTAACGTCCCGGAGGCCCGCAGCTCCCGGGAGCGACTCCGGCAGGTCCCGCACGATCACCGGCACGGCAAGCGCGTCGCGCCCACGTTCGACGAGGGCCAGCGCGAGCGTTCCGCGCTCGTGCGTCTCGCATGCATGCGCGTAGCCACGAAGGTGGTAGGCGTCATGCGGCATACGCGCGATCAGTGCGTCCCAAGCCGCGTCGCGGGAGTCCAGCAGGCGGAAGGACGCTCCCATGCCGACCACTAGTGGTTCTCGACGGCGCCGGAAGCGGTCCGCACCGGCACATGCTTCATCCACTCAAGCCTGCGCCACCAAGCCTCGTTGTCGCGGTACCACGCGAAGGTGCGCTCCAGCCCGTCCTCGAATGCCACGTCGGCCTTCCAGCCGTACCGATCGCCCACTTTCGCCGAATCGGCGACGTGCTTCAGGACCTGTCCCGGCCGGTCGCCGATATGAGTGATGAGATCGTACGGCACGCCGGCAATGTCGCAGACCATCTCCGCGATCTGCTCGACGCAGATGGCTCGCCCGGTCCCCAGGTTGTACGCGTGGCACGAACTCGTGTCGAGCGGCGCGTGCAAGATGTCATCGACCGCTCGGCAGGTGTCTTCGACGAAGAGCCAGTCTCGGCAGGCACCGCCCGCGCCGTGAACCGTGAGATCCTTGCCATCGAGCGCGCTCGTGACGAAGCGCGGAACGACCTTCTCGAGGTGCTGGTACGGGCCGTAGTTGTTGAACGGGCGCACGATGACCGCCGGGATGCCCCAGGTGGCCCAGTACGAGTAGACAAGCCGGTCGGCGCCGACCTTCGCGCTCGCATAGGGACTCATCGGGTTCAGGGCATGATCCTCGGTCATCGGCTCGATGAGCGCGTTGCCGTAGACCTCCGAGGTAGAGATGTGGATGAACTTCTTGATGTGCTCGCACTTCACGACCTCGTTGGCGATTGTCTGCGTGCCGAGCACGTCGGTCACGAAGAAGAGCGAGTTGTCGTAGATCGAGCGCGCAACGTGGGACTCGGCGGCGAAGTGGACGATGTGGTCCACTCGGTGAATGAGGTCATGAACGAGATCGGCGTTGGTCACGTTGCCGTACCAGAAGCTGAACCTCGGGTTGTCCCGGAACTCCGCCAGGTTCTCGAGATTGCCGGCATACGTCAGCGCGTCCAGGACGTAGACCTCGTAGTCGGGATGCTCGCTCATGATCCGGCGGACGAAGTTGCTGCCGATGAACCCGGCGCCGCCGGTGACCAGGATGCGCATGCGATTGGCTCCCTTCGGGACCGTACGATTCACAGTACCATTCTATGGGATGATGCCTTGGGAGCCGTTGGCGTAAGAGTGGCTGGCCTGCGGCGTTCCAGGACCCCGGCGGAGGTCGGCAATTGCACCACGCGGCAGCCAGCTTCTCCCCCGTGCTCGGCGACGCTCCAGGTGTCGTCCGTGCTCCGGCGCATGCGCCCCCCGCGCATCTTCGAGCCTTGGTCATCGGCCAAGCCCGTTGGACCACAGCGGTCGCGTCAGGGCTGAACACGTTTACTGACATCGAAGCCGACGCCGTCGCCATCAAGACGCTTCGTGACGCCATCGCGATGCTGTCCCCATCGCGCTTCCGCGCTGCAGACGTAATCGTGCGCGTGGGCTTTCGACCGGGAGCCCGTACCATCCGCGGCCGAGTCTTCGATGCCGTCTTCAGCATGATGCACGCACGCAAGCGCGCCCCAGTTGTCTACTACTGGCTGGGAACGGACGTACAGAATCTGGCACGTGACGCTCGCTCAGAAGCCGGACTGTCACGCTTTCGGGCACTCGCGGGCGCGGCGACGCACGTGGCGGATTCCGACGCACTTCGCGAAGAGCTCGCAGCCATGGGTGTGCCGTCCAGAACGGCATGGCTCCCGGCACCCAACGCACCGCGCGACCGCACTATCGTGCCCGTGCCCGATCGCTTCACGGTCCTGTCGTACGTCCCAGATGCCCAGGCCGCATTCTACGACGGGCCGACACTCCTCGAGGTCGCGAAACGGATGAAGCACGCCCGCTTCCGCCTTGTCGGCGGATCCGGCTCGTGGACGGCGGACGCGCCCGAGAACGTGGAGTTCCTCGGATGGCGCGAGGACATGGACCGACTGTACGAGGAAAGTTCGGTTCTCGTCCGCTCCCTCGAGCACGATTCGGTGAGCTGCATGGCTATCGAAGCGCTCGCCTTCGGGCGGCCGGTGGTGTACTCCGCGCAACTTCCCGGTACCGTTCACACGACCTTCAGCGACGTATCGGAGCTTGAAGGTGCGCTGAGAGGCATCGAGGCACGCATCGAGAGAGGCGACTCCCTCGTGATACCCGAGACGGTCACATGGGCTCGGAACGTCGCAGACCCGGCGACGTGCTACGGGACGATCGCCGAGGCAATCCGCCGTGCTGCAGGTGCGTAGGGGTGCCCCCGTTATCGACGAAGCGGCCATCATGCGAGTAGCCATCGTCAGTCTCGAATTCGTCAACGCACAGCGAACCAGGAGTCTCGCCGAGGCACTGGCGGCCCGTGGGCACCGTGTGACCTTCTACACCTCCGAACCGGATTCCCAGGCGCCCAAGTACCAGGTGATCTCGATCCCGTTCACACGAGCAACGGCTCGCGTGCGGTCCGCGGCGCGGCTCTCTGCCGATGCCAACCTCGCACGGGTAGCGCGCGAACGCGGTCGAATCGCCGAACGCGTAGTGAGTCTCGCCGCGCGCACCTTCGAGACGCTCACGCAGTTCCCTGACAAGTACCGCGCCTGGATTCCAGCCGTGCGCGCGTGGCTGCGCGCCAATCCGCACGCACTCGACGGGACCGACGTCATCGTCGCGTCGACGCCGCCGCCCTCCGCGTTGTTCATCGGTCGCCTGTTCGCCGACGCGTCAGGAGCGACACTCGTGTATGACTTCCGCGATCTGTGGACTGATAACCCGAGCTACCCCTACGGCACCGCTCGCAAGATGCTCGACAGAATTGCCGAGCGCTCAATGATGAAGGCCCCTCGTGCAGCCATAGCCGCCACGAATTCCTTCGCCGACACGCTGAGCGCTCGTAACCCGGGCCTGCGTGTCCGCGCTGTGTACACGGGCGTCGATCCCACCCCTTGGGTGGGTTTGCCTGCCCGCGCACCTGACGGGTGTCTGGTGTTCGGCCATTTCGGCGTGTGGTATCCGCACAAGCGATCCATCAGACCGCTGTTGGAGTCGCTCAGGCGCCTCGTCGACGCAGACGCAGTCCAGCTTGACCGAGTGTCGATCCGGTTGTGGGGCAACGGTACGGACGAGGAGACACGGGAGGCAACCCGAACACTTGGCATGACCAGCGTCGTCGATGACCGTGGGTGGCTTGAGCCGAGTGATGTGGCGGCCGGGCTCGCGCGTGTGGACGTGGCCCTCCTGCTGGCCTGGCCCGAAGACATCACCAGCGTCCCGCTGAAGACGCACGGCTACATCGCCTCGGGCAAGCCGGTTCTGGTGCTTGGGGCTAGTCCCGACAGCGAGATGGCTTCGGTGCTGCGTGGATTGGCCGGAGTCACCCTCGCATTCACGCCCGAAGACGTCGACACTGCGGTCCTCGAGTACTGGTATGCCGCCTCAACGGGGCAGCCGATGAGTTGGGCCCTCGATGAGCGGCCGCTGCCCGTCTCGCAGGAGTCTATGGTCAACGGTCTTCTCGACCTCCTGCAGGCCGCAGGCGGGTCGCATGGCGGTCCGTCAGGTAGCATGTCGTCATGAGCCATCCGACAGAGACCACCTCGCCGATGCCTGAGATGGGACTGCCCGCATGACCTCCGCCCTCTTCGTGACGACCGTCCCCATCACGCTCGAGGCGTTTCTCGTACCGTTTGCCGAGCACTTTCGATCACAGGGATGGCGGGTCGACGCGCTCGCCAACGGCGCGAGCACCCACGCGCCGATCGCGGATGCGTTCGACGCCCGGTACGACGTGGCATGGAGCCGCAACCCTCTCGATCCGCGCAACCTTCTCGGTACCGCGGCTGCGGTACGCCGCATCGTGCGCGCAGGCAACTACGACCTCGTGCACGTGCACACGCCGATCGCGGCGTTCGTGACACGCTGGGCGCTGCGATCACCCCCGCGCGCCGAGCGACCGATCGTGATCTATACCGCCCACGGCTTCCACTTCTACGAGGGTCAGAAGCCGCTCCCCCACTGGGTCTACCGGTCGATGGAGCGTCTCGCCGCGCCGTGGACCGACTACCTCGTCACCATCAACGCGGAAGACGAGCACGCCGCCCGCACCCTTGGCGGCATCACGCCCGAGCGCGTGGCCCGCATCCCCGGCATCGGCGTCGACGTCGGCCGTTTCGCCGAGGGTTCCGTCAGTGAGGAGACGGCCACAGCCGTTCGCAGTGGCCTCGACATCCCCGCCGGTGCCTTCGTGCTCGCCATGGTCGCCGAATTCTCGCCGGTAAAGCGGCACGAGCATCTCTTGCAGGCGCTCGCGCTCGTGCGCGACCCGCGCGTGATGCTCGTGCTCGTCGGCGATGGCCCGCTCGAAGCACGCATTCGCGCTCGCGTGCAGGAACTCGGGCTCGCGACGCGCGTCCGCTTCGCGGGCTACCGCCGCGATGTCCCGGCGATCCTCGCCGCGTCCGACGCGCTCGTCCTCGTCTCCGAGCGCGAGGGCCTCAACCGCTCGGTGCTCGAGGCCATGGCGGCCGGCCGCCCTGTCATCGGGACCGGCACTCGCGGCATCGCGGACGCCGTCGGCGACGATGGCGGATGGATCGTTCCGAAGAACGACGTCGCTGCGCTTGCAGCGGCGATCGACGCAGCCGCCGCGAACCCTGCCGAGGTCGTGCGACGTGGCGCCGCGGCGCGCGCGCACGCCGAGACCGAGTTCGCCCTCCCCCGCATCATCGCGGAATACGAGGAGCTCTACCGTGAAGCGCTCGCATCGCGTGTATGACGCCGTCAAGCGGGTCGGCGACGTCATCGTCGCCGCGCTGCTCCTCGTCATACTGAGCCCACTCCTGCTGGTCGTGGCGATCCTCGTGCGCGCGAAGCTGGGACCCCCGGTGCTCTTCAAGCAGCTGCGTCCGGGTCGCAACGCAAAGGTATTTGCGCTCTACAAGTTCCGCACGATGACCACCGCATGCGGTCCGAGCGACGTGGACGCGGTCGCCAGCGACGCCCAGCGTCTGACTCCGCTGGGACGATTCCTGCGCGCCTCCTCTATCGATGAGCTCCCCGAGTTGTGGAACGTGCTGCTCGGCCAGATGAGCATCGTCGGTCCCCGTCCGCTGCTGCGCGAGTACCTGGACCGCTACACGCCAGAGCAGGCCAGGCGACACGAGGTGCGTCCCGGCATCACCGGCTGGGCGCAGGTGAACGGTCGGAACGCAGTGTTGTGGGCGGACCGCTTCGCGATGGACGTGTGGTACGTGGACAACCGCTCCCTCACCGTGGACCTGCGGATCCTCTGGCGCACGGCAGCTGCCGTGCTCAAACATGAGGGCGTTTCCGCCGACGGACATGCGACAATGGAACCGTTCGATCCTGAGCGTATCGGCTCGTCCAAGGAGCGTGACCTGTGAGGCTGTTGGTCGTTGGCGCGGGTGGCCACGCAAAGGTCGTCATTGACACCGCCAGAACCGCCGGCATTTCGATAGCGGGCGTGGTCGGTACCTCGGACGACGCTCCGGAGATCCTGGGCGTCCCGGTCTCGCCCTCGGCCGACGGTATCGAGTGCGACGGCTTCATCGTGGCCGTCGGCAACAACCGCATGCGCGCCCGCTTGCACGGCGAGTATCTCGAGCGAGGCCTTGCGCCCGTGAGCGTCATCCACCCCTCGGCCGTCATCGCGCCGAGTGTCGTCATCGGCGCCGGCACCTTCGTCGCCGCTGGCGTGATTGTGAATGTGGACGCGCGGATCGGTGCGGACGCCATCCTCAACACGGGTTGCACCGTGGATCACGACTGCGTCATCGGCGACCACGCGCTGGTGGGCCCCACTGCAAGCCTGTGCGGCGAGTCACGCATTGGTGTCGGCGTGACCTTCGGGGCCGGCGCATCAATCATCCCCGTCAAGCGCGTCGGCGACTGGTCGACTATCGGTGCGGGCGCAGCTGTCGTCGAGAACGTGCCCTCCGGTGTCGTGTACGCCGGCGTGCCGGCCCGGCAGGTCGGAACGGTGGAGGTCTGAGCGTGCCGTCGCAACTCGCAATCGACGGCGGTCGACCCGTGCGCACGGCGCCGATGCCCCGATGGCCCGCACCGGGCGACGCTGAGATCGCCGCCGTGACTGATGTCCTTCGATCTGGTCGCCTCAACTACTGGACGGGTACCGAGGCACGCACCTTCGAACGCGAGTACGCGGCGTCCCTGGGCCGCGCTCACGGAATCGCCGTCGCAAACGGCACGCTAGCGCTTGAGCTTGCTCTGCGAGCATTCGGCATCGGTGCGGGCGACGACGTGATCGTCCCTAGCCGCACCTTCATCGCGACGGCGAGTGCGGTCGTTGCGGTCGGAGCCCGGCCGGTGGTCGGCGGATATCGACATCGACAGCAACAACATGACCGCTGTGACCGTCGGCGCTGTGCTCACGGACCGAACTCGCGCAGTCATCCCCGTCCATCTCGGCGGCTGGCCCGTGGACATGGACCCGCTCCTGGCTCTCGCCCGGAAGCACGACCTCATCGTGATCGAGGACTGCGCACAGGCGCATGGCGGTGCGTACAAGGGGCGCCCCGTCGGCTGCGCTCGGCAGTCACGCAGCGGCATTCTCGTTCTGTCAGGACAAGATCCTCCCGACCGGCGAGGGCGGCATGCTTGTGCTCGACGACGACGCGGCGCACGAGCGCGCGTGGGACTACAAGGACCACGGCAAGTCCCTCACAAGAGCCAACGATCCTGCGTTCGCCGGCGCCGGGACGTCCTACAGATGGCTCGTCGACAGCTTCGGCAGCAACTGGCGGATGGATGAGATGTCCGCCGCCGTCGGGCGGGTGGGTCTGCGGGCGCTTCCCCAGTGGCACGAGGCGCGCACCAAGAACGCGCATCGTCTCGCCGACGGCCTGGAGGAGACGCGGGGTCTTCTCCTCCCCATGCCGCGCGAGGGCACCATCCACGCCTTTTACCGGCTCTACGCGCGCGTGGTGCCCGAGGATCTCACGCCCGGATGGACCCGCGACCTGATCACGGCGGCGATCGTCGCTGAGGGCGTCCCCGTACAGTACGGGTCGTGCGCCGAGCTCTACCGCGAGGAAGCGTTCGTCCGGGCGGGCCTCGGCCCGGCAGAGCGGTTTGCCGGCGCCTCGTTCGTGCACGAGACGTCTGTCGCCTTCTTCGTGCACCCCACGTTGGGAGATGGCGATATCGACGACACCATCGCCGCCGTCCGGAGGGTGATGGCGGTGGCTGCGCGGTGACGCTCCGTACGCTCTACGCGCGCGCCCGGGCCACGGGACGGCTGTGGAACACGCTGCTCGTCTTCATCGATGCCGGCGTAGTACTCGTCGCAACGGTGCTCGCATACTATGCGCGCTTTGAGGGACCCGCCCCTGAGCCGTTCGCGCGGTGGGTCGGGCCCCTCATAGGCGCCGCCGTCATCACCTACGGGACCGCGCTTGCCATCGCCGGCCTCTACCGCCTGGTGCTCCGATACGTCGGTGTCGACACGCTCTTGAAGCTCCTCGGCGCGGTCGTCATCAGCGCGGCATTGCTCATCGTCCTGGACATCGCCGTCCCGCGAGAGACCGTCGTACGACCGGTCCCGTTCGGGGTGCTCTTTATCCAGGCGATCCTCGTCTTCCTCGGCGCCTCCGCCGCGCGGCTCGGCGCTCGCATCATCGTGTTCCTGCAGGCATCACGGCGCAGCGATCGGCGTCGCATCCTCATCCTCGGCGCCGGCAGTGCCGGTTCGCTCCTGCACCGTGAGATCCAGAACCGTCCCGACCTGGAGCTGCAGGTCGTCGGGTTTCTCGACGACGATCGCGGTCTGAAGGGTCGAACGCTGAACGGCGTCCGGGTGCTCGGCACGACGGAAGAGCTTGCTGAGCTCGTGCGGAGGCACGGTGTCGAGGAGATCATCGTCGCGATGCCCTCCTCCCCCCGCGAGACCGTACGACGCATCCTTAACGCTGCCGCGGACGCCGGCGTCCAGACGCGCGTGATGCCCGAGCTCGTCATCGCTCGCGGCGCCGTGAGTCTGCGCGACCTGCGGAGCGTCGACGTCGAGGACCTCCTCGGCCGCGAGCCTACCCCCATCGACGTCGAGCAGGTGCGCGAAACGATCGCGGGCAAGGTCGTGGCGGTCACGGGCGCCGCCGGCTCCATCGGGTCCGAGCTGTGCCGCCAGATCGTGGGGATGGCGCCCGACCGCCTGCTCCTGATCGACATCGATGAAACGCGCCTCTATGAGCTGTGGCTCGAGCTTGGGGGTCCGTCGTCCGACACGGCCGTCATGTGCGTCTGTGACATCCGCGACCGGGATCGCCTCGACGCGGTGATCGGCGAACACAAACCCGCGCTGCTCCTCCACGCAGCCGCGTACAAGCACGTCCCGCTCATGGAGCTCGCCCCCGCTGAGGCCGTGAAGACGAATGTCCTCGGCACTCGCAACGTGATCGAGGTGTGCGAGCGGCGCGGCGTCGGGCGTTTCGTGCTCATCTCCACCGACAAAGCGTGCGCCCCTGTCAACATCATGGGTCTCACCAAGTCGCTCGCTGAACGGCTCATGCTCGTCGCGACTCGGGGGGACGCCTTGGAGGCTGTCGCCGTTCGCTTCGGGAACGTGCTCGCAAGCCGCGGTTCGGTCGTCCCGATCTTCCAGGAGCAGCTCCGTCATGGCCGGCCGCTCACCGTCACGCACCGAGAGGTGACACGCTACTTCATGACCATCCCCGAGGCATCACGCCTCGTCTTGCAGGCGCAGGCCATCGGAAGCGGCGGGGACATCTTCGTCCTTGAGATGGGCGAACCGGTGAAGATCGTCGATCTCGCCCGAAAGATGATCGCACTGTCCGGCGTACCAGCCGATATCGAGTTCGTGGGCCTGAGGCCCGGCGAGAAGCTTCACGAGGTGCTCGTGAACGGCAGCGAGGTTCTCTTGCCGACCGAGCGGGAGAAGATCCGGCGCGTCGATTGCGTCACGCCGCCGAACGACCAATTCGACGCCGACATCGGCGAGCTCATGGCCTGCGCCGTTGCAGGTGACGCTGAGCTCCTGCGCGTGCTCTTCGAGCGCCTCGAACCCGGCTTCGCCGAGCGCGCGTCAGACCCGGGTACACCCTAGCCGGCGCGAGCCGCTCAGCACCATCAGGTCGCCCGTCGCGACCGCGCCCGCCGTACGCTCTGGCCGCTCGCGGGCTACGCCATTCCATCGTCGATTGGGCGAACGCGGCCCTGACCGATGGCCCCCTCGACGACTGCCAGTCGTTGCTTCGCCCTGGCAAGCCACGAGTAGTGTGCCTCACAGGCAAGGCGTCCACGGCGACCCATCTCGCCCGCCATTTCGGGGTCGTCCGCCAGCGCTGCTGTCGCGCGGGCAAACCCGGGCGCGTCACCAGGAGTCACGAGGATACCGCAGCGCCATTCGTTCACGACCTCCGATATGCCGCGTGTGTTCGAGGCTACGACCGGAACACCGCACGCCATGGATTCATAGAGCTTGAGCGGCGAGAACAGCTCCTCTCGCTCGGGAGCCAGCATCGGCACGAACGAGGTGACAGAATGCGCGACCACTGTCGCTACCTCGTTGTACGGCAGGCCGCCGAGGTAGATCACTCGATCCGGCACGTCCTCGACGGCTTTCTCGATCTGGGGGAGCATCACGCCGTCCCCGAAGAAGACAAGCGGTATGCCTGTAGGCCACTCGGGCAGTGCGACCGCCTCGAGAAGCGTTCCGATACCCTGCCAGCGCGCGAACTGGCCGAAGAACACCGCGAATCGCTCCGGGAGTCCCGGGCGGCGGGGCACCGTGGGGGCGAACACCTCCGTGTTCGCACCGTTGCCGATCGAGACGACCCTTTCGTTCCCGGTCTCGGCTATCACCCACTCCCGCAGCCCGTCCGCCACGGTGATCACCGCGGTCGCCCAGCGATACTGCGAGCGCTGCATCCACTCCAGGAGCAGACGCGCCGGGCGCGCCTTCGGCCACGCGATGAAGAGATCCTCGTACGGCCCGTTGCACTCCTGCACGACCGGCACTCGCCGCAGCTTGGCCAGCACGGCGATCGGCCAGGCGAGCTCATGTCCCCTGATGTAGACGGCATCGTACTCACGCAGGCGCGGCGCGAGGCGCATCTGAACACGCCTGATCTCATGGATACGCATGACTGCGCTGGGGTTGACCCCTTTGGGGTAGTCCGGGAAGTAGTAGTCCACGGCCCAGTCCTCGGCTTCGAAGCCACCGATGATCTCCATGACCGCTGCCCAGGTGTCCTGACCCTCCGCAACGGCTTGCAGGCTCACATATGCGATACGTCGCTTCTCGCGCACGCACGTCCCCCATCAGCCGCGATGACCCCAGACCTCTTTGAGTGTGCGGGGCACGCTTGTACCGGTCAAGCCAACGCCCCAGCGAGCACTCGGCAGGCCACGCTGGCTGCACGTATACTGGTGCGGGATGCGCACTTTCCGTCGATACCGTGATGCGAACGCTCGCCCTGTACGAGAGGAGCCCCGTGGCTTCAGTCTTTCGCCGTGCCGTGGCGGTCACCAACACATGGTTGAGCGCCGCGCGCCAGCGACGACTGGTGGTCCCCGCGATTGGATCCGTTGACTTCGGAGACCTGCGTCGCACGGTTCCGATCAGTCGCGTCTTCGGTCTCGATCGGGGCGTGCCCGTCGACCGCTACTACATCGAGGCTTTCCTCAGACGCAACGCCGCCCTCATCCGTGGCCGCGTCCTGGAAATCGGAGACGCGAGCTATACGAAGCGGTTCGGCGGCTCGAAGGTCACCAAGAGCGACGTACTCCATGCCACCGGAGAGTCCCTTGAAGCGACGATCGTGGCGGACCTCACGCACGCTCCGGAGATTCCGGATGACTGCTTCGACTGCGTGATACTCACCCAAACGCTTCAGTTCACCTACGACATGGAGGCGATGGTCTCTGAGGTGTACCGCATCCTTGCACCGGGTGGCTCTGTACTCTGCACGGTGCCCGGGATCTCCCAGATAAGCCGCGTCGACATGGATCGTTGGGGTGACTACTGGCGACTCACGACGCGATCGGCCCGGGAGCTGTTCGAGACCGCGTTCCCACCCGAGCACATCGAGGTAGCCGCATACGGCAACGTCCTTTCAGCGACCGGCTTCCTCCACGGACTCGCGACGAGCGAGCTCAAGCGAGAGGAACTCGACGCCGTCGACGACGACTATCAGCTCGTCATAGCGGTCAGAGCTCTCAAGGCAGCAGCGCGGTGAGCGAGCTGCGCAGGCGGGTGCGCCGTTTCGTGATGCGGCATGTCGGTGGATCCGCGGTCGTGCTCGTCTACCACAGAGTCGCGGCGCTGGAGCGCGACCCGCAGCTGCTCGCCGTCAGTCCCGACAACTTCGACTCGCAGATGAAGATGCTGGCCGACCGCCATCGCGTCATTCCGCTCGCCGATCTCCTGACCGCATTGCGCGAGCGGAGCGTGCCAAGCCGAGCCGTCGTCGTGACCTTCGATGACGGCTACGCCGACAACCTACTCGCCGCAGAACCCGCGCTGGCGCGTCATGAAGTACCTGCCACGGTGTTCGTGAGCAGCGGTTGCTGTGCCGACACGAGCGGGTTCTGGTGGGACGAGGTCGAGCGGCTTGTACTCGACTCAGGAACGCTTCCGGACGTCGTCCGCATCGCGCTGCCGTCCTCGCAGTTCGAGCGACGTCTGGGTCTCGACACTGATTCCGAGGAGCAGAGCGCGGCGTCGCTCCAGTCGTGGAACATCACCCTACCGCCGAGGAGCGCCCGACTGCGCCTGTACGTGGAACTCTGTGACTTCATCCGGCCTCTGGCAGCTCAAGACCGCGCTGAAGCCCTGTTACAGCTTCAGCGGCTTGTAGACGCCCCGCCGCCAGCGCGGGCAACCCATCGACCGCTCACCCAGACGGAGATCGCGCGCCTGGACTCCTCGGCGTGGGTCGAGGTCGGCGGGCACACTGCGAACCACCCCGTGCTCGCCGCCCTCAGTCCGGAAGACCAGCACGCGGAGATCGTCGAGGATCAAGGCGCGCTCGAGGCGGCCTGCGGTCACCAGATTCGCGCGTTCTCGTATCCGTATGGCGACCTCGAGACCTACACCGACGAGACTGTAGGCATCGTTCGTGAGGCCGGCTACAAGGGCGCCTGCTCCAATCACCCGGGAATCGTGAAGCGGTGGACAGATCCGTATCGCATCCCCCGGAATCTGGTGCGAGACTGGGACGCCGGTACGCTTGCGGCCATGATCGACGGATGGTTCGATGACCCTCGCTAGGAGCATCTTGCAGGTCGGGACCGCTGACATCTGCGGCGGCGCCGAGCGCGTGATGATGGACCTCCACGCCGAGTACCTGCGCCGCGGACTCGATGCCTGGGTCGCCGTGGGACGCAGGCTCTCGGATGACTCCCGCGTCCTGACGATTCCCAATGACGCGGCACGCAGCGCCTGGACCCGCGCGTTGAGCTCGGCGTCTGCGCAAGTCGCTGCCTCACCCGGTCGTCTGCGCTTGACGATCGCCCGCGGCCTTCTCTACCTGTCTGATCCGGCGCGCTACACGGCAGTGCTCTCCGGCTTGGAGGACTTCGACTTTCCCGCGACGGCAGAGATCCTCGACCTCCCTCACGGCAGGCCCGACGTCCTCCACCTCCACAACCTGCACGGTAGCTACTTCGACATCCGGGCGCTCCCTGCACTCACAGCGCAGATGCCCACGGTCTTGACCTTGCACGACGCCTGGATGCTGACAGGGCACTGCGCGCATCCGTTCGATTGCCCTCGGTGGCAGACGGGGTGTGGCGAGTGCCCGGACCGAGAGATGTATGTCTCGATCCGCCGCGACCGAAGCGCAGACAACTGGCGGATCAAGCGTGATGCCATCAAGCGATCGACGGCGGGAGTCGCGACACCCTCTCAGTGGCTGATGAGCATGGTTCGCGAGAGCGGGATTCTCTCCGAGAAGGCCGACGCGCGCATCATCCCCAACGGGGTGGACACGACCATCTTCGCGCCCGGCGACAAGGCGAGGGCGCGTGCCGAACTTGGCCTGCCGCTCGGCCGCGAGATCGTGCTGTTCATGGCACAGGGGCTCGGGACCAACCCCTTCAAGGACTACCGCACGCTCGTCGATGCGCTCCCCGTCATCACCGGGGCGCGTGACGCACAGGTCCAGTTCGTGGCGCTCGGAGGCGAACCCTCTTCTGACGCTGCGTCGCCCGCGGCTTCAACCGAGGTCCTACACAGGCCGTTCATGAGCGACCCCGCGAAGATCGCCCACTACCTTCGCGCGGCGGACGTGTATGTGCACGCTGCGCGCGCCGAGAACCTGCCGCTTACCATCATCGAGGCGATGTCGTGCGGCACGCCCGTCGTGGCCAGCCGCGTGGGCGGCGTCCCGGAGCTCGTCGAGGATGGAACCACCGGTCTACTCGTGAGTCCGGGCGACCCAAAGATCCTCGGAGATGCAGTCGCGTCGCTGCTCGCCGATGCAGCGCGTCGCGAGTCCTTCTCGCGCGCCGGCGTGGCGCTCGTGCGCCAAAACTTCACGCTTCAGCGTCAGGCCGACGCCTACCTGGCGTGGTATGAGGAGCTCCGAGAGTCCCGCGCATCCGGATGACGCCTGATGCGGCTTTCGGCCAGGGCTACTCCGCAGACGTGCTCGTCCACTCGGCGATAGAACGCGTGGAGCGTCCCCACGTGACGAACGATCGCCCGTCCATGTCGCAGTGGCGACACCATGGCACCGGCGTAGACAGAAACGCCATGATCGCGTCGCCATCAACGTCGGAGGCAATGGATATCGAGTCGGCATCGGTCACGTCCAGCCCATCGACGCCGAACCTCTCGCGGAACACGTCGGCGAACGCGACGTACGCGCATGGGTAGATGCGACCGTCCTTGACGATCGGGCAGTTGTTGAAGCCCTGGCACGCACGAAACGAGGCCGCGGGATCGTGGCCGCCATTCGGATCGATGGGGATCTTGAAGAACTCTACGCGCGGCACCGTCCACTCGACCTTCACCTCGTGCTCGGTGCCCAGCCGGTTGATCTCATCGACGGGAAGATCGATGGGGTACGAGTCGCAGAGGAGGATGACGCCGGTGTCATGGAGTGCAGACCAGAACTCCTCTCCCTGACGAGTGACGAGCGTCCCATTCGTCATGAGAGAGATTGTGGTCGTGGGGAAGTACTGCCTCGCCATGCGCACGAACTCGGCCACCTGTGGGTGCAGCAGGGGCTCGCCGCCGAGCAGGTAGATCTGATGGACCGCCGAGAAGTGACCCGCCATCCGCGCCATGTCAGACTCAAGTGCACCCAGTTCAGCAAAGGTGGGTTCGCAGAGGTTTGAGAAGTGCGCGCAGCCCCGGCAGTTCAGGTTGCAGTGGTCGGTGATGTGGACTTCGAAGTGGTACAGCACCGGCTTCCGGCGCAGCACCGCGCGGCGGAGCCACACGACAGGCCTTGGTTCGCGCGAGACCATGCTGATATCTCGCACTGCACGATTGCGCACTGCATCGACGACCGAGACGGGCAGCACTCGGCGGGCAAACCGGCGAGTGCCGGCCGGTATGAGGTCGAAGAGGGCCACGGGCGAAGTATACGCCACGGATTGGACGCCCCTTACGGTCGCACGTGATCAGGTGTTGAACGATCCCGAGACACCGTCCGAGACGGCGCATCCGCGCTCAGAATTCGACGCCCGTAAGACTCCTTCGCCGGTATCGCATGTCGGCGACGGCTCGGTAGAGGTCGCTTCTCTCTTCGGTGCTCGTGCCGAGCGCGAAGAAGGCGATCCAGTACAGCCCCACCGCGATTAGACCGGCAAGGAACAGTCCGGCGATGCTGTGCGCGAGGACCGTGCTCCGTAGCGCCAGAGACACGACCACGGGCAGGACGAGCAGCGGGTACACGGGCATCACGATCTCGCGAAGCCAGTCGCCGAATGACACGCCGGTCTCCTTGAGCAGGAATCGGATGTGCAGCGGGAAGTCCACCAGGTGCGCCACGGCCGTCCCCAGCGCGACCCCGAGGATTCCAAGGGGTCGGGCCAGCACGACGCTGAGAACGATGTTCAGCGCAGCCTGCCCCAGTATGTACGGGATGCGTCGTCCGATACGGCCATGACTGATGACGATCGCGTCCCCCATCAACCCGAGGGCGACCAATGCGTGTGGCAGCAGCAGCACCGCGGCAACCGTTCCCTGCCCCGCGAACTGTGGGCCGAGCCAGACAAGGATCAGCGGCGCAGCGAACACCGCCGCCACAATGGCGACAGGCGCGACGAGCGCGACGCCGTACTTCGTCCCCCTGACGAACAGCGAACGCAGCCCTTCGTGTCTGCCACGGGCCCTCATGCTCGATGCGAGCGGAAGGACGGCAGAGATCGTCAGGCCCGACAGGTAGCTTATGAGGACGTTGAACTTGGCTGCGGCCTCATACAGCCCCACAGCGGTCGCGCTGATGAGCACGCCAATCAGGATGCGGTCGGTCTGCTGATAGAAGAGCAGGTCGGACAGCTGAACGACGAAGATCGCCCAGCTGAATCCGAAGATGGCCGCCATTCTGCTTCTGGAAACCGCGGCAAGCGAGAGCCGAATCTGCGAATGCCGTCGGGCGTAGTAGACGTTCACGAGCGCGACGACGCTCGCGATCGCCCCGTTGGCCGCGACAAGTGCCACCGGACCCGCGCCGGTCACGATCACGACCAGGGTAGCTACGATTGCGAGTGCGGTCGCCAGCACCGCGGTCCTCGCGAGAATGTCGTAGCGCTGCAGCCCGGCAAGGACGTGGCGCCCCATCGACGCCGGCCACTGCACCAGCTGGAACGCGGCCGTCACCAGGAGCATCTCACGCAGCAGCTTGGGGCCCTCGATGCCCGCGTTGAAGAACACGCCCACGAGAAGCGCAGTGACCGATATCCCGACAGCCGCCACCAGTCCTGCGGTGGCGTAGAACACCAGCGCACTCGACGCCACCCCGGAGAGCGACTCTCGGTCGCCGGTTGCTCGATGCTCGGCGACCATTTTCGTCAGCGCGGAGCCAACGCCGAAGTCGAGAAGAGCCGCATACGCGCTGACGGACGAGACGAGCATGAAGAGCCCGTAGTATTCGATCTTGAATGTGTCCACCAACAGAGGCATGAACACAAGCGATGCGAGTATCGCCGCGAGTTGTGAGGCGCCGTTCATCAGCGTATTGGACAAGAAGCGGTGCTTCTCGCGGTCCTTCCAGTGAGACTCGTCCGGCCGTTCAGTCGCGCGCACTGTACTCCTCAAGACGGGAACCTCGTCGAGTGTTGTGAGTAGTAGTCTCGCCCATCGGCAATCTCGGGGCTAGCGGGAGTTCCGAACCAGAGGTTGTCGCACTGCCCCGTCCTGCGACAACCCGCAGGTCGGTGGTACTGTGAATTCGCGATAGTGTTGTTCACCCGCGAGGAGTACGGCCATCCCTGCTGAAGCCATCGACACGACCCCACTGGTGTCCATCCTTACGCCGTCCTTCAACCAAGCGGCGTGGCTGGGCGACAACCTGGCGTCGGTGGCGTGCCAGAGCTACCCCAACATCGAACACATCGTCATCGACGGCGAATCCACGGACGGCAGCGCAGAGCTGCTGGCGGCGGCCGGAGAGGCGGTGAGCTGGCGCAGCGAACCAGATGAGGGACAGGCGGACGCGCTCAACAAGGCGTTTGCGAGGTCGCGAGGCGAGATCATCGGCTGGATCAACTCGGACGATGCCTACCTCGACTGCGCGGTGGTCGCCGATGTCGTGGCATTCCTCGATGCGCATCCCGCAGTGGACGTCGTCTTCGGGCACGCGCTGCAGACGACCGCGACAGGCCGGGCAATCCAGATGCTCTGGGTGCCGCCTTTCGACGCCGGCTTGCTCAAGATGCTCGACTTCATCGTGCAACCCGCGACCTTCATCCGGCGCACGGCTCTTTCCGAACCCATGCTCGACGAGTCCTTCCACTTCGGCATGGACTACGAGCTGTGGCTGCGGCTGGAGCGTGCGGGGAAGACGTTCGTTCGAATGGACCGGATCGTCGCGATCGATCGTCACCAGCAGGAGCGGAAGTCCTCCAAGAGTAAGGATACCTACCGCGCGAACCTCGCCATGCTGGAGAAGATGTACGACATGCGGCTCTCACCGGAATGGGAGCGCCAACGCACCTCCTTCTACGTCCGGCAGCGCCTTGCGGGCGCTCTGCTCATACCCCGCATCCCCCGCACCGTCGCCTTCGCCACTCCGCCGCAGATGAGGCGCGGCCTTTGGCGTCGGCAACTCTTCACGCGCAAGAGCAGATGGCCGGAGGAGTACCGGTGAGCGGTGCTGCCCTCCCTCTCGTGTCGATACTGACGCCGTCGTTCAACCAAGCGGCGTGGCTCGGCAACAACCTCGCGTCGGTGGCCTGCCAGACCTACCCCCACATCGAGCATGTCGTGATGGACGGAGGATCCACCGACGGCAGTGTGGACCTCTTGCGCGCTGCGGGCGACTCGATCGTCTGGAGAAGCGAGCAGGACCGCGGCCAGTCGCACGCGCTCAACAAGGCCTTTGCGATGTCGCGAGGCGAGATCATCGGCTGGATCAACTCGGACGACGCCTACTTCGACTGCACGGTCGTCGAGGACGTGGTAGCGGCTTTCCGGAGCCACCCTGAGGTGGACGTCGTCTACGGCCACCTCGCGCAGATCTCCGAGGACGGCACGATCATCTGGCTCAACTGGACCCCGCGCTTCTCTCGCCGGCTGCTCAAGATCGTCAACTTCGTCGGCCAGCCGGTGGCATTCGCGCGACGCTCGGCCCTCGACGACCCGCTGGTGGACGAGGCGTACGACTTCGCCATGGACTACGAGTTGTGGTTGCGCCTGGAGTCGAAGGGCTGCCGGTTCCGCAGGATCAGCCGTATCACCGCAGTCGACCGGCACCACCCGGGTCGCAAGGGCGTCACCATGGTTGACGTGCTGCATGCAGACCTCAAGCGCCTGGAGAGCTCGCACGGCCGCGGCTACCCCAGAGGAAAGCGCGTACTCTCATGGGGCTTCTACGCGTGGCGAAGGGCGATGGGCGCGCTGCTCATTGCGCGAATCCCCGGTGAGCTCGCGTTCACGAGCACACGAACCAGCCGCTGGGCACTCCTCAGGCGGCAGCTCCTGTCGTGGCGCAAGCGGTGGCCGGACGACTACAGCGGCTAGCGCGGGCCTGGCAGGAGTGCTGGCCGCCGCTTGCGGGCGAGTCCCACGTGGGGTCTCAGGCATCCATCGCGGCGCGGTAGACACCCAGATGCGCGCTCACCGACGCCTCCCACGAGAAGTGACGTGACCGCTCCCTGCCCGCTGCACCGAGCGCCGCGCGGGCGCCGGCATCTGTGATCAGGTCGCCGAGAACGGCCGACATCTCGCTCGGCGACATCGGGTCGAAGTAGCGCACGGCATCGCCGCCGACCTCCGGCAGCGAACTCGCGCCACTCGAAGCCGCCGGACAGCCGAACGCCATCGCCTCCAAGAGCGGCAGACCGAAGCCCTCGTAGACGGAGGGGCACACATACACAAGCGCCCGCCGGTACTGCGCGGCGAGGCTGGCGTCATCGGCAGGCGTCTGCAGTACGCTCCCCGCGATCCCGTTGCGTTCGAAGAGTTCCCGCTCGCGCTTGGTGAACGCCCCGCCCCCCGCACAGACGAGGTGCACCGATGGATCAGCCTTCAGGAGCGGGGATGCCGCCTGCACCAGCGTCGAGAAGTTCTTGTATCCCAGACGGCTCCCCACGAAGAGGACGAAGCGCTCGGGAAGCGCGAGACCCTGGCTCCCCGGCTCATTTCCGCGAAACGAGCATCCGTGGTGAATCACGGTGATCTTGCTGGGCGGAACCTCCAGCAGCCGCTGGAGGTCCTTGCTGGTGTTCGCCGAGGCGGTGATGATGTGGTCCGCCCGACCGACAGCCGATCGCTTCAGCGCGCGCAACCGCGCTCCATCCGGGAGGTCGTCGAAGAGCTCGTGGATCATGTCGTGGACCGTGAGCACGACCGGAGGACTCCCCGGTCTGCGACGTGGCGTCGTGTGGTAGTACGTCGGGTGAACCACATCGACACCGCCGGCACACAGCCGACGGTCGCACGCGCGCGCGTTGAGCGCATCGGCAACCGCGACGAGCGTGCCGCGACCCCGGCCCTGGTAGCTGTGGAACAACGAGGAAGCGTGATTCTCGCCGAGCCGGGTGAGGTACTCATTCTGCGCAAACCGGCCGGCGAAATCGGCGGTGATGTCCGGGTGCCGCTCGCGGATTCCCGAGACGAGCTCGTAGACGTACCGGGAGACGCCGCCGTACCGCTGCATCGAGAACGCCTGGTAGTCGAAGAGCACTCGCACGTGTTCGCCTCTTCGTCAGCGAGCGGTGGTCAGACTGTCCCGGTAGTCCGCGTACGCAACGGTCAGCCCCGCGCTCAACGGGGTCGCGGGCGACCACCCGAGTGCGCGGATGCGAGACGAATCCATGAGCTTCCGTGGCGTGCCGTTCGGCTTGGAGGCATCCCAGACGATCTGGCAGGTACGACCGGTCGCGTCAGCGTAGACGACGTCGCGCACCCGCTCGGCAAGGTCCGCTATCGAGATCTCCACGCCCGAACCCACGTTGAGGAACTCCCCAACCTCGGCGGCCGTCAGCTGCTCCACCACCATCACGGCGGCCTCAGCCAGGTCATCGGAGAAGAGGAACTCCCTCAGCGGTGAGCCGTCACCCCACAGCGTCACGCGGTCCTCGCCGCGTACCTTCGCCGTGTGGAACTTCGCGATCAGCGTCGGGAGGACGTGGCCCCTCTCGATGTCGTAGTTGTCGCCGACGCCATAGAGGTTCGTCGGCATGATCGAGAGGAACCCGGTGCCGTACTGTCGGTTGTAGGCGCTGCAGAGCTTGATGGCGGCGATCTTGGCGATCGCGTACGGCTCGTTCGTGGGCTCAAGGGGACCGGTGAGAAGCGCGTCTTCGCGGAGTGGCTGCGGTGCCATCTTCGGGTAGATGCAGGAGGAACCGAGGTTGAGGAGCTTCTTCGTGCCGTGCCGATACGCCGCGTCGATGACATTGAGGGCGATCGCGAGGTTGTCGCGGATGAACTCGGCGGGGTAGGTCGAGTTCGCGCCGATGCCGCCGACCTTGGCGGCCGCGAGAAAGACGTACTCAGGCTGCTCGGCGGCGAAGAACGCGTCTGTACCCGCCTGGTTGGTGAGGTCGAGCTCGGCGCTGGGGCGGAGCAGCAGGTTCTCGTAGCCGGCGGCGCGCAGGCGTCTGACGAGTGCCGAGCCCACCAGGCCCCGGTGACCGGCCACGTAGATCCGGGCGTCCCTATTCATCGCAGCTGCGCACCCTGAAGCCACCATTCTGCAGGTGGGCATCGCGGGCCGCATCCTTAAGGTCTGCGTCGACCATCATGCCGATCAGCTCGGGCAGCTGAACGCGGGGGGTCCAGCCCAGCTTCTCGCGCGCCTTCGATGCATCGCCGATGAGCAACTCAACCTCGGTGGGGCGGAAGTAGCGAGGGTCGACCTCTACGAGCACCCGGCCGGTCGCCACCTCGATCCCCTTCTCGGCAACCCCCTCGCCCTCGAACCTGAGCGCGATCCCCGCGCGGTCGAAGGCGGCCAGGACGAAGTCGCGCACGGCAGTGGTGATGCCGGTGGCCATCACGTAGTCGTCCGGCTCGTCCTGCTGCAACATCAGCCACATGAGCTCGACGTAGTCGCCGGCGTAGCCCCAGTCGCGTTTGGCATCGAGGTTGCCGAGATAGAGCTTCTCCTCAAGCCCAAGCTTGATCCGGGCCGCGGCGCGCGTGATCTTGCGGGTGACGAACGTCTCGCCGCGAAGCGGGCTTTCGTGGTTGAAGAGGATGCCGTTGCTGGCGTGAACACCGTATGCCTCGCGGTAGTTGACCACGACCCAGTACGCGAAGAGCTTGGCGGCTGCGTACGGGCTGCGGGGGTAGAACGGCGTGGTCTCAGACTGCGGGACCTCCTGCACCTTGCCGTAGAGCTCGCTCGTGGAGGCCTGGTAGAAGCGGCAGGTCTTCTCCATCCCGAGGATGCGGATCGCCTCCAGGAGCCTGAGCGTTCCCAACCCGTCGACGTCGGCGGTGTACTCGGGCGTCTCGAACGAGACCTGCACGTGGCTCTGCGCGCCGAGGTTGTAGATCTCGTCCGGACGGACCTCCTGGAGGATCCTGATGACGTTCGTGGCGTCTGTGAGGTCGCCGTAGTGGAGATGGAAGCGTACTCCCTGCTCGTGCGGGTCACGGTACAGGTGGTCGATACGCTCGGTGTTGAAGCTCGAGGAGCGGCGCTTGATGCCGTGCACCTCATAGCCCTTGCCGAGCAGAAACTCGGCGAGGTAGGCGCCGTCCTGTCCGGTGATGCCGGTGATGAGCGCGCGCTGCATGAGTGGTCTCCGGTCAGCGGGGTTCGATATCCAGGCCACATTGTACCTGACGCGCGATTGGCGCCCCGCTTACGATCGCAGCCGCTCAGCGACCAGGTCCCCCATCGCGCTCGTCCCCACGGTGCGCTCAGGGAGCGTCGAGGCGTCCGCGATGTCCCGCGTGCGCCAGCCCTCGGCCAGCACGCTCTCGATGGCCGCGGCGAGCGCGTCGGCAGCCTCCTGCATCGCGAAGCTGTAGCGCAGCATGAGCTCCACTGAGAGCAGCATCGCGAGCGGGTTCGCGATTCCTTGCCCCGCGATGTCGGGCGCGCTGCCATGGCTCGGCTCGTAGAGCGCCGTGCTGTACCCCAACGACGCGCTCGCGAGCATGCCGAGCGAGCCTGTGAGCATCGATGCTTCGTCGGACAGGATGTCGCCGAACATGTTCTCCGTCACGATCACGTCGAACTGCGCCGGCCGGCGGATGAGCTGCATCGCGGTGTTGTCGACGAGCTGGTCAATGAGCTCGACCTCGGCGAACTCGGCGGCGTGAAGGCGGTGGACGATCTCGCGCCACAGCCGGCTGCTCTCAAGCACGTTCGCCTTGTCCACCGAGTGGACGCGCCCGCGGCGCGTGCGCGCGGCCTCGAAGGCGCTCCGCGCGATGCGCTCGATCTCGAACTCGCGGTACTCCATCGTGTCGTACGCGCGCATGCCGGCCGTGCCGCCCGTTCCCGCGCCGAGCACGTCGACTTCCCGGGCGCGGTCACCGAAGTAGAGGCCGCCGGTGAGCTCGCGCACGATGAGCATGTCGACACCCTCGAGGTACTCGGGCTTGAGCGACGACGCGCTCTTGAGCGCCTCGAAGATCCGGACGGGTCTCAGATTGGCGTAGAGCCCGAGCGCCTTGCGGATGCCCAGAAGACCCTGCTCGGGCCGCGGCTTCTCGGGGTCGGTGGTGTCCCACTTAGGGCCGCCGATGGCGGCCAGCAGCACCGCGTCTGCCGCGTGCGCCACCGTGAGCGTCTCCTCGGGAAGCGCCGTACCGGTCGCGTCGATCGCCGCACCACCGAGGAGCGCCTCGGAGAACTCGAACGTGACGTCGAAACGCTCGCCGATCACGCGGAGGGCCTTCACGGCCTCCGCAGTGATCTCCGGTCCGATGCCGTCGCCAGGGAGCAGGCAGATACGATGAGTTCGGTTCATTGAGCCTCCGTCGCTGTGCAGTGCAACGAAGTGTAGCGCACCGGCGCAGTGGTCGGGCACCTCTCAGGGAGGCCGCACGACAGCACGACCTTGGTGGCCATCCTGGCGCGTCAGCGGCGCGACCTAGTAGCTGACGCCCGCACCCAGCAGGCCATCGGACTCGACGGAACGGTGGCACCCGAGGCACACCCCGTCGGCCCAGCGGCTCTCAACCCCCGCGCGCTCCCCGCCCGCAGACGCTGCCCCAACGAGCCCTGCGTCTGCGCCGGGGGTGTAGTGCGGGAAGCCACCAGGCGCCGCGTGGCATGAGAAGCAGCTTGTGCAGTCGTTCCACGTCACGCCCGGATCCTTCGGAGCGAACGGGTGGATGACGCTTGTCCCGGGAACGTAGCGCTCCGGCCACTGCGCGTGACAACCCGTGCACCACACGGAGAGCGCCGTGTCGTGCGAAGCGGTGAGAAGATCCACGGCCGCGAGCGCGTCGCTCTGATAGTCGAGCTCGCGCAGGAGCATGCCCGAGAGAGCGGGGGACGCCATCGTGGGACCGTGGATGGAGTGGCAGTTCAGACAGCTGACGGTAGCCGGGTCGTTGTGACCGAAGCCGTCCTCGTTCCGGTAGTTCGCTTCGTCACCGGCGTAGACCTTTCGCCCCTCGCCGTCCGGCACAACGTGGCAGCGGACGCATACGAAGTCGGACGCGGGGCCTTCGATGAAGAGGTGGCACACCGGGCAGCCCAGTGGCGATGACATCAGCTCGGCATGTGGGTCTGAAGGGGCCGAGAAGGCCACGGCAGGACGGGCACACCAGGCGAACAGTAACGCGAGCATGAGTATGGCGAGTGCAACGCGCAGATTCGCGAACGGTCCGGACAGTGCGCTCGCCGCGCTCCCGAGTGGCCGGATTTCGCTGCAACCGCCGGCGCTTTCTCTCCCGCTCATCTGACACTCCACCCCTCCGGTGTGGGCCGTCCGACGCGACGCTTCCGTGGTTCGCCGGTCAGAGCGGGCCTTCCGGGCTCACGCGCGAGCCGCTACCCCCCTTCTATCGTCATTCGCTCGCACACTCGTTAGCGCCGCGCTGCCGCGGATCCGCCGTACCTGCGTGGCGCCGGCGAGAGTGAGGGCGCGGAGAAAGACCCTGAACGGGTCTGGATTGCGGGGTCGGCGCATAGGGGGAGACGGGCTACGAGAGGACTAGCGGTCCAGGAGCTTGGCTTTGGCTGCTTCCACGAGCCCACCCGTCTCGATGATGTCGCGAATGAACGGGGGGAACGGCTGCGCCTGCCAGGACTCGCCGGTCGTCAGATTGCGGATGGCACCTGTGTCGGCGTCCACCTCGACCTCGTCTCCCGCCCGGATGCCGTCGACCGCATCCGGCGCCTCCATGATAGGGAGTCCCGTGTTGATCGCATTTCGGTAGAAGATGCGCGCGAAGCTCTTGGCGATCACGACCGAGATGCCGGCAGCCTTGATGGAAATCGGGGCGTGCTCACGCGAGGACCCACAGCCGAAGTTCTCCTCGGCGACGAGGATGTCCCCCGGCTTCGTTGCGGTCACGAAGCCCGAGTCGAGGTCCTCCATGCAGTGCTTCGCCAGCTCCTCGGGCACGCTCGTGTTGAGGTACCGCGCAGGGATGATGACGTCTGTGTCGATGTCCCGCCCGTAGCGGTGCGCGGTGCCGCGGAACTGCATGGTGGGTACGCCTCCAATCGGGAGACTCGCCGTGCACGGTCGTCGTCTCGCGCTGAATTCTAGCATTGCCGGCGGCAGCCACCCCGGAGGGGACCCTACTGGCCCTGCGCGTTCAGTGCTGCCAGAGCCGCTCGCACGTCCTCATTCTTCATCTGCTCGAGACTCGCCTGCAGCACCGCCCGTGCGGCATCGGAGTCACCTGCCTGGACGTAGAGGTCGCTCAGCAGCAACGCTGCCTGGCCGAAGCCGGGCCGCACATCGAGGGCGCGACGCAACACGAAGACGGCATCCGCGTCCCTGCCGACTTGGACCAGAGCCCGCGCGTACTGGTATGCGAGGTCGAGGTGGTTCGGCCACTCGTTGACTGCTGCGGCTGCGGTCGTGACCGCGGTCTTGGCGTACTGCGGGTCCACATCCTGACCGCCGACGAGGAGCAGGGCAACGAGCGCCGCCGTGCGGTACGGGTTCGTCGGCTCCAGCGTGATCGCCCGCTCCGCGGCAGCCAAGGCCTTGTCGAACTCGGGGTTGCGCGCGCCTGCCGTGGCCGCTCCGGTCGGGGGCACGAGATTCGCGTGCGCATTCATCGCCACGAGCGCGTACTCCGCGTCGAGCGGGTTCACCGTCATCGCGACTTCGGCCGCCTGCACTCGGGCGGCAGGCGCAACACGCTCATCCGCGGCCACGGCTGCCTGCGTGTCGGCGTAGACCGCCGCAAGCGCGAGCAGTACGAGAACGGCGCCGAGAGCGACCGCCGTCCAAGAAAGCAAGCGCGTCACGGTGCCGCTCGGCCGGTCGGACCGCGAGGCGAGCGGAGACAGTAACACGCCGAGCAGACACCAGAGGAGCAGCTGCGACGGCGGGCTTCCAGGAGTGAGGAGCGATGCAACCAGAAGGCCCGCGCACGCCGCCCATGCGCCGCCGAAGACCAGGCGCGACCGGGCCTGACTCGCAGTGGCGCGCCGAATCCAGCGCGCAGAGAGCGTCGCGACTGTCGCGAGGAAGCCCACGAGCGCCGCGAGGCCCACCACACCCGACTCGACCGCGGTCTGCAGAATCCAATTGTGCGCGTTCGTCATCGTGGTGTTCGGATCCGCTATCCCCGAGAAGGCCTCAGTCCGATGCGCCTCGAAGGCGAGGTGGAAGGTGCCGGGTCCCCAGCCGGTCAGAGGTCGGTCCCCAATGGCGGCACCAGCGGCGCGCCATACTTCAATCCGGGCGATGGCGTTCCTGTTTGAGGAGTCACCGATGCTCCCCACCCTCGCGCCGACATTCGAGTCCGGTCCGGGGGCGCTCAGAGAGGCGGCACCGAATGCCGCGATGCACAGTGCCAGCACGACCACGAGCACGGTCTCGAACCGGCCCACCTTCGGCTTCAAGGGCCAGAGGAGAGCCAGCAGAGCAGTGGCACCGACGAGCGCCCCGAGCCACGCCGCCCGCGTGAGCGACGTGAAGGTGGCCGTTCCGATGAGTACAAAGGCAACGCCGGCCGCGGACCTCCAGCGGGTATCGGTCTCCGAGAGCACGAGACTCATCGCGACCGGCAATCCCAGCACCATGAACGCGCCGAACATGTCGGGATTGCCGAGCGTGCCGAACGAGCGGAACGAGCCCCAGATGAGGTCATACCTGACCCAGTCGAGCCCCATCGACTGCAGCAGGCCGTATGCGGCCGCAACCCCCGCTGTCATGGTTACTGCGCGCATGAGGTCCCGCACGCGGGAGGCGCGGTCCGTCAGCTGCAGCGTCAGGAACCCCGCGATCACGCAGCTGGCGAGCGTTACCCACCCCGACCCGCCGGTGGGCGTGCCGATGAACGCCGTAGCCGGGCTCGCGGAGATGAGCACACCGAGCGCGAACCACGCAAGCAGACCGACGGGAACCCACGCGGCCTTGTGCCATCGCACCGTAGCGCGCCCCTTCGCGGCGGCGTAGCCCCAGGCCACGAGCGATGCGGCGACAAGGAGCCGCATGATCCAATCCTTGAGGAAGTACCAGCCCGAGTACAGGCCGGACAGGTCCCACACGAGCGAGGAAGAAACGAACGCACCTAAGAGCGAGTACCATGCGAGCCGAACGGCCCAGAACTGGCCGTCGTCGCGCACAGGCTCAACGGCACCGCTCTTCGCAGCCTTCGACACGTCACGCACCGTCCTCACCCGGTGGGATGTGGCCGCTGCGCGTCATAACGTGATCTCGCCTCTTCGAAGAGGCGTCACACCTTGGCGCGTGCCGGCTACGCGACATCCCCGGCCCCAGCCGAATCCGCCTCTTCCCGCTTCTGGCGCCGCCGCGACAGCGCGATGACGAGCCCGGCGATGAGCAGGATCAGGAAGGGCAGGCCGCAGATCCACACGGGGCGGTCAAACAGGCGTCGTAGAGCAGCCCTGGTCTCACTCTTTGACGAACCCGGGATGCGCACGACCTGGAGACGGTTGTTGCCGGTGTCGGCGACGACGAAGTAGTCACGCTCGGCATCGTAGGCAATCGCGGCGGGGTTGTTGAACAGGCCATCCTCCGAACCATAGTCACCGTACTTGGCAATCTCCTTGCCCGTCGTCCCATCCAGAACCACAATCTGGTAGTTGAACGCGTCGACAACGACGACCCGCCCGTTGGCATCGGTCGTCACGCCGCTTGGAAGCTGGAACAGGCTATCGGCAGATGCCGTGCTATCCCTCGACGTTGTCTTCCCCGTGCGGTCCGGCACCGTGCCGGCGTCCCAGATCAGCGTGCCCGTGGGGTCGAACTTGCGTACCCGGCGGTTCTGCGTGTCAGCCACATAGACGAAGTTCTGAGCGTCGACGTGCGCGCCCAAGGGGTAGTCGAACTCCAGCTCGCCCGAGCCGCGATTCCCAAACTGGAAGTAGGCATCGCCCGTGGTTGAGTCGAATACTCCGACACTGCCCGCGGTGAGTGCCACCACGCGGGAATCGTTCACCGAGATCTTGTTCACGCCGGGTACGGACCACCCCTGCTTGAATCCGGCTTCCGGCGTGAACTGGAGTATCTTCCTCGTGGCGTTATCGCAGACGTAGAGGTTGTTGTCCCCGTCCACAGCAAGCGAGAAGACCGCGGTCACCTTCACGCCCGAATCGGGGGTCGGTGCCTGCGTCGCCTCGCCGGTGGCCGAGGTGTTGGCGCTCTGGAGGATGCGGTCGAAACTGCCGTCCGGATTGAAGGCGACCGCAGCCCGGTTGCCCGAGTTCGTCCAGATCAAGCCGTCCGGGCCGACAGCGACCGTGTTCGGCGCGACGAGCCGCCGGTCCGCGGCATCACCCCAACCGTAGATCGACCGCACCCAGACCATCCCGCTGGCCTCGCTGACGTCCGTTGCCCCGCCCTGCTGCTGCTGGGCGCGGTAGACCCCGTAGCCGACGTAGGCGAGGAGCGAGGCCAGCAGCACGAGGATGATGGCAAGCAGCGTGCGCAGTCGGCGAGTGTCCTTGTACTCGACGACTTCCTCCACGTACTCATACTGCTCGGGAGGAGCAACCTCGCCGGTATCCGGTCCCGCCTGCGTATCGGTGTTCGCCATGTCAGTCCCTTCGTGCGATCTCACGCGTCTCGGATGATCACTTGGATTCGAGTGCCTTCAAGCCAGCCAATGCACTCTCGTCGTTCGGCAGATACTTGAGCGCTTCGTTGAAGTCTGCGGTCGCGGACGTCTCCGCGCCCATCTCCACATACACCCACCCACGCATGACAAGGATGTCGGCCGCGGTCGGCTCGTAGAACAGCGCGTACTCGTAGGCCTTGGCAGCGTCCTCCCACTTCTCCTGAGCTGATTGTGCTATTGCCAGCTGAAGAGCTGCGTCTATGGTGCCCCTCGCATCCAGGCTGCCAACTGCAGGCACGAGGTTCTTGCTGGTCAACTCCCGTATCTGCTGCGCGATGTAGCGATCGCTTGCCTCGAGGGCCCGCTTGCCGACCGCCTCAGCCTCGGCGAAGCGCTTCTCCTGATTCAGGAGCATCGTTCGCGACCTCAGGATATAGATCAGTGCCGGTACCGCGTCGCCCACTGCCTTCTCGCCTTGGTCAAGGACTTCGTACGCCTCGTCCACCTTGCCCAACTTGTTCAGGGTCTCCGCTCGGATGGCGTATGCTGCCCCGTTGGTGGGATTCGCGCGAATCGCCTCGGCCGTCTGCGCGAGAGCCGCCTCCTCGGCGGTGTCCGGAGCCGAGCCCGAGAACGCGCCCGTCAGCACACCGTACACGACGACCGCGACGAGCATGAGCGTCAGAAAGACCGCGCCCCAGACGAGCCACCGGGTGACAGGGTCGCTCTTCTGTTCGACGACGCGCCGAGTGACCTCGATTGGACTCGGCTCCCCGACCTGGTTTGGCTCAGACATGCCTTGACTCCCTCTCGTCGCGCGCGCGACCCCGTTCAATCGTGGGATACAGCAGCGCAGATTCCGTGACGCTCGTGTGAACGATCAGTGACAGACGTCGCACCAATTCCCCTTACCATCCCAAGCGGGGTGACAGCTTCCGCACGTTGCGCTGGTTCCCGTCTGGTGCTCCTTCGGCCATCGCGCCGGATCGTGCGAGAAGGCCCCGTGGCACCTGCTGCTGCACCATTCAAGCGAGTGGCACTTGACGCACCGTTCCTTGCCGTCAAAAGCGGCTATCCGTCCGTGACCCCCTTCGCGAAACTCGGAAGGGTGAGGCAGCCGGAAGCCATTATGGCAGTCCACGCACTCCCGGTCAGCGCCGTGGCACCGCGAGCAGTCACGACTCGCTACCTGAACCTTCGGGTAGACGAACGCCGCAGTGCTGGAGTCGACGGTGCGCGGACGCTCAAGGGGTGAACCGCCGACATGGCACGTCTCGCATGTACTGATCGCTGTCGTGCCGTCATGGCACGCCGTGCACCGCGCCATACCGCCTTCAAACGAGCGACCTTCCCGATGGCCGACATCGACATGACAGTCGCCGCATGTGCGCCCACCCGCGAGTACCTCCTTGTGCGAAACCCGAAGCGCAGCGGCGGTCTCAAAGGTATCTTCGGCGACATCCCCGTGGCACCTCAGACAACGCGAGGGATCGACGGGCACCGGGAAACCCGTCGCCTCGCCCGAGCGCAGGTACGCCACGGCCATGCGAAGCCGCGCCACGCCGCCGGATACAGGACCGCTCTCGTGGCAGTCGACGCAATCGGCGTGCGGATCTTCAATCGCCGTCACAACGTGCCGGTCCTCGATGTGACAGCTCTGCCCACAGTAGCCGTTCGAGCCGGTCACGATGTACGTAGCCACGAACGCGCCGAGCACGATCAGACCCCACAGAGCGGGCACGCCCCAACGCTTCCAGCGTTGGTCTCTGACTCGGGGAGCAGCCGGAACTTCGTCCTCGTCGGACTCGGGGGACGGTGCTGTCGGGACCGCTTGAGAGACGACCGCCTGACGTGTGACGCGCACCACCCTCCGGCGAACGACCTTGCGCCGAGAGGGCATGAACAGAAGCACGAGAAGCAGTACCACGACGAGGAGCGCCAGGGTAGCTGCGGCGAGGACGAGTCCGTGACTCCGAATGACCGCCTCGAGGCCGCCCGCGTCGTAGGCCGCCTTCAGGGTGTCGAAGTAGCCGCTCAGTCCCTGCAGCTGACGATGTTGACGCTCATCGAGGTCTCCACTAGCCAGCTCCGTTCGGGCCGACAGGCGGCTGCGCGCCGCCGGGGTGGACGTGGAACGCGTGGCACGACTTGCAGTCAACTAGGGGGTGACAGGGTGTGCACGCCGGGTCTTCCGGAGAGGTGGCGACGCTCGAGTGCTTCTGAAGGAAGCCTTCGGGATGCGGCATGCTGGTCACATGACATCCTTCGCAGAACGAGGCAGTCTTGTGACAGGTGAGACACAGGTCCTCGCCGGACTCCAGCGCGTAGGTGCCGTGGGTCGCGCCGAAGTCTGCGGGATGCGGCACGCCGGCTCCGTGACAGCGCGCGCAGTCGTCGGGAGTATGGCACGCCGCGCACGTCCGCTGGTCCCCGAGCCCGTGCGCGTCCTCCAAGTCAGCGACGGTGGGTCGTGCTCGACACGGAATCGCGTATGCGCTCGGGGGTCATTTCGCCTTCGTGGCAGGTCGTGCACGCCGTGGACGCGCCGTTCTCAAGGTGGCATCCAGTGCACTCCGCCATGACCGGCGCGCGAACAAAGCGTGTCGACGTGCCGTGGCTTGACGCCGAGTGACACCTGTCGCAGGAGGTCTCCGCTGCGCACGCTTGGTGGTTGATGCGCAGACCATCCTTGGTCGCCACGTCACCCGAGAGAACGTCGTCGTGGCACGCGATGCATGTCGAACTGCCCATCGTCCTCCCGGGGCCGTCGAGGTCGACGCCGCCGATCGAGGACGGGACCATGCGCACGATGACGTCGAAGCGCGCCGCGAACTGCTGGGGCGAGGCGGCATGGCATGTCGAACACGCCTCACCGGCGTGCGCCGACGCGGCCAGGGCCGCGGACTGGGCCTCGTGACACGAAGAGCATCCAACCGAGGAGTTGGCGGCGACACCGATGACGATCGCGATGACGGCAACAAGCGCGGCCACGGCGGCGACAACCGCCCTCGTGCGGCGGCGCACGCGCTGCGGCGGTGGCTGAGCGTCAGAACCCGTCAGAGGCTCGCTCATCACGTGAGTCTCGGCATCGTCAACAGGGACGTCTCTCCAAAGGCCATAGTGACAGTAGGGTACTGCAATTCCAGTTCCACGTGGGGTTCGGTCGAATCCGCGTTCGCCGCGGGACCGGGAGTCGCATCTACGCGACCCGAGCGAGCGACCCCCGCCCCCGGTTGCCCGGGAGCGGGGGCTCCACTCACGAAATCAGATGCTCTGCACTCCAAGCCGTAATGCGTGGCCTAGAAGCTGGTACCGATCGCGCTGTGGCACTTGAGGCAGTAGCCATCGTTCATGACCGCGGGACGTCCCAGGTGGCCGAGAGTCGCCATCCACTTGGGCTGGTTGTAGTATCCCGCACGACCCAGGTCAACATCGGCCTTGGTCGCAGGCGTCTGGAAGGCACCCTGGTCCAGGGCCCCCATGAACTTGTAGTAGCCAGGCGTGTAGTGCGGGAACGACTGAACGATGTACGCGCCGTCCATGACAGTCGACCGCGGAGCAGTGTGGCAGCTCACGCAGTTGTAGCTGTCGAAGTTGGCGACGGAACCGTCGGTGGCAAGTCCACCGGCGCCGGGGCTCGTGAACAGGACATCCGCGTTCTTCATGGGGTGGTTGTGATACTTCATGACGAACGTGTTACCCCACGCGCCGGCGCCAAGAGCGGCGCTCGGGACCTGGGTAGCGGTGTTGTACACGAACAGGGACCCGTTCGGCTTGGACCATGCGCCACTCTGGAAGAGCGCGACGCTGTCCAGGTCGTCGTTGATCATGGTGTTGTTGTCGGGCGAGTAGTTGTAGTGGCAGGTTGAGCAGTTCGCCGTGATCGAGGCGTCGCGCAGGTTCACGCCGTCGGCAAGCGCTGAGGGCTTGAGCACGCCGGCGATCATGTCGGCCTTCGTCGCCCACAGTGGGCCGCCGAAGATCTCGTCCTGGACGCGGAGGTTGAAGCCGCTGCTCGCCTTGACGCCGTCGTACTTCAGGTTCTTGCTGCCCGGCAGCGTGGAAGCACCGTGGGTCGAGTGGCACGAGGGGCAGCCGGTGGTGTGGCCGTAGAACTCGTTCCAGCTGTAGGCGGTGTCGGCACTGCTGACCCACGCCTTCGTGGCGTCGCCACCATACATCAGCTTCTGGCCGCTCGTGACGTGGCAGAAGTCACATGCGCCAGCGGCGGTCGACCTCAGCAGCAGCTGAGTGTCGGCGTTCGCCGTCTCGTACGGATTCAGCTGGTAGCGCGACGAGGTCGTCGGGCTGGTACCAGCAGTCGCGGTCCCGTAGACCGGCGCGCGGTGCACAGAGTGGCACACGCCGCACTTTGCGGTCGTCTGCGCGTACCCACTGTGAACCTCAGTGCCGTTGTCGATCGTGAACTCGACGTTGAACTCGTGCTCCGGGAACACGTTCATGAACGCGGGGCTGCTCGTGACGCCGGCCCCTGGCTGGAAGTTGAAGTAGAACTGCGGTGAGTGGTCCGCCATCGCCGTGCCGGCGAACGCAAAGACCATCGCGCATGCGAGCGCGACAATGATGATGCTCTTCTTCATTCTTGTCTCCTTGTTGGAAGTAGTGTTCTTAGTCACTTTATACGCACCTCCTTTCCGTGACTGATTTCCTCCTAAAAGGCGTCGAACACGCCGACGTCCTTATGGATTCATCCTACTCAGCTAGCGTTCGTGCGCCCCGCGCGGACATGCGGAGTCGGGCACACCGGTGCCATTGAGGAGTGCAACAGGATCAGCGAGGGAGGAGGTGCCGAACCGACGAACCCATGACTCGGGCCTGGCCGAAGCGAGCGTCCCCATGTCTCTCACCTTCCCTCGGTCCGTTCGGCACGGAGTCTGTTGTGGGCCACAAGAAACGGCCCCAGCAACTCATCCAGTGCCACCCGCGGAAGGTCGGTTCGCCCCTGTCCCCGACCCACTCTTCAGAAACCACACCGAAGAGGTCCCCCACTGCTACTCGCAACCTCAGGTCGAGGCGCGCGCTTCTTGAATCGTATGATGAAGCTACGTGAAAGGCAACAGTTCTGAGCCGATTTCGTGACGAAAGTCACAAGAACCAGCGACAAGAGCCTGGAAGCCGCCGAAGTGCCCCTCGTGCACAACCCGATCGCGGGTTTGCGGTGTGTCCCGGATCACAATCCGCCGATCGCCTTGGAACATCGCACAGTGGGCTCAACTCGCGTCCTCGCTGCGCGACGATGTGGCGGCGGCCGGCGACGCAAGGTCGCCGACTGACCCAGCGTTTGGCTGGGTTAGTCGAGGTCCTCCGGCAGCGCGATATGCCCCGCCACGGCCGTGGCCGCGGCAATCGCCGGCGAGCCCAGGTAGACCTCGCTCGTCGGGTCGCCCATGCGGCCCACGAAGTTGCGGTTGGTCGTCGCCATGGCGCGCTCCCCTGCCGCAAGAATGCCCATGTGTCCTCCGAGGCACGGACCGCACGTTGGCGTTGAGACCGCCGCGCCGGCGTCCAGGAAGATGTCGAAGAGCCCCTCGTGCATCGCCTCGCGGTAGATCTGCTGCGTGGCCGGAATGATGATGAGCCGCACGCGCGGATGCACCGTGCGGCCCGTGAGAACCTCCGCGGCGATGCGAAGGTCCTCCAGCCGCCCGTTCGTGCACGAGCCGATGACGACCTGGTCGACCCAGATGTCACGGCTATCCTCGGCAAGGCGCGTATTCGAGGGCAGGTGCGGGAAGGCGACTGTCGGCTTGATGGCCGAGGCATCGATCTCGTAGACCTGAGCGTAGACGGCATCCGCGTCCGAGTGATACTCGGTCCATGGACGCTCGGCCCGTCCTTCGACATAGGCGCGGGTGACGGCGTCGACCGCGATGATGCCGCTCTTGCCGCCCGCCTCGATCGCCATGTTGCAGATGGTCATGCGGCCGGCCATGTCGAGGTGCTCGATCGTGTCGCCGGTGAACTCCATCGCCTGGTAGAGCGCGCCGTCCACACCGATCATCCCGATGATGTGCAGGATGATGTCCTTGGCGGAGACCCACGGGCCAAGCTCGCCGGTCACGTTGAACTTCAGTGACTGCGGAACCTTGAACCACGCCTCGCCGGTCGCCATCCCCACAGCGGCGTCGGTGGAGCCCACACCCGTGGCGAACGCGCCGAGCGCGCCGTACGTGCACGTATGGCTGTCAGCGCCGATGATCAGATCACCCGGGCCGACGACGCCCTGCTCGGGCAAGAGCGCGTGCTCCACGCCCATGCAGCCGATCTCGTAGTAGTGGCTGATGCGCTGTTCGCGCACGAAGTCGCGCATCATCTTCGCCTGCTCGGCGCTCTTGATGTCCTTGTTGGGCGTGTAGTGGTCCGGCACGAGCGCGATCTTCTCGGGGTCCCAGACGCTCTCGACGCCAATCTTGCGGAACTCCTTGATCGCGATTGGCGCGGTGACGTCGTTCGCCAGCACGAGATCCAGCCGGCAGTTGATGAGCTGACCCGGTTCGACCTCGTCAAGGCCGGCGTGCGCAGCGAGGATCTTCTCGGTGATGGTCATGGGGCGCGGCATTGTTGCACTCCTTCGCGCACGACTCGTCGTGCGTGCATTCTACGGCATGCAGGCTACCGCGGGCTCGCTGCTATGGCCGCCGGCGTGTGACACAGATCCTTGCAGAAGTCGCGGGTCGCCGCGTAGGCGAATTGCCGGTGACAAGTGTCGCAGGCCTTCACTTCCGCCGTTTGGTGTCCGCTCACCAACGTGTTCGCACCCGTCCCGTGTGCATGACCAAGAAGCTCCTCGTGGCAGTTCTGGCATGGGTGCCTTGAAGCGGTGTGGCAGCGACCGCAGGTTCTTCCGCCGTTGAACCAGAAGTCCACGGCGCCCGCGCGAGCGTGCGCGTATACCTTGAACTCGGTCGAATGCGGCAGCCGCATGCCATGGCACCAGTCGCAGTCCCGCTTCTCGTCATGGCAGCCGCCGCACGATACATCGGGTATTTGCACGTCCGTGAAGGACGCCGTACGCGCCCGAGCGGCTGATGCGGCTCTCTCGTCGTGGCACGTGGCGCATTCTGTTGAGGCTTGCTTCGAGTTGTGACAGCGCAAGCACGGCGCCATGCCGGCATTATGGTCGCTGACCACGCCGGCGCGCAGCGTGTGGCAATCGACACACGTGGCGGACGCGTCCAGCGGCTCCTTGTGCGACATCCTGAGCCCGCGTTTCTCGTTGGCCGCCACTCCCGCGAGCGCTGCATCGTGACATGAAGAGCAGGCTGCGACCGTGACACGACCGTACTCGTCCTGAAGAGGGAAACGAGACTGCGTATCAGCGAAGTGAATCAGGCGCGCTGGGACATCCGCGAGATAGCGACCCAGAGTTCCCCCGCGCTCGTGACATGAGACGCATGTCACGTTCGTGTGTGGATCGGTCTCCGTCAGGGCCTTTACATGCTCGGACGCCGGCCAGTGACAGCTCTTGCACAGGTCCGGGTCGGACGTCGCGTAGCCCGTCAGGGCCCACGCCGCGATGAGAACCAATGCGACGCCCGCCCCGACAGCGAGACGTGCGTTCGTACCCATCGGCGTCCTCGCCGGCTTCGCGCGCCGAGGCGTTGACACGCGATCGCCTGCGACCGACTCGCGCCGTCCTTCCGGTCTGGAGACCCCGCCCTCGTCGGGAGATCTTGTGACGAACAAGATCGCGACGACGAGAACCAGAAGGAGAAGAACCACAATCGCGCCGTACAAGAGGAAGGCGGCCTTCACGTTGAACGCGGGGTTGAGCAGGACGTAGTACAGGAACGACGGCAGCTCTGACAGTCGGTCGGGAACAGCCTGCATCAGCGTCCACCTCCCTCCGCCGGCACGTCGCCGATGGCTCCGCCTGGATGGATGTGCTTCACGTGGCAGGTCGTGCAGTCTGAGTCCGCATGGCAGCGCTCGCACGCGGCCGGCTCCACAGCAGCGGTCTTGGCGTGGTCGCGAGTGAACTGCTTGCTGTGCGGCATGGGAGTGCCATGGCAGTCGTCGCAGAAGGACGCCGAATGGCAGGTTGCGCACTTCGCGTCCGCCCGCGTCGAGTTCGCTGCGTGGGTCAGGACGAAGTCGGCGCCGTGGGGCACCCCGGGACCATGGCATCCCGCGCAGTCATCCTGCTGGTGACACACCGTGCAGGTCGCGGCGTCGCCCATCCCGTGTGTGGTGCGCCACTGCGCGCCGTGGGTCACGGCGAACGTCCCCGACTCGATTCGAGTCGCCGGGCTACGTTCCTCATGGCACAGCCCACATGCGGTCTGCTTGTTAGCGATGTGGCACCCGAAGCAACGCTCCATATCGTACGTGCGCACCCACGGTGTCGCATCCCCGTGTGCCGTCGCCGAGTGGCAGTCCGAGCACACCACGCCGACCGCGCAAGACTCGTGGGGAATCCGGATTCCGTTGGCCGTCACCATGGTGGTGAGCACGTCTTCGTGACACGCAAGGCAGCGCGAATCGGGGACCGCGGCGGCGTCTCGCTCGGCCCCGACCGAGACTCGGATGAACATGTGGAGCGGCTGACGAAGCGAGAACGCCACCCGGTCGATCGGGCCGGCCGGCATGTGACACGATCGGCAGTCGACCGTTGCGTGCACGCCGGCGGCCGTCGCGGCGCGAAAGCTGTCCTGGTCGTGACACGAAGTGCAGCGTGGCAGACCGGCTGCGTTGAAAGCGCCGAGGACTAGAACGGCTGCGACGACCAGGATCGCTATGGACCAGATGGTCTTCCGGCGCAAGTCCGGAGCGTCAGGGCTTTGCACAGGCGTGTGGCCTCGCGACGGGGGTCAGTGAATCCGGTCACATGATGCGTCTTCAGCATATCACAGCGATTCCGAACGACGGCCCCTCCATGGGGTTGCGGCGGTGCAGGATCCGTCCGGTACGCCGCGCCTCGTGCGCCCTACTCACCACCTGCGCTATGCTGTACTGCGCATCTCACGGGCCCAGAATGATCGTTACCAGGAGAGACTGAATGGAGCCCTCGTGGCACCTGCGGCACGCACCACGCCCTTGACTGCGCATAGCTGGCTCGAGGTTTGGGCGTGGCGTGTGTTGCTCGCGCTGGTCGCTCTGCTGCCACTGACGACCTCGATCATTCCCGGCGCGAGCGTGGGCACGTTCGGCGTCACCGCCGATGTCTACCACGTCCCGAAACTCCTCTTGCTCGCTGTGCTGCTGTTTGTCGCCACAGCCTTCTGGACTGCGCGCCTCGCTCTGACGGGGCCCTCGATCCGATGGGGTGTGCCGTTCACGTTTCTCGCCGCCTTCGCCGCACTCATCGCCGTTTCAACCGCAGCCGCGCCAGAGCCCATGAGTTCGCTCTTCGGCGTGAGCGGCCTCTCGACGGGAGCGATCACATGGCTCTCGTGCATGTGGATGTGTGTGCTGGTGGCCCAGCATCTGAAAGGAGTCGCTGCGCTCCGTGAGCTCACCTGGGCTCTTATCGCCGGGTGCACAGGCGTGTCAGCGATCGCTCTACTCGGAGCGCTAGGGGCGGACCCTCTGGCCACGCCGCATCCCGAGCAGTACGGCTGGATGATAAGGCAGGGCGTCGCCACAGTCGGGAATCCGGACTTCACGGCGCTGCTGCTGATTGTACCGCTCCTCGCGGCGATCGCACTTGCGCTCTCTGAGCGCCGACCGACGCTCCGCCGAGTCGCGATTGGCTGCGCCGCCCTACTGGGGCTGGCCTGCTTCGCCACCCTCACCCGCGCTGCGTGGATCGGAGCAGGTGCGGGTGTGCTGGTCTTCGCGGCGCTCGCCGCGAAGGGGCGGCGCGACTTCCTGCGAACGGTCCGGATAGCAGCCGTAGCGACGTTGCTGGTGGTTGCCGTTGGGACAGCTGTCGCAGGTGCGGGTATGGTAGCCGGGCGGTTCGCGAGCATCACCAAGGGCGTCGACGCGTTCTCGTCAGGAAGGATCACCATGTGGCGCGACACATCCGACGTCGTGACACGATTCCCCTGGTTCGGCACCGGCGCCGACCATCTGGGTCTCGGTAGCTTCGCTGCAGCTGCCTCGTTGCGCGGTGACGGAACGCAGCGGGCCGTCCTCCAAGACCCGCATAACCTGCCACTGCTGCTCGCAGGGATCTTCGGGATTCCCGCCCTCTTGGCCTTCCTCGCTTTCGTGTATGCAGCGATTCACGGTGCGCGCAGCGTGCTACGTCCCGGCAGTCCGGGTGACGGTCTCGTGCTATACCGCGGGTGGGTCGCCGGATTCGCAGGCCTCCTGACCGCATCCCTCCTGTCGGTGTGGACGATCACGGCGATCTTCATCCTATTCCTGACGATCGGTGTGGTTGTGGCTCCCTCGCTCCGTGCGAGGGACTCCCGCGGACTCTCGGGCGCTCTCTCCGCCGGAGGGGTGATCCTGGTCGCCGTATCACTCTGGGGTAGCGGTGTCAGCTTTGCGGCAAGTCGAGAAGTGGCACTCTCACAGGTTGCCGACCCGCAGATCCACCTCGAACAGGCAATGCGACTCGTTCCGTGGGACTCCCGCACGAGAGCTGACTACTTCTGGCGCTGGATTCAGGGTTCGATGGGGGTCCTCACCAGTGTGGACGCCGCCATCTCTCACTCGACGACGGACGAGATCGACGCCGAGATCAGACTGGACATCCAGCGCTTCCCGAGAGAGCTCATGTTCTACCGCCTGAGAATGGACCTCTACACCGCGTCGAAGGGTTACCCAGGGTTTCGCCGCGACAAGCTCCTCGCGGCGATCGACGACGGCCTTTCGGCTTTCCCGAACGACCCCGAATTCCTCCAGCGCCGTAAGGCCGTGATTGAGGAAGCGCGGTAGCGCGTTCCAGAGCCCGACGCACGAGGGGCCGGCTCCTTTCGGAGCCGGCCCCTGCTGTCGAGGTCAAAGCGACCCTCATCGTGCGAGCGGGTGCTACTGAGTGAGGCCGATACCTACGGTCTCCACACCATCAAACATGCGGTGGCACTTCAGGCACTGACCGTCGTAGGCCTTCTGCCCGGCGGGAGAGCTGCCGGTGACGATTCTGTTGTCACCGAGTTGGCCTGCCCAACCGGACCAGATACGGGAACGCACGAGGGTGTTCTTCGTGACGTCGCCGCCTGTCGTGGCCGGTGTGACACCATCTGGCAGGAACAGGTTCGTTGCACCGGTCGCGCTCTGACCGTGCGGGAACGTGAAGTTGCCATCGGTGGTGTTAGCCGAGTCGGTCTGGTCGTGGCAGCTCGTGCAGCCGGCGATCGGCGCGTATGCGGTCAGGCTCAGGTCGACACCGAAGGAGCCGGCCACGTGACCGGTCTTCGAGTCGCGGTTGTCGTTGCCGCCCCAGCCCACTGCCTCTTCCTGGGTGTTGTCGGTGCGGTAGGCACTTCCGCCAGCGAAGTTGGTGGCGTGGTTGCGGTTCTCCTTGATGCCCCTGTCGACGATCGCGTAGGCGGCCTCAGCGTGGCACTCGTCCTCGCCACCCTCAACGTTCGAGGGACGACCGCAGGTCAGACCAGCGACCAGCGCGTGGGTCTCGGCTGGGTTCGGAAGACGGCCGCGAATGCGGATGAGTCCGTCAGCGGAGAGACCAATGATGGTCGGGTTCGCATCACGGAAGCGCTGGACGGCGGCGTCGGTGGCGCCCGATGCCGTCGTAGACGGCGTCAAGGCCACCGTAGGTGCCTTCGGCACTCGTCAGCGGCTCGTTGAAGAGCAGCTTGGCGGCGAAGATCTTGTACTTCGAGCAGCCCACACCGTGCGGGCTGGTGGCGTGGCAACGGCGGGTGAAGCAGCCGTAGCGGCCACCCTCGTAGCTCGGCTGCGGCGTGGGGCCAGTGCCGTCCCAGAGACCGTCAGCGATGAGGTCGAGGGCGCTGTCGTTGTGCGGGCCACCGCCGTTGGCGGCGCCGCCGGCAGCGGCCTTGTTGATGAGAGCGCCGGTCCTGGCCGAATTAGATGCGGCTATCCACGCGGGGCTGCCGATCGGGGCCAGCGGGCTCGCCGGATCGATGACCGGCACCCAGTTGGGGTCATACGGCGTCCACGTGACGATCTTGGCCGTGATGGCCGTGCTGCCGGTGTGGCAACCGGTGCACGTGGCGTCGGTTCCCGGCATCAGCTTGACGCCTGAACCTGCCGCGCGGTGGACGGAGTGGCACATCCCGCACTTGGCGGTGGTGGCCAGATAGCCGGCGTGCGCGCCCGGGTTCGTGGGGTTGTCGCCGATGTTGAACAGTGGTGCCGGCCGAGTGCCGCCCGGAGGCACGGCTGGGCCGTTGGCAACGCTGTTGTTGTCCAACGTCGTGGTGAGCCACGTGTAGTAGCTCTGCGAGTTTGCAAAGAACTTGCCCGTCGTCGCGGACGCGCTCGCCACGAAGGCGAAGGTCAGTACGAGCGCGAGAATGACGATGAGAGCTGTCTTCTTCATGGGTATCCCCTTCATTGCAGTTGTGAGGCTTGGAGTGTCTTGTTTCACAGTTACACCTCCCCTCCCAAGACGAGATGGGAGCCATGCCACCACACCGCCCCTCCGTGTGGGCACAGCTGGATCCCCCTACTCATTCGTCCACAGGATACGACTTCCTGCGGAAGGGTGCAAAGTTTCACATACGGCCACGTCATTCATGCGGTCAAGACACCGGGGGCCGCCGACGGTCTCCCGCCGGACGGCCCCAGTAGTCATTCGTGCTGCGCGTGTCTCATTTCCCGAAGAAAGGAGCCGGCCCTTTCGGAGCCGGCTCCCTGCTTCACGAGGTCAAGGTGACCCTCGTCATACCGATGGCATGCTAGAAGGTCAGGCCGATACCATGCGCCTGCACCATCGCGGTGGCACTTCAGGCACTGGCCGTCGTAGGCCTTCTGGCCGGCGGGAGAGCTGCCGGTGACGATCTTCTTGGCACCGAGCAGGTCGCCTGCCCAACCGGACCAGATGCGGGAACGCACGGCGGTGTTCTTCGTGACGTCGCCGCCCGTCGTGGCCGGTGTGACACCGTCGGCCAGGAACAGGTTCGTGGCACCGGTCGCGCTCTGGCCGTGCGGGAACGTGAAGTTGCCCACGACGGTGTTGGCCGAGTCGGTCTGGTCGTGGCAGCTCGTGCAGCCGGCGATCGGCGCGTACGAGGACGTCGCCCGGAACCGCTGCGAACGTACCGGCGACGTGACCGGTCTTCGAGTCGCGGTTGTCGTTGCCGCCCCAGCCCAGCTGCCTCTTCCCGGTGTTGTCGGTGCGGTAGGCGCTTCCGCCAGGCGAAGTTGGTGGCGTGGTTGCGGTTCTCCTTGATGCCCTTGTCGACGATCGCGTAGGCGGCCTCAGCGTGGCACTCGTCCTCGCCCGTCGACGGGTTGGAGGGACGACCGCAGGTCAGACCTGCGACCAGCGCGTGGGTCTCGTTGGCGTCCGGAGCCACACCGTTGATGAGGATGTCGCCACCGGCATCCGTGGACATGATGCTCGGGTTCGCGTCGACGAAGCGCTCGACGGCCGCGTCGGTGGCGCCCAGGTCGTCGTAGACCGCGTCGACGCCACCGTAGGTGCCGTCGCCCAGCTCGGTCCATCGTCGGCGGACTCGTTGAACAGCAGCTTGGCGGCGAAGATCTTGTACTTCGAGCTGCCCGCACCGTGCGGGTTGGTGGCGTGGCAACGGCGGGTGAAGCAGCCGTAGCGGCGAGCCAGCTCGTAGCTCGGCTGCGGCGTGGGGCCGGTGCCGTCCCAGATACCGTCAGCGATGAGGTCGAGGGCGCTGTCGTTGTGCGGGCCACCGCCGTTGGCGGCGCCGCCGGCAGCGGCCTTGTTGGTGATGAGCGCCGGTCCTGGCCGAGTCAGATGCGGCCATCCACGCGGGGCTGCCGATCGGGGCCAGCGGGCTCGCCGGATCGACCACCGGGACCCAGTTGGCGTCTACGGCGTCCACGTGACGATCTTCGCCGTGATGGCGGTGCTGCCGGTGTGGCAACCGGCGCACGTGGCGTCGGCCGCCGGCAGCAGCTTGACGCCGTGCGCCTGCCGCACGGTGGACGGAGTGGCACATCCCGCACTTGGCGGTGGTGGCCAGGTAGTTGGCGTGCACGCCCGGGTTCGCGGGGTTGTCGCCGATGTTGAACAGGGCCGGCCGAGAGCCGCCCGGAGGCACGGCGTGCCGTCGGCAACGCGTTGTTGTCCAACGTCGTGGTGAGCCACGTGTAGTAGCTCTGCGCGCTTGCAAAGAACTTGCCCGTCGTCGCAGACGCGCTCGCCGCGAAGGCGAAGGTCAGAACGAGCGCGAGAAGGACGACGAGAGCTGTCTTCTTCATGCGTATCCCCTTCATTGTAGTTGTGAGGCTTCGAGTGTCTTGTTTCACAGTTACACCTCCCCTCCCAAGACAAGATGGGAGCCGTGCCGCCACACCGCCCCTCCGTGTGGGCACAGCTGGATCCCCCTACTCATTCGTCCACAGGATACGACTTCCTGCGGAAGGGTGCAAAGTTTCACATACGGCCACGTCATTCATGCGGTCAAGACACCGGGGGCCGCCGACGGTCTCCCGCCGAACGGCCCCGGCCACTCAGTGCTGCCGCGGTCGCAGACGATGGCGTCACTCCGCGTCGTCGAAGAGCTCCGTCCTTCGCTCGAGGCGCTCGCCGCCGTCAGCAGACTCGGCGCGAGCGCTCGTGCCCTCGTGCGTCTCCTGCTCGGCACGGCGCCTTCTCGCGGCTCGCACGATGAGCCACGTGATGATCGCAAGCAAGAGCAGCAGGAACGGGAACAGACACGCTCGTCAGCGGCCCCGCGAGACTCCGCTTGACCGTTGCGGCCACGCCGAGGCCGCCCGCCGAGCCCGGGATGCGGACGATCTCGACGCGGTGGTTGAAGGCGTCGGCCACGGTGAACCAATCACGAGCCGCGGTCGTAGCCAACGCTCACCGGGTAGAAGAACTGTCCGTCCTCTGCGCCCGACGTCGCCGTACTTGCCGACGAACTCGCCGTCTTCGCCTCGAAGACCGCAAGCGTGCAGTCGTACATGTCGATGACCACGATTCGTCCCGCACCGTCGATCGGTCAGCCCCAGCGGGAGCTGGAGCGCGTCCAGACCGCTGAGCTACCGTCTCCGCTCGTCTCGCTCGGCGTCGAGCATGCCGCCCTCGCAGCTGACGGCGCTGTTGGCGGGAGCGCCTGTTCGGATGATCCAGAGGCGCTTGCCATTGCGGTCGTACGCGCTCAGCCGGTTGTTGTACGAGTCGGCCACGTACACGTTCCCGCCGGCGTCGAACGCGATGCCGTGCACGTAGTCGAACTGATCCTCTCCCTTGCCGCGGGAGCCGAAGACCTTGATGGGCTTGCCCGACTTGTCGAGGATGGCGAAACCGTAGACGGAGCCAACGGCGATACGATCCTCGCTCACGGCGACCGAGACGGGCTGCGGGATGCCGAACGAGCCCGCATCGGTCCCGTCCGGGCGCAGCACGCGAACCGTGTCGAGTGCCGTTTCGCAGACGTACAGCAGTCCATCGGGGCCGACCGCCATGCGCGACGGCGTCTGGAGCGGGGCCGACGCCTCGACGGAGTTCAGCGCGCCGCAGATAGCGACCGTCGGCAGCTGAATCGCATGAGAGCGCGCGTCTTGGCATCGGTCACCCAGATGGACCCGTCGTTGGCGGGAACCGCCGCCGACGTCTGGCCGAAGAGATCTGCCGGCTTGATCTGACGTGCCGTAGATCGAACGCACCCACGTCAGGCCGCCCGTGTCCGCCGACTCACCGACGCCACCCGTGCCGCCCGGGACGACGTAAGAGACTGTAGAGCAGGTAGGACGACAGGCCGAGCAGCAGGATCAGCACTACGAGCACCAGCGTCAGGATCCGTCGTCCCCGACGAGACCGGACAGGCGCGGGCCCGTCGCTGGCGGATTCGGCCTGGAGGGTATCGCTCATTGTGCGGCTCCGATTCTCTTGAGTCCGGCCTTTGGCCTCTTCGTCGTAGGGGACGAATCGAAGCGCCTCCCGAAAGTCCTTCTCGGCGCCGGCAGTGTCCTTCAGTCTCGACCTTCGCATTCCCCCGGTCGACGAGGATGTCGGCGGACGTCGGGTACTCGACGATGTAGAGCGTCGAACATCTCGACGGCGTCCTCCCACTGGCGGAGCTCGACATATGCGTACGCTCTCACGAGCGCGGCGTTGTAGTAGTCCGGCTCGATCGGCACGCTAGTTCGGCTCGGCTGGTGGTCTCGCCGCTGGCTGCAACGCGAGCCGCCTGCTCGCGCCTCGTAACCCTTCATGGCCGTTGTCGGCCGCTTCAGCCGCCGACGTCCAGCGCTCCTGCGCGTGCAACAGCCTCGCCTCGGCCAGATCGAGATCGGGAGCGGTGGCGGTCGCGACAACGCTCTCACGTGCACGGTCAAGGGCGACTCGCGCCTTCCGCAGAGTCGCCGTTCGCCACCAGGGCGTTGACGTAGGGGACCCACGCCTCGCCGGTTGCCCCCGCCTTCACCGCCGCGGCTGCAGTCAGCAACTGGCGCTCGGCGGCGCTACGCGGCCCTTCGCCCTTCGGCAGTGAGGACGCCGGTCAGCAGGGCACCCACGACCGTCGCCAAGAACAGGATCACGAGGCCGATCGCGACGTAGGTCCCGATTCGAACGACGGGGTCTCGGAACGCACCAGCCTCGGAGTTCGCGGGAGCACCCTGCGGCGAATCGCCTTCCGGTACGGTGGTCGCGCGCGGTTCAACGTCGCTCATTCACGCCCTCCTGAAGGATACGTGCGGCTGGCACGGTTCCGCGCCGTGTGCGCGGGCAGCTTGAACAGTGTACAGCAGTCGGGACTCTCGCGAGGAGAGCGCCGATTTCGATGGAACCGACCCAGCAAGTGTGATTCCGGACCGCGCTGTCGCTAGATCTCCTCGAGCGTCGACGCCGCCTGCGCCGCAAGCAGACGATTGAGCGCGTTCGTGTAGGCCTTCGCAGACGCCACGATGATGTCCGAGTGCGCACCGCGACCCGTGAACACGCGCCCGTCGGCTGCGGTCACCCGGATGGTCACCTCGCCCAAGGCGTCGATGCCGCGCGTGACGGCCTGCACGCTGAACTCGGAGAGGTCGTTGGGGACGTCCACGATGCGGTTGATGGCCTTGTAGACGGCGTCGACCGGACCGGTGCCGTGGCTGGAGTCGATGAAGTGCTCGCCGGTCGCGGACTCGATGAGTTCGACGGTCGCCGTCGGGATGCCGGGCTCGCCGCTCGTGAAGTGCACCTGCTCCAGGTGGTAGGTCTCGTTGAGGGTCCGCTCGGTCTCGCCGACGAGCGCCTCGAGGTCCTCGTCGTAGACTTCCTTCTTCTTGTCGGCCAAGCAGCAGGAACGCCTGGTAGATGCGGTCGTACTCGTCGTCCGGCATCTGGTAGCCGAGTTCCTCGAGCCGATGCCTGAGCGCGTGCCGGCCACTCCGCGCCGAGAGCACGATGGACGAGCCGCCCACACCGACCTCGGCGGGGTCGATGATCTCGTAGGTGCTGCGCTCCTTGAGCACGCCGTCCTGGTGGATGCCGCTGGAGTGCGCGAAGGCGTTCGCGCCCACGATCGCCTTGTTGGGCTGCACGCGGATGCCGGTGATCGACGAGACCAGGCGCGACGTGCGCGTGATCTCGCGCGTGTTGATGCCGGTCGTCACGCCGAAGACGTCGGGCCGCTGCTTGAGCGCCATGACGACCTCCTCGAGCGCGGTGTTGCCCGCGCGCTCGCCGAGGCCGTTGATGGTGCACTCCACCTGCCGCGCACCGGCCTTCACGCCCGCGAGTGCGTTCGCAGTGGCCATGCCGAGGTCGTTGTGGCAGTGGACGCTCACGACGACGTCCTCGATGCCCTTGACGTTCTCGATGAGCCCGGCGATGAGCGAGCCGAAGACCTCGGGGTACGCGTAGCCGGTCGTGTCCGGGATGTTCACGACCGTCGCGCCCGCGGCGATCGCCGCTTCGATCATGCGATGGAGGAACGCGGGATCCGCGCGGCCGGCGTCCTCGGCGTAGAACTCGACGTCGTCGGTGAACGAACGGGCAAGCTTCACCGCTGCGACCGCGCGCTCGAGCGCCACGTCACCCGTGATGCGGAGCTTGTCGCGCAGATGGCTCTCGGATACCCCGATTCCCGTGTGGATTCGCGGGCGCTCGGCTGTCTTGAGCGCGTCGGCCGCCATCTCGATATCGGCGGGCACCGCTCGGGAGAGCGCGCACACGATCGCGGCATCCCCCACCTCGGCTCCGATGCGGCGAACGCTCTCGAAGTCACCGGGGCTGGAGATCGGGAAGCCGGCCTCGATGATGTCGACGCCCAGGCGCACCAGCTGGCGCGCGATCTCGAGCTTCTCCTCGGTGTTCATGGACGCACCCGGCGACTGCTCGCCGTCGCGAAGTGTAGTGTCGAAGATGGAAACACGGTCGTTCATGGCTCGCTCCCCCACTCGGTCGTGCCCCTAGATCTCCACGCTCCACGCGTTGTCGATGCCGGCTTCGGCCTTGATGCGCTCGAGGACCTCCGGCGTGAGCGGCGAGTCGATCGTCACGCCCATGAGCGCGGTGCCGCCGACGGCGGTGCGGCCCACCTGCATCGACCCGATGTTGATCTTCTCGCTCCCCAGAACGGTGCCCACCTTGCCGATGACGCCCGGCACGTCACCGTAGCGCAGGAAGAGCATGTGCTCGCTCGGCGCCATGTCGATCTCGAAGTCGAACATCTCGACGATGCGCGGCTCGTTCTTCTTGCCGACGAGCGTGGCACCGATGTCCACCGCACCGGCGTCGTTGATCGCACGCACGTGGATGACGCTCAGGTAGTCGAACGACTCGGGCTTGCGCTGCTCGTTCACGGTGATGCCCCGCTGCTCGGCCAAGAAGTTGGCGTTCACGAAGTTGATCGAGTCCTGGGTCACCTGGGTTAGCAGACCCTTGAGGACGGCCGTCTTGAGCACGCGGGTGTCGAGCTCGGCGAGGTGCCCGATGAAGGTGACCTCGAGGTTGGTGAGCGGACCGGAGACCACCTGCGCGAGCGCCTTGCCCAGGTTCTCGGCAAGCGCGATGTAGGGCCGGACCTTCTCCATGACCTCGGGCGCGACCGGGGCGATGTTGACCGCCGTGGGGACCATCTCGCCGCGGAGGCCGGCCGCCACGTAGGCGGCGATCTGCTCGCCGGCTCGGTCCTGCGCCTCCTCGGTGGAGGCGCCCAGGTGCGGCGTCACGATGACCTGCTCGAACGCGAAGAGCGGCGAGTCGGTGCACGGCTCGACCTCGTAGACGTCCACGCCCGCCGAGGCGACCTTGCCGCTGGTGAGCGCGTCGACGAGAGCGGCCTCCTGGTAGATGCCGCCGCGCGCCGTGTTCATCAGCCGGATGCCGTCCTTCATCATGGCGAACTCGGCCGGACCGAACATGCCGATGGTCTCTTTCGTCTTCGGCAGGTGCACGGTGAGGAAGTCGACCTTCGGCAGCAGCTCCTTGAGCGAGTGCGCGAGCTCGATGCCCATCTGCGCCGCGCGCTCTTCGCTCACGTACGGGTCGAACGCGACGACCTTCATGCCCAGGCCGCGCGCCCGCTCGGCCACAAGCGCGCCGATGCGGCCGAGGCCGACAATGCCGAGCGTCTTGTCGAGCACCTCCGTGCCGGTGAACTTGGAGCGCTCCCACTTGCACGCGTGCATGGACGCGTTCGCCTGCGGGATGTTGCGCGCCTGCGCCAGCATGAGGGCGATGGTGTGCTCGGCGGCCGACACGATGTTGGAGGTCGGCGCGTTGCACACGATGATGCCGCGCTCGGTGGCCGCTTGGACGTCCACGTTGTCGACGCCCACGCCCGCGCGCCCGATGATCTTCAGCTTGACGCCGGCCTCGATGACCTCGCGCGTGGCCTTGGTGGCCGAGCGCACGATGAGGCCGTCGTACGCCGGAATCGCAGCGACGAGCTCATCCGGGGTCATCCCCGTGATGACGTCGACGTCGAACTCCTTCTTGAGGAGCTCGATGCCGCCCTCTGCGATCTTCTCTGCAACCAGTACCTTCTGCATCGCTACTCCCCCATGAAGACGGCTTCGGCGGCCTTGATGCCGCTCCCGCGCTCGAACGGATGGCCGAGCTCCGCGAGCGTCATCTCGAGCGCCGCAAGCGTGGTGATGATGTCGAACTCGCCGAAGTAGCCGAGGTGCCCCACGCGGATGATCTTGCCCGCGTAGTCGTCCTGGCCGCCGGCGATGGTGACGCCGTACTTGTCCTTCATGATCTTGACGATCTTCTTGCCGTCGACGCCCTCGGGCACCCACACCGGCGTGACTGCGCTGCCGCGCCCCTCCGCGCGGCGCGAAGAGCGTGAGGCCCAGTGCCTCGCAGCCCTTGCGCGTGGCCTCGGCGAGGCTGCTGTGGCGGGCGATGACGTTCTCGAGACCCTCCTCGCGAATCATTCCGAGGGCTACGTTGAGGCCGAGGACGAGCGAGACGGCCGGCGTGAACGGCGTCGTGTCCTTCTCGGCGTTCTTCTGGTATTTCTTCCAGTCGAAGTAGTACTTGGGGAGCGTCGAGCGCTCGTATGCGCGCCACGCCTTCGGCGAGACGGTGACGGCGGCCAGACCCGGCGGCAGCATCAGCCCCTTCTGGGAGCCGGTCATGACCACGTCGAGGCCCCATTCGTCGGTCTTGCACTCGACCGCACCGATGCCGGTGATGCTGTCGACGATGAGCACGGTGTCGGGGTACTCGCGCACGATCGCGCCGATCGCCTTGACGTCGTTGAGCACGCCCGAGGACGTCTCGGACTGCGTGACGATGACGCCGCGCACGCCGGGGTTCTCCTCAAGCGCCGTGGCGACGTCGGCCGGGTCGACGACCTCGGTCCACGCGTAGTCGAGGTCGACGACGTTCAGGCCGTAGACCTCGGCGATCTGCTTCATCCGGTCGCCGAACTTGCCGTTGCGGCACACGATGACGGTGTCCTCCGCGCAGAAGCAGTTGGCGACGGCCGACTCCATCGCGCCCGTCCCCGAGCTGGCGAAGAGCAGCGCGTCTGACTCGGTGGTGTCGAACACATACTTGAGGCCCTCGAGCGCCTCGCGGAACGCCGCCGAGAAGTCCGGCGTGCGGTGGTGGATCATCGGCGCGGCCTGCGTGAGCAGGACCTCGGCGGGGACCGGGGTGGGTCCCGGGGTCATCAGGTACTTCTTCTGCATGGATTTCACGCGTCCTTCCGGATCCAGGCGAACATGCCCCGCATGTCGGCACCGACGTCCTCGATGAGGTGCTCGGCGTGGATGCGGCGCATCGCCTTGAAGTGCGGCTGGCCCGCACGGTTCTCCAGGATCCAGTTGCGCGCGAAGGTGCCGTTCTGGATCTCCCAGAGCACCTCGGCCATCGCCTCGCGCGTCTCGTCGGTCACGATGCGCGGGCCGGTGACGTAGTCGCCGTACTCGGCGGTGTTGCTGATCGAGTCGCGCATCTTCGCCATGCCGCCCTCGTACATGAGGTCAACGATGAGCTTCACCTCGTGCATGCACTCGAAGTACGCGATCTCCGGCTGGTAGCCGGCCTCCACGAGCGTCTCGAAGCCCGCCTGGATGAGGTGCGTGAGCCCGCCGCAGAGCACCGCCTGCTCGCCGAAGAGGTCGGTCTCGGTCTCCTCGAGAAACGTCGTCTCGATGATGGCCGCTCGCGCGCCACCGATGCCTGCCGCGTAGCTGAGCGCGAGGTCGAGCGCCTTGCCGCTCGCGTCCTGGTGCACGGCGACGAGGTCAGGCACGCCGGAGCCGTCGGTGAAGGTCCGGCGCACCATGTGGCCGGGGCCCTTGGGGGCGATCATGATGACGTCGACACCCTTCGGCGCCTCGATCTGCCCGAAGTGGATGTTGAAGCCGTGCGCGAACGCGAGCGCCTTGCCCGGCGTCATGGACTCGTGGATCTCCGAGTAGTACGTATGCGCCTGCGTCTCGTCCGGTGTGAGCATCATGACGACGTCCGCCTCGGCTGCCGCTTCGCGCGGCGTCATGACCTTGAGGCCGGCCTCCTTGACCTTCTCCCACGACGCCGAGCCGGCGCGAAGCCCCACACGCACGTCGACGCCCGAGTCGTTCAGGTTGAGCGCGTGCGCGTGTCCCTGGCTGCCGTAGCCGATGATCGCGACCTTGCGGCCGCGGATGATGCTCAGATCGCAGTCCTTCTCGTAGTAGACGGTTGCCATGTGCGCGTCCCTCACTTTCCGCATCTGGCGCCGCAAACAGGCGCCGCTGGTGTTCCCTTAGACTGCCTGCACGTCGCGCGACCCGCGCGCGAGCGCGATCTTGCCGGTCCGAGCGAGTTCCTTGATGCCGTATGCCCGAAGCAGGTCCTCCATCGCCGCGAGCTTGTCGCTGGTGCCGGTGGCCTCGATGGTGAGGCTGGCCTTGCCGACATCGACGATCTTCGCGCGGAAGACGTTCGCTATCTCGATGATCTCGTGTCTCCGCTCGGGCGCCGCGTTGACCTTGTAGAGCACAAGCTCGCGGTCGATCATCGCCTTCGGGTCGAGGTTCTGGATCTTGAGCACGTTGATGAGCTTGTGGAGCTGCTTCGTGACCTGCTCGATGGCGATGTCGTCAGCGTCGACGACGATGGTCATGCGCGAGAGCGTCGGGTCCTCGGTGATGCCCACCGCGAGCGAGTCGATGTTGAAGCCGCGCCGAGCGAAGAGCGACGCCACGCGCGTGAGCACGCCCGGCTTGTTCTCCACGAGCACTGACAGTGTGTGCTTCATCTACTCCCACACCTCCTCGAGCAGGTCGCCGTCGAGCATCTCGGAGACCGGCCCGCCGGGGATCCCGCCGAGCATCTCGTCGATCGAGCCGCCCGGGGCGACCATCGGGAACACGTTCTCCTCACGCGCGACCCTGACGTCCACGATCGCCGGCCCGTCGAAGGCAAAGGCGGCGACGAGCGCCGCATCCAGCTCGGCGGGTGTCGTGGCCCGCACGCCGAACGCGCCGTACGCCTCGGCAAGCTTCACGAAGTCGGGGCAGTCCTGCGGGAGCGTGGAGGACGAGTAGCGCCGGTCGTAGAAGAGCTCCTGCCACTGCCGCACCATCCCCAAGTAGCCGTTGTTGAGGATGACCACCTTGACCGGGAGATGGTTGATGGACGCGGTCGCGAGCTCCTGGCTGTTCATCTGGATCGAGCCGTCACCCGCGATGTTCACCACGAGGTAGTCGGGCCGAGCGAGCTGCGCCCCGATGGCAGCGGGAAGGCCGTAGCCCATCGTGCCGAGACCGCCCGACGACGCCCAGGTACGCGGCTCCTTGAGGCGCAGGTACTGGCACGCCCACATCTGGTTCTGGCCCACCTCGGTGCAGTAAACGGTGGGCCGGTCACGGGTGAGCTCGCGCACGCGCTCGACCACGAGCTCGGGCATGATCTCGGTCTCGCTTGCGTGGTAGTGGAACGGGTAGCGGCTCCGCCAGTCGTCGATGACGCGCATCCACGCGTCCGTGTGGGGCTCGGCGTTCATCTTGCGGAGCTCGGCGATGACCGCGACGATGATGGCTTTCGCGTCGCCGACGATCGGGAGGTCGACGGCGCGGTTCTTGCCGATCTCGGCGGGGTCGATGTCCGCGTGCACGATCTTCGCCTTGGTGGCGAACGTGGCGAGCTTGCCTGTCACTCGGTCGTCGAAGCGGACGCCGATACCAAAGAGCAGATCGGTCTCCGTGATCGCGTAGTTGGTGTACTTGCCGCCGTGCATGCCCGGCATTCCCACGAACAGGTGGTGGTCCTCCGGGAACGCCCCCTTGCCCATGAGCGTCGTCACCACCGGCAGCTGCATCAGCTCGGCAAGCTCCTTGAGCTCCTTGAAGGCGTTCGAGGCGAGTACCCCGCCGCCCACGTATAGGAGCGGCTTTCGTGCCTTCGCGATCAGGCGAGCGGCCTCGTTGATCTGTTTGGCGTGGCCCTTGATCGTGGGCTTGTACCCCGGCAGCTGCACGTGCTCGGGATACTTGAACGTCAGCTCACCGCGCGAGATGTCCACCGGGATGTCGATGAGGACCGGACCCGGGCGGCCGGTCGACGCGATGTGGAATGCCTCCGCCACGATCTCGGGGATGTCGGCCGCATCGTCCACCAGGTAGTTGTGCTTGGTGATCGGGATCGTGATGCCCGTGATGTCGGTCTCCTGGAACGCGTCGGTCCCGAGGACGTGAGTAGCCACCTGGCCGGTGATCACCACGAGCGGGATCGAGTCCATATACGCGTTCGCGATGCCGGTCACGGTATTGGCCGCCCCCGGGCCGCTCGTCACGATGACGACGCCGGTCCTGCCGCTCGCACGGGCATATCCGTCGGCCGCGTGTGTCGCGCCCTGCTCGTGCCGAGTGAGAATCGTGCGAATCCCCTCGGCCTCGTAGAGCGCGTCGAAGATGGGCAGCACGACGCCGCCCGGATAGCCGAAGACGACCTCTACGCCCTCCGCCTCCAGTGACTTCACCAGCGCTTCCGCGCCTGTGATCCTCATATCCCCACCTCCGTGGTCGACTGCAGAACGGCGCCGGTGTCGGCACTCGTGACGAAGTGCGCGTAGCGTGCGAGGTAGCCTTCGGTGACCTTGGGGGCAGGCGCCTTCCACTCGCGGCGGCGCATCGCGAGACGCTCCTCGGTCTCCACGAGCGTGAGCGTACCCGCGTCGATGTCGAGCTCGATCGTGTCGCCCTCTTCCACGAAGGCGATCGGGCCACCCTGCGCCGCTTCGGGACTCACGTGACCGATGCACGGACCCTTGGTGGCGCCGCTGAAGCGGCCGTCGGTGACGAGCACGACCGAGGTCGAGAGCCCGCGGCCTGCGATCGCCGAGGTCGGCGTCAGCATCTCGCGCATGCCGGGCCCGCCCTTGGGGCCCTCATAGCGGATGACGATGACGTCACCCGCGTTGATGCGCCCACCCAGGATGGTCTCGACCGCGTCCTCCTCACTCTCGAAAACGCGGGCCGGGCCCGAGTGCTTCCGCATCTCAGGCGCCACCGCGGACTGCTTGACGACCGCACCGCGCGGCGCCAGGTTGCCGCGAAGGACGCGCAGGCCACCCTCGGGGTAGTAGGCGTTCTCGCCAGCGTGGATGACGTCGCCGTCAGCACCCTTCGACGCGCGCACCGTGTGCCCCATGTCCTTGCCGGTCACGGTCATCGCGTGGCGTTCGACCAGCCCGAGCCGGTCGAGCTCGTGCATGATCGCGGGAATGCCGCCGGCGAAGTAGAGGTCTTCCATGTGGTGCTCGCCCGCCGGCGAGATGCGCACGAGGTTGGGGGTGCGCGCCGAGACCTCGGCCCAGTCGTCGAGCGTGATGTCGACGCCGGCCTCGTGCGCGATCGCGGTCAAGTGCAGGACCGTGTTCGACGACCCGCCGAACGCCATGTCGAGCGTCATCGCGTTCATGAACGCGTCACGCTTGAGGATGTCGCGGGCCGTGATCCTGTGCTTCAGGAGCTCCATGATCTGCATGCCCGCGTGCTTTGCGAGGCGGATGCGCTCCGAATAGACCGCGGGGATCGTGCCGTTGCCCGGAAGCCCCAAGCCGACCGCCTCGGTCAGGCAGTTCATCGAGTTCGCGGTGAAGAGGCCGGCGCAGCTGCCGCACGTGGGGCAGGCCGCACTCTCGAGCTCGCAGAGATCGTCCTCTGAAACGGTCCCCGCTGACGCGCCGCCGACCGCGGTGAAGACGGTGTCGAGATCGACCGCCTTTCCCTTCCACCTGCCCGCGAGCATCGGGCCGCCGGAGACGACGATCGTTGGGATGTCGAGGCGCGCGGCTGCCATGAGCATGCCGGGGATGATCTTGTCGCAGTTTGGGATCATGACCATCGCGTCGAATGCGTGTGCCTGCACGACGAGCTCCACCGAGTCCGCGATGATCTCCCTCGATGCGAGCGAGTAGCGCATGCCGGCGTGTCCCATCGCGATGCCATCGCACACGCCGATCGTGGAGAACGCGAGGGGCGTGCCGCCCGCAATGCGGACGCCCGCCTTGACGGCGTCGGCGATGGAGTCCAGCTGCAGATGCCCTGGGATGATCTCGTTCGCCGAGTTGACGATGGCGATGAGCGGACGCGAGATCTCCTCGTCGGTGAGACCGTCGGCCTTGAGGAGACTTCGGTGCGGCGCCCTGACGGCCCCGCGCTTCATTCGGTCGCTGCGCAGCTCCATGCGTCACCTTCCCTGACGGGTCGGTACCGCACGTGCCGCATAGCCCGAGAGTAAACGGGGTGCCGAAGACCAAAGGACCGCGTGCGCGCTCCGCCCCGGCCAGGGACGAGAGACGTCGCTCCCGCGGTACCACCCCGATTGGCGTCTGCGCGTGATTGCGCGAGCGCCCTCTTTATGCGGCAGGTAACGGATGCCACCGACCCGGCCTACTTGTCCCGGCCGCCGGCGGAGGTCGTCCGCCCGGCTCGCCGGCCCGTTCTTCCGAGTGGCTCAGGGGTGAGATTCGAAGCGTCCTGCGCCGGGTTTCCACCGTCCCCGACTCTCTGAGACCAGGATTGGCCCCTACTGTCCCCGTCAAAGCCCGTCGCGCTATTGGTGATTGGTCAGGCACTATACACGACTGCCGCCCCGAGCGCCAAACGCACGAGCGGCAGTCGCGAAACCCCTATGAGAGCGGTGCCGGAGTGTGATTGGCCGGATGGCAATCCGTACATCCGACGGGCTTGGCGGGTACCGCGGTATTGGATGTGTGACAGAACGAGCACCCGTCCTGGTATCCGGTGAAGTCGACGCCCCAGGATGGCCCGACGTGCGTCGGCTCCTCGTGGAGCGCCGCATAGTCGCGCGACCATTGGATGCCGTGGCACCAGAACGTACCGCAGTTCGTCCAGTCGCTCGCGATCGGCGACCACGCGTGCTTCGCGGCCATACCGTCGTGCATCGTCGCAGCAGCATGACATCCGCTCTGGAGGCACGTCGTGTCCCAGGTCGTGAACTCGCTTCGCGGGGACGGGTGGCACGCCGAGCACGCCTCTGTCGCTACCGAGGACGACGGCTTCGAATGCTCGGCCATCAGGTCCATAAGGTGACAGTCACCGCAGGTGTGATTCCCCTCGTATCGGCCACCGTCGTCGACGCCGTAGGTGACGATCGTCCCGTCGACGCGTCTGAACGGCACGCCCGCCAGATTCACGACCGTGCCTGAGGTAGGCACGCTTGCCACTGTTGCGGCATGCAACTCGGCGACGTAGGGGTGGGATGCGAGGTCATGGCATGCGGTACAGGTCTTGTTGCCTGCTGCGATCGCCGCCGCGACAGCGGCGTTCGTGCTCTCGTGACAAGCGGCGCAGCCGAGGGCCTGCGCCTCGTGCTCTGTCACCAGGTTGCCGTCGTGGCACCCAGCGCAGCCCGCGATATCGACCTCGTGGAGCGCCCGGTGGTCGGTGCTCGGGTGGCACGACTCACAGGTGAAGTCACCCGCGGCGATGGCGGCTACGACGTTCGCGGCCGTGCTCTCGTGACACGTCGCGCAGGTGCTGGCGCCGTGGATGAGGATCAGGTTCGTGCCGACGTGGCACCCGGTGCCGTCGCAGGCAGCCGACACCGTCACCGGCTCGTGAAGCGAGGCGTGGTCGGTGGTGGGGTGGCACGACTCACAGGTGGTTTGCCCCGCCACAATCAAGTCCGCATGGCACACACAGCTGGCGTGACGAGTCGTCGGCGGTGTTGCCGGCAGTACCGCCATGAGGTTGCTGCCGTGGCACGACACGCAGGCGGCGCTCTGGTCGGTCATCGCCGATTCCGCCGTCGCATGCTGGAGAGCGGCTTCGTGCTTGGCGTTGATGTCGAAGTGGCACACGGAGCAGTCAGTCGTGGGTGTCACGCCGGGGGCGTGGCACGCGGCGCAACCCGGAGGCGGGTTGCCCGTGCCGCGGAAGTCGTTCGTGTGCATCACCGTGACGTCGGTGCCGTGGCAGGTCGCCGCGGAGCACAGACCGGAGGTGATGGCGTGCGCTGCCGGGAGCGACGGATGGAAGTCGCCGTGGCAGGACTGGCACGTCCGCTTGCCGGCGATCACGGTCGTCGGATTGTGGCACGTCGCGCAGGTCGGGTGGATATCGATCGCGCTTGAGCCGTGGCAGTCCGCGAGCGTGCAGGTCAGGCGTGCGCCCTCTGCGCTCGTGATCGGCACGTGGGTGCCTTCGTGCGCTGCCGGGTGGCAGGTCTGGCAGTTGTTGGTCGGCGTGATGCCGGCGCCGTGGCACGCGACGCACTTGGGCGTCTCACCGTCATCGTTCCAGTCGGTGAGGTGGATCGTCGCGAGGTCGGTGTCATGGCAGCCCGCGCCGGCGCAGAAGAGCGCCGGCAGGTCGTGGGAGCCCACGGCCGGGGGCGGCGGGACCACGTTGCGCTTGAGGATCAGCGCGATCTGGGCGCGGACGTTCGCGGAGAGCGCGGGCAGGCCACCGAACAGGTAGTACTGGTCGATGGCGTTCTTGTGCGCTCCGAGCGCGGCGGCGGGCTCACTCGAGATCGTCGCCGAGGTGGTGAGGAGGAGCACGGAGCTCTCCTCTCCCAGAAGCGGGCCGGCGCACAGCGCGTCGGGGAAGTTCTGCCCCGTCGCGACGCCGAGGTTGTTCCATACCATGCCCTGGGCAACGCCGTACTCGGCGACGGCCTTCGCGGTTGCGTATCGGTTGGCACCGAAAAGCCGTCCGTCGTACTTGGCGCCGAGCGCGGTCACGACGGATGCCGGGACGACGCTCGTGGAGCCGAGGACCTTGACCTTGGTGACGCCTGCCGGAACTGAGAAGCCGCCGTTGGCGTTCGACAGGATGAGCGGCATCCCCTTGGCGTACATGAGCGGGGAGGCGGCAAGCGCGTCGGGGAAGTTGAGGCCGGTCGCGAGGAACGCGCCGCCCTGATAGCCCGAGCCGAGGAGACGGATGGTCTCGGCCGCGACGAGTGATGCGGTCGCGTAGCGGTCGGCGCCGCCCAAGCGGACAGGCGTCCCCGCGATCTTGGCGTCGAGCTGGTTGAACGCGGCGGCTGAGACGGCCGCCGTCGAGCCTAAGACGTAGATCTTGCTCGCGCCGAGGCGGGTGATCTCGGCCAAGACCTCCGCCGGGACCGACGAGGAGCGCGTGAGCAGGATCGGGCCGTCGACGGCCCCTGCGAGCGCTGCTCCGCCGAGCGCGTCGGGGAAGAGCTCCCCGGTGGCGATGACGACGGTCGAGGCGGTGCCGAACTTCATCGATGCCTGGACTGCGGTCTGATATCTGTCGGGCCCCTGGACGGGGATCGCGACGGGATCGGCGGCGAACGCCAAGCTACCCATGCTGAGCGCCAACACCACCCCCGCCACGAGTGACCCCAACGCCATCACGCGTGGCTGCTTGCTGAGGTGACGGCAGCGGCGCATACAGGTCTCCTTCTCGATTCGGCTACTCGGTACCTCTTTATACCATGCACGCGTGTGCGCGCCGCAGCCTGGGGTATGCTTCGAGCGAGGTCGTCTCTCGCGAGAAAGGGCCCGGCAGGTGACGGCACCCGTCTTGGTGCACTCCGAGCACTCCGCCGCATACGACTTCGGGCGGTCGCACCCGCTTCGCCCGGAGCGCGTGACGCTCACGATCGAGCTCATGCGCGCGTACGGTCTCATCGCGGAGAGCGACTTGGCCGATGACGAGCACCGTTTCCGACTCGTCGAGCCGTACCCTGCGCGCGAGGACCAGCTCATGCGCGTCCATTCGCGGGAGTACGTCGCCGTCGTCAAGGCCGCCTCCGAGCGTCCCGAGACGTTCTGGGCTCGGAAGGGTCTCGGCGAGGGCGACACCCCCGTGTTCGCCGGTATGCATGGCGCTGCTGCGCTGATCGCCGGCGGCTCGATTGCAGCTATTCGCGAGGTGCTTGCCGGCCGCGCGCTCCGAGCCTTCCACCCAGCGGGTGGGCTGCACCACGCGCACCGTGACCATGCAGCTGGCTTCTGCGTCTACAATGATGCGGCCGCCGGAATCGCGTGGGCGCTCACGCGTGGCGCCGATCTTCGCGTCGCCTACATCGATATCGACGCGCACCACGGCGACGGCGTGCAAGAGGCGTTCTACACCGAGCCGCGAGTGCTCACCATCTCGGTCCACGAATCGGGCCGCTACCTGTTCCCCGGCACGGGCTGGCCGGATGAGCGCGGCGAGGGGGCCGGCGCTGGGAGCGCCATCAACGTGCCGCTCCCGCCGAACGCCACGGATGCCTGCTACCGCCTCGTCTTCGACGACGTCGTAGCACCCGCTGTCCGAGCCTTCGCCCCCCATGTGATCGTCAGTCAGAACGGCGCCGACGCGCACTGGAGCGATCCGCTCACCACGCTTGGGATGACGATCGCCGGCCACGCGTGGCTCACGCATCGCATCCGCGCGCTCGCTGATGAAGTGAGCGGCGGACGGCTTGTCGCGCTCGGCGGCGGCGGCTACGCGTGGGCAACCGTCGTGCCGCGCGCGTGGACGCTTGCGGCCGCGTCGCTGCTCGGCGCGCGTCTCCCCGAGGAACTGCCGGGCGCGTGGCGCGACCTCGCAAGCACGTACTGCGCGGAGGCACCCTACGGACTGCTCGACGATGCGGGTCCGCAGTTACTGGAGGGCGAGGAGACGCGTCTGCTCGAGCAGACGCGCTTGTCGGTCGCACAGACGCTCGCGCAGCCAGGCGGCTGACGTCGACCCTCCCGCAGTCCGCCTAGGGCGTCCCACACGGCCCTCTAGAACGTCGCGATGATTGCGTCGGCGTATGCTTGCGTGCCGACGGCACCCTCGGTAGAGCCGGTGTTCGTGCGCTTTATGTCGTAGGTCACGTGCGTGCCCTCGGCGAGGACCGCGCGCACGCCTGCGAGGATCTTCTCGGCCGCCTCATGCTCGCCCAAGTGCTGCAACATGAGGACGGCGGTGAGGATCTCGGCGGTCGGGTTCGCCATGTCCTTGCCGGCGTACTTGGGCGCGCTCCCATGCACGGGCTCGAAGACAGCGCACTCAGCGCCGATGTTCGCGCCCGGGGCCATGCCAAGACCGCCCACGAGACCGGCCGCGAGGTCGCTCACGATGTCGCCGTAGAGATTCGGCAGCACCATGACGTCGAACTGCTCCGGATAGAGGACGAGGCCCATGCAGGTCATGTCGACGATGCGGTCCTCGAATTCGATCCTGCCCTCGTACTCGGCGGCCACGTGCCGCGCCATCTCAAGAAACAGGCCGTCGGAGTACTTGAGGATGTTCGCCTTGTGCACTGCGGTGACCTTGTGGCGGTCGTTGGCGATCGCGTACTCGAACGCCCAGCGCACGATCCGCTCGCTCGCCGTGATGCTGATCGGCTTGAGGGAGATACCCGAGTCGGGACGGATGGCGCCGGCACCCTTCGCACTTACCCACTCGATGAGTTCGGCGGTCTGCGCGCTCCCCTGCTCGAACTCGATGCCCGCGTAGAGGTCCTCAGTGTTCTCACGCACGATCACGATGTCGATGTCGTCGTAGCGCGCGCCAGTGCCGGGAATCGAGAACGCCGGGCGAAGGTTGACGTAGAGGTCGAGCGCTTTGCGAAGCGCAACGTTCACGCTGCGGAAGCCGGTGCCCACGGGCGTCGTGACCGGGCCTTTGATGGCGACGCTATTCTTCCGGATCGAGTCGAGGACGTAGTCCGGGAGCGGCGTGCCGTACTCGGCCATCACGTGCTCGCCGGCGTCGGCGACCTCCCACTCGATATCGACGCCGGTCGCCTCGACCACGCGGCGCATCGCCGTCGTGATCTCGGGTCCGATGCCGTCACCGGGGATGAGCGTCACGGTGTGCTTGGACATGCTGGGACCTCCTGGTGTCCTGGGCGGGTCACAGCGCCTCGCCCGCGGTCAGAGTGTCCGACGATTGTACGCGAGGGTGCTACAGCACGCCCAGTCCCGTGAGCCTGCCCACATGGAATGCGACGAGCGCCGCGAACCCACCGAGGGTAACGAGCGACAGTCCGAGCACGAGTCTCCGTCGCCGGAGATGCCAGAAGATCACGCTCACGAGCGCCATGGCGCCGATCTTGATGCCCACGGCAAGCCACGGGCTGTAGTCGGCGGCGGCCCGCAGCACCGGATTGCCCTCGGACGCGATGCCAAGGCCGAGTTCGACGGCTGTGAAGAAGCCGTCGAGGAGCGACAGCACGTTCAGCAGCACGATCACCGCGACGAGGATCCAGGGATGGTCGCGCATCGTGCCGAGCACGGGGTAGCGCCGCCTTCGGTCGAAGCCCTCCCGCCGGTCGGAGAAGCGGTAGCGGCGGCTTGTGCGGCGCCGCTGCGTGCGTCGCTCAGCCCCATCCCGTCCGGACGCCTGCGGCCCCTGTGGCATCACTCGACCGCGAACCCGCCGTGCTTCTTGAAGTGCTCGACGAGCCCGCCGTCGGCCAGGAGTTGCGCCATGACGCTCGGCAGCGGCGGGAACGGAATCTCGGTGCCCTTCGTGAGGTCCCTCAGGACGCCAGCCTCGAGGTCGAGGGAGAGCTCGTCGCCGTCGTCGATGAGGTCGGTGTCGCACTCCACGACCGGGAGACCGGTGTTGATCGCGTTGCGGTAGAAGATACGGGCGAAGCTCTTGGCGAGCACGGCCTTCGTGTTCGAGTGGATGAGCACGAGCGGCGCCTGCTCGCGCGACGAGCCCATACCGAAGTTCGTGCCCGCCACGAGGAAGCCGCCTGCCGGCTTCACCTTCTCGTAGTAGCGCGCGTCGAGCTCCTCCATGGCGTGCACCGCCATGCCCTCCATGTCAGCGGACTTGAACTTGTACTTGCCGCTGATGATGTAGTCGGTGTTGATATCGTCACCGTACTTGAAGGCGCGGGCGTCGATCGTCATCGTGCCTCCCCTCCCTCGAAGTACTTCCGCGGGTCCGCGATCCTTCCCTCGATGACCGAGGCGGCCACCGTCGCCGGGCTGCCGAGGTAGATGAATGCGTTGCTGTTGCCCATGCGACCTTTGAAGTTGCGGTTCGCGGTCGAGATGACGTTCTCACCATCGCTCGGCACACCGTTGTGCGTGCCCACGCACGGTCCGCAGCCGGCCGTCACAAGTGCGGCGCCCGACTCGACGAGCGTCTGGATGTACCCAGCGGCGATGGCGTCCAGAAGGACTTGGCGCGATGCAGGCGCCACGATGAAGCGCACGCCCGGGTGCACGCGGCGACCCTTGAGAATGCCCGCCGCGATGGCGAGGTCCTCCAAGCGACCGTTCGTGCACGTGCCGAGGAATCCCTGCGCGATCGGCGTCCCCTCGACCGCCTCGATCGGCGAGACGTTGTCGACCGCGTGCGGCTTGGCGACCTGCGGACCGATCGCGCTGGCGTCGAACGTTAGCTCGCGGACGTAGTCGGCGTCGGCGTCAGGCCCTGCCGGAGCCGGCGTCTTCTCGCCGCGACCCTCGAACCACGCGAGCGTCTTCTCGTCGGCCTGCATGAGGCCGGCCTTGGCGCCCACTTCGATGGCCATGTTGGAGATCGTCATGCGCGCCTCGACGGAGAGTGCCTCGATTGCCGAGCCGCCGAACTCGATCGCCTGGTACGTTGCACCGTCTACGCCAATTTGCCCCGCGAGGTAGAGAATGAGGTCCTTGCTGAAGACGCCCGGCTGGAGCGCGCCGGCGTACGTGACCTTCACCGTCTCGGGCACCTTGAACCACAGCTTGCCCGCAGCCATCGCAGCGGCTCCGTCCGTGGAGCCCACGCCCGTCGAGAACACGTTAAGCGCACCGTACGTGCAGGTATGGCTGTCGCAACCGACCATGAGGTCACCCGGAACGACGTGTCCCTTCTCGGGCACCAGCTGGTGGCACACGCCCTCGCCGACGTCGTAGACGTGGCAGCCCGTCTTCTTCCCAAACTCGCGCATCATCGTGTGGAGCGCGCTCACGCCCTCGAGCGGGCTCGGCGAGCTGTGGTCCATGATGACGGCGACCTTCTCGGGGTCGAAGACGGCATCCACGCCCATGTTCTCGAGCGCGCGGATGGCCAACGGCGACGTCCCGTCCTGCCCCATCACGAAGTCGACATCCGCGACGACGATGTCGCCGGCTCGCGCGTCAGTACCCGAGTGTGCCGAGAAGATCTTCTCGGCGATCGTCTTGCCGGGAATGGCGATCAACCTCCTGTTGGATCCACTCGGCACGCAGCCGGGAACGGCGGAAACGGAAGGCTAGTGTACGATACGCGGCAGCCCCTCGCCACCGCACACTATGCCCCGAAGCGAGCTTGGAGTACCCATGCATATCAGGCCGGCCGGACCAGCAGACGCCGAGGCGATCGCCGCCATCTACAACCACGCGGTCAGAGAGACCACGGCGACGTTCGACACCGAGCAAAAGACTGCGGAGGACCGTCGGAAGTGGCTCGCCACACGCCGCCCCGAGCATCCGGTGCTGGTCGCCGAGGACGCCTCCGGCTCCGTTGTCGGCTGGGGCGCGCTCTCGCCGTGGTCGGACCGCTGCTCCTACCGTGGCACGGTGGAGATGTCGGTCTACGTCGACCCCACGAAGCTGCGCCGCGGTATCGGCTCGGCACTCGCCAAGGCGCTCCTCGCCGGGGCGCCTGCACGCGGGATTCACGTCGTTCTGAGCCGCATCTGCACCGAGAACGCTGCCAGCATGGCCATGAGCGAGCAGCTCGGCTTCACCTTCGTTGGCACGATGCACGACGTCGGTCGGAAGTTCGATCGTTGGTTGGACGTCGCGCTCTTCGAACTCATCCTCGCCGAGTGAATGCAACTGCTCGTGGGTAGCCTCAGTCCCTCATGGGGCATACACACCTGAGAGCGCGGCGCCTCCCCGGCGACCTGCGCTCCAGACCCACCGGCGCGTATCCGCGAGGAGGTATCCGATGAAGGCAGTCGTCGACCGAGAACTGTGCATCGGTTGCGCCCTGTGCGAAGAGATCTGCCCCGAGGTCTTCCGCCTTGCCGATGACGGGATCGCCTACGTGCTCGACGACAACCCGCCGCACGAGACGTACGCTGACATCGAAGATGCCGTCGAGTCGTGCCCGGTGACCGCCATCAGCGTCGCTGCGGAGTAGCATCCGGCACGCCAGCGAGACCCGCGCCGGCATCACGCGTGCGCGGGCGTGCTCATGCCTGCGCGGCCGCTGCGGTCTGCCGGTAGAGCGACTCGAGCTCGGTAACGACGGCAGCGAGCGCGTGCCGTTGAACGTCCTGGCGGCTAGCACGCCCGAAGCGCTCGCGAAGTCCGTCTTCGCTCGTCAGACGCTCCATCGCGCGGGCGAGCGACTGCACGTCGAACGGGGCGACGATGATGCCGTCGCGTCCCGAACGCACGATCTCGGGAATCGCAAGCGCGCGGACGCCGACGACAGGCAGCCCCGAGGCCATCGCCTCCAGAAGCACGATGCCCTGGGTCTCGATGGTGCTCGCCGTCACGAAGCAGTCGTACTCGCGGTAACGCGCCCCAAGCCCGACCCGGTCGATGAAGCCCAGGAAACGCACGCGATCCCGCAGGCCGAGTCGTGCCGCGAGGCGCTCGAGCCCTTCCCGCGCCGGACCGTCGCCCGCGATGTCGAGCGTCACGTCATCCGCCCGCTCGGCGATCCTCGCAAACGCCTTGATGACGGCATCCACGTTCTTCTCGTGCCCTAGGCGCCCCGCGTGGATGATGCGGCCGGTTCGCTCGTAGGACTCTTTCGGCACGACCACGCCGAGGTCGATGCCGTTGCTGAGGTAGTCCACCGGCACCGTCACGCCGTGGCGCATGAGCTCGCGCTTCAGCGTGAGTGAGGGGGTGAGCACCAGATCAGCTCGGTTGTAGAGCAGACGCGTGTAGCGCCACGCAAGTCGCGTCGTGAGTTCGGGGCGCCCGTCGGCCACCTCCTCGGAGATGCCGACGATCGCGTCGATGAAGTCGTCGGTGCGCTCCTCGATGAGCGCGCGAGAGCGAACGATGCGCTGCCACAGACCCGACTCGAGCATCCGCTCGAACACGATGCTCGAGGTGATCACGGTCTGCAGATCGTCGATGCCCAGCAGCCTGCGCGGCTCGACATACTGCATGAAGTCAGGCAGATAGGTGTGGTAGGTCTCCACCGTGGGAAGACGGAGTGCCTTCGCCGCCAGCAGTCCGACGACGCCGAGCGTGAGCGGCGTGTGGACGTGTACGACGTCCGCGTCGAAGCGCCGGAGCTTCGCAACCACTGACACCACCGAGGGCAGGGCGACCCGCGTCGCCTTGTTGGTGGCAAAGCTGAACGCGGGGAAGCGCTCGACGATGATGCCCGGAGGGGGTTTCGGCACCGACGCGTCGCGGTACTTCGGCGCAAAGACGAGAATCCTATGCCCCATGCCGACGAGCGCGCGGGTGTGCGCCTCGATGCTCGTGACCACGCCGTTGATCTCGGGCGTGTAGGTGTCGGTCACAACCGCGATGCGCATGACTCAGACCTCCCGGCACAGGTCGACGCGCGTATACGCGATGCGGAATCCGAGTCGCTCCATGTTCCGCTGCGAGCCGCTCCCCGGTCTCGACTCGGTCACGGCGAGGCTGCACCCGGCCGCCGCCGAGAGTTCGAGCCGTCGCCGTTGCAGCGCCGTCTGAAGTCCGCGTCCACGGTACACGGGCAGCGTCGTGTCGGCCGACAGCCACCCGACTCCGTCGCGGACAACAAGCTCCGCGGTCGCGGCCGGCGCCCCATCGACATAGGCGATCAGTCGCGTGAGCCCCTCCACCCGGGCGAGCACCTCCGCAAAGTCGTCCTCGGCGGCGGTGGGCTCATCGGGTGCTGCAAACCCGACCACGACCTGCCGGCCCCACATCAGCGCATCCACGTCGCCAATCTCGCGGATGTCCACACCCGGATCCGGCACGATGTCATCGCCGGCGTGTCCGAGAGACCTCATCAGCACGTTCTCGAAGCCCGCTACTCGGTAGTGACGCCGCGAGAGCTCCATCGCCAGGCTCGCGTGCGCGAGCGGGCACACGTTCACATACACGGGTACGCCATGAGCGGCAAAGAAGGCCTCGAGCTCGTCGATGTGCGCCGGCAAGACCGGCCCATCCATCGCAAGCCCGCTCGCCTGATTGACGGGCGCACCCGGCCCGATGAAGGATGCGCAACCCCCTGCGATCCAGCGTGCCTCCGCGTCGCCGTCGCGTCGCCACCTTTGCGCGGCGTCGACGAAGCGCTCGTTCTCGAGCGCCGCGAACCTCTCAAGTCGGGCCGCAAGCGCGGCGTCGGCGAACGGTCCATCCATCTCAGGCACCCGTCTCCCCGTCGAGCGGCTGGACCGGGCTCGTGAAGTACTCGTGGAAGGCGCCGGGCAGGGTACGGTAGTCGGCTTCCGCGATGAGCTGCGTGATGTCCGCCGAGTTGTACGTGTGCCAGTACAGGATATGTCGACCGGATAGCGCTCCGGACTCGGCGTCTGCGATGAGCGCGGCGAGCGTCTTCGCCGTGTAGATACCCTCGAGCACCAGCCCCTCCGTGTCCCGCATCAGCCGCGTTGCGCGCCGGCCCTCAGGCGAGAAGACCCCGTAGCCCTCGCCAAAGCATGCATCGACGACGGTGAGCCGCGCATGGCGCGCCGCAGCCTTCGGGAACGACGGTACCGCGCGCGCGAGCAGGGCCAGCGTCTCGTCGGCGAGCTGCCAGGCCCCCTGTTCGCTCGCGATTGCGCTCGGCGTCACCCGGACCGCCCGCACCTCCGGCGTGAGCCCGGCTGCGGCCATCCCGAGCATGAGGCCGACCGCTGTGCCCATCGAGCCGAACGGGACGTACACGACATCGGGGCGCTCGGCTGCGCCATCAGCCACTTGCGATGCCAGTTCCATGCCGGCGCCGAGCGAGCCGAGGGTGGTGAGTCCGTCGGTGCCGCCCATGGGGATGACATGCGGTGTGAGCCCCGTGCGCGTCGCTTCATCCGCCACGTAGGTTGCGGCGGCATCGCGCGCAGCGGCCCCGTCGTCGCAGAGCGCCACGCGTGCGCCAAGCGCCACGTGGCCAAGGAGGTTGTCTCGCACGTGGCGTGACCGGGGCTGCGGCGTCATGAACGTCGTGACTCGCATGCCGAGCGCTGTGGCGAAGATCGCTGTCGCAAGCGCGTGGTTCGACCCCGCCGCGCCGAAGGTAACCACCTCAGCCGCGTTCGCCTCGCGGGCCGCCCCGAGCGCGAATTCGAGCTTGCGCACCTTGTTGCCGCCGTAGACCGGCGAGCTCAGGTCCTCGCGTTTGGCGGCGAGAGAATCCGCGCCGATCGCTGCCGCGAGGCGCGGAAGGGTGATGACGGGTGTCGGCCACTGCCCCAGCGAGACGCGCGGAAACGCCGCCGCCACCTCGGGATAGCGTCTGAGGAGCTCTGAGTGGGCGCCGCTCATCTGCCGCTCGTCCTCGGGGCTCGTACCCGCCCTACTTGTGCTCGGCGAAGCCGACCACGACCCACGTGCCCGAGCGCTGGTCGGTTCGAAGCGTCACGACACCGAGCTTCTCTGCGTCCTGCAGAAGATCGGAGAAGGAGCGGTAGCCGTAGGAGTTCTCGGAGAACTGCGGCTGCTTCCGCTTCATGGTGTCCTTCACCATGGACGAGTACATGACGTCCTTGTTCTCGCGCTGAAGCGCCTGGATCGTCTCGATCAGCAGATCGAGCGCCGGTCGCTTCGCCTTCGGAATGGTCGCGACCGGTACCGCGGGAGCCGCGGGGCCGCGAACGATGTCCTCGTAGTAGATGAACTCGTCGCAGTTGGCCGCCAAGAGGTCGCTTGTGGAGTCCTTCATGCCAAGGCCGATCACGGACTTGCCGTTCTCCTTGAGCTTGCCGACGAGCGGCGTGAAGTCGCTGTCGCCGGAGACGATCACGAACGTGTCGATGTGCTCCTTGCTGTAACAGAGGTCCATAGCGTCGACACACAGCTGGATATCCGCATGATTCTTGCCGGTCTTGCCGCGCTCGGGAATCTCCATCATCTGAACGCCCGCGTCGTGCATGATCTCCCGGTACTGGTTGAAGCGGCCCCAGTCGGCATAGGCGCGCTTGACGATCAGCTTGCCTTTGTCGACGAGGCGCTCCAGTACCATCCGGATGTCGAACCCGGCCTCCGTGCTCTTCGCTCTGCCCCGTCCGCCCCCGGCAAGATCGCGTTCGTAACCAAGCGCGAGGTTCTCGAAGTCGATGAGTACGGCAAGCGAATGGGCTTCTTCTGCCATCGCTGTCCCTTTCATCTGCGTCCGAGTTATGGCTCGGACGAATGAGTATCCAAGTGGAATCGTACTCCAAGGATGGCGTTCATGCGGGCCGAGCGAGAAGCGAGGCGCGCTCCCATCGGCCGCAAACGCGAAGCGGGCGGCCGCTCGGCCGCCCGCTTGAAAGCTGTGGATCGACAGGTCTACTGCGCGGCGGTCGGCGCCGCCTGGCAACCGCCGCAGACACCGCTGCCCTGCTGGCCGCCACCCATGCCGCGGCCACCCATGCCGCCACGGCCGCCGCCTGCCCATGAGGGCCTGCCGGTCTCCGTGGTGGTCACACGCTCGGTGACACGTTCGGTCATCTGCGCGTACGCCGCATAGGCTTCAGCCTGCGTCATGGCGCCACTCGCCACGCGCTCGTCGAGAACCGCCTTGCGGGCCTTTAGCGCCGCCGCAACGACGGCGTCCGCCGATGAGCCCTCAGCCGTCGCGATGTCGGCGATGGACTCGCCCGCAGCGCGTTTGGCCGCAATCTCTTGCGTCGAGAGACCGGTGAGATCGGCCAGAACGTCGATCAGCCGTCCACCGGCGCCGCGCAGCGCCTGGCCGACCTGTGCCCCACACGCGACGACCGGGTTGGCCGACTGTCCTGCCGTGCCTGGTGCCGCAAACGCGATGCCCAAGCTACCGAGTGTCAACCCGGCGATGAGCCCTGCCGCTACGAGCGCCACTGTCTTCGCATGCTTCATCCAGTCACACCTCCTGTCGGTGTCCGGCCCGCGGTATGCTTGCCGGGACGATACGTCCTTACACGAGTGACTGTGCTCCCCGCGTGTGAACACGCTGTGAACCGGGGGTGCCCGCCTCGTGAACCATTGAACGGAGTCCAGAGTACCATGGCCGCCTACCGGTTCGACCCCGCGAAGCTCGACAAGCTGAACGACGTCGCACGGCTGGACGACCTCGTGCCGGACCTCATGTGGCACGCGTTCGGCGCGCCCGGCGCGGCCTCGGTGGTGGAGCTCGGTGCGGGCACCGGCATGTTTGCGCGGGAATTCGCGGAGCGTATGCCCGACGAGGGCACGCTCGTCGCAGTCGACTCCGAGCCGCTCATGGTCGCGTGGATGACCGAGCACCTCGCGGCGGGTCCTGGCGCGCGAATCACACCGCTCCTTGCAGACGCGTCCGCGCTGCCGCTTGCGGACGCCTCGGCCGATCTCGTCTACTCGGTCAACCTGTGGCACGAGCTCGACGACCATGCCGCCGCGCTGGCCGAAACCATGAGAGTACTCGTGCCGGGTGGCCTCGTCGCGGTCGTCGACTGGAAGGCCGAACAGACTCCCAAGGGACCACCGCTCGCGCACCGCACGCCGGCGGAGGAAATCGCGCGCGCGCTGGAGACTGCGGGCTTCACTGACGCGTGCATTCACCCCGTGCTCCGCTACCACAGCGTCGTGACTGCACGGCGACCGTAGGGTAGCCACCCCTCCGGGAGCCTAGCCGAGCGAGGCGCCCCCTACTCGTTCCAGATCTCGGGGACGTCCCGCTCCTCTGGCTCAGACTGCGCAAGACTGCCGCGACCGACGATCTTCGCTCGGCCGTACTTGAGCCCCGTGAACCCGGCGGTCACGAAGCCCATGGCGCCGATCCACAGCCACTCGAGCGAGTACACCAGACCGACGCCGATGAGTACGATGCCGGCGACCGCGATCGCCACGTTGGCCACCCAGTAGTGCCACGGCGCCTTGGCTCTCGCGATCTCGCCAAGCTTGAAGCAGACGATCCATCCGAGCGCGAACCCCGCAACGCCACCAACCACCATCTCGAGGATGGGCATGTCGACCTCCGTCTCGCTCGGGCTTTCACCTGCAATGGTGCCACAACCACGGCGCGGCGCGAACCACCAGACCGCTCGGCGATTCCTGCGTCACCCTACGCGCGAAACGCATACAATAGCGGTGCGACTCTGCTCAGCATGTCCCGCACGATGTATCGAATCGGAGGACTCACGTATGAAGCGTACGCGCACGGTCATCATGGGAGCGGCCGGTCGGGACTTCCACGACTTCTTCACCCGCTACCGCGACGATGCCTCCACCGAGATCGTCGCCTTCACCGCCACGCAGATCCCCGGCATCGATGGACGGCCCTTCCCGCCCGAGCTCGCCGGACCCCTCTATCCGAATGGCATCCCGATCGTGCACGAGCGGGAATTGCCAACGCTCATTCGCGAGCAGGCCGTTGAGCGCGTCGTCTTCGCCTACAGCGACATCGCGCATGTCGATCTCATGCACAAGGCCTCGCTCGTCATCGCCCTCGGTGCCGACTTCGAGCTTCTGGGCGCCGAGCCGACGATGATCCCCTCCGTGAAGCCCGTCGTGAGCATCTGCGCGGTCCGCACCGGCGTCGGCAAGAGCGGCATCTCCAAGCGCGTCGTCAATGCGCTCCACGACCGCGGCATCCGCGCCGTCGACATTCGCCACCCCATGCCCTACCGCGACCTCCTCGCCATGCGCGTAGAGCGGTACGGTTCCGTCAAGGATCTCGACGACCTCGGCGTCACCATCGAGGAGCGCGAGGAGTACGAGCACCTCGTCGAGGCGGGCATCACCGTGTACGCGGGTGTCGACTATGAAGCGATCCTGCGCGAGGCCGAGAAAGAGGCCGATGTCATCATCTGGGACGGCGGCAACAACGACTTGCCGTTCTACAGGAGCGACCTCGAAATCGTCGCCCTCGACCCGCACCGGCCGGGCCACGAGCGCCTGTACTACCCCGGCGAGTCGAACTTCCTGCGCGCTGACGTGCTCGTCATCAATAAGGTGAACACCGCGGATCCTGCGGCGGTCGCCGGCCTCCGCGCCGCCGCGGCCGAGTTCAACCACAACGCCATCCTCGTCGAGACCGCGTCCACGATCACGCTCGACGATCCGGGCGCGGTCGCCGGCAAGCGCGCACTCGTCATCGAGGATGGTCCCACAGTCACGCACGGCGGCATGGGCTACGGCGCCGGCGCGATCGCCGCCCGCGAGCACGGAGCGCTTGAGCTCGTCGACCCTCGGCCGTTCGCCGTGGGTTCGATTGACAGCACGCTCAAGGCATACCCGCACCTGACCGAGGTGCTGCCGGCGATGGGCTACTCGGCGGAACAGCTCGCCGACCTGCAGGCGACGGTTGCCGCGGCCGACTGCGACATCGTCGTGGTAGCCACGCCGATCGACCTCTCGCGTCTGATCGACATCTCCCACCCGACCGTGCGGGCATCCTACGCGGTCACCGACGTGACGAGCCCGACGATCGACGACATCATCGGTGCGTTCTGCGACCAGCACGGACTCGGGAAGTAGCTTCCAAGACGACGGGGCCCGGCGCCACCACTCGCGAACGTTCTCGCCGCACAGACCGCGGCTGCGGGGTGTTCGCTCGGATGGTGCCGGGCCCCGTTCGGTCAGCTCCTACCGTTCCGCTCCGAAGAAGGCCACTGCCACCATCCCCGGCCCGACGTGCGCTCCGATGACCGGGCCGATCTCCAGCATCAGGATCTCGGCTGGCGCGATGCGTTCGACGACTGCCTGACGGACGCGCTCGGCGTCCTCAGGCACGTCCGCGTGACCGATCGCGATCATCTGCGGCGCCTCGCCGTTCATCCGCTCGACGACCATGTCCACGAGCGTCGTGAGCGAACGCTTCCTGCCGCGGACGCTCTTCTTCAGGACGAGCTTCCCCTCACGGTCCATGGTGAGTATCGGCTTGATGTCAAGCATGGTGCCAGCCGCGGCCGCAGCGTCCGAGATGCGCCCGCCGCGACGGAGCGATTCGAGGTTGTCGAGCGTGAAGAGCCCGTTCGCCTGCATGCGCTCGCGCTCCACCCACGAAACGAGCTCGTCGGCCGAGGCTCCCTGGGCGAGCAGGCGCGCAGCGGTGTGCACCAGCAGACCTTCGATGATCGACGCTGAGCGCGTGTCAACGAGGCGGATGTCCGCCGCGGGGACATCGGCGAGAACGGCGGCGCGGGCCAGATGGGCGCTCTCGAAAGTACCCGAAAGCGCGGAGGAGAACCCAAGGTAGACCACGGTACGCCCGGATTGTGCGTGGCGCCGGAAAAGCGCCTCCATCTCCGCGAGCGGAACCTGGGCGGTCGTCGGGTGGTCGCCGTCGCGCATGGCGGCAAAGAGCACTGAGTGTGGAAGCGTCCGACCGAAGTCATCGACATGCTGTTGGTCGGCGAGCACGAACGGGAAGTGCAACTCCTCGAGGCCAAGGTCTTCAACGATTGCGGCGGTCAGATCGGAACACGAATCAATCACGAGCACGGGCTGGTCCATCAGGTCTGCTCTCTGATCGGCTTGCTCATCGGGCTCACGGTACTGTACACGACTCCGACCGCCCCCGGACCCACGTGCGCTCCGATCGGGGGACCGATCGGCACGATGGGCACCGACCGCCCTGCCTTGGCCTCGATAAGCGCAGCAAGCTCCCGCCCCTCGGGCTCGTCGGCGATATGGTGCACGTAGACCTCGTCGAGCCCCTTGGCTGCGATGTCGCGCTCGAACGCACCAGCGATCTCGGTGAACGCGCGCCGCTTGGTGCGTACCTTGCCGAAGATGTCGGTTCGGCCATCGTTCACGGTGAGAATCGGCCTGATCTGCAGCAGGGTGCCGAGCAGTGCCGAGGCGTTACCGATACGGCCTCCCCGGCGGAGGAACTCGAGCGTGTCCGGTACGAAGAGGAAACGCGTGTGAAGCGTCATCTCGCGTGCAGCCTCGGCTGCCTCGGCGACCGAGGCCCCCGCTTCGACCGCCCGGGCCGCGGCGAGCGCCGAGAGTCCGAGCTCCATGCAGTTGGAGCGCGAGTCGACGATCTCGATGACCGCGTCGGGGTGCTCCTCGAGCACCATGCCGCGGGCCATCACTGCCGTTGCATGTGTCCCGCTCATCTCGGAGGAGATGACCACGCAGACGACGTCGTCGCCACCGGCGACCCGTTCGTTGAACACATCGATAAACGCGCTCACCGGCGGCTGCGAGGTGGTGAGGAGCGACTTGGTCTGCATGAGCGCGGCATAGAAGCCGGCGTCGTTCTCGCCCTCGATATAGGTGATGTCGTCGAGCGTGACGGAGAGCGGCACGACCGCGAGGCGATGCTCCGAAACCAGCTCGGCGCTCAGGCATGACGTACTATCGGTGACCACGCGCACGGACACGGCTCCTCCTTCAGCATGGACGTGGGGCAGCTGACGCAGTCTGTTCATAGTCCCCTTTCGAATGACGGGCGTCCATTCCAGCGCGACGCCTCGAGGCGGCTTGCCGAGCGGGCGTTCGAACGGCACACTCACACACAAGCGCGACCGAGGAGGAGCTATGGTGACAGACCCTGAGACGCCCGCGGAGATGACGGAGATCCCGGCTCCCGACGTGCCAGCGGGCGCTCCGGCACGCGCGTCGCGCGGCTGGGCGCTCGCCGTGCTCGGCCTGCTCGTGGCGCTCGGCACGTCCTACGGTGCATACAAGCTCGCGGGCTACTCGTGGAGCCAGGTCGTCGACTACCAGAGTCCGTACATCAACATGTCGACGAGCGCCTACATCGGCGAGCGCCCACCCCTCGAGCTCCCCATCCCCGGCGCAACGCCACGGCGCGTCGTGATGGTCGTGGTCGATGGGTTGACCAAGGCGGCATCGCGCACGATGGACTCGGTGAACGCGCTTCGCGAGCGCGGCAGTGACGTCGCGCTGACGGTGCCCCAGCCGAGCCTCTCGTTTCCCTCGTGGACGACGATCCTCACCGGCGCCCCACCGAACGTGAGCGGCGTGACGACGAACTGGTACGACAGGCGTGTCGAGGTACAGACGCTCTTCGATGTCGCCGCCGGCTCGGGACGAAGCGTCGCCGTTGTCGGACCGACCGACCTCGACCTCCTTTACGGCGTGTCCGAGGTGACCTCGGCAACCGCGTTAACGGACTGGCCCGAGAACGGCGCGGAGAACGGGGTCTACCTCTCCAGCGACATGATAGATGACGCCCTTGCCCTGGCGAAGGAGCGGCGGCCCGACTTCCTGTTCGTGCTGCTCCCTGACGTCGACGAGGCCGGGCACAGCTTCGGCGCCGCGTCTGATGAATACGCAGCGGTCGTCGAGAAGGTGGACACCGAGTTGGGCCGGCTCGTGACCGAGCTCGATGACGGCCAGACCGTCTTCGTCGTGCTCCCCGACCATGGTGGTCTGCCGAAGGGCGGTCACGGCGGCTGGGAGGACCCGGTCATCCACACGTTTGCGGCCTTCGCCGGGCCCGGCGTTGCGAAGGGTGCGACAAGCGCGGGGCTCGAGGACATCGCCTCGACGGTGAGCGTGCTCGCAGGCCTTCAGGCGCCACAGATGGGTAAAGGCATCGCGATCGAGAAGGTGCTGGCCGACCCCAACGGGCGCGCCAAGGATGCGGACTTCCTCCGAGCGATCGGCTTCACGCTCGCCTATGCGCGCGAGATCGCAGGACCGACCATCCTCAAAGACGTCGACACCATCAGAACGCCAGACGAGATCCGGGCGATCGCGGCGTCTGCTGAGGCGACGCGCCTCGCCGAGGATCGCCGGGACCGCCTCCCGCTGGCGCTCGGTCTGGCTCTCGCCGCGCTCGCGGTCCTCGTGGTCATTGGGCTGACTTCATGGCGAGTCCTCGTGGCCGCCCTTGCCGGTGCCGTCGACTACGCCATCGTCTACAACGTCCTCTTCTTCGGACTCCACGGCTACCGGTGGTCTCTCTCGGCATTCAACAAAGAGGAGCTCGTCCAAGCCTTCATGAACGGGCGCATGATCGAGGCGGTCATCGCCGGGCTTATCGGCTGCGTCACGGCGGGTCTCGTCTACGCCGCGCTGCATCGGGAGCCTCGCGGTGCTCGCTCTGGTCGCACCGCACGCTGGGTATCAGTCGGCATCGCGACCGCGCTCGCAATTCTCGCGGTTCTCGCGTTCCAGATCGCGTGGTTCCTCTGGCAGTGGGGCGCTGCCGTGACCTGGATCATGCCCGACCTGAAGTGGGGCTTCAAGTACGACCTCGACCTGATCCAGGCCACGGCGATCGCCGGCGTGGCGCTCCTCGGGCCCGTGGTGACGTACCTGATCGGCAGGTTCCACCCCAAGCTCCCGTAGCGCGAACGACGCGAGCCCCCAGCAATGCACGAGACCCCGCGGACAACGGTCCGCGGGGTCTCGACGTACTCAGTGGAGCTCAGATGCGCGGCAGCGGATCCGAAGCGGCACGGGTGAGCCCGTCACTCGGACCCGGATAGCGGCGCGAGCGTGACGCCCACCGTAACGGTGGGCTCCACCGTGCCGGAGGATTCTACGGTCTCCGTCGTGTCAACGGTCGGGGTCAACACCGTCGGGGCCCACGGCGTGTCCAACGGTGGGGCGGAGTCTCCAAGCCAACTGAAGAACTTCGCAAAGACGCGGAGCAGTCCCGGCGGGAGCTGCTTGCAAACTCTCCTTATCGGCTTGAGCGGAGGGGCCCTTGACGCCGATGCGACCGGCGGTCTCGCGCTGCACGGTCGTGCACGCGCGGTGTGCTGCCCGTCACGCTCCTGAGGGCCTCATCGCTCCCGAACCGTGTCTGTGCACACCCGCTGCATCAGCCATGCCATGTTCTTTCCCAGGGTCTCCATCGTGCGGATCCCCTCTTCGTCTCGCTCGACGTCACCCTTCTCACGACCCATGCCCATGTTCCAGTACGAGGAGCCCGGCACGATCATCTGAGAGATGAAGAACAGGTGGTTGAGGGAGTCGAAGGCATGTACCGAGCCGGCTCGCCTCACGGCGATGACCGCAGCGCCTACCTTGCGCTTGAACATCGCCCCGTTCGCGCCTGACACGTATCCTGCCCGGTCGATGAGCGCTTTCGTCTCCGCGGAGATGTCGGCGTAGTAGACCGGCGACCCGATGATGATGCCGTCGGCCTCATCCATCTTGGTGATGCACTCGTTGCCGAAGTCCCTCCGGCCATGACACTGCCGGTCCTGCTTCTCGCGGCACTTCATGCACGCGGTGCAGCCTTGGACCTTCTGCCCGGCGAGTTCCACCAGCTCGGTCTCGATTCCTTCGGCTTCGAGCTCGGCGAGCACGTGGCGAATCAGGATCGCCGTGTTACCCCCGCTGCGCGCACTTCCGCTGAATGCAACGACCTTCATCAACGTTCCCTTCATCGAAGTCCGCGTCTAGGCGCGTGGCCGGTCCAACTCCCCGCTCGTGGTCAGCCGCGCACCGGCAGCACGCATCTCGGCAAGCGCCGCCTCGCCGTCGCCGGGCGCCACATCGACAGCCCGGCAGCCATCGGTCACGACAGTGACGCCGAATCCCAGACCGATCGCATCGAGCACCGTCCACCGCACGCAGTAGTCAGTCGCAAGGCCCATGATCACGATCTCGTCGACGCCCTGCGAGCTCAGAAGTTCGTTCAACCCGGTGTCCGTCTGCCCGTCGTTATCGAAGAAGCCGCTGTAGCTGTCGATCGCCGGGTCGGTGCCCTTGCGGACGACGGCGTCGATGCCGGCGACGTCAAGCGCCGAGTGGAAGCTCGCACCCGGCGTCTGCTGAACGCAGTGGTCGGGCCAGAGTACCTGCGACACCCCGCCGAGCTCGATCACGTCACCGACAGCGTGGCCCGGATTGTTGGATGCGAACGAACCGTGGTTTGCCGGATGCCAGTCCTGTGTCGCGACGACAAGCGCGAAACGTGGCAGGAGCGCGTTCGCAACGGGCACGACCAGGTCACCCTCCGTCACCGCCAGCGCACCGCCCGGTATGAAGTCGTTCTGCAGATCGACCACCAAGAGTGCCCTCATCGCTCCTCCTCCGGTCCCTGCATCGCGCGAGCATCCAGACCGCGCGCTTCGAAGATCAACCGCGTCCGTAGGTCGTAGAGGCCCGGCTCGAGCCCTACCGGATACGTGTGAGGGTTGAGGAAGCGCTTGATCGAGGGATCCACGAGCGCAATCTGCTCGCGCGCCCGGGTGCGGGCTGCCGTGGCGTCAGGCGCCTCGTAGATCCGCTCCCCCGCCTGGAAGACCGGCACCAGGAGCTCCTCGGCCGGCCCCTCGCAGAAGCGCTTGCGCCGTGTGGCATCCTCCGGGTCGATCATCTCGCACGCTCCGGCCGCTGGCGGCGCAGTCTCGTCGTAGACCATGTCTCCCGCGAGCAGCCCGTCGGCCACATAGCGTTTCACGCCCAGGATTCCGGGCGTGGTCACCTTCGCTGTCTGCTCCGACACCTTGATACGCGGCTCCCACTCGCCACCCGGCCGCCGAACCGCCGAAAGCTTGTAGACGCCGCCAAGCGCCGACTGACCGTCGGCGGTGGCGAGCTTCGTGCCCACGCCCCAGACATCGATCGCCGCGCCTTGGTCGATGAGGCTCTCAATCAGGTACTCGTCGAGCTCGTTCGAGGCATACACCTGAACGTGCGCCATGCCGGCGGCATCGAGCATCTCGCGCGCGCGGCGCGAAAACCACGCGAGATCCCCTGAGTCGATACGGATCCCGATCATGCGGTGCCCGCGCACTTCGAGCCGCTTCCCCACCTCGATGGCATTCGCGACACCTTCGAGCGTGTCGTACGTATCGACCAAGAGCGTGCAGTTGTTCGGGAGCGCCTGTGCATAGGCCTCGAAGGCCTCAAGCTCGCTCGGAAAGGCCATGACCCAGCTGTGCGCATGCGTTCCTCCCACGGGGATCCCGTAGCGCTGGCCGGCGAGCACGTTCGACGTCCCCACGCAGCCGCCGATGTACGCTGCACGACTTGCCGAGAGGCCGCCGTCGGGGCCCTGAGCGCGCCTGAGACCGAACTCGATCACCGGCCCGCCCTGCGCGGCGACGCACACGCGCGCGGCCTTGGTGGCCACGAGCGTCTGGAAGTTGATGATGTTGAGAAGCGTCGTCTCCGCGAGCTGACAAGCGATGATCGGCCCGGTGACGCGCAGGATCGGCTCACGAGGGAAGACGACCGTGCCCTCGGGCACCGCGTCCACGTCGCAGGAGAAGTGGAACTGCTCCAGGTAAGACAGGAACGCCGAGGGGAAGAGCGCCTTTCCGTCGTTGCCGACGAGTGTCGCGAGGTATGCGAGGTCGTCCTCGGTGAAGCGCATCCGCTCCAGGAACTCGATCGCCTGCGCGAGCCCGCACGCCACCGAATACCCGCTTCCGAACGGGTTCCGTCGAAATGACACATGGAAGGACGCATCCAGCTCGGCGGCGCCCGAGTGCCAGTACGCGTAGGCCATAGTGAGCTGGTAGAGATCGGTGAGCATCGCCGGCGGCGTCGTCAGGCATGGGCGCTCGTTCACGGTCGTCTCCTCGACTCGGCGATGGTTGAAAGCATAGCAGTTGACACTCACCGCGCCGGGCAGTACGCTCCGAGAGCAATTACTGACTGTTTCGGTCTGCTTTATGTCAGGAGCGTGCGATGCGCCTCACCGCTCGGAGCGAATACGGGATGCTCGCGCTGATCGACCTCGCCGAGGCCTTCGGTGAGCGAACCTTGAGCGTGCGCGAACTAGCCGCGCAGCGCGAGCTTCCCACGCCGTTCCTGGAGCAGCTCTTTGCCGCGCTTCGCCGAGCCGGTCTCGTCAAGGGCATCCGCGGACCACACGGCGGCTTCACCCTCGCGCGCGATCCGCAGTCCATCACCGCGCTCGACATCGTGGAGGCGCTCGAAGGCGAGCTCGCCCCGACCGTGTGTGCACAGCAAGGCGCATGCGACCGCTCGGACAGTTGCGCCGCCTCGAGCGTCTGGACCGACGTCGCGTCGAGTGTGCGGGAGGCGCTCGCAGGCTGGGACCTGGCCAAGCTCGCGGAGCGGCAGCGTGACCTCGAGCGCGGCCCGACGGCTCGCGAAGGTTCAGGGTACCGCACGACGCCGCACGTCACCGCAACCACCTCCAAGGAGTGACGATGGACCGCACTGTGTACCTCGACTACGCGGCCACGACACCGGTGGATCCGCGCGTCACCGAAGCGGTGCTCCCGTTCTTCACCGAGCGCTTCGGCAATGCGAACAGCCTCTACGCCCTCGGACGCGACGCTGCGACCGCGCTTGAGGACGCTCGCGCCCGGGTGGCGTGGGAGATCGGCGCCGGCACGCCCGGCGAGGTCATCTTCACCTCGGGCGGTACCGAGGGCGACAATACCGCCCTCATCGGCCTCACCACTGCGGGAGGCCGCACCAAGGGCCATATCATCGTGAGCGCGTTCGAGCACCACGCCGTCCTCGAGCCCGCCGCGTGGCTCGGCACGCACGGCTTCGAGGTGACCGAGCTCATGCCGCGGACCGACGGTCTCATCCACCCCTCCGACCTCGCCGGGGCGATGCGGCCGGATACGGTCCTCGTCTCGGTGATGCACGGCAATAACGAGATCGGCACGGTGCAGCCTATTCCCGAGCTCGTTGTCGTCGCCCACGAAGGCGGGGCGCTCTTCCACACGGACGCAGCGCAGACGCTCGGCAAGGTCGACTTCGACGTGAAGGCACTCGACGTCGATGCCGCATCGTTCTCCGGACACAAGATCTACGGACTTAAGGGCACCGGCGCGCTCTACCTCAAGCGTGGGGTGCGCATGACGCCGTACCTGATGGGTGGCGGGCAGGAATCGAAGCGCCGCTCGGGCACCCAGAACGTCGCGGGCGCAGTCGGGTTCGCCACCGCCCTCGAGATCGTGGAGGCCGAGCGAGCCGAGGAGACCCCGCGCCTCACGCGCCTCCGCGACCGCGCGGTCGAAGGCGTCCTCAGGCGAATCGAGCACGCGCGCCTGAACGCAGGTGAGACGGCCGGCCGGCTCCCGCATATCGCGAACTTCATCCTCCCGGGCGTGGAGGGCGAAGCCATGCTGCTGCACCTCGACGCGAAAAAGATCGCCGTCTCCACAGGGTCGGCGTGCTCCTCAGGCTCGCTCAAGCCCAGCCATGTGCTGCTCTCGATCGGCTGCCCGCAAGAGCTCGCCCACGGGTCACTCCGCGTGAGCCTCGGCCGCTTCACGACCGAGGAGGACATCGACTACTTCGTGGACTCCCTCGTGCCGATCGTGGCGATGCTTCGCTCGATGAACCCCATGTACGACCGAATGATCAAGCAGTTCGTGACCGGCTAGCCCCGAGACGACCAGGAGATCCCGATGATCTACAGCGAGAAAGTCATGGAGCACTTCGGCAACCCGCGCAATGTAGGTTTGCTGGAAGACGCCGACGGCGTGGGCGAAGTGGGCAACCCCGTGTGCGGCGATGTCATGAAGATCACTATCAAGGTAGCCGATGACACAATCGACGATATCCGTTTTCAGACGCTCGGCTGCGGTGCCGCCATCGCCACGTCGTCGATCGTCACTGAGATGGCGAAGGGCATGACGCTTCCTGAGGCCGTCGCAATCACCAAGAAGCAGGTTGCGGAGGAGCTTGGCGGGCTGCCACCCGCGAAGATGCACTGCTCCGTACTCGCAACCGATGGCCTCAGGGCGGCGGTTGACGACTACCTCGTCAAGCACGGGCGCGACCCGATCGCCGGGCCAATCCTCTCGAGCGACCCAACGTTCGACCCGCACGGTGACGAGGACGACCACGATCACGAATGACCCTGAGCGCTCGCTTCCTGCGAACACCCAGGACCACGGCCGGCCACCCTCTCGGTGCCGGCCGTTCATCACTCCGGCGTGTACGTTCGTCCCGGCGTTGCATATCCTGAGCACATCGGCCCCGGGAGAACCGTATGACCCGCCGCATCGACTTCGCACGCATCATCGCCGCACGCTACCTGTCACGGGCAGGGAGCGAAGCGGCCTTCTTTGTCGGCGTATGGGGTAAGGCCGCGTTCGACTTCCAGGCGACCGCGGGCCAGCTCGCCATTGTGATGCTGGCGCTCTCGATCGTCTCGATTGCCGGCAGCATCATCGGCGGCGTACTCGTGGACCGGTTCGGCCCGCGCCGCACCCTCATCGGCGCCGAGATGCTCTTCGCGCCGGCCGCGCTCGCGATCGTGTTCGCGGACTCGCTCACCTCGCTCACCGTGCTGGCTGCGATCTGGGGCTTCGTTGGCGCGCCGGTGATGACTGCGGGCGCATCGTTCGCGCCGTTCCTCGCCAAGGACGAAGAGCAGCTCACGAAGGTGAACGCGTGGCTCGAGGCCGCGGGCTCGGCCGCATTCGTGACGGGTCCGGCCGCCGGCGCCTTCATCGTGCACTACGTGAGCGTCGACTGGGTCTTCTACGTCGACGCGATCACCTCGGTGATCGCTGCCGTGCTCGTCTGGCGCGCGCGTCTGGCCCGACCCGTCAAGCGTGAGGCGCACACCTCTGCGTTCGCCGAGTTCCGCGAAGGCGTTAGCGTCGCGTACGGCAGCCGCTCGCTGCGCTTCTACGTCCTCGGCGGGACCGTCGCGTGGCTCGGTTTCGGCGCGTTCAGCGCACTCGAGCCGCTCTTCTACCGCGACGCCGTCGGCACATCGATCGAGGCGCTCGGCTACGTCAACTCGCTCTTCGGCGTGGGCATCCTCGTCGGATCGTACGTGCTGTCTCGCCTGCCGCGCGGCGCGATCTCAGCGCGCGGGCTGTCCGTCACCCTCATCCTGTCGGGTCTCGGATCGCTCGCCTACGTGGGCACGACCGATCTGCGCTTCATCGCCCTGGGCGCGGTCGTGTGGGGCATCGTCCTCGGCGTCATGGAACCGCTCTTGCGCACGCTCGTGCACCGCGACTCGCCCGCGGGACTCGTCGGACGTATCACGGGCACTGCGATGGTGCACCGGCAGGCGGGTGAGCTCGTCCCCCTCGCCTTCGCTCCCGCGCTCGCCGCGACGTTCGGCGTCCAGGCCACGCTCATCGGCGGCGGACTACTGATCTCGATCATCGCCGCGATCGCGCTCTTCGAGGCTGCGGCGATCGATCGCGAACGGCGCGGCAGGCCGGTGCCCGCGGTGCCGTTCGCAAGCTTCCCGCTCGATGAGGACCAGCTCGGGCCCCTGCTCTAGCCGCGCCACGCTTCACGTTCCACCCACGGTGCCGTACGGTAGACGCGGCGAAGTGCGCAACGTCCTCACGAAAGGAACGGAATGGCCGTTACGCTCAAGCGGTTACTGCTGGGCAATCCGCTCCACAACCGGGAGGCGATGCACCAGCGATTGAGCAACCCTGTGGCGCTCGCCGTCTTCTCCAGCGATGCGCTCTCCTCGGTCGCGTACGCCCCCGGTGAGATTCTGCTCATGCTGGCGCTTGCAGGTTCCGGCGCGCTCCACCTCACCCTGCCGATCGCAATCGCGATCGGCGTGCTGCTCACCGTCGTGGTGCTGTCGTACCGGCAGACGATCCGCGAATACCCTGGAGGCGGCGGGTCGTACATCGTCGCGAAGGAGAACCTCGGCACGGTGCCAGGGCTCATCGCTGGGGCGTCGCTCCTAGTCGACTACATCCTGACTGTCGCAGTCTCGATCTCAGCCTCGGTTGCCGCGATCACGTCCGCACAGCCCAAGCTCCTCCCCTATACGGTGCCAATCGCCGTCGCATTCGTCGCGATGCTCGCGATCGCGAACCTTCGCGGGGTGAAAGAGTCGGGCGCTGTGTTCGCCGGGCCAACGTTCATGTTCATCGCGCTCTTGGGCTTTATGGTGGTCGTCGGCCTCACGCGCTTCGCCACGGGCAATAGCTTCAGTGTGCCTCCGCCGGCGGAGGCGATAGAGCCCGTCCAGACACTCACCCTCTTCCTTATCCTCAAGGCGTTTGCTTCAGGGTGCACGGCGATGACCGGCGTCGAGGCAATTGCGAACGGCGTGCAAGCGTTCAAGCAGCCGGAGGCGAAGAATGCATCCACGACACTCACCTGGATGGCCGGAATCCTGCTCTTCCTCTTCGTGGGCGTCGCGCTCCTCGTGAGTCTCGCAGGGGTGCATCCTTCCGAAACCGAGACGGTAATCAGCCAGCTCTCCCGCGAGCTCTTCGGTACGGGCTGGCTCTACTATCTGATTTCGGCGAGCGTCGCCGCCATCCTCGTCATGGCCGCGAACACCGCCTACGCCGACTTCCCGCGGCTCTCGTCGTTCGTCGCCGCCGACGACTTCCTTCCGCACCAGCTGAAGGACCGCGGCCACCGCCTCGTGTTCAGCAATGGGATCATCCTGCTCACCCTCGCGGCGATCGCGCTTCTCGTGATCTTCCGGGGCATCACCACCCGCCTCATCCCGCTCTACGCGGTGGGCGTGTTCACGTCGTTCACGCTCTCCCAGTCGGGCATGGTGATCCACCACCTGCGGGCGCGGGAGCCCAATTGGCAGCGCTCGCTTATCATCAACGCAGCAGGAGCAGCGACAACGGCACTCGTGACCGGCGTCATCGCCGTCGCGAAGTTCCGCTCGGGCGCGTGGATCGTGCTCATCCTCATACCAATCATCGTCGTGTACTTCATGTGGGTTCGCAGGCAGTACGACCGCGTGAAGCGCGAGCTTGCGATTCGGCCCGAAGAGTTCGTCGATCTTGATTGGCAGTCATACAACCGGATGCACAACCATGTGATCGTCCTCGTGAAGGACATCGACCGGCGGCTCGTCCGAGCGCTCCAGTACGCGAAGTCACTGCGGGCGGACAAGCTCGAGGCGCTCTACGTCGACACTTCCGGCCGAGCGGCCAGCTTCCGGGCGGCGTGGGAGTCCGCGCAGTTCGGCGTCAAGCTCGTGGTGATCGAGTCACCGTACCGCGAGATCCTCGGACCCATCATGGACTACGTGCGCGCGATTCCGCGACCGACCGAGGACCATGTCGTGACCGTGATCCTGCCCGAGTACGCGGCGGAACATGCGGCGGACGCCATACTGCACGATCAGACCTCGTTCTGGCTGAAGCAGCAGCTGTTTGACGAGCCGGGCGTCATCCTCACCGACGTGCCGTACCACATCGGCGATCTCGGAGGATCGTCGGCAGCCCCGCGTCCGCACTAGCGATCTTCGGGCGCCGCGCGCTCCCCGGGTTCCGCCACGCCTAGTGCAGCCCGTATCGCGGTTGCATCGAGGGCTCCCTCCGCGAGCAGGAGAAGCTTGTCGCCCCCCGAAAGCACGGTGTCGCCGCGAGCGGCCCGAACGCCGCCCGGCGTCAGCACAGCCATGACGGTCACGTTCGGCGGCAGCTCGATTCCCGCCAGGGTCGATCCCACCTTGGACGCGTCCTTGGGCATGCAGTACTCGTCGATCTCGATGCCGTCCGCCTGAAGATTCAGCAGCGTCACCAGGTCTTGGAGGCCGAGGTCCCTGTTGATCACCTCGAACAGGATGGTCGATGCGGAGACTGCGGCGTCGACGCCCCACGCCTTGTCGAACAGCCACTCGTTCTCCGGGTGGTTGACCCGCGCATAGACGCGCGTCTCAGCGCAGAACTCCTTCGTGAGCGTGGCGACGACCAAGTTGTCCTCGTCGTCTCCCGTGACAGCTACCATGAGATTGGCCTCCCGCACGCCCGCCGACTCGAGGACCGACGGCTCACACGCGTCCCCTGCGATCACGTCCACGTCGGGCAGCCGGCTCCGGAGCGCCTCGGCGCGCTCAGACCGTTGCTCCACAAGGGTGATGCTGTGCTCCCGACTCAGACGGGAAGCCAGATGCGCTCCGACCTTGCCGCCGCCAATGATCGTGATCCGCATCGCGTTACTCCTGTTCTACGTCAAGGAGCTGCTTGAGCTCCGGCAGCGCGTCTCGCGTCACGGTGATGCCGAGACGATCGCCGCGCTTGAGCTCGAGCCGGGGCTCGGGGATCTGCGCCTCGCCGTCGCGCACGAGGGTCGTGATGTGGAACTTCTTCGGGTAGTCGACATCACCGACCCGCCTGCCGGAAAGCGTCGTGCCCGCCACAGCCGAGATGGTGACGACCTCGCCGCTGCCAAGAATCGAGGTCGTCCGCAGCAGTGGCTCGACGATGGTCGCCAGGAATATCCCGCTTTCCCACTGGACGCTGGAAATCGTAGGGATACCGAGCCCCTCGTAGATGATCGCGCGCCGGGGATCATAGATGCGGGCCACGACCCGCGGCACGTTGAATCGCTCTTTCGCGATACGCGCGCTCACCATATTGCTGTTGTCACCGCTCGTGACCGCGGCGTATGCGTCAGCGCGCTCGATTCCCGCCTTCAGCAACGTCGCCCGGTCGAAGACCTCGCCCGTCAGCTTCCGGCCACCGAAACTCGGGGCAGGCTGGTCGAACACACGGGCGTCACGGTCGATGACCGCCACCGAGTGGCCACCCGCCTCCAACATGTTCGCGAGGTAGCGGCCTACTCGGCCGTACCCGCCGATGACGACGAGCATGGGTTCTCCTTGTTGTTGCAGCCGCCTGGCGCGGCTGTCGCTCACCCCATGCTAGTGGCTGCGTCCTCCGGGCGCCAATCTCGCTGCTCGCGTCTCGAGCTGATGCGACCCGGCCGACCTGACCGGGGTCCCAGAACCGCGTCCCACGCTCCCTGCGAACTCGTTTGGCGTAAGAACATCGTTTTAATGCGCTTTATCTGCTTGCCCTCGAGGCCACCGCGTCATAGGGTGGTTGCAGGATCTACGACTGTGTACCCTTGGAGGCACCCATGACCCGCGTCTACGACGAGATCACCGAGACGATCGGCGATACCCCGCTCGTGTACCTCAGGCGTCTCGGTGCCCAGCTGCACGCGCGCATCGCCATCAAGATGGAGTCGCGCAATCCCGGCGGCTCGGTCAAGGACCGCATCGGCTGGGGGATGGTCTCCGATGCCGAGGATCGTGGCCTCATCACTCCCGGCGATTCGGTGCTCATAGAACCGACGTCCGGCAACACGGGCATTGCGCTTGCCATGATCGGCGCAGCGCGCGGCTATCGAGTCATCCTCACGATGCCCGACTCGATGTCGGTCGAGCGCCGCAAGCTCCTCGCTGCATACGGCGCGGAGCTTGTGCTCACGCCGCGCGCCGATGGCATGCGGGGCGCCGTGGAAGAGTCGGAGCGCATCGCCGAGAAGACCTCCGGCGCGTTCATCCCCGGTCAGTTCGTCAACCCCGCCAACCCCGCGGCACACTATCGAACGACCGGTCCCGAGATCGTGGGGGCGCTTCAAGAAGCGCCGCTCGGCGCGTTCGTCGCGGGTGTGGGCACAGGCGGCACCATCACCGGCGCGGGCCGCTACCTCAAGGAACGGTATCTTCAAGCACTCCTCGTCGCGGTCGAACCGGCCGAGTCACCCATCATCGGCCAGGCCCTCCGGGGCGAGACGCTCACCCCGGGTCCGCACGGGATCCAGGGTATCGGCGCCAACTTCATCCCGGAGGTGCTCGACCTCGGCCAACTCTCGGAGGTGCTCCCCGTGACCGCCGAGGCGGCGATCACGACAGCCCGCCGTCTCGCCGCCGAGGAGGGGCTCTTCGTGGGCATCTCGTCGGGCGCGAATGTCGCAGCCGCGCTCGAGCTGGCGGCACGTCCGGAGCTCTCGGGCACCGTCATCGTCACCGTCGCCCCGTCAACGGGCGAGCGCTACCTCTCGACGCCTCTGTGGGAAGGACTGGCCTAGCCGTGCGCGTCTCGCAACGGCTCGACTACTCGGTTCGGCTGCTCGTGGCCCTCGCCCGGCAGCCGCAGGATGTGTTCGCCGGCTCGGGGGAACTTGCGGTCCGTCTCGGGCTCCCGCGCCGATTCCTGGAGCTCCAGGTGAGCACACTCAAGTCCGCCGGACTGCTGCGATGTCGGCGCGGCGCAGGCGGTGGCTGCGCGCTCGCGCACGACGCCGCCGAAATCTCCGTCGCGGATGTCGTGCGGGCCGTCGAGGGATCGGTCCTGGATGTACCCAAGACGCAGACGTCCGCGGCGGCCGAGGCCTGGACCCGTGCGTCGGCCGCGCTTGAAGCGGAGCTTGCCTCGATCTCGCTCGCCGACCTCGCGACCCGACAGGCAGCGCTCGACGCCGCGATCGCGCCGATCTACTTCATCTGAGGCCGACGCCGGTTCAGGCGCGCGCAAGCACCCGCTCGGTCACACTTGATAGAGCCTCCAGAGCGCCTGCGTCCCAAGCTCCGCACCACCCTCATCGGCGAGCCGCTCATACAGGCGCTTGGCAAGTGCGAGGCCGGGCAGGTCGATGCCCGCCGTCTCCGCCTCGGCAAGTGCGATGCGCAGGTCCTTGATGAAGTGCTTCACGTAGAAGCCGGGAGCAAGGTCACCAGACAGGATCCGAGGCCCGTAGTTGCTCATCGACCATGACCCTGCCGATCCGGCCGAGATTGCTGCGTGAACCCGCTCGGGATCGAGCCCCACCGCCCGCGCGTAGGCCAGCGACTCGACGACGCTCAGCATCGTGCCGGCGATTGCGATCTGGTTCGCCATCTTCGTGTGCTGTCCGGTGCCGGGTCCGCCCATGCGGCTGACCGTCTTCCCCATCACCTCGAAGATCGGCAGCGCGCGCTCGTAGGCCCCGGCGTCCCCGCCGACCATGATCGTGAGGCGCGCTTCCCGTGCACCGACATCGCCGCCCGAAACCGGAGCGTCGAGTGCACTCAAGCCTCGGGCTCGCGCTGCCTCGGCGATCCGAATCGCAAGTGACGGGGTCGACGTCGTCATATCGATGAGGAGTGCGCCTTGCTGAGCGCGCTCGACCACGCCGCCCTTCCCCAGGTAGACGTCTTCCACGTCCGCGGGGTACCCCACGGTGGAGATGACGACGTCGGCACGCGACGCCGCCTCGCCGGCGCTGGCGGCCCACTCGGCACCAAGCGCGAGGAGCGGCTCGGCCCGCGCCTTGGTTCGGTTGAACACCACGAGCGGATAGCCCGCCGCGAGTACGTGGCCCGCCATTGAGCGCCCCATGACGCCGGTCCCGATGAACGCGATCACAGGTTTCTCAGACATCGGTTGCCCCCTCTGGTGTGGAAACGGCCGCCCTCGGCGGCCGTGCGCGATGAATTGGGCCGAACGCGACAAGTGTAGCGCACGCGCTTCAGCGGCAGCCCTACGCCGCCATCCCAAGGAACATGCCGCCGATATACGGCACGAGCCATACGAGCCACACGATGACGCTCAGCCGGTGGAAGCGCGTCCGAGTGGCTTCATCGCCTCGGCGCACGACGATCGTCGCCCACACGGCGTGCGCGAGCATGAGCCAGATCGCGAGTTGCCCGGTGATCGTGTGCATGCTCGTCCAGTCGATCCCCGGCTCAAGCAGGTCCATGGCGTACGTGCCGGATGCGTCGAAGAGCAGCCCAAGCCAGAACATGCCGACGTGCCAGGGTTTGAGGTAGCGCGCGATGCGCTCTGACCACACGCCAACCGAGTAGAAGATGAGAGCGAGCGTGATCAGCACGGTGGCGACCACGTTCAGCGAAGACATGAGCGACTCCCGTCGGTGTACCGACACCAGCGGCCAACGGGAAGCGGGTGAGAATACAGGTGTCCCGAGAAACCTCACCAGCGAGACACGCTACTCCGTGGCTTCCCATTTCACACCATTGGAGCCTGCAGACTTCCGGCCAGCTTGCGCGTGCCTTCCCTCTCCAGTCCCCGCCGGCAGCTACTGGTACGCCGCCTTTCGCGGTTCGCCCGGTTCGACCTCTCGGGACAAGAACGACTCTAGAGCATCACTCTGGGGTGTGCAAGAGGCAATTCTCGAATTGTCCGAGTTGCTGACGAACGGTTGCCAATCTCAGTTAAACGCCTCTCATCGAGAGACGAACGGACTCTGGCAACCTCTCGTCCCGCTATTGCACACGCCTCGGGGCGTTTGTGCCACCGCTCGGTCGTCTAGGACCCTTCAGGCGCCTTGCCCATCACCGGTTCGCGTACGCCCTGGAGCACAACGCGAGACGCGATCACGAGCAGTGTGAGGGCCCCCATTGCCGCGGCCCGTCCCAGACCAAGGCCATCGGAAACGAGTGCCCAGATCACCGGACCGAGCACCGTGGCAAAGCGACCGACCGACGCATACAGGCCGAAGAACTGGCCGAGACGCTCGGCCGGGCTCAGTCGGGTCATGTACACGCGATCTGCGGTCCAGACGGCACCGAGTCCAGCACCGCCCGCCACGCCGACGACCCACCCCAGCTCCCCGACGCCCGTCACCTTGGCGGCAACGGCAGCTACGAGTGCGACAACAAGCGCGTAGACGGCCCCGTGGAGGACGCGCCGCGGGCCGAGGGCGTCGATGAGTCGACCGGCCGCAAGCGCGCCGAGACCGGCAGCGACCACGCCGGCGAGTGCGAGCAGACTCGTCTCGGCTTCGGTGAAGCCGAGTTCCACCTTCGCGTAGACGGCGTTGAAGAGAAACACCGTGTTGATCGCGTCCGTGTAGAGGAAGCGTCCGACGAGAAACCGCACGACACCGGGATGCCGAGCCGCTTCGCGCCACGCCTGGATCATGATCCCAGGCGACGTCGACAGGCCGGGCGCCCTCCCAGATCGACGAAGGCGCGGTCGCTCCCGGATCAAGAAGAAGGCGGGTAGCGCGAAGAGCAGGAACGCTCCGGCGAGCGCACGGAAGACCCAGGCGTAGCCGCCGACTGGCAGAAGAAGCGCACCGATCCCGAGGGCAATGGCCGAACCGATGTACCCGACGGCCACCCCGAGGCCCGAGACGCGTCCGCGGTCATGCTCCGTGCTGACGTCTGGCAGCATCGCGTCATAGACCACGGTACCGATGTGGAATGCAGCGGTGCCGATCACGTAGAGAACGAGTGAGGGTCCGATGCCACCGGTCGCGAGGAGAGCGGTTGCGAAGACGCAGGTGAGCGTGGCGCCGATCAGGTAGGGGCGCCGCGTCCCGGCATGATCAGTCAGGGCGCCGATCCAGGGACTGGCAATGATCACGATGACCATGGCCACAGCGGTCGTCGCGCCGATCCACCAATCCGAACCCTTGTTGACCTCGATGACCCACAGCCCGAAATAGCGGCTGCCGACGCCGAGCGCAAAGGTGGTGTTGGCGAGATCGTAGAGGACCCACGCTGTCACGCTCGCGCGAGCGGGGCGCCAGTCGCCGCTGTCGTCCGTGGTCATCAACCCCGCCGAGAATACAGGTGTCCCGAGAAACCTCACCAGCGAGACACGCTACTCCGTGGCTTCCCATTTCACACCATTGGAGCCTGCAGACTTCCGGCCAGCTTGCGCGTGCCTTCCCTCTCCAGTCCCCGCCGGCAGCTACTGGTACGCCGCCTTTCGCGGTTCGCCCGGTTCGACCTCTCGGGACAAGAACGACTCTAGAGCATCACTCTGGGGTGTGCAAGAGGCAATTCTCGAATTGTCCGAGTTGCTGATGAACGGTTGCAAATCTCAGTTAAACGCCTCTCATCGAGAGACGAACGGACTCTGGCAACCTCTCGTCCCGCTATTGCACACGCCTCGGGGCGTTTGTGCCACCGCTCGGTCGTCTACCGTGCATCGTGGCGTCATCAGCTTGCCCCGGCGTTGCTTGCATGCGGGGCCCGGACGACCGGATCGATGGCCCAGTCGGGCACACCCTGGATGCAGGCCGGGCACGGCTGGCCTGCCATTGAATCCGTGAGCATATGGAGGAGCCTGTCGGGCGCCAGCTGCTGAGGAACCAGGTGCGTGAACGTGTGACCACAAGCGTGCGCCACCTGAACGGCGCGCGCCTCGTATTCGTCTACGGTGTCGTGCAGCATAGGGGTCCCCGGTCGTTGTAAGACGTTGCGGCCACCGTGCGACGTGCGCGGTGGAGAATAGAGCTGAGCAGACGTCGTGCCACCTTCGCACCCGCCGAGGGGTCCGTCCGAACAGCACGTCCCCCTCGATAGCGCCGCCCAACGATATCCCCCCGACGGGCGCAGAACCAGTCTACGAACGTGGTCTGACATCATGCGCAGCGGGGCGGAACGCAGAGCCTAGGACGCGTCGAGCTTGCGCTCCAACACTTCGTTCACGATAGCGGGGTTGCCTTGGCCGCGCATCTCGCGCATCACTTGACCGACGAACCATCCCATCAGGCCCGTCTTACCTCCGCGGTACTGGGCGACTTTGTCCGGGTTGCCCGCGAGCAGCGCGTCGACGATCGACTCGATGGCACCCGTGTCGGAAACCTGCTTCATCCCACGGATCTCGACGATGGCACCGGGCGCCTCGCCGGTCTCCGCCATCTCCACAAAGACATCCTTGGCCTGCTTGCCCGAGATCACGCCGTCCTCGATGCGCGCCACGAGCTCCGCAATCATGGCCGGCGTCACCCGGGCGTCTTCCACGGACATGCCCGTCGCATTCAGGTGCGCGGCAAGGTCGCCGAGCATCCAGTTCGAGACCGCCCTAGCGCGGCCGTCCCCAGCCACTGCCACGGCCTCCTCGTAGAAGTCCGCGAAGACGGCGTCCTCGGTCAGCAGTGTCGCGACGTGCTTCGGGAGACCGAAGTCGCGCATGAAGCGATCGCGGCGTGCAGCCGGAAGCTCGGGCAGGCGTGCCCGGATCGCATCGACCCACTCGGCGGTGAACTCGAAGGGCACCATGTCGGGTTCTGGGAAGTAGCGGTAGTCATGCGCCTCTTCCTTGCTGCGAAGCGTGCTCGTGCGCTTGGCGGTGACGTCCCAGTGGCGCGTCTCCTGCAAGACGCGTCCGCCTGCGTCGAGCTCGTCAGCCTGTCGGACGATCTCGTACGCGAGCGCATCGTGCAGCGCCTTGAACGAGTTCATGTTCTTGACCTCGGTCTTGGTGCCGAGCTCGGTCTCGCCCGGCCGGCGCACGGAGACGTTGCCGTCGACGCGCATGGAGCCTTCCTCCATGCTGCAGTCGGAAACGCCGAGTGAGAGGAACGTTATCCGTAACTGCTGCGCGAAGCGTCTCGCCTCTTCAGGCGTATGGATGTCGGGTTCGCTGACAAGTTCCATGAGCGGGGTCCCCGCTCGATTGAAGTCCACGAGCGAATGGTCTGCGCCGGCGATGCGCCCCTCGGTCCCACCGACGTGGATCATCTTGCCGGTGTCCTCTTCCAAGTGGATGCGTGTGATGCCGATGCGGGCCACGTAGGCGCCCTCGCCATCTCCCACCTCCACGTCCAGGTAGCCCCGGCCGCAGAACGGCAGGTCGTACTGGGAGATCTGGTAGTCCTTCGGCATGTCCGGGTAGAAGTAGTTCTTGCGATGGAATTGGCTCACCGGCGCAATCTCGCAGTTGAGCGCTAAGCCTGCGAGAATGGTGGACTGGACCGCAGCCTCGTTCGGCACTGGGAGAGCGCCCGGCAAACCGAGACACACGGGACACACGCGCGTGTTGGGCTCCCCGCCGAAGGCTATCGGACAGCCGCAGAACATCTTCGAATTGAGCGACGTCAACTCGGTATGGATCTCGAGGCCGATCACTGCCTCGTACCGCTCAAGGACCTCTGCGAGGCGATCCTGTGCCACCGGTGCGGCTCCCTCCATGCGTTTCGTGCCCGCATGCGCCCGGTCGGGCGCGCGACTGAACCATTCTAGCCGACGGGGTGGCGCCGTGCGGCTCGCCGCTCAGCGCTCGACCCACCACCACGCGAGGACCTGGCCTACGTCGACCGGGGTTCGCTCGGGCACCGGGGATTGTGGCGCGAGCTTCCAGAGACGCTGCCCCAGGGCCGTACCACCATCGGCGGGCGTGCCGGCGGAGCGCAACCAGAGCGTGCCGTCAGGGGCGCACGCGGCGATCTGGCCGGTCTCGATGCCGCTCGCAATGCCCGCGTCCTCGCGGAGCACGGCCTCTTCCCACTCGGCGCCGTCGAAGCGAGCGCGCACGAGATCGATGGCCGAACGCCCCAAGACCTCACGCCAGGTGCGCGCGTATACCACCCCTTCGTCGCCATCGAGCGGGACCGCGCTCGGGAGCGAATCGTCGAAGAACGCCGGTGTGTAGACCTCGAGCGTCGTGTCGGCAAGTGTCGCGAGCACCAGGGCCTCGTCGTCGCGATTCGCCGGCGTTCCCGGCGTCTTGAGCACGAGCGCGAGCGCGTCGGTGCCCTCAACCGCCATCACACGCTCGACGAACTGGTGCACCGGGACCTCGCCGGCGACCGTGATGGGCTGCCACGCTCCGTCAGCCGCAGCGACGCCGAGCGTAGACTCGACGGAGGTGGCGCTGAGCTCGGCGGCGACTACCACCAGACGTCCATCGGGCGTGAAGGCGGCCGACGAGAAGTCGAACCCGTCGGGGAGTCGCACCTCCCGCGTGCCAGCTCTATCGGCCAGCGCAAGCGCTCGGCGCCGCCCGGACGGCGGCTCCGTATCGGCAACGGTCACGATCATCGCCGCGTGGGCGCCGGTGGCGTCGAGCGCCACGAGATCGAGCGAGAGGCCCTCGGGAGCGCGCCACACCTCGCGGACATCCTCGCTTGTTAGGTAGCCCTCGGTGAGCGCGACGAGTGAGCCCGTCGCGCCTTCCCGCCAACCCACGAGCGCGGGAGCCACGCCCGCCAGGGCCTCCGGTTCCCACCGGATCCGCGCGAGCTCCGGAGCGACCACCGCAGATTCGCTTCCGCCTTGAGCCGGCGGCCCGGGCGATGGTGGGCCGTCCCCGCAGCCGCACGCGGACCCCAGTACCACCGCTGCCACCACTGCGGCAGCGGTGCGGGCCGCAAGCGAGCGACCCCTCCCGCTCCCCCACATGATGCCTCCTCAGTAGTCGACCGTGAGAATCGCCGTGGACGCGTCCTTCTTGTTCGCCATCTTCGAATCGTAGTAGGTCCTCAGTTGCGGCAGATGCTTCGAGTAGAGCCTGATGCACCCGTTGGTGGCGCCGTACTCGTGCGTGCCGATGCCTCCGTGGACTTCCACGTACCCGCGGCCATATGGCCCGCCGGTCCAGGGATCCACGCGCCACTTCCCGGGAGAGAACGACTCCCGCGCGTCTGCCTCATAGCCCCGCCACGCACCGTACAGGAAGCCGAACCTCCACCGGTACTCCGGCGCCGGCCCGACGTCGGCCTTCGCCTGATCGGCAGGTCGATTGTTGCCCGAACGGGCGGGCCACGACACGGTGAACCACTTGTACGAATCCGAGGCTGCCGAGTAGATCCCGTACGTGAAGTACAGCGTACCGAGGTACCCGTTCCGAGCGTAGGAGCTCGTCGAGGGCGCCAGCCTGAACTTCAGGTACCCGTATGGTGACCACGGTGATGCCGCCAACGCGACAGCCGCGCGGTCGAGCTCCGCCGCCGTGAGATGGCGACCGGCGCCAACCGGCACGCCCGCCTGCTTCATGCGTCCGCGTACCTTCCGCAACAGCTCCCGTTCCAGCGCGGCGCGTCCGCCGGTGACAAGCTGGTGCCCTGCCGGGTCCTTCGCCCTGAGTTGCTCGTCCGTGAGTTCCTGCTGCGCCGGGGTGCTTTCGAGCACTTCCACCGCCGCAGCCGTCATCCCCGGCGCCGGGTCCGCAGCGGGCCGGTGGCTCTCGGGCCATCCCGGCTCGGCCCCGAGGGCGGCAGACCCGCCTCCTGCGAGCAGCGCTGCCGCAAGGAGCGCTCCCCCTACTCGGCGCGCCGCCGACCATCTCCGTTGCCTGCCCATCGCTCTCTCCCCTCGCCCGCGCTGCCTGTGGCAGCGGTGCCCTGCGCGCCCGGCGACGCAGTCGAGCCGGTTGCGCGTTGCGCCAGGAAGACGCAACGCCTTGACTCGAAGGAGCGTAGAAGATGGGCCTTGTCCGGACATGAACAGGACCTGACCGCGACGCGGCCGGGTCCTTCCTGTGGCTCAGGCGGAGCGGTGTCGCAGCCGCGCGGCTATGCGAGCTCGCGGACGAGCGGCGGCGTGGTGTCGAAGGCGATCTCACCCTCGAGCGCCGCGGCAACTCGGAACATCATCGACTCGTCGAAGTGCTTGGCAACCACCTGCACGCCGATGGGCATGTCGTTTCGCGTGCAGCTGCCGGCAGGGACGCTCACGCCGGGCAGGCCGGCGAGGTTGAGCGGCACGGTGTAGACGTCCGACAGATACATCGAGTAGGGGTCCGCCGCCTTCTCGCCGAGCTTGAACGCCGTGGTCGGCGACGTGGGCGTGATGAGCACGTCGTAGTGCTCGAAGGCCTCGGCGAACTCCCGCATGATGAGCGTGCGCGCCTTCTGCGCCTGCCCGTAGTACGCCTCGTAGTAACCGGCAGAGAGCGCGTAGGTGCCGAGCATGATGCGGCGGATCGTCTCCGGACCGAATCCCTCGGCGCGCGACCGCATGTACAGGTCGATCACATCCTCGGCGTCCTTAACGCGATGGCCGTAGCGGATGCCGTCGAACCGAGCGAGGTTAGAGCTGGCCTCGGCGGGGCCGATGACGTAGTAGGCGGCCAGACCGTGGCGACTCGTGGGCAGCTCGACCTCGCCAACCGACGCGCCGAGGCCTTCGAGGAGGCGCACGGCATGCTCGGAGGCGGCGCGGATCTGGGCGGCACAGCCCTCGAGGTCCAGCCACTCGCGGACGAGGCCGACGCGAAGCCCCTCGACGCCGAGGTCGAGACCAGCGGTGTAGTCCGGCACCGGCTCGTCCACGCTCGTCGCGTCCATCGCATCCTTGCCCGCGATCGCGTTCAGCACGAGTGCGCTCTCCTCGACGGTCTTGGAGAAGGGGCCGATCTGGTCGAGACTCGACGCGAACGCCACGATGCCGTAGCGGCTCACGCGGCCGTACGTCGGCTTCATCGCAACGGTGCCGGTGAGCGCACCCGGCTGGCGAATGCTGCCGCCGGTGTCGCTGCCGAGTGCGACCGTCACCATGCCCGCTGAGACGGCCGCCGCGCTACCGCCGCTCGAGCCGCCCGGCACGCGCTCGAGGTCCCACGGGTTGCGGGTCGGTCCGAACGCTGAGTTCTCCGTGGAGGAGCCGAACGCGAACTCGTCCATGTTGCACTTGCCGATGGGAAGCGCACCCGCATCGAGCAGGCGACGTACGGCGGTGCAGTCATAGACGGACTCGTAGTTCTCAAGAATGCGGGCGCTGCACGTGGTGCGCGTGCCGACGAGATTCATATTGTCCTTGAGCCCGGCAGGCACGCCCGCCAGCGGCGGCAGTACGGCCGAGGGGTCCTCGCCAGAGCGCGCGGCATCGGTGACGAGGGCGTCGATACGGTCGGCAGCCTGCTCGGCAAGCTCGGGCGTGAGCTGGTTGAACGCGTGCACGCGCGACTCGACGGCGCCGATGCGATCGTACGACGCCTGGGCGATCTCGCGAGCGGTGAAGTCGCGCCGGGCGATGCCATCACGAATCCCGCGTGCGGTGAGCGCGGAGAGATCGAGGGTCATCTCACGCCTCCTCGGTCGCGCCGACGATGCGCGGAATGACGAACGCACCGTTCTCGGCCTCGGGCGCGTTGAGGAGCGCAAGGTCACGGGACAGCCCGGGGCGGACCGCGTCTTTGCGCGTCGAGTTGCGCATCGGGATCGAGTGCGACGTCGGTTCGACACCCGCAAGGTCGAGGCGCTGAAGCTCGTCGATGTGGCCGAGAATCGAGTCGAGCTCCACGGTGAGCGTCGCCACCTGCTCGTCGGTGAGCGCGAGACGCGCGAGGAGCGCGACGTGGCGAACGTCGGCTTCAGAGATTGCCATGCGGGGTCCTTCCGGGTGAAGCGGACTGACCTCGCCATTCTACGGCATACACTCTCAGCGCGAGACCCACACCACCGCAGCGAACGTGAGCGCGTTGTACGAAGCGTGAAGCGCGATGGCAGGCCACAGGCTTCGGCGCTCGTGGGCGAGCCAGCCGAGCGCAAGCCCGAGAATCGTGATCGGCACGAGCAGCCACCACGAGCGGTGGAACGCCGCGAAGAGGAGCGACTGGGCGACGATGGCGGGCCACGCGCCGATGCGCGGCTCGAGGCCGCGGAGCAGCGCCCCGCGGAAGACGCACTCTTCCACGAACGGACCCACCACAACGAGCATCAGCGCCGCAAGCGCCAGCCCGAGCGTGCTCGTACCGAACGTCCGCGTGACCGCCGAGATGTCCGGGGTCGTGCCGAGCTCACGCGTGAGCACGCCGTAGAGGGTCGCCAGGACACGCGTCACGACGAGCGCGCCAACGACGAGTCCCGCCGAGCCGAGGACCGCCGAGTGATCGGAATCGTCCACCCGCAGGCCGAGGGCGTCGCCGAACACGCCGCCCCGGCGGCTGATCAGCCGCCAGAGCACCGCGATCTGCACGGCGTAGTAGACCGCCAGAAGGCCGGTCCGCGCGAGTACGAGCGTATCGCCGGGGAGCGACTGCACGACGTCGCTCGCGAGCGCGAGTTCCCGCACCATGAACGCCGCGAGCGTGACCGCGAGCATCGCTGCAGCTTCCGTGAGCGTCCACGTGAACGGCGCCGCGGCGCCCCTCACCCGCGCTCGCGGCTGCGGCGCGCCCACGGGTGGCGCAGCGCTCGCGCTGCGCGCCCGCGGCGTCTCGGCCGGAAGCGCCACGTGCGTTCGGGGCCTCGCCGCGGGCCGCGCCCCGGCGCCGGGTGCGGCCCTGCGCGACGCGCCTGCACGTTTGATGGCGCCGGGCGCGCACACCTGCGCACACGCGCCGCAGCCGTCGCAGCGCGCCGCGTCCACGCGGATGTACGCTCGGCCGACCTTGACGGCGCCGTGGGGGCACGCTGGAACGCACAGCCCGCAGTGGCTGCAGCGCTTGGGATTGAGCGCGAGCTGCTCGCTCGGAGATGCCATCAGCGGCTTCCGCCGGACGACGGTGCCTCTCCGGTCTCGAACACGCGCGCGAGATCATCCTCGGCGAGGACCGGCACGCCAAGCTCGAGCGCTTTGTCGTACTTGCTGCCCGGCTCGGCGCCCACCACCACAAAGGACGTCTTCTTCGAGACGCTTGAGGCCACCTTGGCGCCGAGCGCCTTGAGAGCCGCACCGGCCTCATCGCGCGTGAAACGCTCGAGCGCGCCCGTGAGCACCCACGTGGTACCCGCAAGCGTCTGCGGGCGCAGAATGGTCTCATCGCGCTCGTCTTCAAGGCGAACGCCTGCAGCGCGTAGACGCTCGATAAGTGCCAAGTTCTCGGGGTTATCGAAGAACGCCCGCAGCGACTCGGCGATGCGGGGACCGACACCGTCGACGCGCGCGATGTGCTCCACCGGCGAGGCGGCGAGCGCATCGAGCGAGCCGTACGCTGCGGCAATCACCTCGGCGACGGTCGCACCCACGTGCCGGATTCCGAGACCGAACAGGAGCCTCGCGAACGTCCGGCTGCGCGAGGCATCAATTGCTGCCGCCAGCTTGGTAGCCATGACCTCGCCCAAGAGGACCGGCGTCCCGTCCTTCTTCAGGCGGCCCATGTCGAGCGTCGCGAGCTGCTCGCGCGTGAGCGAGTAGAAGTCGGCGACGTCGGAAAGCGCGCCGGTATCGACAAGGCGTGTGATGATCTCGTAGCCCATGCCGTCGATGTCCATGGCGCCGCGGCCTGCCCAGTGCCCGAGGCGCTCCAGGCGCTGCATCGGGCAGCCGGCGTTCGTGCACCGCGTGACGACCTCGCCTTCCGGACGCCACACCCGGCTACCGCACGACGGGCAGGTCTCCGGCATGCGCCACGGCTCGGCGTCCGCGGGGCGCAGGCCGAGCACGGGCCCGACGACCTCGGGGATGACGTCGCCGGCCTTCCGCACGATCACGGTGTCGCCGACACGCAGGTCCTTGCGCGCGATCTCGTCTTGGTTGTGGAGCGTCGCGCGCGCGATCGTGGAGCCCGCGACCACGACCGGGTCGAACTCGGCCAAGGGCGTGAGCGCGCCGGTGCGCCCCACCTGCACGCGGATCTCGCGCAGGACGGTCGTCTTCTCCTCGGGCGGGAACTTGTATGCGATCGCCCAGCGCGGCGCCTTGCTCGTGAAGCCGAGCTCGTCTTGGAGTGCGAAGGCGTCGACCTTCACCACCACGCCGTCGATCTCGTACGGAAGCTCGTCGCGCCGCTCGAGCGCGCGAGCGCAGAAGGCACGCACGTCGTCCGCGGACGCGCATGGTTCGATGTCGGGGTTCACGTGGAAACCGGCTTCGCGCAGCCAGTCGAGCGCGTCGTGCTGCGTGGTGAGGCCGAGCGGCCGCGGGTCGGCGACCTGGTAGAAGAACGTGTCGAGGTCCCGCGCGGCGGTTACTGCCGGGTCCTTTTGCCGGAGCGACCCGGCGGCGGCGTTTCGGGGGTTCGCGAAGGGTGGCTGTCCCGCCTCGTCTTGCTCTTCGTTCAGGCGACGGAAGCTCTCCTTGGGCATGAAGACCTCGCCACGGACCTCCACACGCCGTGGCGCGGGCGCCAAGAGTCGGAGTGGCACCGTCTTCACCGTCCGCACGTTCGCGGTGACGTCTTCGCCGGTCAGACCGTCACCGCGCGTGGCCCCGCGCACGAGCACGCCATCGGTGTAGGTGAGCGCCAGCGACGAGCCATCGATCTTGAGCTCGGCCACGTAGCGGGCACGCTCGGCCCCAACCTCGCGCTCAATGCGCTCGAGCCAGAAGTCGAGCTCACCGACATCCATCGCGTTGTCGAGCGAGTACATCCGCTGTGCATGCTTCACCGAGGCGAAGAGCGCGCTCGGCGCTTCCCCCACCCGCTGCGTCGGTGAATCCGGCGTGATGAGTTCGGGCCAGGTAGCCTCGATCGCTTCCAACTCCCGCACGAGCGCGTCGTATGCCGCGTCGGAGATCTCGGGCGCGTCGAGCGCGTAGTAGCGGTGTGCATGGCGGCGGATCTCCGCACGCAGCGCGTCAGCGCGCTCTGCCGCGGTCGCGAGCTGGTCGCGTGCGTCCTCAGAGCTCACGGACACCTACTCGTCCTCGCCTTTGAGCTGCTGCACGTGGACGTCGTTCACCGAGTAGATGACCGTCTGCGGCACGAAGCGGTTGATCCGCTCGGCTTCGTAGATCCAGACGTCGGTGAGTGTGACTTTGAAGAAGACGCCACCCGGACCGTTCTCCGGCACGACCTCGACGCCGTTCGCGAGGTACGCGCGAAGCTCGGTCTCGATGTAGTAGTTGAACAGCCGCGCGGCCTCGCGGTACTCGTCGTAGAGCTTGATGCGGTATTCGGCCTCTTTCATGTCCAGTTCGTCGATGCTGTCCATGTCGCCCCTTTCGTCGGCAGGCGTTCGGTAGCTCTCCAGTCCCTATCTCCCCGGCGCAGGCACGAGCCTCACGATACCGCCCGTCGCGCCGATCTGGTCCTCTGCAATCACGACCGCGCCGAGCACTCCCGGAATCTCCCGCGCCCGTGCGAGCGCGCGCTCGATGTCGTCCGGGCCGTGCACGAGGTTGCCCACCGCGCTTGCTGCGGCATCCGCCAGCGCGCCGCTTGTCGCAAGCACGGTCACCGCATGCGCGCTCCCGTAGCTCACGCTCGGACCAACTCGGCCCGACGAGGTACACACGGCCACCGGCAGTGCGTCGGCGCCCAAGGCGAGCGCGACCTGACCGGAGAGCGGCGAGTCGCCCGCGTACAGGAGCACCGTGCGCTCGCAGCGGCCCATGAGGTACAGGTCGCCGCCGTTCTCGACGACCACCTCCGCGGAGAGCGGCTCGAGGCCACGGGCGACCGCCTCCGCCAACGCGCCGGCCACGGCCGCCATCGGGCCCACGCCGGCGACCTGCGCGGCGTCCGCCATCGCTCGGACGATGGCCGGAGCGCCCGGCCCGCCGTCGATCGGGACGTGGCTTTCGGCGAAGCGCGGGAACACCGCGACGAAGGCCTCGAGCTCGGTGCGAAGTTCGCGAACGAGCACGCCCGCCTCGCGTGAAAGGTCGCGGAGTGCGCTCACCTGCAGGTCCGTCTCGGCGTGGACGACCTCGAAAGTCACGAGACCGGCCGGTGCCGCGAGCGCGCGGTATGTCCTTGGTTCATACGCCATGGGGTAATCGTACCAGCATGTCGGGCATACTCTTATCAACGCGACGAGGAGGGGCGATGCGCGAGGTCCTGGGGCTCTGCATGCACGTCGACGTGCTTGCCGCCGAGGTCTACGCGACCATGGCCACGGGTACCGCGGTTCCCGAGCTCGCGGAGACGTTCTCAAAGCTCGCCGCCGAGGAGCGGTCGCACATCACGTGGTGGCAGGAGCTCATCACCGCGTGGGACCAGGGTCTCGTGCCGGAACTCGTGAACGACACGCAAGCGCTCACGTCGAGGCTCCAGGCGCTCTACGACGAGGTCAGTCTGGCGATACCCAACGATGTCGGGACACTCTCGGTGGACGAGATGCTCTCGCTCGCCGCACGCATCGAGTTCTTCATGATCGACCCCGTCTTCGGCGAGCTCATCGACCTGACCGAGCCGGCCCGCTCCGAGCAGCGGCACGCCGCGTACGCCCAGCATCTCGATCGGTTGATCGGTGCAATCGAGCGGAACTACTCCAAGGACTCGCTCGTTGCCTTCCTCGCGAGCATCCTGGCGCGCCTGTGGCGCGACAACATGACGCTCGCAGTCTTCGCCACCCACGACCCCCTCACGGGGCTCTACAACCGGCGCGCGCTCTCGACGCATCTGAAACAGTGGGCGGCGTGGTCGGCCCGTTACGGGCGCCCGCTGACGCTGCTGCTCATCGACGTCGACCTCTTCAAGGGCATCAACGACGCCTTCGGGCACACGTTCGGAGACACCGCGCTCACCGCAATCGCCGCCGCCATCGACGGCGTCACGCGAGCTGCGGACCTCGTCGTGCGGTACGGCGGCGATGAGTTCGCCGTCGTCTCGCCGGAGACTGGAACGCCGGAGTCGGCCGAGCTCATCGAGCGCATCATCACCGCCGTCCATGAGCTCGCATTGGTCGACCACCGAGGGAAGCGCGCCATGATCACCGTGAGTGTCGGCGCCGCGGTGGTGTCCGATGCGCCGGGTTCGTCACCGCGCAGCGCAGATGAGCTCCTGGCGGCGGCGGACCAGTCGCTCTACCGAGCGAAGCAGACGGGTCGCGACCGGCCTGGCGCGCCCGTCGTGCTCTCCCGCGCGTAGCCCGCAATCGCGCGCGGCCCCTCGAGCGCCTACCCGCCCGCGTCCGCCTGCTCGGCCGCGTGGTAGCTGCTGCGCACGAACGGCGCCGACGCCACCGAGGTGAAGCCCATGGAGTACGCGGTGCGCGCGAGCTCGGCGAACCGGCCTGGCGCGACGAACTCGGCCACGGACAGGTGCTCCGCACTCGGCCGCAGGTACTGCCCGAGGGTGAGCATCGAGCAGCCGGCGTCGCGAAGGTCGCGCATGACCTGCTCCACCTCGCCGGCAGTCTCGCCGAGACCGAGCATGAGCCCCGACTTCGTTGGAACGTCGGGCTGACGTGTCGCGGCACGACTGAGGACGCCCAGCGAGCGCGCGTAGTCCGCGCCCGGCCGCACGGTCTCATAGAGGCGCGGCACCGTCTCCACGTTGTGGTTGAAGACATCGGGCCGCGCGTCGGCGACGGCGTCCACTGCGGCGAGGTCGCCGCCGAAGTCGCTCACTAGCACCTCGATGGCGGCGCCGGGGGCGGCGTCGCGAATGGCTTCGATGACCGCGACGATTTGCGCCGCGCCGCCGTCGGCGAGGTCGTCGCGCGTCACCATCGTCACGACCGCGTGGCGGAGGCCCATGCGCGCGACGGCCTCGCCGACCCGGGCGGCCTCGCCCGGGTCCGGCGCCTGCGGCCGGCGGGTCTCGACCGCGCAGAACCGGCAGCCGCGCGTGCAGGCGTCACCGAGAACGAGGAAGGTCGCGGTCCCCTCAGCGAAGCACTCGCCACGGTTGGGGCACTTCGCGGACTGACAGACAGTGTGGAGGTCGAGCTCGTGGAGCATCCCGTCGACCTGCGCGAACGCGCCCGGGCGCGCCAAGGGTCGGCGGAGCCACAACGGGAGACGCTTCTCGGTGCTACCGTGCTCGTAGGTCATGCGCGCGATGATAGCATGTGGTCACGCGACAAACGGGGGGTACCCATGAGCGAGATCGCGCTTGGCATCTTCGAGTTCACCTGGATCGGAGCGGTCGCGCTCTTCGGGCTGATCGTGCTGTCCGTCTGGCTGGGCTGGAAACCGGGCTCACGAGGGGATCGGGCCCCTCGGCTCCGTGTCGCGATACCCGTGGTCACGCTCATTGTCATCGGCGCGTACCTCGCGCTGCTGTACGTCCCGATCGGGGGCAATACGTGGTTCGGCGGATCCGATGTCGTTGGAATCGCGCTGTGGTACCTCACACCCGTGGCGGTGGCCTTCACCGCGGGGGTCGTCGCGATGACGATCGTCTACACGCGTGCCGAGCGCGTCGGCGTCGCCCGCCTCACGGGCGTGTGGGTGCTCGCAACCGTCGCCGTGTGGATGGTGGCTGTGGTGGGCGTGCTCGCGATATCAGCAGTGGGCGCGCCCGTCGCCTCGCGGTAGCGAGGGTAGCCGGGTTCAGCAGCCGCACTTCCCCGCCGCGTCGAGCGCGGCGGCCTTGATCACTTCGGAGACGGTCGGGTGCGCGTGCACCATCTCGGCGACATCGCGCACCGTGAGGCCGTGGCGCATAGCGAGCGCCACCTCGTGGATGATCTCGACCGCGTGTGGGCCCACGATCTGGCAGCCTAGGATCGCACCCGTACCTTGCTCGGCTACCAGCTGCACGAAGCCGTCGACGTCGCCCTCGCTGAGCGCCTTGCCGTTGCCCGCGAACTTCGCGACCGCTTGCACCGCGTCGATGCCGCGCTCCTTCAAGCCGTCGCGCGACGAGCCCACGACGGCCACCTCGGGGAAGGTGTAGACGCACGCGGGGATGCAGTCGTAGCGGACGCTCTCCAGGTGGGGCGTCTCCCCACGCTCGGCCGCCTTGAGCTCGGCCACGGCGTTCCGCGCCGCGACAACGCCCTCCTCGTCGGCCACGTGGGCGAGCATCATGCCGCCGATGAGATCGCCGACGGCGTACACACCCGGCGCACTCGTGCGGAAGTGCTCGTCGACCTTCACCGCACGGCGGTCGAATTCGATGCCCGCCTCCTCGTAGCCGAAGCCGGCGCCGTTCGGCACGCGCCCGACCGCCGACATCACGATGTCGGCCTCGACGACCGCGCCGCTCCGAAGCGTCGCGCGCATACGTCCGCCCTCGCGCGCGACCGACTCCACCGCGTCGCCGAGGAAGAAGTGCACGCCCATGCCTTCCAGCGCCGACTGTGTCGCCTTGACGACGCGGCGGTCGTTACCCGGGAGCACCTGCTCCATCAGCTCGACGACGGTGACCGTGCTTCCGAACGCCGCGTACGCGCACGCAAACTCCAGACCGATCACCCCGCCGCCGATGATCACGATCTGAGCCGGGATCTCGCTGAGCGAAACGGCATCGTCACTCGTCCACACACCATCGAGCGTGTGGTCGATGCCCGGCAGAAGGAACGGTACCGAGCCGGTCGCGAGGATGACAGCGTCGCCCTCGACCGTCTCGCTCCCGCCGTCGGCCAGCGCGACCTCCACTGCACGGCGGTTCGCCAGCCGCCCTTCCCCCGGTACGACGGCCACTTTCAGGCGCTTGGCGCTCCCCTCGACCTGCCTGACGATCTCGTCGACCACGCCTTGCTTGCGCTCGCGCAGCCGAGCGACGTCGACGGTTGCCGGCGTTGCCACGAGACCGAACTCGGCCGCTTCGACCGTGTCGCGCACGATGTGCGCTGAGCGGAGGATCGTCTTGGTGGGAATGCAGCCCCAGTTGAGGCACGTGCCGCCGAGGCGTTCGCGCTCGACGAGGGTCACCTGCGCGCCGAGTCGCGCCGCTTCAAAGGCCGCCGAGTACCCGCCCGGACCGCCTCCCAGAACGACGATATGCATCAAGTCCTCCTCGGGTGTGGGGCGGCCCCGCGCGTGTTCGGCGCGGTCGCCGCAGAGTGGACGGAAAGGGGCCGGCGTTACGGCCGGTGCTCGGCCTCGGTCACGACCTCGGTCTTAATCATGCGCACGAGCGCCATCAGCGCCTCGAAGACATGGTCGCGGATGTCCCCGCCCACGATCACGTACATGATGTCGTCGCCCACGGCGAGTTCGCCCTCGTTCACCCAAGCGCGAACGTGCGTGACGCCCTCCATGAGCGTGGCGGTCTCGACGATCTCCGCCAGCCGCTCGCGGTCGACGGTGAGCTGCATTCCCGTGACAGGTCGCCCGTCCCTCGAGTGCGCCCGGACGACACCGTTGTGCGCGAGGATCATGCCCGTCGACGAGAAGTCGTCGCTCGCCTTGAGCTCGGCGAGCCAGGCATCGAGTGAGGGGCTGTCGGCTGCTGCCATAGGAGTGCCTCCCTGCGGGGCTTGAGGGTCTGCGCCGATTATAGCCCGATGAGACGCGCCGGCACCCCAATGGCCTCCATCGCTGCGCGGGTCAGCTCGGTGTCGTACGCCACGCGGTGGACGGTGGTCTCTACGCGCGGCTCGTCCTCCGCCTCCCCAAGCCGGAGCTCGACCCATGACGGGCGCGGGTCCCCGTCCTTCGGCTTGCCCACCGAACCCGCGTTGATGTAGTGCACTTGACCCTCCGCCGCGTTGAAGACGCGATGGTACGGGATGTGGACGTGCCCGCAGCACACCACATCGGCGTGCGCCTCGGCGGCAAGGCGAACGAGCTGCGATTCGGGCCGGTCGGGCATGAGGTACTCGTTCACGCGACGCGGACTGCCGTGGCAGATCAGCACGCGAAGTCCGCCCTGCTCGAAGCGCAGGTCCGAGCGGAGCCCCGAGAGCCACGCGGCATCCTCGTCACCCACCTCCTCGACCGTGAACGCGTACGAGACGGCTCCGTCTGCCTTCGCCTCCGGTGTCGGGTAGTAGCAGCCGCAGTCGCCGAGCCGCCCGCCGACTCCGCGGTCGTAGTTGCCCTGGATAACGGGGTCCCCGGCCGCGCGCACTCGATCGATGACGCCGACGGGCTCCGGCCCATAGCCGACGAGGTCGCCGAGGCAGATCCGCTCGGCCATACCGCTCGCCTCGATGTCGGCAAGTACCGCGTCGAGCGCGGCGAGGTTGCCGTGGACATCCGAATAAAGCGCGATGCGACGCACGGACACCTCCTAGTCGATCACGCCCGCCTCGCGCAGAATGCGCGGCACCGCGCCGTCAAGTCCGAGCGCCATGATGTGGACGCCGTCGGCGATATCGCGGATGGTGCGCACCTGCTCGATGGCGAGCTGGATGGACTCCTCGAGCGGATCGGCGGCACGGCGGATCCTGTCCCCTATCGCATCCGGCACCATGAGCCCCGCGAGCTTGTTGTTGATGAAATCCACGACCCGCGGGCTCTTGAGGAGCAGGATGCCGGCAATGACCTTCACGCCCGTCGGACGGATCGCCTCGACTGCTCGCTCCAGCTTCTCGGGCTGGTAGATCGCCTGCGTCTGGAAGAATCTCGCGCCCGCCTCGATCTTGCGCTCGATACGCGAGCGCTGGATGTCCCACGGCTCGGCCTCGGGAAAGATCGCCGCACCCAGGAGGAAGTCCGTGCCACCCTTGAGCGGGCGACCGGTCATGTCGTGCCCCTCGTTCATACCGCGCGCAACGTGAAGCAACTGTGTCGAGTCGAGGTCGAAGACGCCTTTGGCCTCCGGATGATCTCCCGAACGGGGATCATCGCCGGTGACCATCAGCACGCTCTCCAGCCCCAGCGTCCACGCAGCAAGCAGGTCCGACTGGAGCGCCAGCCGGTTGCGGTCGCGACACGTCTGCTGGAAGACCGGCTCGTAGCCCTTCTCGAGGACGACACGCGAGGCGGCCAGGCTGGAGAGATGCAGCGTGGCACCCTGGTTGTCGGTCACGTTGATGGCGTGCGAAACGGGACCGAGAATCTCAATCGAGCGGTGAAGCGCGTCCATGTCCGTGCCGAGCGGTGGCGCGATCTCGCCCGTGATGACGAACTCGCCGCGCGCGAAGGCGTCCTTGAGCCGGCTCACGGGCGTACCTCGCCCTTGTCGGCCTCCCGGACGCTCAGCGACCCCGGTTTGAGCTTCTTGGAGTAGTCCTTCGGCGGGAGTGACCCGGCGTCCTGGCGGCCCTGCTCGGCCAGGCGGCGCTGGATGCGTACGTGCGTGCACTCGCGATCGCGCACCACCTCGCACATGCCGTCCCACATGCCGCCGCACGGGCCGTTGAGCAGCCCCTTGGGGCACGTCGTGACGGGGCAGATGCCGGCCGTGAGATCGAGCACGCAGTCCCCGCACATCTGGCAGCGCTCCTCGAACACGCCATGGCGTACGACGTTGCCGAGGAAGACCGACTCCAGCCCGGGGAAGACTGGCTGCTTGACCGCGTCTGCGACTGTCTGGACGCCCGCGCCGCACGCCAAGACAAGCACCGCGTCGGCTTCAGCAAGCTCGCCGGCGTGCTTACGCATGTCAAGCCGCGTGCCCCCCGCGTGGCAGGTGACCTCGCCCACCGACCAGCCGGCGACGGAACGACCTTCGGCCTCGAGCCGCTCCTTGGCCTCCAACACTTCGGGTTCGCCACCGGTATGCGCCACGGTAGCGCACTGTCCGCAGCCCATGATGTAGACGCGCCGAGCGTCGATCGCGTCGAGCTCCCGCTTGATCCGCGCCCAGTCGCGCGGCTTCGTGATGATCATCGCGTCTCTCCTGAGACCGCATCCCGACCGGACTCCAGCACCCCTCTGACCGCTGCCACGCACCCCGGCGCGTCGGCGGAGTAGCCTGCGCCGATCGAGGCAGCGTAGTCGGCCGTCACGACCGCACCCCCAACGAGCACGGGCACGGCGCGTTCGGCGAGGGCGTTCGCGGTCGCCGCCATGGCGGGCAACGTCGTTGTCATGAGCGCGGAAAGACACACGACGTCCGCGCCGCCTGCCGCATCGATGAAGCGCTCGGGCTCGACATCGACGCCAAGATCGTCCACCGCGAAACCCTGGCTCTCGAGCATCGAGATGCAGATGTCCTTGCCGATGCTGTGGATGTCGCCCTTGACCGTGCCGAACACGACATGGCCTTCATCCGCACGCTCGCCCTCGGGCAGGTGTGCCTTGGCAGTGTCGACCGCAGCCTTCATGGCGCCGGCCGCGGCAATCAGCTGCGGCAGGAATGCCTCGCCCCGGCCGTAGGCGTCGCCGAGCCGCTGGATGGCGGGCGTCAGCACGTCGGCGATGACTGACTGCGGCGCGGTGCCTGCGGCGATCAGCGCTTCGACGAGCGCCGGTGCGCTATCGGCGTCGCCGCGCTCGACGGCGGTCGCGAGGAGCGTGGCCTGGTCCGTCGGTGCCGGAGCCGCAGCCTCGACCCGCGCGGAGCGATCCTCGGACGCGCTGGCCTCCGCTCCCGCATGCCCGCTGCCTACGGAGGGTCTCGCCGACGCCTCCGGAAGAGGCGTCCCCGCCGAAGTCACCATCTCGATCCAGCGCTCGGCACGCTCGTCGCGTCCGAGCAGCACATCCACGGCAGCGACAGCGCGCATCGCGTCGGCATCCGCGGGATTGATGATGGCCGCGTCGAGCCCCGCGCCTGCAGCCATCGCCAGGAACGTCGCGTTGAGCGCAGGGCGACCCGGCAGGCCATGGCTCACGTTGCTCACGCCGAGCACCGTAGCAAGCCCGAACTTGCGCGACACCCGCCGTACCGTCTTCACCGCGACCAGAGCGGCTGCAGGATCGGAAGCTGCAGTGAGCGTCAGGCAGTCCACGACAAGGTCGCGGTCGGTGAGCCCGGCCACATGCGCGGCGTGGCGCACGCGCTCGACCACGGCCACTCGCCCTTCGACGGTCGCAGGGATGCCGTCGTCGTCGAGCGCGAGCACCACAACAGCCGCACCGTAGCGCGCCGCGAGCGGCAACACCGCCGCTATCGACGCCTCGCCGCCATTCACCGAGTTGATGAGCGCGCGACCCGGGTACGCCTTCAGCGCGGCCTCGAGCGCCGCGGGGTCAGTGGTGTCGAGCACGAGCGGCACCTCGGCAAGGCCCGCGAGCGCGAGCACAGCCTCAGGCAGCACGGCGACGGCGTCCACGCCGGGCGCGCCGACGTTGACGTCAAGGAGATGCGCTCCTGCCTGCTGCTGCTCGATCGCGTACTGGCGCACGATGGCCATCGAGCCTGCGCGAAGCGACTCCGCGAGCGCCTTCTTGCCCGTCGGGTTGATACGTTCGCCAATGACGACGAAGCGTTCGCCGCCACCGATGCGCGCGTTCCCGCGAGGGCCCGCGAGGATCACACCCGAGCGCCGCTCGCGAGGAGGTGGAAGCGGTCGGTCCTTCGCGAAGTCGCTGATGGCACCGGTGAACGACGGTGTCGAGCCACAGCACGAGCCCACGAGTGTCGCACCGAGGTCCACGAAGCTCGCCGCCGCAAGGCCCATCTCGTCCGGCGTGCCCGGGAAGACTGTCACGCCGTCGCGCAGCGTCGGCAGGCCCGCATTCGGCTGCACGACAAGCGGCAACGTCGTCGCTGCTGCCATCGATTCGGCAAGGGGTAGCATCTGCTCGGGGCCCAAGCCGCAGTTCATCCCCACGACCGTCGCGCCGGCAGCTTCCAACACAACGGCGGCGGTGGCCGGATCGGTACCCGACAGGCTCATGCGCCCGTCGCGCCCGAAGGTCACGGACGCGATCACGGGCAGGTCGCAGACGGCCCGGGCCGCAAGCACCGCGCACCGCGCCTCGGCGATGTCGGTCATCGTCTCGATGATGATGGCGTCAGGACCCTCGGCGACGAGCGCTTCTATCTGCTCGGTGAAGAGCGCGTAGACCTCGTCGAACGTCGCCGACCCGAGCGGCTCCATCACGAGCCCGGTCGGACCCACGTCTGCGAGCACGTGCAGCGCTCCCGAACGGCGGGCGATACGGACGCCCGCGCGATTGAGCTCGACCACCTGGTCGCCCAGGCCGTACTCGTCGAGCTTCGCTCGCGTCCCGCCGAACGTGTTGGTGCTCACGCAGTCGGCGCCGGCGACGACGTAGTTGCGGTGCAGGTCCTCGATGATGTCGGGCGCGGTCACGTTGAGCTGCTCAGGGCACTGCTCGGCGGGAATGCCGGCGCGCTGGAGCATCGTGCCCATGGCGCCGTCCACGACGAGCACCTCAAGCCCGAGCCTGCGTCCGATGTCAGCCATGTCCCTCCGCCTCCTCACGCGCCCTGTCGGCGAGGTACCTCGCGGCGAAGTTGCCGCCCGTGCCGAGCACGATCAGGAAGAACACCGCGATCTGAAGTGCGTCAGAGCTCCCCATCTCGGAAGAGAAGCGCGCGAGTTCGCCCGTCTGCGACGCCCAGATCGTGGCGGCGATGACGACGGCCGCGAGGCCGAAGAGCGCCGCTCGCAGCAACGTCCTGCCCGCCCGCCAACCAGCCCGTGCCGCCGTCGGCATCGAGAGCACGATGAGCAGCAGCGCTACGACTGCAGCGACCACGATGACCTGCAGGAACGCCAGTTGCGGCACAGCTTCTCCTCACCGTCCGACCATGCTCAGAATGCGAGCGTGATGGCCCTCCTGGGACAGGCTACCACGCACGCTTCGCAGTACACGCACGCATCCTTGTCGAACACCAGTACGCCGTCGGTGCCCATCGTGAGCGCGCCAGGGCGGCAGACTGCGGTGCACAGGCCGCAGCTCACGCACGCCTCCTCATCGAGCACGATGTCGGCCGCGGCGGGCGCGACCGTGATGCCCTCGGCTTCGAGCAGCGCGATGCCGGCGTCGAACGCGTCCTTGTGCCCCGTGATCTCCAGCAGCATGCGACCCTCCTGGCCCGGCTGGATGGCCGCGCGCAGGATGTTCGGCGTGAGGTCGCAGTCCTTGACCAGGTGGTAGATGATCGGCTTCGTCGCCCGGTCCGGCGGGAAGGTGAGGTCGAATCGCTTGCGCGGCATGTCAGATCGCCTCCTCGGTACGGATCTCGAGCGGTTTCGTGCTCTGCGTCCCGGGCTGCGGCAGGAGTTCAAGCGGAGGCTGCAGCGTGAAACCGCGCTCCGCGACCCACGTCTTCAGCTCGGCAGCAATCTTCCGCGCGACCTTGAGCGAGCTGATGGGACCCGTCGGCACGGTCTTGCCGTCGATCTCGATCGAGCCGCTCCGAAGCTGCGCGTACGTCACCCGCCCGAGCGAGGGCCGGCTACGCCGCGCCACGCCGTAGTCGACCACGGTGGCCGTAAGGTCGGCGTCGGTGAGCGCGAGCGTGGCCGCGATCTCTTCGTCGAGCACAGGAATCGGTACGCCGATGCCCATGAAGGAGCTCGCGCCGTAGCCGGTGAATGAGGCCGCCGAGAAGAACTCGGGGCTCGCCTGCTTGAGGTCGGCGATCACCGCGAGCGTGCCTGCGGGACCCACCGGCACACCGTGCTCGTCGCGCGCCTGGTTCGGGTTGTGCTGCGTGCCTTGCCACGCCACGTACCCTGGCGCACCCGCGACGAAGATGCGGCTTCCCACGCCGATCGTGCGGTACGTCGGGTCGTTCAGCAGCGGTGAGAGCGCCCCTGCCGAGCAGTAGGTCGCGTTGGCGAGACGCGGCAGCAGCGTCCCGAGGTACGTGTGGATTGGGCGGTCCGACGAGTTCACGGCAACCGCGTAGTTCTGGTACGCGTTACGCGGGTTGAAGAAGTACGCCTGGTTGAGCTCCTCGAGCGTGACCCACGTGTCGATCTCCGTCCGCGGGTAGCAGTCGGTACCGTGGCTCCACGCGCGCAGGCGCACGGCCTTGCCGCGCAGGAGGTCCTCGATGACGTGCGCGCCGCCGTACTCGATGCCGCGATGCTCGCTCGGCTGCGTCACGCCCAGGTAGGTGTCCACCGCGGCGAGGCCGCCGTACGCCTCGACGTCGTTGAGCGTGATCTTGCCCATGCGGATCGGCGGGTCGGAGTGCCCGAAGTTGAGCACCACACCCGAGGAACACATCGGACCGAACGTCCCGGTCGTCACCACGTCAACGCGCCTCGCTGCGGCACTGAGGCCCTCGTCGGCCGCAAGCGCGGCGAACTCCTCGGCCGTGAACACGACCGCCTCGCCCGCTGCGATGCGCGCGTTGATCTCCTCCCACGTCTTCGCCATGCTCCACACCTCCAGATACGACAAAACGCCCCCCGCCCGGACTGTTCATGTCAGGGCGAGAAGCGTATCAGCGCTTTCGCGGTACCACCCGACTTCGCTGCGTGAGAGCCGCAGCCTTATCTCGAGCACGGGACCGGTGGTCATGGCCGCTCGGCGGGCGGGGTGATTCGCCGAGGGGGTCCGATGCTCTCGAGCCTGCGATAACGGGGGCTTCCGTCCGGCATTACTGGGCGACCTGCGCCGTTCCTCCGGATGCCTCAAGGGCCATGTTCCGCGGGCCTTCGGACGCCGGTTCTCAGCTGCTCCGGCTCTCTGGTGGACCTCGTGGTCCCGCGTACTCATCCCCATCAAGGGCTTCGATATGAGGTTGGTCGCCTAGTCTAGGACCGAGCGACCATCCGTGTCAAACGCGCGCAGAGCATCGGCCACCACCGCATCGTGGTCGAACGCCAGCGGCCGAGGGAGCACTCCGACTGGGAACCAGCGAGCGTCAGCGGCGTCGTCAGAGCCTGCGACCGCCGGGGCATCCTCGGGAACGCGCGCTGCGAAAGCAACCGAGACGGTCCAGCCGCGCGGGTCACGGCCTCGCTTGCCGTAAACACCGACGAGCGCGAGCGGCACGCCTGCTCCAAGCGCAAGCCCCGTCTCCTCGGCGAGTTCGCGGCGCGCGGCGGCCTCTGGAAGCTCGAACGCGTCGACGAAGCCGCCCGGGAGCGCCCACGATCCCTCGAACGGGGGTCGACCGCGCTTGACGAGGAGCACCTGCATCTCGCCCGCCTCCTCGCGGAGGGCGACCGTATCGGCGGTGAGCGCCGGACGTTCGTGATCGCTGATCCCCATGCTGCCAGTCTATCCCGCGCGAGTGCCGAGCGATATCCTGTCCTGACACCGTCCACCACAAAGGAGCTCCGTGCGTCTTAACCCGCTGAAGTGGTCACACAAGGTGAAGCTGATCGCGGCGTTCGCGACGCTCTACATCGTCTGGGGCTCGACCTACCTGGCCATCCGCATCGGGCTCAAGACCGACCTGCCGCCGTCCCTCTTCGCAGGTGCACGCTTGCTGCCGGCAGGACTCATCCTGCTCGCCTTCGCTCGCTGGCGCGGCCGGCCACTCCGCATCCCACTCCACGAGTACCGCATCGTTGCCATCGTTGGGCTCTTCCTCCTCGTCGGCGGCATGTACTCGACCTACCTCTCGGAGCGGGTGATCCCTTCGGGTCTGGCGGCGCTCATCGTGGCGCTCCTGCCGCTGTGGATGGCGCTCGCTGAGTCGTTCATCCCGGGGATGGACCGCCCGTCCGCGCGGGGCATCTTCGGCCTCGTCGTCGGCTTCACGGGGCTCGGGGTACTCATGGCACCGCGCTTGGCTGGGTTCACCGGGTCGCCCAAGGAGATCCTCGGCATCGCGACGCAGGTGCTTGGAACGTGGCTCTGGACGACCGGCTCGGTCCTCTCGAAGCGGCACCCCGTCAAGACCGACGCGCTCGTCGCTACCGGCTACGAGATGCTCACCGCGGGGGTTGCGCTGCTCGTCATCGGCACGCTCAAAGGCGAATGGCCGAGCTTCGTTCTCACGCCGTCAGGCGCCGGCGCGCTCGCCTACCTCGCCCTCATGGGCTCATGTGTGGCGTTCACGGCCTTCGTGTGGCTGCTTCGGAATGCACCGGCCTCCAAGGTGATGACGTACGCCTACGTCAACCCTGTCATCGCCGTCTTCCTCGGCTGGCTGGTGCTCGCCGAGCCGGTCGATGGCTGGGTGCTCGCCGGCATGGCGATCATCGTCGCCGGCGTCGCACTCACGACGAGCGCGCCCACGCGCTCGGGGAAACCTGCCGAGGTCCCGCCGCCGGAAACCGTGCCCATCGAGGCATAGGAGGCACTCACGTGTCCGTGCGGTTGCTGCGTGGGCGCCGTCCGTCGTGACCATCACAGCATCTTCACGTGCGGCTCACCGGCGGTGCACACTCGCGGGCGATACTCCGTGTAGACGCACGATCGCTCTCGGAAGGAGACACCCATGCATGGGTTTGCAGGTTACGGCGCTCGAGGTCCGGAGATGCTGGGCTACGGCCACGGGTTCGGATTCATCGGTCCCATCGTCCTACTCGTCCTCGGAGCGGCGCTCGTCGCCGTCGTCGTCTGGGCGCTCACCCGACACCGTACGCGCGCGCACATGACAACCACTGCCGGGACGCCGACTCTCGGCTCGCCTATGACGCCCGGTGCCACCTCCCGGATCGTCGAGGACGACGCGCTCCGTATCGCCCGGGAGCGCTTGGCGCGAGGCGAGATCACCGTCGAGGAGTACACCACCATCGCGGAGGCGCTGCGAGGCTGACCATCCCTGATACCCTCCCCCCTCCCCCGAGTGGGACGGGGCCGCCCCCCTCGGCCCCGTCCCGCCCAACCCCCGCAGCAGCGGTCCGGAAACGGGCCGCTGCTGCGCTATGCTGGACGAACACGAATCCGGGGGATCCGACACGCGTGAACACCGACCTGCTGCGAGCGCTCCGTTTCATGCGGCGCTACCGACTGACCGCCGCTGCCGCGGTCGTTTCCGTGCTGGCCGCGTCGGGCGCTGACCTCGCCGCACCGCAGTTCCTCCGCTCGATCATCGACGACGGCATCCGTGGTGGCAGCATGTCGGTCATCGTGCGAGGGGCGATCTCCCTCATTGTGATCGCTGTCGTCGGCGGCGTCGCACAGTTCCTGCAGGGCTACCTTTCGGGACGCGCCAGCCACGGTTCGGCGTATGAGATGCGCGAGACGATCTTCGGAAAGCTGCAGTCGCTCTCGTTCTCGTATCACGACCGAGTGCAGACCGGTCAGCTCGTCACGCGCGTGACCTCGGACGTGGACTTGGTGCGCGATTTCGTCGGCGGCGGGCTCGTCCAGGCCGTCGCGGCAATCGTGCTCCTGGTCGGCGCCGTCGGCCTGCTCCTTGCCATCAACTGGCGACTCGCGCTCGTCGCCTTCTTTGTGATCCCGGTGACGATCTTCATCCTCGTGAAGTTCGTCGGCCGGCTCGGCCCGATGTTCCGCGCCAACCAGCAGCGGCTCGCCGCGCTGAACGCGGTATTGCAGGAGAGCGTGGCGGGCGTGCGCGTGGTGCGCGCGTTTGCTCGTGAGCCGTATGAGGCGGAGCGCTACCGGGTCGCGAACGAGTCGCTCCTCCAGCAGGGCATGTCGGTGAGACGCACGGTTGCGAACGCCTTCCCGCTCCTCTTCAGCGCCGGGAACCTTGGGGTTGCGCTCGTCACCTGGATCGGCGCGGTCCAAGTTGTGCACGGCGACCTCACCGTAGGCGAGCTCGTCGCGTTCACCGGCTACCTCTTCCTGCTCCTACAGCCGCTCTACGTGATCGGCTTTGGCGCTCAGTCGATCGCCCGTGCGGGCGCATCGGCGCAGCGCCTCTTCGAAGTCCTCGACGCCGAAGACGACGTCACTGAGCGCGATGGCGCGCTCAACCTTCCGCCCCTGTCGGGCCGTGTGGAGTTCAAGGACGTGCACCTGCGCTACCCCGGCTCCGACGCCGAGACCCTCGCAGGCATCACCGCCACGGCGGAGCCTGGCTCCACCGTGGCAATCGTCGGCACGACGGGTTCCGGGAAGACGTCGCTCGTCAACCTCGTGCCGCGCTTCTACGACGTCACCGGCGGCGCGGTGCTCGTCGACGGGTACGACGTACGCGACGTGACGCTCGCCTCGCTTCGCTCGCAGGTGGGCGTCGTCATGCAGGACAGCGTGCTCTTCTCCGGAAGCATCGCCGACAACATCGCATACGGGCGACCTGATGCCACGCGGGACGAGATCGAAGGTGCCGCGCGCTCGGCGGAGGCCCACGAATTCGTCGAGGAACTGCCGGACGGCTACGACACCCTCGTCGGCGAACGCGGCGTGCGCCTGTCCGGTGGCCAGCGCCAGCGCATCGCGATCGCCCGGGCGCTGCTCATCGACCCGCGCATCCTCATCATGGACGACTCGACCTCGGCAGTGGATGCAACGACCGAGGCCGCGCTACGTCGCCGCCTCGACGCGCTGCGCGAAGGTCGCACGTCGTTCGTGATTGCCCAGCGGCTTTCCACGGTAAAGCGTGCCGATGCCATCTGGGTCATCGATGGCGGGATCCTCGTCGAGTCCGGCACGCATGCGGAACTTCTCGAGACCAGCTGCACGTACGCCGAGATCGCAGTGAGCCAACTCACGGGCGGCGACGCACTGGACGTTCCGGCCAGCTGCTCGCTTGAGGAGGACTGATGGCGCGCGGCGACGGCAGAGGAGGGCTGACCTCGCTCGCCAAGGACGAGCGAGCCGCCGACGTCCGCTCCTCGGCGCAGCGCCTACTCGACTATCTGCTGCCGCACAAGCGATCGATGCTGTTCGGCCTACTGTGGGTCGTCGTCTCCGCAGCGAACACCGCGCTCGCCCCCGCCATCACCGGGCGGATCGTCGATATGGCCGTTGCGGCCGCGAAGCAGGGCTCGAACGCGAGCGGCCTGACCTTCCCGGTCATGGCACTTCTGGCGTCGACGGGGCTCGGCTGGTACGCGCAGCGGATGCAGATCTACGTGATCGGCACGGTGGGGCAGCGCGCGCTGTTCACCTTGCGTGAGGACGTCTTCGGAGCGCTCCAGCGGCTGTCGGTCGCATTCTTCGAGCGCACCGGCACGGGCGATCTGATGAGCCGGCTCATCAACGACGTCGACCAGGTGAACTCGTTCCTCTCGCAGGGGTTCCGCCGCGTGCTCGGCGCCGGACTCGGCTTCGCATTCACGCTTGTCGGCATGCTCCTTGTGGACGCCCGGCTCGCCCTCGCCACTCTCGCGGTCGTGCCCCTCATGTTCGGCGCTTCGCGGGCGTTTGGCGTCCTCGCGAGGCGAGTCTTCCGCCGCCGCCAGCAAGCGCTCGGCGACGTCTCGTCCGCTCTTGCCGAGGAGCTCGGTGGCATCAAGGTAACGCAGGCGTTCGTGCGGACCGAGCGCACGCGAAGCGACTTCGCCGAGCGAAACGCGGCCAACCGCGACGCCTCGATCGCCGCCTCGGCGGTGTCCTCGGCTTTCCCGCCGGTCCTCGCGGTCATCTCCGCCGCGTCAACCGCGCTCGTGGCCGGGTATGGTGGATGGCTCGCGTCGAGCGGCGCCGTCACCATCGGCGTGGTCGTCGCATTCCTCAGCTACTCGCGCTCGTTCTTCAACGCCGTGAGCCAGCTGTCTAGCCTGTGGGCCGAGACGCAGTCGGCACTGGCCGGTGCGGAGCGAGTGTTCGAGCTCGTCGATACGAAGCCGGAGATCGCCGACTCGCCTGACGCTGTCGACGCAGGACGCCTCACCGGCCACATACGCTTTGAAGCCCTGTCGTTCGACTATGGCGACGGCGCACCAGTGCTCATCGACATCGACCTCGACGTGCCCGCGGGCATGACGCTCGCGATCGTCGGTCCAACCGGGGCCGGCAAGACGACGCTCGTGAACCTCATTGCGCGCTTCTACGACCCGACGTCGGGGCGGATACTGGTGGACGGCCGGGATCTGCGCTCGGTCACGCTCGCCTCGCTCCGCACGAACCTGGGCGTGGTGCTTCAGGATCCGTTCCTGTTCTCAGGGACGATCATGGAGAACATCCGTTACGGTCGCCTCGACGCCACCGACCGCGACGTTCGCGCGGCAGCCGAGACCGCGTGCGCCGCCGACTTCATCGAACGGCTACCCGAGGGCTACGACACCCCTGTCGGCGAACGCGGCTCGCTGCTGTCGACCGGTCAGCGCCAGCTCATCGCGTTCGCCCGCGCGATCCTCGCCGACCCCACGATCCTCATCCTCGACGAGGCGACCGCATCGGTGGACACGCGGACCGAGCGTCTCATCCAGGCGGCGCTCGAGACGCTTCTGGCCGAGCGCACCGCATTCGTCATCGCGCACCGACTGTCGACCGTGCGCGACGCCGACCGCATCATCGTCATCGACGGCGGCAGGATCGTTGAGCAGGGGACCTACGCCGAGCTCCTGGCGCAGGGCGGGATGTTCGCCGAGTTGCATGAGGCTCAGTTCGGGGAGGAGTAGCGCCCTCAGAGCAACCCCAGCGCGTTTCGCGCAGTCTTCGTGATCGCCTTCCGCGCCGCCTCGTAGCCGGCCCACGGGTCCGCTTCAAGCGCGGCAAGTCGCCTGGGCACGTTCTCGATCGTGTAGCGGTCCGAGCGCACGCCCGCCTCGATCTCGTCCCAGCGTACGGGAACCGACACCGTCCCGCCGGGCTTCGCGCGCGATGAGTACGCCGCCACCGCGGTCGCGCCTCGCGAATTGCGAACGTAGTCGATGAACACGCGACTTTGCCGCCGCGCCTTGAGCGGGTTGGTCGTGAAGTGCGCCGGATCAGTCGTCGCGATCGCTTCGCAGAACGTGCGGACGAACTCTTTGACGCTCCCCCAGTCGCCCTCCCGTACGATCGGGGAAACCACATGGAGCCCCTTGCTGCCGGTCGTCTTCGCGAACGCGGCAAGCCCGAGCCCCTCGAGTCCGTCGCGGATGAGGAGCGCCGCTTCAGTCACTGTCCTCCACTCCACGCCGGGGCCTGGATCGAGGTCGACGACGATCCGGTCGGGAGTCTCGACATCGTCGGCGAGCGACCCCCACGTGTGAATCTCGAGCACGCCGAGCTGCACGAGTCCGATGACGTCTTGCACCGAGTCCGCGAGCGCGTAGTTGACGATGCCGTCCTCGTGCTGCACCGGCACCGTGCGCAAGCCCGCCGGAAAGCCCACCGAGGCTTCTTTCTGGTAGAAGCACTCCTCATCGGCTCCGTGCGGGCACCGCACGAGCACGAGCGGCCGCCCGAGCAGGTGCGGCATGAGGTGATCGGCCACACGGTCGAAGTAGCGCGCGAGCTCGCGCTTGGTGACGCCGACATCCGCGAAGAGCACTTTGTCGGGATGCGTCAGGCGCACGCCGCGCACCGTCGCATCGCCCTCTGACGTGTCCCGCACTCGCATGCCTTCAGGCTCCTCCCGCACTACCTCAGCTGCCGTCTTGTCCCCGCGAATCCCCAGGTATGATGAGTGCCGCACGTGACCCGAGCCTGTCCACTCGGCGAACTCCGCCTCGATCACGAGGTCGGGACGAACCCAGTGCACCCCTCGCGCCTCAGCAGTGGGCACCGCTTCTACCGGTGAGTCCTTAACGCCCAACGGCTCAAGGCGGCCGCGAAGCTCCCCCGCCTCGCGAGCACCCCACCCCGTGCCGACGCGACCCGCGTACGCGAGCGCGCCCGACGGCCCGCGCGCCGCCAGCGCAAGCGCGCCGACGCCGGGACCGCCAGTCGCCGGCTCGGTCCAGCCCACGACCACGAACTCCTGCCGCTCACGGCACTTGTGCTTGCGCCAGTCGCGGCCCCGTTCCGAGCGATAGGGGCTTGATGCCCGCTTGCTCACGGCCCCCTCGAGCGCGAACGCACACGTCTGGCGATGGAACTCGGCACCGCCTCCCCGCACGTGCTCCACGAAGCGGACTCGCCCTCGAGAGCCTGCGAGTATGCGCTCAAGAAGCGCCTTGCGGGCCTCGAGAGGGGACTCCCTAAGATCGCAGCGGTCGTAGTACGGCAGGTCGAAGACGAGAAACGCGATATCCGCTGCCGCGCCGCGTTTGAGCTCAGCCTGTAGCGCGCCGAAGCTCGACCGGCCATCGTCCATGAGCGCGACGACCTCGCCGTCGAGCCACGCATCGGGGAGCTCGAGCGTCTGTATGGCCGGCACCAGCGCAGCGAACCGCTCGGTCCAGTCGATGCCGCTCCGCGTGAAGAACCTGACGTCACCGCCCGCTATGCGACAGAGCGCTCGGTAGCCGTCGAGTTTGATCTCGTGCAGCCACTCCTCGCCGGCCGGTGGCTCTGCGACCGCAGTCGCGAGCATCGGGCCCAGCGTGTCCGGCATCGGGGCCTCGACGGCGCCGTCTGGCGTTGCCGGCCCGACCCCGGCGGCCGGCGCTGGTCACGGCGCAGGCTGTCCTTCGCCCTCACCAGCCGCATGAACCTCGCTCGCCGCCGCGATCTCCGCCATCGTGCGGCCAGTCATGACCGAGCGGTCCTCGTCGAGGACGTCGCCTGCGGCGAGCGGCCTCGCGTGCTCATCGCGCTCCTTGATGAGCAGCCAGTTGTCTCGCTTGTCACCTTGGCGTCGCTTGAGGCGCACGAGCGCGAAGCCGCCGACGAGCTTCTCACCCGAGAGACGGAGCTTGAGGCTCCCCTTCGCGAAACCCTCCTCGGGATCCTCGATTGGCTCCCACGTGCCGCGGTCCCACACCATGACCGTGCCGCCGCCGTATTCGCCGACCGGAATGGTGCCCTCGAAGTCGCCGTACTCCAGCGGATGGTCTTCCACCTCGACAGCCAGCCGCTTCTGCGACGTATCGAGACTCGGCCCTTTCGGCACCGCCCACGACTTCAACACGCCGTCCATCTCGAAGCGAACGTCGTAGTGGAGACGCGAGGCGGCATGCTTCTGCACGACGAAACGCCGGGACGGCGCACCGCCAACAGCGTCGCCGGACGGCTCCGGCGTCACGTCAAAATGGCGCTTGGCCCGGTACTGGTCGAGCGGCATCCTCACTCCCCTCCCGCGGCGCGGCGTTCGTCAAGACTGCGCTTGAGAAGGCTCATGATGTCGACGACCTCGCCGCGCGACTCGGGCTCAGCGGGCGGTGGTGGCGCGGCGATCTCACCCGTCTTCGCCTTGCGCTTGATCAGCGCGAGGACCTCGTCGCGGTACGTGTCCCGATACGCCTCGGGTGTCCAGGTGCCCACCATTGATTCCACCAGCTGTCCTGCAAGCTTCATCTCGGCCTTCGTGACACCCAGCTCGGCAGCATCGTGGCCGGGCAGGTCGAGGTCTTCTGCCGAGCGGAGCTCATGGGCGAAGCGGAGCACGTCCAAGACGAGGGCATCGCCTACGGGGATGAGCGCCGCAATGTGCTGCCGGGTGCGGATCACGACGCTCGTCACACCGACATAGCCGGTTTCCGCGAGGGTGTCGCGCAGCAGCGCGTACGGTTTGCGCGCCGCCTTGCTGGCTGGCGCGAGGTAGTACGGATGGTCGAAGAAGAGCGGCGAGATCTCCGCACCATGGACCATGGCGAGCACATCGATCGTCTGTGTGGCCTCGACATTGGCGGCTCGGAAGTCGTCCTCGGTGACGATCACATAGCGGCCGGGGTCGTATTCGAAGCCCTTCACGACCTCTTCCCACGGGACGATCTCACCGGTCACGCTGTTCACGCGCTGCTGCTTTATGGGCGCCAAGTCCCGCCCGTCGAGCAGGCTGAATGCGAGCTCCTTGCGTTCCTCGGCGGGATGCAAGCTCACAGGTATGGTGACCAGCCCGAAGCTGATGTCGCCCTTCCAGATGCTCCGCGGCATCGTTCGCGCTCCTCTCTCGGCATCGTGTCGTAGAGAGAGATACCCAAAGGGCCGCGCGCGGCAACCACAGTGTTCCGGATGGTGCCGAGCCCTGACGCTACCGGGCGAGGAGCAGGCCCATCACGTCCCGGCCTGGATCCAGCAGCAGACCCGTCGCGGCGGCGGCCTCCTCGTCGAAGGATATCGCCCCGTTCGGCGTCACGCCCGGACCGGCGAGCAGGAACGGCACCGGCTCTCCCACATGCGTCTTGAGCTGGACGGGGGTTGGGTGGTCGGGCATGCACAGGACTCGCAGCTCACCCTCGTACGCCCGGATGCGCGAGATGACCTCTCGGTCGATCGCCTCGATCGCGGCCAGCTTGCCGTCGCGGTTCCCGCCGTGACCCTCCTCGTCCGGAGACTCGACGTGCACGATCACGAGGTCGTGTGCATCGAGTGCGGCGAGCGCGCCACCGACCTGTGCCGCGTAGTCGTTGTCGGCGCCATCGGTGACACCGGGAATCGAGAGCCGGTCGATGCCGAAGAGCACCGCGAGGCCGTTCAGCAGGTCGACCCCGGATGTCATGGCGGCACGAACACCACGGAGCTCGGCGAAGGGCGTCAGGCCGCTGGGTGCGACGCCCGGCCAGAATGGCCAGATGTCGGTCGCGGGCAGCAGTCCACGCGACGCGCGCTCGCGGTTGGCGGGCGACGACACGAGGACCTCACGCGCACGCTCCATGAGCCGCGTGAGGATTTCGGCGCCAACCCCGCGCGGCTCACGCCCGGCGACAGGCATGTCAGAGATGTCGTGCGGCGGCGTGAACTCCAAGCCGAGGATCTCCGGGTGGCCCTTGACGACCAGGATGTGGCGGTACGCGACGCCGGGATGAAAGCGGAAGACATGGTCGCCGAGCACGGCGTCCAGGTCGGCGACGATTGCGCTCGACTCTTTGGTGGTGATGTGCCCGCACGCATACGAGGCCATTGTACCGTCGGCGATGTGCACCAGGTTCATACGCAGCGCGACCTCGTCCGGCTCAAGGGAGATGCCCATGCTGGCCGCCTCGATCGCGCCGCGCCCGACGTAGTCAGCGATCGGGTCGTACCCCAAGATGGACGTGCAGGCCGCCGATGACGAGGGTTCGGCGCCCTCGGGTACCGTCTGCGCGAGCCCGACGACACCCGTCGCAGCAAGGGCATCGAGGTTGGGCGTGTTCGCCGCCGCGAGGGTCGTGCGGTCGCCGAGCTCGGCCAGCGGCCATCCTGCCGCACCGTCGAGGATGCAGATGACGTGCTTCACGCCGTCCCCCCGTTCAAGCAGCCTCCGGTATGGCTAGAATCGTACCACCAGACCCTGACGGCAATCTGCAGGAGGCTCACCGTGCCAACCTCAGCACTCCCCACGCTGCACGGCGACCTCGTGACCCTGAGGCCCTTCACTGCCGAGGACCGCGCGGCGGTGCTCGAGATCCTCGCACACCCCGAGGTGGAGCGCTGGTGGGGCATCTATGACGAGGCGCGCTACGAGCGCGACTTCAACGACGACTCGGTCGATACGTACATGATCGAGTACACGGGTAGGCGGGCCGGCTTCGTCATGTTCCAAGCCGAGACCGACCCGGACTACGAGCATGTCCGTATCGACATCACCGTCGCCGGGGAGCTCCTGGAGCGCGGGCTTGGGACAGACGCGCTGAGGACGCTCCTACGGTACCTCGTCGATGAACGCGGCCATCACCGCTTCACGATCGATCCGGCAGTGGACAACCCGCGGGCCATTCACGTCTACGAGAAGGTCGGCTTCCGCCCGGTGGGCGTCATGCGGCAGTACGAGCGGAGCAGCGCCGACGGGACATGGCACGACAACCTGCTGATGGATCTGGTAGCCGAGGAGATCGTCGAGCCGTAGTGGGGCGCGGCCGCCCGCCGCTCTGCTACCATGCTCGCATGAAGCCGCTCCGCTACCTCGACACTCGCGCGCTGGACAAGATGCGACCGACCTTCACGGAGGCCGTCGTGAAGGGCATTTCGCATGGCGGCGGGCTGTACGTGCCCGAGTCGCTTCCCTCCCTCGAACTCGCCGATATCCTGGTGCTGGGCGACCTTCCCTACCGGGAGCGCGCAGCGTACGTTTTCCGCGCGTTCGGCGTGGACGTCGACGACGACCGCATGGCGGTACTCATGGCCGGGGCGTACGGCGAGCAGTGGGACGACGCGCGCATTGCGCCGGTCGAGGAGGTCGTGCCCGGCATCCATGTCCTGGAGCTCTGGCACGGACCCACCTCGGCGTTCAAGGACATGGCGCTCCAGTGCATGCCGCGCTTCTTCTCCGAGGCGATCGCCATGCAACAGGCGGCCGGCACGCTCGACGATGACTACCTCGTGCTCGTCGCCACCTCGGGCGATACCGGCAAGGCCGCGCTCGAGGGCTTCGCTGACCGCCCGCACACCGGCATCGTCGTGTTCTACCCGGCCGAGGGAGTCTCGGACATCCAGCGCGCGCAGATGGTGACGCAGCGCGGCGAGAACGTCGGCGTCTTTGGCGTGCGCGGCAACTTCGACGACTGTCAGAACGCGGTCAAGGCCGCCTTCAACGACCCGACGTTCAACGAAACACTCAAGGCGGAGCTGAAGCTGCGCCTTTCCTCGGCGAACTCCATCAACTGGGGTCGACTCCTCCCGCAGATCGCGTACTACGTGAGCGCGTACGCGGACATGGTCGCCTCGGGCGGCGTCGTCGCCGGCGAGCCGATGGACGTGTGCGTGCCCACGGGCAACTTCGGCAACATCCTCGGCGCGTATTACGCGCAGCGCATCGGCGTCCCCATCGGACGCCTGCTGTGCGCCTCAAACGCCAACAACGTGCTCTCCGACTTCATCGCGACGGGCACCTACGACATCTCCGAGCGCGCGTTCGTCAAGACACCCTCGCCGAGCATGGACATCCTCATCTCCAGCAACCTGGAGCGACTGCTCTTCCACCTCGCCGGCGCCGATGCCGTGCGCGGGTGGATGGCTTCGCTCGCGGCCGAGGGCCGCTTCCGCGTGGACCACGACACGTTCGCAGCCATGCGCGACCTGATGAGCGGCGACTGGGTCAGCAACGACGAGTCGCTCGCCACGATCCGCCGGGTCTTCGACGAGACCGGCTATCTGATGGACCCCCACACTTCGGTAGCGTGGGAGGTTGCCGAGCGTCTGCGCGGCGAGAACCCCGTGTTGGTGGTTTCCACCGCCCACTGGGCGAAGTTCGGCGCCGACGTGTACAAGGCGCTCCACGGTCTGGCCTACGACGCGCCGCTCCCTGCGGGCGCCGCTGCGCTACCGGGTGTCGAGCTGCTGGCCGAGGTCGCGGCCTCTGCGGGCGAGGGCGCGTGTGTGCCGGCGCCGCTGGCCGAGCTTGGCGCCCTCCCCGAGCGTTTCACGGGCGTGGTGGATGCGGGACGTGACGCGGTGGAAGCGGCGGTCAAGGAGTGGCTCACGCGCTAGCGTGTTGCGCACGAGCCGACGCGCACGCGCGTTCAGGCTCGTCCACGCCTTAGGGGCTTCAGCTCACCGCTCTCTTCACGAGCTCGGCGATTGTCGCCTCCTCCGCAGCGGTCACCATCTTCACTGCGAAGGCGACCGGCCACATGGGACCTTCGTCGAGGTTCGCCGCGTGCTGGAAGCCGAACGTCGCATACCTCGTCTTGAACTTGTGCGCGCTTTGGAAGAAGCAGACGACTTGGCCGTCCTTGGCGTACGCGGGCATCCCGTACCAGAGCCTTGGTGAGAGTACCGGGGCGCTGGCCTTTATGATCGCATGGAGCCGTTCGGCGATGGCGCGGTCTGGTTCCGGCATCTCAGCGATGTTCGCGAGCACCTCGGCCTCACCGTCGGTCTTCGTCTTCTTCTCAGCCACGGTCTCTTCCTTTCGCGAATGGGCTTGCGGCAAGTGCGGCCACAATGCCGGTCTCAGACTTCCTCGACCACGATCATGATCTCGTTGCGACGTGCGAACCCCGGCTTCCAAGGAGCGTCGTACTGGGCCGCAACCGGTTCGCCGGCCGCCCTCAGACCCTGCTCGCCGATCCATGATTCCAGCTCCGCCTGTGCCTCAGCCGCCTTGGTTCCGGAGAAGTGCCCACCAAATCGAACCACGGCGGCCAGGTGAGCACCAACTGGCTCGATCGTCACAGCGGCGTTGTTCGGCTGCGGGAGGGTCTCCGCCGTGTATTCGGACGGCATCGTGAAGCTGACGATGTATTCGTCCTCGGAATGCTGCGCCGTTACCGGCGCGGTCATCGCGATCCTCTGACAACAAGCCCGGCCCGCCGTTACGGGCGCGGTCATCGAAATGCGGTCCGAGGCGCGATTGTTGCCGAAGATGTAGTCGGCCAGTGGGCTGAAGCCGGCATTCATGGCCTGTCCAGAGTCACCTGCGGCCACGCGTACGTTCGCCGTCAGGTAGCCCCCGTAGCGGCGCAGTTCGAACGGGCCTTCGTGCTTCAGGACCTCGTATTCTGGACTCTCAGTTGTCACCGCTCCTCCTCGCCCAGCGCGCGGCACCTCACCACATGTCGAGCATGGTCTCCGAGTGAGCCGGACCGGCTACGCGCCCGCACGAGTCTTTGGCGCGCTACGACGTACGCGCTACCGCTGCCGCGGGTACGGCTGCATCACGACGAAGTAGTAGACGATCGCGCCGATGGTGTTACCGAGAAGTACCACGAGGATCCAGATGATCCGCTCGTTCGCGTTGGGCATGCCCTTCATCGCTCCGGGGAACTCAGCATCGCTGCGCTGCAGCACGTCGATCAGGACGATCACCCACAGAACACCGAGCACGAGAGCCACGACGCCGAGCAAGCACGGCAGTACGGCGAAGACCTCCACGGTATGGCCCCTTCCCTCGCGAACGCGACGCCATCAGCATAACAGCCGCACGCGGGGCGCGACATGCAGGCACGGGGGCTCGGTCGTTGCGGCGCGCGGCTCGCCATCTCCGGTATCATGCCCTCATGCACTCCCCTGAAGCTCACGCCGCCCTCACGCGCGTCATCGACGCACTCTACGCCGCGCAGCACTCGGTGCCGCGGCTTGATGTCATCATTCGCGCAGAACTCTCGGACGTCGGCGAGGACCTGCTCGGCATCGTGAACCTGCTGCCGCCGGGCATCTACTCGCGACAGCGGCTGTGCGATCAACTCAACTCGGCGATCACCGCCCACGGATGGGGCCGCAGCCTCGGGACCTTCGACTAGGCGGGAGCACGTCATGCAGGAACGCATCGGGGCGTTGGTGGCGCAGAAGGGTCCACTCACGGGCGCCGAGCTCAGCGAGGCGCTGGGCGGCGAGACCTTCGCGCTCTGGAAGGTCTGCATGTTGTCACATCCGCTGTGCCTCAGGACCGTGGGGCGTCGCTACGTCAGGCTCGACCGTCGCGTCGAGGGCTACGCCCGGCTGTCTCCATCGATCCTCCGCGAGTTCCTCACGTATACCGTGGTGGGTCTCGCCGATGATCTGGCCGCGATCGACCAGCGAGCGCACATCCTGCAGTCGCACATCGAGGGTGTGAGCCGGGAGAAGCTCGATTTGGCAAAGCGGATCGTGACGGACGTCGTCGAGCCATTCAGCTCGCGAGGCATCGAAGAATCGCGCTTCTGCATCGTGGTCGCGGGTGACATCGTCTACGACATGGCGCACGACGTGAGCAGACCCGAGCGCAGCACCGGCGGCTTGGTGCGCGGCTCAGACCTCGACATCGTCGTCATCGTTGCTGACGACGCGCCGGAAGACCTCGTCACGCAGCTCGACGAGACGATCTACCGGAAGAAGTACCAGTACCTCAAGCACCCGGCCTTCCAGGAAGAGATCGACTACATCGTCAAGCTCTTCAGTAAGCTCGCCGAGCAGGCCGAGTTCGACACGTTCGAGCGGATGGTTGCGTGCAAGATCTTCGACGAGGCGGTCTTCCTCTCAGGCAGCAGGAAGCTCTTCGAGGACGGGCAGGCGCTCCTCCGCGACCGTGGGATCATGAAGCGGCTGCGAGAGATGGAGCGCTCTGCCGTTGCCGCACGAGACGAACAGGAACGGTACCTTCTCGCAACCGACGACCAGGTGATCCGCAGGGAGGACCTGATCCTCTTCTACACCGACGAGGAGTCCGAGGAGTTCGAGTAGCGGTGCCCCACGAGTGGACGTCACCGCAGCCGTGCAGTACGGTCAGCGAGCAGCCCTTTTCGACGCCCGCCGCGCTTGTCCTAGACGACACGTGTCTTCGCGGTCTCTCACACCGAGCTGCCAGACCTCAGGAGGCCTCACAACGATGCCGGGACTGATCGACACAATCCGTTCGTGGTTCGCATCGGACGAGCGCGCACCTACCGTCCCGACACCAGCCCGCCCACGCCCCGAGGAAGTCCTCAATCGGCACTCGGGCGAGTTGATGCGGATGCGAGGCGTGCTCTCGGTCGGCATCGGGCGCGACGACGCCGGTCGGCCGGTGATCGTCATTGGGCTGGACGGAGAGCGTCCGGAGACACAGGCTGCTCTCCCTGCGAGCCTCGATGGCGTCCCTGTGCAGGTCATGACGTCCGGGCGGATCAGCTCGCGGTAGGCGTCCGCCGGATCCGGTTCACGATGTGTTTGAGATGATACCCCCCCGGGTATACTACTCTTGAAGGTTGTGCGGGTGGACCGAAGGCGGCGCCCTCAAGGCGACGCTACCTCCCCCTCAATCGGTTGCACACGCCGCACAGCCGAGTACGTTGAGAGGCCGCCCTCCCCCCGGGGCGGCCTCTGCGCATGGCAATCGTTTCTTCCGAAACACTGCCCCGCCGTCTTCTAGAGGATCGGCAGGTACTCCTCCAACTCGTAGGGTGTGACGCGGGTGTGGTAGCTCATCCACTCAGCCTTCTTGTTGCGCAGGAACCACTCGAATACCTGGTCGCCGAGGGCTTCACGCACGAGGGCGCTCTCTTCCATCGCGACGATCGCCTCGTCAAGATCGCCGGGGAGCTGGCCGATGCCGCGCTCGGTGCGGGCGGCCGCGGTCATCTCGTACACATCATCGGCCACGTCGGGCGGCAGCGTCAGGCCCTTCTCGATGCCGTCGAGACCCGCGGCGAGCATGACCGCGAATGCGAGGTACGGATTGCACGCGGGATCCGGCGAACGGAGCTCGATGCGGGTCGCGTTCTCCTTGCCGGGCTTGTACATCGGCACGCGGACAAGCGCCGAGCGGTTGCGATGCGCCCAGCAGATGTAGACGGGCGCCTCGTAGCCCGACACCAGGCGCTTGTAGCTGTTGACCCACTGATTGGTGATGGCGCACGTCTCGCGGGCGTGTGCGAGGATGCCCGCGATGTAGGACTTGGCGACAGCCGACAGGTGGTGTGGGTCATTCGCGTCATAGAAGGCGTTGCGACCGTCTTTGAAGAGCGATTGGTGCACATGCATGCCGCTTCCGGCCTCACCGTAGAGCGGTTTGGGCATGAAAGTCGCGTACACGCCGTTGGCCTGCGCGACCTCCTTGACGACCACTCGGTAGGTCATGACGTTGTCGGCCATCTTGAGCGCTTCTGCGTAGCGCAGGTCGATCTCGTGCTGGCTCGGGCCGACCTCGTGATGGCTGTACTCCACCTGGATACCGAACCGCTTGAGTTCGCGGACGGTCTCCTTGCGCAGGTCGACAGCCAGGTCGCGGGTCGTCTGGTCGAAGTACGTGCCGCGATCGAGCACCTGTGGGTCGGTGTCGCTCGTGAAGTAGTAGTACTCCAGCTCCGGACCGACGAAGAACGTGTAGCCCATATCGGCCGCGCGCTTGAGCTGCCTCCGGAGCACGTAGCGCGGGTCAGCCTCGTAGTAGGTGCCGTCCGGACGCATGATGTCGCAGAACATCGTCGCAACGAGCGCGCCTTCGCGACGCCACGGCAGGATCTGCAGGGTAGTGGGGTCGGGCAGCGCGATCATGTCCGACTCCTGGATGCGCGCGAACCCTTGGATGGACGAGCCGTCGAAACCCATGCCCTCCGTGACCGCGAGCTCCAGCTCCTCGACGTCCATCGTGAAGCTCTTCAGGAAGCCGAGGACGTCAGTGAACCACAGGTGGATGAACTCGATGTTGTTCTCCTTGATGCGGTCGATCACGTCCTGGCGCAGCCTATGCGGCATGACCCCTCCCTGGAATCCGGAGAATTGCATGAGCGCGGGATTTCTCTCATGTTTCCGTTACGCTACGATAGCCGAAATCAGGCGGGCCCGTGAGGGCAATTCACAGGGGGTCAGATCGATGACGCTGCAGCGACCGAACGCCAACGACGCCACTCAGACAACCAATCGATCGCGCGACGTTTCGCCGTCCTCCGGCATCTGCTCCCGCTGCCTAGATGGTTGTCGCGGCAACTGCGAGGTCTTCAAAGCCACCTTCCGTGGACGCGAAGTGATTTACCCGGGTCCGTTCGGCGATATCACCGCCGGCGGCGATAAGGACTACCCGATCGACTACTCACACCTCAACATCACCGGTTATGCGCTGGGAGCGAAGGGCCTTCCCGAGGGCGTCGAGGGTACACCGGACAATACGCTGTTCACCATGGTCGATACCGAGACCGAGTTCGGACACGCGAACAAGGTGAAGATGCGCGTGCCGATCTTCACCGGTGCTCTCGGCTCGACGGAGATCGCCCGCAAAAATTGGGAGCACTTCGCCATCGGCGCCGCCATCTCCGGCATCTCGCTCGTCTGCGGAGAGAACGTCTGCGGCATCGATCCGGGGCTTGAGCGCGATAGTCACGGCAAAGTCACCCGTTCGCCGGACATGGAGCGGAGAATCGAGCTCTATCGCCGCTACCACGAAGGCTACGGCGACATCCTCGTGCAGATGAACGTCGAGGACACGCGCCTCGGCGTCGCCGAGTACTGCGTCGAGAAGCTCGGCGTCGAGACGATGGAGCTCAAGTGGGGCCAGGGTGCGAAGTGCATCGGCGGCGAGATCAAGGTCGACTCGCTCGATCGCGCGCTCGAGCTGCAGAAGCGCGGTTATCTCGTCACGCCCGACCCGAGCGATCCGGCGGTGCAGGCGGCGTACCGCGAGAAGGCCATCAGGCACTTCGAACGCCACAGCCGTCTCGGCTTCGTCGACGAGGACTCGTTCTACGCCGAGGTCCAGCGCCTGCGCGACCTCGGTGCAAAGCGCGTCACCCTCAAGACCGGGGCCTACCCGATGCGCGAACTCGCCATGGCGATCAAGTGGGCGTCCAACGCCAAGATCGACCTCCTCACCATCGACGGCGCGCCCGGCGGCACCGGCATGAGCCCGTGGCGCATGATGGAGGAGTGGGGCGTCCCCACCTTCTACCTGCAGTCGATGACGAACGAGCTCGTCGGCCGCCTGGTGGCCAAGGGCGCCTACATCCCGGACATCGCAATCGCGGGCGGGTTCTCCTCGGAGGACCACGTCTTCAAGGTGCTCGCCATGGGCGCCCCGCACACGAAGGCCGTCTGCATGGGCCGCGCGCTCATGATCCCCGGTTTCGTCGGCAAGAACATCGGCAAATGGATGGAAGACGCCAATCTCCCCAGGACCGTCTCCGAGTTCGGCAGCACGAAAGAGGAGATCTTCGTCTCCTACGAGACGCTCAAGGCGAAGTATGGCGACGAGGTCGAGAAGTTCCCGCTTGGCGCCATCGGGGTCTTCACGTTCTCGGACAAACTGAAGGTCGGTCTCCAGCAGCTCATGAGCGGCACGCGCAACATGCGCCTCAATACCGTCAGCCGCGACGACCTCATGGCGCTCACGCGCGAGGCCGCCGAGGTCTCCGGCATCCCATACGTGATGGACGCGTACCGCGAGGAGGCGCTCAGCATCATCGACGCCTAGCGTACAATCGAACGTACTGTTGGAAGCCTGCTGCCCCGGCCAACGATCGGGGCAGCGTCTTTTCCGAGGAGACGCCGCCACATGGCGCTGAGAAGGCATTCCGCGCACGACGACGATCGCTACCCGATTGCGCCGCCACAAGATACTCCCACCCTCGAGGCGGACAGCACGGGGGCACTCACCGGCACGATGCGGCGGCTGCGCACGTTCGAGTCGTTCAGGCATCGCGACTTCACGCTCTTCTTCTCGGGAGCGCTCATCTCGAACGTCGGTTCGTGGATGCAGACGACGGCTCTTGGGTGGCTGGTCTTCGGCTTGACCGGGAAGTCCAGCACCCTCGGCGCGGTCAACTTCCTCGCGGGCGCACCGGTCTTCTTCCTCATCATATTCACGGGCGCGCTCGCCGACCGCACCGACCGACGCCGCCTTCTGATCGTGACCCAGGTCGTGCTCATGATGCAGGCTGTTGGCTTCGGCCTTCTGGCTTCAACGGGACACATCACCATCGGGTGGGTATACGGGTTGAGTCTTCTCGGCGGCGTCGCGGGCGCGTTCATGTCGCCCGCGTGGCAGGCGACCACGCCAGACCTTGTGCCACGCGAGTCGCTGATGAACGCAATCGCACTCTCATCGGCGCAGTTCAACGCAGCACGACTGGTCGGCCCGATGGCAGCAGCTGCCGTCATCGCGCTCTTCAGCCGCAGCCAAAGCCAAGGTGTGACCGAGGTCTTCTACGTGAACGCGCTCAGCTTCCTATTCGTCATTTGGGCGCTCTCCGTGATCCATCCGCACCAGCACATCGCGCCGAAGCGGGAGGGAGAGGGGCCGCTGGCGATGCTGTCCGCTGGTCTGAAGTACGCCGCAGCCCACCGGAGGGTACGAATGCACTTGCTGACGGCCGCGATGATCACCGTCTTCGGTATGCCGTTCGCGACCCTTCTTCCCGCAATCGCATCGCGCACGTTGCATCTCGGGAGCACCGGCTACTCGGGACTCATGGGGGCGAACGGTCTGGGAGCGCTCATAGGAGCACTCGGCGTCGCAAGCCTTCCGAGCACGCTACGCCGCGAGCGGGTCATCCGCGTCGGCATCACCGTGCTTGCCCTTGGGGCGCTCGTGTTCGGCGTGTCGCGTTCCGTACCGCTCACCGCAGGCATTCTCGTCGTGATGGGCGTGGCGTTCCTCTCGTGCGTTTCGAGCATTAACACGAACCTCCAGACCGCGGTACCTCCGGAGCTTCGGGCCCGCGTCATGTCGCTGTTCGTGCTGTCGTTCATGGGCATGATGCCGTTTGGCTCGCTCTTCTTCGGCTGGCTTGGCGATCTCCTGGGCGCGACGCTCGCCGTGATCACCGGCGCGTCGGTACTGCTGGCATACGCGCTCGTACTGCTCGTGAGGCCGTCGCTCCTCTGCGAGGCCGACGACGAGGACTGCCGCCGCAATGCGGCATCGATGCGGACGTAGTGACCGCGTACGTTTGTTGCTGCCATGCGACCCGACCGTTCGTCGGATGCAAGGTGACAGATAGTGAACGTTCGTTAACCTCGGCATATCGCTTGCGATACTATCGGCGGTGAGCAGAGCGACCCGCTATCCCTCCCCCCTCGGACGCGGGACACCGCCGCTCACACGAACGAGACGCTAACCCCCACGCGTCTCGTTCTTTTTGTTCGCTCTTGCCGCGATTCGGCGCGGTGTTAGTCGTGGGGAGTACCCTCCGTCGCCGCGAGGAGCGCGGCCACGCCGACGGTCAGCAAGGCCGAGCCGAGTAGCCAGGCGCCGATGACGTCGGCCACGTAGTGCACGCCCAGATAGACGCGCGAGATCGAGACGGCGAGGCCTATGGTGATCAGCAGTGTCGAGATCACGGTCTTCGTCCTGAGCGGCAAATCCTCCTCGGCGGTCATCACGAGGAAGACCAGCGCGCCGAAGAACAGGAAGCTCGCGAGCGCGTGCCCTGAAGGGAAGCTGTAGGAATCCGGCTGTGCGATGCGGGCAAGAGCGATGTCGGGCCGGGCGCGTCCGATGAGTAGTTTGAGCACGTCGCCCACGAGCGCTCCCAGCCCGACCGTGAGCACGAGGAAGATCGCCTCCGAGCGGCGACGTCGAAGCAGATACCATCCGGCGACAAGCGCCGTAAGAAGCGTCATGCCCGTGACGCTTCCGATGAAGGTGAGCGGACGTGCAGCTGCATCAAGCCACGGCACCGCTACCGATCGCACCCCGGCGGAAAGCCACTGATCGAGCGCAACAAGAGGGCGTCCGAACAGGAGCAGGACGGCCAACGCGATGAAGGCCACGACCGCCAGTCCAAAGAGCAGCGCAAGCCCGCCGGCGCGTGTGTCGCGTCGCCACGTCTCCCGCTGCTGAGGCATTGCGTACCCCCTACCGCCCGGCCGCCTGCAGCATGAGCGCGGCGACCTGCTTCTTGCGCGAGAGGACCCCCGGCATCCACGCGGTACCGTCGGCAAGGTCGATGCCGAGTGCTCGCTCGGCGACGCGCGTCCGTCCGCTCGCGATGATCTCGCTTCCCTCGCGCATCACGTCCGTGACCATGAGGATCAGGAGGTCGTACCCGCGCAACCGCGCGAGCGTGGCCATGGCGGCCTTGATGGCCCCGATGTGCTCCATCACCAAGGCGGTGTCCACGGTCTCCACCTGTCCGATGCCGATCGTCGCATCCCCCACCCGGTACTCCTTGAGATCGTTCGCAACCGCCCCTTCGGCCGAGAAGGTCCGACCCGCCGAGCGCGCCTTGAACATCTCAAGGCCGAACGCCGTGTACTCGACTCCCACGCGGGCGGCGAGCCGCTCGGCCACCGTACGATCGAGTGCGGTCGCCGTGGGCGACTTCAGGAGCACGGTGTCGGTCAGAACCGCGGCGAGCAGGATCCCTGCCATCGAAACCGGCGGCTCCACACCGAGCTCCCGATAGCGCTCGGCGACGATCGTCGCCGTCGAGCCGACCGGGAGATTCAGAAACATGATCGGCGAAGCGGTCTGGACGTCGCCGACACGATGGTGGTCGACGATCTCAAGCACCTCGGCGACCTCGACGCCGGGCGCCGACTGTGAGAGCTCGTTGTGGTCGAGCAGGACGACGCGCCTGCGCAGCCCGCGCGCGAGGTTGGTGCGTGTGAGCACACCTGTCAGCGTGCCGTCGGGGTCGACGACAATCGCCTCGCGGTGAACCGAGTCGACGAGGTCCTCGGCCACCTCGGAGAGCAGCGTGTCCGGGTCGACGCTGAGCACGTCGGCGTCCATGAGGCTCTCGACCGAATGCCCGAGGTTCACCAGTCTGGCGGCGCCGTACGTGTCGTGCTCGGTCGAGATGACGGCCGCCCCCCGTTCCCGAGCGAGCGCGAGTACCTCTGCGTCGGGCGCGGTGCCGCCCGTCACGACGAGACACGCCACGCCCGCCCTGAGCGCGAGCGGCTGCGTGCGCCGCCGGTCGCCGAGGATGAGCGTGTCGCCCGGGCGGATGTAGCCGAGCAGCGTCTCGGGCTCCATCGCGCCGATCAGCACGCCACCCGACAGCGTGGTGGCGGCATCGCCCTCAAGCAGCCTGCCGCCGAGCGCTCGCGCGACGTGCCCGACGGTCACGGGGAGACCCTGGAAGCCTCTCACGTGCGTCTCATCAAGGTAGAGCGCAGCCAGGATGGATTCGTTGACAAGGCCGATGACCGCACCGTCGTCGTCGAGCACCGGAAGCGCCCGGACGCCGTGCTCGCGCATCAGACGGCCAGCCTCGAGCATGGTCGCCCCGACCGTCACGGACACCGGGTTCTCGGTCATGACGTCCTGCACGCGTGTGTACACGTGCGCGATCTCGTCGGGAAGGTCCACCCCGAAGCGCTCGAAGACCCAGGCGGTCTCGGGCGGCACCGGCCCCAACCGGGCGGGGACGTATACGTTCTCCGCGTCGGTCAGGTTCTTGAGGTGCGCGTACGCGACGGCGGAACACACGGAGTCGTTGTCGGGGTTGCGATGCCCGAATACCAGGACGGGACCCATGCCACTCCTCCCAGACGGCAGCGCGTCAGCCGTCGATCTTCCGTATCGGAGCGTACCCCATCAGCAGGTTCTTCGTCCCAAGGTCGGGGAAACACACGGTCACCTTGTCGCCCGTGACCGCGAGCACCGTGCCCCGTCCGAAGACCTTGTGCTCGATCGTGTCTCCTTCCGTGAGCTCGAGCCGCTCCTTGACCTCCCGCTCTTGGCGGGTACCACTGCCGAAGACCCGACCCTCGCTGGACCCGGGCGCGCGTGGCGTGGTGCCGCCCCACCTGACGGAGCCGCCCCGGTCGCCGCGACCTCTCCCCGGAGCCGAGCCGCCGAAACCAGCCGAGCCCACGCCCTCGGTCTTCACGTGCTCGGCGGGGATCTCCCCGATGAACCGGCTCGGGGGGTTGTACTGCGATGAGCCGAAAAGCGATCGCGACTGGGCGTGCGTGAGGTACAGACGCTCGCGAGCGCGAGTGATGCCCACGTAGCACAGCCGGCGCTCCTCTTCGAAGCGCGCAGGATCGAGGATGCTGTTGGCGTGTGGGAAGACGTTGTCCTCCATGCCCACGAGGAAGACCACGGGGTACTCCAACCCCTTCGCCGTGTGGAGCGTCATGAGCGTGACCGAGCGGTCCTGCTCGCTCACTGAGTCGAGATCGGTGCGAAGCGCGACCCACTCGAGGAACGCGTCCAGCGTGCGCTCCTCCGGCTCGTCGTGCGCCGCATCGTAGTCGTCCACGACGCCGAAGAACTCGTGGATGTTCTCCGAGCGGCCCCGCGCCTCATCGGTATTCTCGGTGGCGAGCGCGGAGAGCAACCCGGAGCGTTTCACGATCTGCTCAACGCGGTTCCTGAGCGACGTGGTGTCGATCGCGGCAGCCTCCGCGAGCACCGAGGCCAGCTCGGCCACGCGCTTTCTCGACGCCCCGCCCACCCACTCCTCGGCCTCCGCGCGGGCGATCGCGTCCGTGAGCGTGATGCCCTCCTCGTAGGCGCGTGCCTCGAGCGTCTGGATGGTGGTCTTCCCGATCCCGGGGCGCTTCTCCATCACGCGGCGGAGCGACTGCACGTCCGCCGGATTGATGATTGCGCGAAGCCACGCCATGACGTCCCGGATCTCCGCGCGCTCGAAGAAGCGCACGCCGCCGACGATGCGGTACGGAACGCCCGCGCGCAGGAACACGTCTTCCAGCACGCGCGACTGCGCGTTCGTGCGGTAGAAGACCGCGAAGTCGGCGTACGAGCGGTGCTCGGCATGCAAGAGCCGCTCGACTTCCTCGGCCACGAAGCGCGCCTCGTCCTTCTCGTCCGAGGCCACGTACCGGGTGATCGCCTCGCCGCCGGCGTTCGCCGTCCAGAGCGTCTTCGGCTTGCGCCCGGCGTTGTTGGCGACGACCGCATTGGCGGCCGCGAGGATCGTGGCGGTCGAGCGGTAGTTCTGCTCGAGTTTGATGACCGTCGCGTCAGGATAGTCGCGCTCGAACTCCAGGATGTTGCGGATGTCGGCGCCGCGCCACGAGTAGATGGACTGATCGTCGTCGCCGACGACCATGAGGTTCCGGTGCCGAGCGGCCAGAAGGTTCACGATCTCGTACTGGGCGTGGTTGGTGTCCTGGTACTCGTCCACGTGGATGTAGCGGAAGCGGTCCTGATAGAACGCGAGCACCTCGGGATGCTCGACGAAGACGCGCCATGCGTTCACCAACAGGTCGTCGAAGTCCATCGCGTTCGCGGCGCGGAGGCGAGCCTCGTAGAGCGGGTAGGCCTTCGCGGCCACCTTCTCCGGCGGAAGCGACGCTCGCTCGGCGAAGACGGCCGGCGAGGTTAGCTCGTTCTTCGCAGCGGAGATCCGGCCCGCGATCATCTTGGCGGGATAGCGCTTCGGGTCGACATCAAGCTCGGTGAGCACCGAGGTGAGCGTGCGGCGACTGTCATCGTCGTCGTAGATCGTGAACTGGCGGCTGAAGCCGAGGCGGTGACCATCAGCGCGCAGTACGCGCACGCAGAAGGCATGGAACGTCATCACCCACATGCTTCGAACACACAGCCCGCAGATGCGTTCAAGGCGCTGCCGCATCTCGCCCGCAGCCTTGTTCGTGAAGGTGATCGCCAAGATCGACGCCGGGGACACACCGCCCTCGGCGATGATGTGAGCGATTCGATGCGTGAGCACGCGCGTCTTGCCCGAGCCGGCTCCTGCCAGCACGAGGAGCGGCCCCTCGGTGGCGGTGACGGCGTCGAGCTGCGCAGGATTGAGATCGGAGAGGAGGTCAGCCATAGAGTGCACAGTCTACAGGAGGGCGCAGCGGGGCGGTAGCGCGTGGCGACGTCTTGGAAGGAGCCTCAGCGTACGAACTTGATCATGGAGAACCCGGCGTCCTCGCCGTACTTGAGGCACACGTCGTGGAGCACCTTGCGCTCGCCGGAAACGTACTGGATGTTCCCGCACTTGGCGCACACCGGAGCCTCGCACTGGTCACAGAAGCCAAGCCGCGGCTCAGCCTCCGCGCCGCAGTGAGCGCAGATCTTGCGGAAGGTTGGTTCGGTCACCGCTGCCGCCTCAAAGCGCGTTCCGGACATCTCAGGCCAGTGTACTGCCAATCACACCCGCGAGCGGTTCGAGGTCCGCCATGAGGGCTCGGAGCCCAGGCAGGTCCAGCGACTGCGGTCCATCGCAGAGCGCTTCACGCGGGTTTGGGTGTACCTCTACCATGATGCCGTCCGCGCCCACCGCGACCGCGGCGCGGCTGATAGCCGGAACGAGATCGGCCCGGCCCGCCGGGTGCGACACATCGACGATGATCGGCAACAGCGAAAGCGACTTCACGACCGGGACCGCGGTGATGTCGAGCGTGAATCGGTAGGCCGTCTCGAACGTGCGGATGCCTCGCTCGCACAGGATGACGTTCTCGTTCCCGTGCATCGTGATGTAGTTGCTCGCCTGCAGCCACTCCTCGATGGTGGCGGCCATGCCGCGCTTGAAGACCACCGGCTTGTGGGACTCCGCGGTGGCTTCCCCGATGCGCTTGAGCAGGCTGAAGTTCGCCATGTTGCGCGTACCGATCTGCAGCATGTCCGCGTACTGGTCCACGACCTCGATGTGCGCCGAGTCGGTGACCTCGGTGACCACCAGCAGCCCGTACTCATCGGCCGCTTCTCGCAGGAGCTCGAGGCCCTTGAGCTCGAGGCCCTGAAACGAGAACGGCGAACTGCGCGGCTTGTACGCCCCACCCCGCATGACCCTGATGCCGAGCTCACTGAGCGTCGCCGCGACTTCGCGCATCTGCTCGCGGCTCTCGACCGAGCATGGCCCGGCGATGATGGTGACGCCGGCATCGCGCGTGACCGCCCCGATCGCCGGTGCTGATCCGGCGCTCATCCCCGCATCTCCTTCATCACGTGCAGGATCGCCTCGTAGATCTCCCTCAGGTTCTCCGCATAGAGCGGACCGTCATTGCACTGTGCGAGGTTGGCGAAGATCTCCTCCTCGCGCTTCGGGTCGTACAGGCCCCAGTGCACCTGCGGCTTGAGCTCTCGAATCGCGAGCGCAGCGCGCGCGCGCTCGTTCAGAAGCTGGACGAGCTGGCAGTCGATCTCATCGATGCGGCTCCGAAGCTCGGCGATCCTCGCCTGCGCGTCGGCCGGTGGCAGGTCAGTCATTGGCTCCACTCCTCACTCAGCGTGCTGTTCGACGTGCACGGCGCGCTCCGCCCTACTCCCACTCGATCGTCCCGGGAGGCTTGCTCGTGATGTCGTAGGCCACCCGGTTGATGCCGTCGACCTCGTTGATGATGCGATTGCTCATCTTCGCCAGCAGCTCGTGCGGCAAGCGCGCCCAGTCTGCGGTCATCGCGTCTGCTGACGCCACAGCGCGGATGATGATCGGGTTCTCGTAGGTGCGCTCGTCGCCCATGACGCCGACGCTCCTGATGTCCGGCAGCACCGCGAAGTATTGCCAGACCTCGCGGCCGGCGTCCCACTCGGAGATCTCCTCGCGCACGATGGCGTCCGCGAGGCGGAGCTTGTCGAGCTTCTCGCGAGTGATGTCCCCGATGATGCGGACGGCGAGGCCGGGCCCCGGGAACGGCTGCCGGTGCACGATCTCGTCCGGGAGGCCCAGTTCCGAGCCCACGGCGCGGACCTCATCTTTGAAGAGCGCCTTGAGAGGCTCGATGAGGTCGAAGTGCACGCCCGGAGGAAAGGGGATCAGGTTGTGGTGGCTCTTGATCTTGGCGGCATGTTTGTTGCCGCTCTCGATCACGTCCGGGTAGAGCGTGCCCTGCGCCAGCCACTTCACACCCTCGAGCCGCTCGGCCTCGTCGAAGAAGCTGTGCCAGAACTCCTCCCCGATGATGCGGCGCTTGAGCTCCGGATCGCTCACCCCGGCGAGGAGTGAGAGGTACCGGTCCTCGGCGTCAACATGGATGAGGTTCACGCGAAAGTGGTCGCGGAAGGTGCGCACGACCTGCTCGGCCTCATCCAGGCGCAGTAGCCCGTGATCCACGAAGACGCAGGTCAGCTGGTCGCCCACGGCGCGGTGCAGGAGCGCCGCAACCACGCTGGAGTCGACGCCGCCGGAGAGGCCGCAGATCACGCGGTCGGTGCCCACCTGGGCGCGAACCGCGGCGACGGTCTCCTCGATGATGTTGAACATCGTCCACGTGGGCGGGATACCCGCGATGTCATGCAGGAAGCGCCTGATGATCTGCTGCCCGAACTCGGTATGCGCGACCTCGGGATGGAACTGCGTCGCGTAGAGCTTGCGCTCGGGGTGCTCCATGGCGGCGACGGGCGTGATTGCCGTCCTGGCCGTGACCGTGAAGCCAGGCGGTGGTGTGCCCACGCTGTCGCGATGGCTCATCCAGACCTGTGAGGTCTCGGGCACGCCGTCGAGAAGCTGGCACGACGGCTCAAGTACCGTGAGCTGGGCGAACCCGTACTCCCCGACATCGGTTCTCGGAATCTCCCCGCCCAGATGAAGTGCGATCTCCTGGATGCCGTAGCAGAAACCCAGGATGGGGATCCCCAGCTCGAGCACACGCGGATCCATATGCGGCGCGCCCTGGGCGTACACGCTCGCCGGCCCGCCGGAGAGGATCAGCGCGGCCGGAGCGCGGCGCGCAACCTCCTCGGCGCTGATGTCGAACGGCACGATCTCCGAGTACACGCGCGCCTCACGCACGCGCCGTGCGATCAGCTGCGCGTACTGCGCGCCGAAGTCGAGCACGAAGACGGCGCGCTGCTCGTCGTGGTAGCTCGACACCGGATGTTACCGGCCCATGCCGACGCGCTGCGCGTTCTGCAGCACCTTGCCCTCGCTCTGGAGCGACGGGGCCACCATGACCTCAGCCTTCTGGAAGGCCTTGAGGTTCTCGTAACCGCAGGTCGACATCGACGTGCGCAACCCGCCGAGCAGGTTGAGCGTACCGTCGTTCTGGTGCGCCGGGCCGAGCAGGATCTGCTCAAGGAAACCGTTCACGCCCGCGTGCACGCGGGTCCCGCGCGGGAGGTCCGGATGGAAGGTCGCCATGCCCCAGTGGTAGCCGCGCCCGGGCGCCTCGGCAGCCGCCGCAAGCGGCGAGCCGATCATGACCGCGTCCGCACCGCACGCGATAGCCTTGGCGAGGTCGCCACCGGTGCGCATGCCGCCGTCGGCGATGACGTGCGAGTAGCGGCCGGTCTCCTCGAGGTTGCGCGTGCGTGCCGCGGCGGCATCCGCGATCGCGGTCGCCTGCGGGACACCGATGCCGAGCACGCGCCGTGACGTGCACGCGTGGCCGGGACCGACGCCCACCAGCACGCCGACCGCGCCGGAGCGCATGAGGTGTAGCGCGCCCTGGTAGCTGCAGCAGCCGCCGATGATGCAGGGGACATCGAGGGACTGGACGAACGCGTTCAGGTCGAGCGGCTTGTCGTAGCTCGACACGTGCTCCGCGGAAACCACGGTGCCCTGGATGACGAGGATGTCGAGTCCGCCTTCAAGCGCCGGCTGGATGAAGCGCTCCACGTTCTGCGGGGTGAGCGAAGCTGCGGCGAGCACGCCGCCGGCCTTGATCTCCCTGACACGCTCACGTATGAGGTCGGCCTTGACGTCCTCGGCAGCGTAGATCGCCTGCATCTTGGCGGTCGCCTCTTCGCGGTCGAACGAGGCGATGGCGTCGAGCTGCGGCGACGGGTCCTCGTACCGCGTCTGGATGCCTTCGAGGTTCAGGACCGCAAGCCCGCCGAGTTTGCCCATCGTGACGGCGAACGCCGAGTCGACGACGCCGTCCATCGCGGACGCGAGCACCGGCAGCGGGAACGAGTACTCCCGGTCTTTGAAGGTGAACGACCACGTGATGTCGATGTCTCGCGGGTCGCGCGTCCTGCGCGAGGGCACGATTGCGATGTCATCGAATCCGTAGGCCCGCCGTGCCGTCTTGCCTCGCCCGATCTCGATCTCCATAGTGGCGCCCGCCTCCTGCTCGCTTCCCGGTATCAGATGCGTCATCGCGTTGCCCCGTGATACGCGAAGGACCAGGGTCCCGCCCGCAGGGGGCGTGGTACGTCCTGGTCCAACGGATTCTTCAACGGTGGCTCCGCGAGGTGTTCAAGGTCTGTCCATGCTAGACCGAGGCACCGTGGGTGTCAACGAACGTCGCGGGGCCGCTCGGCACCACACGTTGAACCGGAAATGCACCACATCGCGGCGTTTCGATGCGTCCACCGCCTCGCGGGTGAGCGCCGTAAGAAGCGTCGACTTGCCGACGTTCAGCAAGTCGACGATGCCGATAAAGAGCGCCCGGAGCTCCTCGGAAGAGCGGAGCCGCAGGCGCGCTACCCGATGAGCGCCGATCCCGCCGCGCCGACCTTAGCGTCGAATCAGCCGCACCACGGCCAACACGATGATCGCGCCGATCGCTGAGACGATGATCGACCAGATGTTCAGGTCTGAAACGCCGCCGATACCGAACAGGCTGAGGACCCAGCCGCCGACAACCGCCCCCACGATGCCGAGGAGGACGGTGACGATGCAGCCCTGTGGCCCTTCACCGGGCATCAGCGCCTTGGCGAGCATACCGCCAAGACCGCCAACGATGATCCAGCTCAGCAGTCCCATGCCCTACACCTCATCCTTGGTTTCGACGCGCTCGACCTGCTCGACCTGCGACGACGCGTGCGGTGCGATTGCGCTGATGAGCGACGCGATACCCCACGCGATGACGGCGTAGACCACGATGGCCAGAAGCGCGTTCCACTCGAAGACGGACCCGCTCGCCTCAGAGGTCTTGAACACAGCCTCGAACGGCGCCATGAACGGCTTCGAGATGCCGTACACGAGGGAAACGAACCCGGAGTCGGCGTTCGCCCCCAAGAGCTTCAGCACGAACCGGAACCCGAGGATGATCTCGATTGCGCCGGCGATGATGTAGATCACCTGCACCACCGAGCCGGTGGTCGATGGTCGGCTTCGTACCTTGCGGACGGTCTGCTGGTTCTGTGCCTGGATGTCAGCCATGGCGCCTCCTTCTCGATGGGGTACTCGTCATAGGGTGTTCGTACCCATCACGGATGACTGCGAGCGCGTAGAAGGCCCCGGACCGCTTCGGTCCGGGGCCTTCTACGCGTGGTCGTGCGGTTGTGGGACTGGCCTAGTACATGCCGCCCATGCCGCCGGCCATCGCCGCAGCCGCAGCTGCGCCGTTGTCCTTCTCCGGGATGTCGGCAACCGACGTCTCGGTGATGAGGATGAGCGACGCGATCGACGCGGCGTTCTGCAGCGCCGAGCGGGTGACCTTGACCGGGTCGATGACGCCCATCTTGATGAGGTCGCCGTACTCGCCGGTCGCGGCGTTCAAGCCCTCGCCCTTCTTGAGGCCGAGCACCTTCTCGACGACGACGGAGCCTTCGAAGCCGGCGTTGTCGGCGATCGTCTTGAGCGGCGCAGTAAGCGCACGGCGGATGATGCTCACGCCGATTGCCTCGTCGCCTTCGAGCACGAGCGCGTCGAGCACGCCTGCGGCGTTCACGAGCGCCACGCCACCGCCGGAGACGATACCCTCTTCGACCGCCGCGCGGGTGGCCTGGAGTGCGTCCTCGATGCGGTGCTTCTTCTCCTTGAGCTCGACCTCGGTGGCCGCGCCGACCTTGATGACGGCAACGCCGCCGGAGAGCTTGGCCAGGCGCTCCTGGAGCTTCTCGCGATCGAAGTCCGAGTCGGTGTTCTCGATCTCGGTCCTGATCTGGTTGATGCGCGCCTTGATGGCGTCCTCGTCACCGCGACCACCGATGATCGTGGTGTCGTCCTTGGTGACCTTGACCTTCTCGGCACGACCGAGCTGGTCGAGCGTGACGCCCTCGAGCTTCATGCCGAGCTCCTCGGCGACCATCTGGCCACCGGTGACGACGGCGATGTCCTCGAGCATCCGCTTGCGGCGGTCCCCAAAGCCCGGCGCCTTGACGGCGACCGAGGTGAAGGTACCACGAAGCTTGTTGAGGATGAGCGTGGCGAGCGCCTCGCCCTCGAGATCCTCGGAGATGATGAGCAGCTGGCCGCCGGCCTGCACGACCTTCTCGACGACCGGCAGGAGGTCCTGCAGGTTGCCGATCTTGCTGTTGATGATGAGGATGTAGGGGTCCTTGAGCACGGCCTCCATACGGTCCGGGTCCGTGATCATGTAGGGCGAGATGTAGCCCTTTTCGAACTGCATGCCCTCGACAGTCTCGATATCGATCCCGAACGTCTGCGACTCCTCGACGGTGATGACGCCGTCCTTGCCGACGACTTCCATCGCCTCGGCGATCTTGTCGCCGATGACGTCATCGGCGGCCGAGATGGCACCGACGTGCGCGATCTCGTCCTTGGTCTCGATCTCCTTGGCGTTCGCCTTGATCTCCGCGACGACGGCCTCAACGGCCTTCTCGATGCCGCGCTTGATGGCGAGCGGGTTGGCGCCGGCCGCCACGTTGCGGAGGCCGTCCTTGACGATGACCTGCGCGAGCAGCGTGGCGGTGGTGGTGCCGTCACCGGCGACGTCGTTGGTCTTGGTGGCGACTTCCTTGACGAGCTGGGCGCCCATGTTCTCGATGGCGTCTTCGAGCTCGATCTCCTTGGCGATGGTCACACCATCGTTGGTGATCGTCGGCGAACCGTACTTCTTCTCGAGCACCACGTACCGGCCCTTGGGGCCGAGGGTGACCTTGACGGCGTCCGCGAGCTTGTTCACGCCGGCCTCAAGACCGCGCCGGGCATGCTCGTCGAACTGAATATCCTTGGCCATACGGTAAGTCCCTCCTTCTATGGTCGTCCTGCGGGCGGGTGCGCCCGAGGGGTTCTACTTCACGAGTGCGAGGACGTCACTTTCAGCCATGATGAAGAACTCTTCACCGTCGATCTTGACCGAGGTCTTGCCCCACTCCTTGTACAGCACGGTGTCGCCGACCTTGATCTCCATCGGCACACGCTTCGAGCCGTCCTTGTCCCAACGGCCATCGCCGGCGGCGACGACCTCGCCCTTGTTCGGCTTCTCTTTCGCCGTCTCGGGGATGATTAGACCTGACTTGGTCTGCTCCTCGGCCTTCGCGGGCTTGACGACGATGTTGTCGCCCAGTGGCTTCAGATTCATGCTCTACCCTCCTGTGTCTCGTACCGGCTGATGATTCCCGACGTCGTGGTCGTGCCGATGCACGGTATGTACCCGATGCGGGCCACTTGATTCGGGGTTCTTGGCACTCTCACGCGCCGAGTGCCAACCGAGTTGATTCTACGGCGAGTATCTGTCGCATGCAAGCCCCAGAACACAATATCTGATGCCGGCGGACTCAGATTTCCATCGTGTCGAGGGGAAGTGACGCCTCGGCCTCCTGATCGAGACCGAAGAAGCCACCCCGCAGCAGCCGGAAGTGACCCGCAGCCGCAATCATCGCCGCGTTGTCCGTGCACAACAGGAGCGGCGGGACAGACAGCGCGATGTCGCGCTCGGCCAGCGCCGCGGCCAGCGCTTCGCGCAACGCGACGTTGGCCGCGACACCACCGGCGAGGCACACCGTGGGCACACCGTGCTCTTCGGCAGCGCGCACGGTCTTGGCGACCTGCACGTCGATAACCGCGGCCTGGAAGGATGCCGCGAGGTCTGCAAGCGGGATCTCGCGACCGGCCTGCTGTTCGCGCTTCACGTAGGTCGCGACCGCGGTCTTGAGCCCAGAGAGCGAGAAGTCGTAGTCACCCGAGCGCAGCATCGCGCGAGGAAGGGGGACCGCGGTCGGGTCGCCCTGCTCGGCAAGGCGCGAGATCGCCGGACCGCCCGGGTAGCCGAGCCCCATCACCTTCGCGACCTTGTCGAACGCCTCCCCCGCCGCGTCATCGAGCGTCGCGCCGAGCGTTCGATAGACGCCCCACTCGGGCACATGGACAAGCGCGGTGTGGCCGCCCGAAACGACGAGCGCTACCAGAGGTGGCTCGAGGCCGGGCGTGGCCAGGCGATTGGCGAAGAGGTGCCCCTCCAGATGGTTCACGCCCACGAGCGGCACGCCGCTCGCGAACGACAGGCCCTTCGCGTAGGCGACGCCGACGACAAGCGCGCCGATGAGCCCGGGCCCGTACGTGACGGCCAGGGCATCGAGGTCGCCGAGCGTCACGCCTGCGAGTTCAAGCGCCTCGTCGACCACGCCGACGATCGCCTCGGTGTGCTTGCGCGACGCGATCTCCGGCACGACACCGCCGAAGCGAGCATGGAAATCCACCTGGGTTGCCACGACGCTCGAGAGTACCTCCTCGCCGCCCCGCATGACCGCGGCTGCGGTCTCGTCGCACGAGCTCTCGATGGCGAGCAGCAACTCCTCGCTGCGCGCGGCGCGCGCGACCGCCAGCGGTCGCGCGAGGTCCGCCGTCAGGATGAGCGCGTCCTCGCCGGTCTCGTCGTAGTAGCGCGGGCGCACGCCCACCGCCTCGAACCCCAGTCGCCGGTAGAGCTCGACGGCGGGCGTGTTCGAACGGCGGACCTCAAGCGTGAGCGCGCTCGCGCCGCGCGCTGCCGCAGCCTCAGCGAGCGCGAGCAGAAGCGCGCGGGCGGTGCCGCGCCGACGGGCGTCGGGCGCCACGGCGATGTTCATCACGTGCGCGGCATCGGGCGCGAGCGTGATGCCGGCGTACCCGGTGCGGGCGTCGCCCTCCTCAGCGAGCAGCCACACCCGGTCACCTTCGCGCGCGAGTTCGTCCTCGAAGATGCCGCGCGTCCAAGGAACGCTGAAGCTGACGCGCTCGATGGCGAGCACGGCTTCGAGGTCCGCCGCAGTCATCGGCCGAAGCCGCATACCACTCACGGCCGCTCCCCCACTGCAGCACCGGCGACGCCGCCCCGTGGCAGTGCTGTTCCGCCGCCTCCCGAACGCTGCCGCTCGGTCTCCTCTGCGTCGGACAAGCGTGTGTAGACCGGAAGCAGCACGCCGGGGTGCAGGCTGGCGGCGTGCGGGTCGTGAAGCGCTTGTGCGAGTGACGGCGACTCCTGCTCCGCGAGCGCTGCTTGGATGCACGAGGCACCGGTCGGCGTCCACAGCACCTCTTCGGCGAAGACAGCGCGCGCGCCGAGCGACTCGGCGAACACGTCGCGATACTTCGCGAGGCCGTTTCCTGCCAGCAGGAGCGGTTCCCCGAGAGCCGCCCATAGAGCGGCGGCCTCATAGGGATGCGCAACGTGGTACGGGTCCAGACGCTCGGCGCGACCGCCGCCGCACCGAAACGCGCACGGGTAGACCTCGCCGCGCATGGCGTCACCGACGATGCCTACGAGCCCTTCGTGCTCGGCGAAGCGCCACGCCACGGCATCGAGCGTGCCGAGGCCCACGAGCGGCACGCCCCAGCCGTGCGCAAGCCCCTTCGCTGTGGAAACCGCGATGCGAACTCCCGTGAACGACCCCGGGCCGCGCCCGACCGCGACCGCCGCGACGTCGTCGTCGTCGACGCACGCCTCCGCCATCACGTCGCGAATGGCCGGAAGCAGCCGTCCCAGCGCCGCCCGCCGCGCGCTGAAGTCGACGTGCCCGCGCACGCGGAGCGCGTCCGGAGCGACCTCGGCTACTCCGATGGCGATGTGCTCGGTGGCGGCGTCAAACGCCAGGACGACGCGGCTCACGCGCGCCCGCCGGACCTGAACGCGCCCGCCCATGCGGCGGCGAGCGCAGTGGATCGAGGTCCTGTCGGCTCAAGCGTCAATGTTCGCGCCTCCTCAGAAGCGATCTCGATCAACACGGCAAGGTGGTCGTCAGGCAGCGCCTGACCGAAGCGCTCGCCCCATTCGATGAACGACACGCCCCCGGACTCCAACGTTCCCCAGAAGTCGATGTCCTCGAGCTCCTCGGCACGCTCCAGACGGTAGAGGTCGAAGTGATTGAGCTCGAGCCTCCCGCGGTGCACGAGCAGGATGTTGAACGTCGGGCTCGTCACGGGCTCGACAACGCCGAGTCCCTGCGCGACCCCTTTCACCAGGCACGTCTTCCCGGCACCGAGGTCGCCTGTCAGGGTGATCACATCGCCGGACTGGATGAGCTCGGCGAGGACTCGGCCCGCGTTGGCCGTCGCCTGCTCGCTCGCGCTCCTAATCACGTTGTCGGTCATCAGTGTGGGCACCTCAGAAGAGCGTCGGTTGCTCGCCGGGCGCGTCTGGAGACGCCGGCGAATCGGTCAGAATGGGCGCTGGTTCCGCCGACATCTCGAGCACCCGCTTGAGACGCTGGAAGTCGCCGAAGAGCACGTCGCGCTTCGTCTGGTCGTAGAGCGCCGCCGCAGGGTGGTAGATCGGCACCACGCGGCGACCGTCCACGTGGAAGAGCCGACCCCGAAGCTGGGTGATGCCCCGTTCGGTCCCGAGTACCGCGCGCGTCGCGAAGTTGCCGAGCGTGGCGATCACGCTCGGCGCGATCAGCTTGACCTGCTCGGCGAGGAACGGCACGCACGTCTCTATCTCGCTCGGCAGCGGATCGCGATTGCCCGGCGGCCGGCACTTGAGCACGTTCGCTATGTAGACCTGCGAGCGCACGAGTCCGATGCTCGCCAGGAGCTCGTCCAGGAGCTTGCCCGCCGCGCCCACGAACGGCTCGCCCTTCAGATCCTCGTTCTTGCCGGGCGCTTCGCCGATGAACATAAGACTCGCGTGCGGGTCACCCACGCCAAACACCAGCCGCGTCCGCGTGTCGCCGAGCGGACAGCGGTGGCAGTCACCGATGTAGGTCTCGAGGGCGCCAAGGTCTGCGAGCGCCGCCAGGTCGGCCCTGCCGGCCTCAAGCGCCCCGTGTCGCTCGTCGGCGGGCATGAAGCGTCCTAGATCCAGGTCGTGACCTCGTCCAGCGGGCGCCGCCTGGGCTTGCCCGCGGACTCGGCCGAGTAGCCGATGGGAAGAATCGCGACCGGCGTGATGGGGGGCTTCACGTCGAGCGCCTCGGCGACCGCACGCTCGTCGAACGCGCCGATCCAGCACGAAGCGAGGCCGCGGTCGACCGCGGCGAGAAGGATCTGCGTCGCGGCTGCCGCTGTGTCCTGGATGGCATAGAGGTACTCACCACGGTCGCTGTAGCGCGCCGCAGAGGGTCGGGGGTCCACGCACACGACGATGATCGCCGGCGCCGCGGCCGCCCAGCGCTGGCCGAGTGCCGCGCTCAGACGCTCTCGAGCGGCCGGGGTGCGGACGACGACGAAGCGCCACGGCTGGATGTTGCCCGCACTCGGAGCACTCGTCGCGACGTTCAGGAGCGCCGTCAGATCCTCATCGGTCACTGCGAGCTTCGTGTTGAAGTGGCGTACGCTGCGGCGCCGTTCGAGCACCTCTCCAAACTCCATGACTACCCTTCGTCGTGTCGAATGCTGCCCGCGCCTGTTCTTCGCTCGGACATCTCCCCATTCTAGTGCATGCGCGGCACCCGTCGCGCGGTGCCCGGCAGGAAACGCGGCGGGCGTGGCGAAACTCTGAGCAGGAGGTGAGCGCACCTATGAACAGCAACCGTCCGGACGTCAGCGACGAGGATATCGGAATGCGGGCGTTCCAGATCCGCAAGGCAAAGGCCACCGAGCGCGCGCTCGAGTTCCTTCGCCAAGGGCTGCGAAGCACGTGGAGCATGTTCACGCCCAACGATATCGCCGATCTCCAGTGGATCCTCGGCGAACTGTGGGCGTACGAGAAGCGCGCTGACTGGGAGGATCTCCACTTCAGCAAGCTCACCGGTGTCGACGTGCAGGCCATCCTCACGCTTGCCCGCCATCTCAAAGAGAACATCGAAGGAAGCGTGGAAACGCTCGAGCGCGTGGGTGACATCATCAGGGCCCGCAGCATCTGAGCGCGTGAGGTTCCGCCGCCCCGGAGATGCATCGTGGGGCGGCGCCGGAACCCCCCGGTAGGCAGCGCCGCCCCACAGAATGAACGTGTCACACAGAAAGCGCGCTCGAGAACGGGCGCGCTTCTCGCGCTTAGTGCGATGCAGCTTCGCGCTTCTCGATCTTCTTCTTGACCTTCTTGAGCCGGAAGAGATCCTCACGGGCTCGCTCGTCGAGCGTCTGCCGGATGTAGGCGACCTGCTCGCGGAGTTGGGGCACGGTGATCTGCTCGAGTGCGTTCACACGACGGTTCGTCTTCTGAATCTCCTCACCGAGCCGCTTCAGACGCGTCTCGATGTCGGCGTACTCGATGATGACGTCGAGGATCCGCTCGAACTTGTCGGCAGACTCGTCGATTCTCGACGAAACGCTTGTGATGGCGTAGCCGCGGCTGAACGAGGTGCGCAGCGGGCTTTCTCCCTTGGTCACGACCGGCACCGACACGCCCATGATCTTGGTACCGGTCATGTCGATGGTGATCTCGCCCTTGGTGGCCATCGCGGCGGAGCGCACGGCAACCGAACCGTCCACGGCCTGTGCGACCGCAAGGCTGAACTGCGCCTCAGACGTGGTGCGTTGCAGGTCACTCGAGAGCCGCAGCGTCTCGTCCATGACCGACATGAACTCAATCAGCAGCGCGTCGCGCTTCTGCTTGAGCAGGTCCATGCCTTGTTCGGCGAGCGTGATCTGCTGCTTGCGCTCCAAGAGCTCTGATCTGGTCGGCCGGACTTCCTCCACTCAGCACCTCCTCCGCAACCGCGGTGTCATCGTCGGGACTAGTGGGCCGTCCCGCCCGCGGTCGGATGGTACTTGTCGATGAAGTCACGTACACGCTTGAGTTCGTTGATCGGCAGACCGGAGAGCAGCTCCCACGAGACGCGGAGCGTGTCCTCGATGGAGCGGCCGGACTCGCCTTGGCCGACGATGAGCTTCTCGAACTCGTCCGCGAAGTGCAGGTATCGACGGTCGGTGTCGGAGAGCGCCTCTTCGCCGACGATTGCGACAAGTCTGCGCAGGTCGCGGCCCTGCGCGTACGCCGCGTACAGCTGGTTCGCCACGGCGCGGTGGTCCTCGCGCGTCTTGCCCTCGCCGATGCCGAGGTTCATGAGGCGCGAAAGACACGGCAACACGTCGATCGGCGGGTACAGGCCGCGGCGGTGGAGATGGCGCGAGAGCACGATCTGCCCCTCGGTGATGTAGCCCGTGAGGTCCGGAATAGGGTGCGTGATGTCATCGTCGGGCATCGTCAGGATCGGGAGCTGTGTGACCGAACCGCTGCGGCCCTTGATGCGGCCGGCACGCTCGTAGATGCTCGAGAGGTCGGTGTACATGTAGCCCGGATAGCCACGGCGACCAGGCACCTCTTCGCGCGCGGTCGAGACCTCGCGGAGCGCCTCGCAGTAGTTCGTCATGTCCGAAAGGACGACGAGAACCTGCATGTCCTTCTCGAACGCCAGATACTCGGCCACCGTCAGAGCGCACTTTGGCGTCAGCAGACGCTCGACTGTCGGGTCGTCGGCGAGGTTCAGGAAGAAGACGACGCGGTCAAGCGCGCCGGTCGTCTCGAACTGCTGCATGAAGTAGGCCGCCTCGCGGTGGGTGATGCCCATCGCCGCAAAGACGATGGCGAACTCCTCACCAGAGACGACGCGTGCCTGACGTACGATCTGTGCCGCGAGCTCGTTAGCCGGCAGGCCGGAGCCCGAGAAGATCGGCAGCTTCTGCCCGCGTACGAGGGTATTCAGGCCGTCGATGGCCGAGATGCCGGTCTCGATGAAGTCGGCCGGCTGGTCACGCCTGAACGGGTTGATCGGCGAACCGGTCATGTCGAGGCGTTTCTCGGGGATGATCGGGGCCCCACCGTCGATCGGCTTGCCGGCGCCATTCAGAATGCGGCCGAGGAGGTCTGCCGAGACGTCGATGCGGGCGACCTCTTCTAAGAAGCGCACCCGGGTCGTGGCGATGTCGATACCGGCTGTTCCCTCAAACACCTGGATGACGGCGGTATCGCCGGAGACCTCGAGCACCTGGCCCGAGCGCTCGGAACCGTCCGGCATCACGATCGCGACCATCTCGTTGTAGGCGACGCTGTGGACGTCCTCGACGAAGATCAGCGGACCGGTGACGTAATTGACAGTCTGGTACTCGATCGACAGGAGCGAGCGGTCCAGAAGTGCCTGGGGTGTCATCTACAGCACCTCGATTCCGGCGATTTCGTCGGGGATTTCTGTCGCCATCGCACGCATCCGCTCGACGGCCCGCTCGTGGGGAGTGGTCTTGAGCGTTGCGATCTCGTCACGTTGTGGCAGCTGCAGGATCTGCCTCAGCGAGACGCCGCGCGACATGGCCTGGGTGGCCGCATCGAAGAACGCGAGGATGGTCTTGAGCAGCCAGTAGCTCTTGTCCGGCGGGCAGTACGCATCGATCTCGTCGAACGCGAACTGCTGCAGGTAGTCCTCTCGCAGCATCCGAGCTGCCTCGAGGATGATCTTCTCGGTCTCAGGTAGTGCATCCGGACCGACCAGCTGCACGATCTCCTGCAGCTCGGTCTCCTTCTGGAGCAGGAACATCGCGCGCTCGCGGGCCTCCGCCCAGTCCCGTGCGACCTCCTCCTCGAACCATGGCCGCACCTGCGCCAGGAACAGCGTGTAGGACTTCGTCCACGAGATGGCCGGGAAGTGCCGGCGGTGCGCGAGCGAGGTGTCGAGCGCCCAGAAGGCACCGGTGACGCGGAGCGAGTTCTGCGTCATCGGTTCGGACATGTCGCCGCCAGGAGGTGAAACGGCGCCGACCATGGTGACCGAACCGACGCGATCACCCCCGCCGAGCGCATCAACGCGGCCGCAGCGCTCATAGAAACTTGCGAGACGCGTGGCGAGGTACGCCGGGTAGCCTTCCTCGCCCGGCATCTCCTCGAGACGACCAGAGACCTCGCGGAGCGCCTCGCCCCAGCGGGAGGTGGAGTCGGCCATCATGGCCACGCTGTAGCCCATGTCGCGGTAGTACTCGGCGAGCGTGATGCCCGTGTAGATGGACGCCTCGCGAGCGGCAACCGGCATGTTCGACGTGTTGGCCACGAGGACGGTGCGGTCCATGAGCTTGGAGCCCGTGCGCGGGTCCTCGAGTTCCGGGAACTCCGCCAGTACCTCGGTCATCTCGTTGCCGCGCTCGCCGCAGCCGACGTACACGATGATGTCGACGTCGGCCCACTTGGCGAGCGACTGTTGCGTGACCGTCTTGCCCGTGCCGAAACCGCCCGGGATGATCGCGTTACCGCCGAGCGCCACAGGGAAGAACGTGTCGAGAATCCGCATGCCCGTGAGGAACGGTGTGGTCGGGTCGAGCTTGCGCTGGTACGGGCGCCCCTGCCGGACCGGCCACTTCTGGTACATCCGAATCTCATGCGTGTCGTCGAGGACGCACACGACGGTGTCTATGGTGTACTGCCCTGGCGCGACGACCTTCGTCACCGTCCCGCTCAGGTTCGGCGGCACCATGACCCTGTGCACGATCGTCGGACCCTCGGGGGTGGTGCCGACGACGTCGCCACCGACGAGGGCGTCGCCGACCGCCACGGTGGGCGTGTAGTCCCAGATGCGCTCGTGATCGAGCGCCTCCACGACGGTGCCTCGGGCGATGAAGTCGGAACCGGTGTTCTCGGCGATGACGGGGAGCGGGCGCTGGATCCCGTCATAGATCGACGAGAGCAGGCCCGGACCGAGGTCCAGCATGAGCGCGCCGTCTGTTGGTTCGACTGGCTCCCCTACCTTCAGTCCCGAGGTGTCCTCGTAGACCTGAATGGTCGCCAAGGTGCCCTCAAGCCTGATGACTTCGCCCATCAGTCCCGCGTTGCCGACGCGAACGACGTCGTACATTCGAATGCCGGTCATTCCGTCGGCGACGACGACCGGACCGGTGATCTTGGAGAGTGTTCCGAGAATCATCAGCCTCGCCTCAGTGTGATGTCGAATCCGATTGCCCGTCGGATCAGGCGCGACAAATACGCCCGGTGGTCCTCTTCGGCCTGGAGCTTCTCCCGGACCGGGAGCGAGATCACGATCGGCCGGTAGGTTGAGTTGATCTTCTGCTGCATACGTTCGTCGATCTCGGCCATATAGGCCTCGTTCACGGCGAGGATGCCGCTTGTATCATCGTCCAAGAGCGCGCCGAGTTTCCGGCGCGCATCGTCCGGCGAGTCCGCGGTCACCACGTCGACGCCCGCGAGGCGGAAGCCATCGCCGGTGTCCGGGTCGGTGAGCACGACGAGCTTATACAACGATGAGCTCCTCTCTCATGCGCGACTCCGGCATGCCGACCTCCACACCCTTGACGACGATGCGCAGGTTTGTGACCTCGTTGGCCTTCGCCCACAGGTATCCGATGAGGATCCCCACACCAAGCGGATCCCCCCGCCCCGCCGCGAACGCCCGCCTGAAGAGCAGGTCCTCGAGCGCACGCTCAAACACGGAGATAGAACCCGACTCGATGTACTTGAGTGCCACCGCCTCCACGGGACGACCGTACGGCGTCCGCTTGAGCCGGTCGTAGACCTCGTCGACGTCCGACATTCCCGCAAGTTCACGAAAAAGCGACTCCGACACATAGAGCCCCCCGGGCATGAAGAACCGCATGGGGTCGACGTCCTCGAGGTCTGCACTCAACAACCTGAGGCACGTGAGCAGGTTCGTGGTATCCACTTGGACGCCAAGGAACCGCGATACCAGCCTGCGGTTGTGGCTGCGCCCCTTCAATCGCTTCGACGCCCATGACATGTAGAACGTGTCGAGGGCGAGCTCGAGAACGGCGAGGTTGCCGCTTTCCATGTACTCCGGCATCGCCGCCCGAAGCGGCGCACCAAACGGCAACTCCCACGTCGAGAGCGTGTCGACCACCGCCCTCACGTCCGACTGGCGCGCCAACTCGTCGAGATCGATCTTGCTGAGCTGACCGACGGTGATGAGGCTGTCAGAGACCTCAGCAGGATCAAGATGCATGTGCTTGCCGCGGATCACCGTCTTGACGTTGAAGAGGTCCCACCTGCCGAGCACCGTGGTCAACAGATCGACAGCCTCGTCGTTGACGAGCGACAGGACCTTGCGGAACGTCCGCACCATGTTCTCTCTCAGCGCGATGTCCACCTGTCGGCCGGTTCGACCGTGGAGGATCTGCTCCTCCAGGTCCGGACCGTACTCGGTCTCCATCAGCGCTTGAATGATCGCGTGCACGTCCCGGGACTGCATCAAGCCGTCCATGAACGACTGCTTGAGCAGCCGAGAGCGCATGCCGCGCACGCGGGCGTTGCAGTACCCGTACTCCTTGCGAGAGGTGGGCCCGAGTCTGCGCGTCGGCGCTGCGCTCATGAGCCGAGGATCTCCGCGACGCGTGCCTGGATGAGGCCCCTGGCCTTTTCGAGTCGTGACTCGAACGTGTTGGAGCGGAGCACCCGACCGCCGGCCGCGGTGACAGCGACGCCACCGACCGACGTTCCGCCGGTCGAGACGGTACACGCGCCCCCTCGGCTCGCGACCACAGTAGAAGCGAGGTCGGCGTCTGCAGGGTCGACGACCACTTCACACGGGGCCTCGACACCGGCCAGCGCCTCCTCCGCAAGCGCCTTGAACACAGCGGGATACTCCGGCGATGAGCGGAACGAGCCGAGCTTCGTAAGTGCGTCGTCGAAGACGCGCACCACTGCCGCATCCCGGACGCCGGCAAGCCGTTTGCGGGCGTCGAGACGTCCCGCGTTGATCGTCTTGCTCGCCTTGATAGCCGCACTCTCACCCGCGGCGTCAACCTTGGCCTGCGTCAGGCGCTCAGCCTCACGGCGCGCCTCCTCCATGATGGAGGTCGCCTGGCCCTGGGCTACCGCCAAGAGATCGTCGCACTCGCGCTCAGCCTGCTCATCGAGCGCTCTGAAGATATCCTCGATCGCCATACGTCAGTCCTTCCACGCTCCGCGAACCCGCACGATCAATGAGGTTATGCGGTGCCGATCATGAAGGCGATGACGAAGCCGAGCAGGACGATGACCTCGGGGAGTGCCTGGAGAACGATGATGTTCGTGCCAGCCTCTGGACGCTCGGCGAGCGTGCCTGCGCCAGCGGCGCCGATGCGGGCCTGCGCGTAGCCGGCGCTCATCGCGGAGACGCTCATCGCGGCGCCGGCGGCGATGGCCTTGGCCACACCGACTCGCCAGTCAACCGGCGTCGTCGTCTCGGCCTGGGCAAGCGCCATCGCCGGTACCGCCATCGCTGTGATGAACGTGCTGCCAAACACCATTCTTGCGAGCTTGTTCTTGATCATGCGCGCTTTTCACCTCCGGTTTTCTGGAACGGCTCGTACTCTTCGTTCGTCGCCTCATAGTACTTCCCGCCGAACTCCAGCAGGTTGAGACGCAATGCATGAATGGTGGGCGTGAAGATCGCCAACACGAGATGGAGCGAGTGGAAGATCAGGAGCAGAACGATGGCCACCGGCCACGGTATCATCTCGTTCGTCGCCATCTTATTGATGGCAGTCGCGAAGATCGCATCCGACAGGCCCACGGCCATGATACGGATGTAGCTTGCGATGCCCCCGATGGTCTCCAGCGTCTCAACGAACCCCATGATGCCCCCCCAGCGGAACACCGCGAGGATACCTATGGTCATCACGGCCGCACCGATGATCTGGACAGCGGGGACCGCCTTGAGCAGCGTCATGGCGATCACCAGGATGATGGTGCCGCCGACGAATCCCGCCAGCCCGCCCTTCACGAAGGCGTGCTTGCGTTGCCTGGTCTTGATCGAGTTGACGACGCCGAGGATCAGGCCGAAGAGGATCTGTATCATGCCCAATCCGATAGCCATGATCATGATGGTCATGACTTCTTCTTCACGGTTGATCGGTAAGATGAACTTCTCAGTGAGCCTGATGATGGGGAACATGAATTCGCCCTTGGGCCACAGCAACCCGCCGAAGACCTCGCCGTAGAGGAAGCCGAAGAGGATCGCGGATGTGGCCGCCGGGCCCAGCAGGCCTGTTCCAATCTGCACAGCTGGCTTGTCCTTGAACTTGAACCGCATCCACAGGATGATCGCCAGCATGACGACGCCGTAGCCGATGTCACCGACGATCATGCCGAAGATGAGCGGGTAGCTGATCGCCCAGATAATCGATGGGTCGATCGTCCCGTACATCGGCTTGCCGCCCATGAGGTAGCTCATCGCGAACGAGGCCGGCTGCGCCCACTTGGGGTTACTGAGTTGCACCGGTGTGTCCTCGAACTCGTGCTCGTCGATCTCCAGCTGGTTCACGATCACGTCCATGCCGAAACGCTCGACGACGTGTCGCCTGAGGTCCTTGACGTCGCTCGTGGGGAGCCACCCGGTGATCACGAAGGCGTACTCGGTCTGCCCGAACTTGGGAATCGCACTAATCTCCGCGATCTTGTCGGTGAGGACGTCACGGATCGTGGTGAGCCGCGCGTACCACTTCACCGAAAGGTCGTGCAGCTCCGTGCGCACATCGTCGAGGCGCTTCGGCAGCGCTGCGCGACGCTCGCGGATCTGGTCGTAGGCCACGTCGAACGGCATGTCCTGGAACTCGGACGGCAGCCGGATCTGGTTGATGTTCTCCATCGCGAGGAACTTGTGCACCGCGTCGCCGGACTTGCGCGCGTAGACGACGATGACGGCCGTGGTCTCCTCGTCGACATCCGTCGAGACGATCTCACACTGGCTGCCAGTGAGCTCGTCGAGCTCCTTCTTGAGCTGGTCGAGCGCGCCCTTATACCGGCGCTCTACGAGCAACGCAACTGAGTCGAACTGGCCCGTCGTCACGATCTGCTTCGCGAGCGGCTGGATCTTCTGCAGGATGGGCTCGTAGCGCGCCAGGAGCGCGAGCTCGGCCTCCATCGCTGACTGCGCCTGGGCGAGGCTGGACGTCCGGTCCTCGACCTGTTCGATGACCTCGGAGACCTCGACTGAGAGCTCCTTGCTGTCCATGTTCCAGAGCTGGAGGTACTCCTTCTGACGCTGGAGTTCCTCGACCGGCTCTTCGGGCAGATGGAGCGCCTTGATGATCGAGCGGAGCCGAATGAGCAGGTCCTCCATCCGCTCCCGCTCGCTCGCCTGATTGGAGACGACCTCCATCTTGTCGAGCGGAACATCACCGGCTTGGATCTTCTTCGACATATCCTCGAAGTGAACAGTCCCCAACTCGTGCAGTAGACTGACCACCTCGAAGAAACGCGCCTTCGGGCCGATCAGCTCTACTTTGGCCATTGGAACGAGCATCCTGGAGCCTCCTCCCCTTCGTGAGGCTGACTACTGCGAAGCGTCGATCACGTCGAGGTAACCACAGAGACGACGAAATCGACCGCCTCCGCATGGCGCTTCGCGAGCTGGGCCTCAAGCCCGCCGACTCCCTCTTCAGCCTCACGCTTGATGGCTGCTGCATCCTCGGCGGCCTTCGCGATCAAGCCTTCAGCATGCTCCTTCGCGAGACTGTCGCTCTCCCGCTCCGCAGTCGCGATGAGCTCCGTTGCTTTCTGCCGGGCCTCCGCCACGATGCTCTCGGCCTGCATCTTCGCAGCCAGGACCCGCCCGTGGATCTCCATCTCCTTCTCGCGGATCTGATAGAGCGGCGAGTTGGCGTCCTTGTTCACGACGTCTTGATGGAATCGGATCTCCTCGAGGACCTTCTCTTCCACCCGCATCCCCTCCCGAACTCCAAACCCTCAACAGACCCGCACTGGTCTCTCGCAGCGCTCACACGCTGCTACAGGACGTGCGCATACCACCCGTCCTGAATGCTTGTTCGCTGCGCGGCGGAGCGTTCCTGCCGCCCGCAGCATTAATATGCTTTAAGCCTCGAGCGAGGGCGCGTGGCCTCCGGCGCTCGGCCTGCACCGCCACGCGCGCCGGGTCCGCCAAGGCGCCCTCAGACGACCCTGCGGTCGAGTCTGAGTGCGAAGCCGCAGGCCAGCTCGTAGTTGATCGTCCCCGCGACCTTCGCGAGCTCGTCCATGGAGATCCGCTCGCCGAGTTGTTCGCCGACGATGACCGCCTCGTCGCCCTGTGCGACTTCGACGCCGGACGGGACCTCAACCATGAACTGGTCCATGCAGACACGGCCCACCTGCGGACAGCGGCGGCCGTCCAAGAGCACCTCGAATTGGTTCGAAGCGGCCCTGTGGACGCCGTCCGCGTACCCGAGCGGCAGCGTGGCGATCGTCGTCGGTCCGCTCGCGTGGTAGGTGAACCCGTACGACACGCCCTCGCCGAGCCCGATGCGCTTGACGAACGATACTCGGGCCTTGACGGCCATCGCCGGCACCAGATCGACCGTTCCGTAGGTGGACGGCGCGGGATGCAGCCCGTAGACCGCGATGCCGCACCGCACCATGCCGAAGTGGGTCTCCGGATGCAGGATCGTGGCGGCGCTATTGGCCGCGTGGACGATCGGAGGCCTGATGCGCTCGTTCTTCATCTGCTCGACGGCTCGCATGAACCGCTCGACCTGGCGTTCGAACTCCCAGTCCCCGGGGACGTCGGCGGTGGCGAAGTGCGTGAAGACGCCCTCCATCTCCACGCTCGGCAGCGCGGCAAGCCTGACGGCCATGTCCGGTGCTTCCTCCGCGCGAACGCCGATGCGGCTCATGCCGGAGTCGACTTTGAGGTGGTAGCGTGCCGAGCGGCCGGTCTTCGACGCCTCCCGGCTGAACGCGGTCGCGAACTCGAGCGTCGTCACCGCGGGGATGACATCCAGCTCGACCGCAAGACCGGCGCCCGAAACCGGCGGCTCGCTCAGCAGATGCAGGGTTGCCGCGATTCCGGCGTCGCGCAGGGTCGCGGCCTCTTCAAGTGTCGCGACGCCGAGCCGGTCAGCGCCTGCGCCGAGCGCAGCACGGGCGGCATCGGGCGCTCCGTGCCCGTACCCGTCAGCCTTCACCACCGCCATGAACAGCGTGCCTGGCGCCGTCAGCCGCTTGAGCGTGCGGACGTTGCGACCGATGGCCGACGGCGAAACCTCGGCCCACGCGAAGCGCCGGTACGCCATGCGTTACGCACCGCTCACGATCGAGCGCACGATATCGGACTTGCTGATGATGCCGACGACCTTCTCCCCGTCGAGGACGGGTAGCCGGCTCACTTCCCGGTCCACCATGAGCGTGGCGACGTCCTCGACCGGGGCCGTGGCCTGCACGACGACCGGCTCCGAGGTCATCACGTCGGCGACCGTCGCTCCCACGGCCTTCTTGAGTTCGCTTTCGAAGCGCGCTGTCGCCGGGGGGTACATGATGAAGCCGTCGAGCAGGTGGATGTACGTGGGAAACTCGATCTTGACGTCTTGCATGATGAGGTCGCCCTCAGTGACGATACCGACGAGCCGGTCGTTCTCGACGACGGGCAGCGCCCCGATCCGCTGCGCGACCATGATCTTCGCGGCCTCGGTGACCGAGAGGTCGCGGCTGACCGTGACGGGGTCGGGCGTCATGATGTCTCGTGCGGTGAGTCCCATGGTGCCTCCAAGGTTCGTGCACGGTCGGTGCCGTGAGTGGCCTATGAAGATTCTACCCGAGCGGGCCCGCCGTGAGTTCCCGCACTGCCGCGGGCAGGTATGCCGGCAGATCGCTCGCAACCAAGCACGTCTCGCTCAGGTCCGCAGCAGCGCGATCGCCCGCACGCCCATGCAGATACGCGCCAAGCACCCCGGCCTCGTACGGCTCCAGCCCCTGCGCCAGGAGCGTGCCGAGCATGCCCGCGAGCACGTCGCCCGTGCCGGCAGTCGCCATCCCGGCGTTCCCGGCGCGCGTCACGGCGGCGCGCCGAGCGCCCGCCACGATCGTCCTCGCACCCTTGAGCACGCACACACGGCGGGCGCCCGCGAGGCAGCGCGCGGCTGCCGGCCGGTTCGCCTGCACGTCGCCGGGCTTGATGCCGAGCAGCCGCGCGGCCTCGCCGGGGTGCGGCGTGACGATCGTCGTCGCGCCGCGCCCCTCGCGCGCCTGAAGTGCGCGCGGCCACTCGGTTCCGAGCGCGTTGAGCGCGTCGGCGTCGAGCACGAGCGGGACCTCGACGCTATCGATGAGCTCGCCCACGAGCGCGACGGCACCTTCGCCGAGCCCGATACCGGGCCCCACAACGACCGCATCGGCGTCCGCAGCGAGCTCGCGAACGGTGGCAGCTGCTGACGGTCCGAAGCCGCCGTCGGCGCCCGCCTCTACATCAGCGACGATGACGTGCGGGAGCGCGGACTGGACCACGGAGACGACCGGCGACGGCACCGCGGCGATCACGTACCCCGCGCCCAGGCGCCCGGCCCCCGCGCAGGCGAGCACCGCGGCACCCGAGAAGCGGTGGGAGCCGGCGACCACGAGCACGCGACCACGAGAGCCCTTGTGCGCATCGGGCTTTGAACCGGGAAGCAGCGCGCGGTAGTCCTCGGGGTCCCACACCTCCAGAGCGCCGGACGGGGCCGTTGATGCCGGCAGTCCGACATCTGCGATGACGATCTTCCCCGCCCGCGCTGCACCCGGGTAGAGAAGCAGCCCCGGCTTCAGCGCCGAGAACGTCACGGTCACCGAAGCGCGCACCGCCGGACCCTCCGCCGCGCCCGTGTCGGCGTCGACGCCCGACGGCACATCGGCGGCGACCACGAGCACACCGGCTTCATGGGCGGCTGCGATCGCCTCGATCGCCGATGCGTACGGCTCGCGCGCGGCGCCGGTGAAGCCGATCCCGAACACCGCGTCGACGACGACCCGAGCGCTCGCAAGAGCCTGCGGGAGCGAGTCGCCGTCGAAGGCGTCGGCCCACGTCACCCCCGCGCGCGCCGCCGTGTGCGCCGCCTCGGCCGCGGGGCCCGTGAGCTCGTCCGGCGGCGCACACGCGAGGACGCGCACCGCGCGCCCGGCATCGGCAAGGGCACGAGCCGCCACCCAACCGTCGCCGCCGTTGTTGCCCTTGCCGGTCACGACCACGATCTCGCCCTCGGGCGCGCGGCGCGCGACCTCGGCGGCAAGGGCGCCGCCGGCGCGCTCCATGAGTGCTTCGAGCGACGTCACACCCGAGGCGACCGCGGCCGCCTCGGCGTCCCGGACCTGCTCGGCCGTCAGTGCGTAGCGCATCGCGCCCCCTCAAACGAGGACGGGCCGCACGAGGCGGCCCGTCGCGTCGTACCTACGACTGTTCGTTCCCGACTTCGTCGAGCATGCGCCGGGCGTCCTTGAACGACGCCGCCAGCTGTTCGTGGGGTGTCGGCATCGTCTCCTCGCGGCGCGGCCGCATCTCCTCGGTGATAGCGACCGCGGATGCAACAGCTGTGGTGTGCGTGAAGCTGAGCGACAGGTGCATCTCGACGACGCCGGCCCCGGCAGCGATCTCCGCAGCCCGACCGGTCAGATGCGGCACCGGTCGGCCTCGTTCGTCACGCAGGACCTCGACGTCGGTGAACCGGATGCCGCCGGAGAAGCCCATCCCGAGCGCCTTGAGCACCGCTTCCTTCGCAGCGAACCGCGTCGCGTAGTGGATGTAGGGGCGGTTGCGTGCGTCGCAGTACACCCGTTCCTCAGCGGAGAAGAGCCGCTCCTTCATACGGGGATGCCGCTCGAGCGCCAACCGCATCCGGTCGATCTCGACGATGTCGACGCCGAGCCCCGTGATCGAACGCGGCTCCATCCCCTACTCCACCGTCACTGACTTGGCGAGGTTGCGCGGCTGGTCCACGTTGCAGCCCTTCAGCTTCGCGATGTAGTACGCCAGAAGCTGCAGGGGGACCGTTGCCGGGATGGCGGAGAGCTCCTCGTCGGTGCGTGGTACCCACAGCACGTGCTCGGCATGGCGAGAGATCTCCTCGTCGCCACGCGTCGCCACCGCGATGATGCGGGCCCCGCGCGCGCGAACCTCCTGGATATTGCTGATGATCTTCTCGTAGGTCTGACCCTGCGTCGCCACGACGACGACCGGAACCTCCGGCGTGATGAGGGCGATGGGGCCGTGCTTCATCTCGCCGGCGGCATACGCCTCGGCGTGGATGTAGCTGATCTCCTTGAGCTTCAGGGCGCCCTCCATGGCGACCGGCACGCCGATGCCTCGCCCGATGAAGAGCGACGAGACCGCCGAGGTACAGCTCGCGGCACACGCCTCGATGTCCTGCTCGTCCGCGAGGATGGACTCTACGATCTCCGGCAGCTGCTCGAGCCCGGCCCAGAGCGCCGCGATACGCGCCTCGCTGAGCGCGCCCTTGGCCTGGGCGATCTTGAGCGCGAGCATAGTGATCGCCGCGATTTGGGCGGTGAAGGTCTTTGTCGCCGCCACGCCGATCTCCGGGCCCGCGTGCGTATAGATCACGCCATCGCTCTCGCGGGTGACACGGCTGCCGACCACGTTGGTGATCGCGAACGCTTTCGCGCCCCGCCGGCGCGCCTCGCGCACGCCGGCGAGCGTGTCGGCCGTCTCGCCCGACTGCGTCACCGCGACGACGAGTGTCCCGCTGTCGACGATGGGGTCCCGGTAGCGGAACTCGCTCGACCAGTCCACCTCGACCGGGATGCGGGCCCATGTCTCGATGAGCGTCTTGGCGACGACGCCTGCGTGATAGGACGTGCCGCATGCGATGATGACGACACGGTCGATGGCGGCGATCTCCGCGTCAGTCATCGCAAGCTCGGAGGTCTGGATGTGGCCGTCGGCCCCCACCCGGCCGCGGATCGTCTCACGGATGGCCGTGGGCTGCTCGAAGATCTCCTTCAGCATGAAGTCGTCGTAACCGCCTTTCTCGGCGGCATCGAGGTCCCACTCGACATGCATGATCTCGGCGACAGGCTCGGCGCCGTTCGCGTCAATGACGCGAACGGCGCCGGCGGTCACGGTCGCGATCTCGCCGTCGTGGAGCACCAGGACCTCGCGCGTGTATTCAAGCACCGCCGGGATGTCGCTCGCCACGATGTTCTCGCCCTCGCCAAGGCCGATGATGAGCGGCGAGTCCTGCCGTGCCACGACGATCTCGTGAGGGTGGTCCCGGTGAACAACGCCAAGCGCGTAGCTTCCGTGCAGGCGGCGCACCACGAGGGCGACCGTGGCGGCGAGATCGCCGTCGTACGCAGACTCGATCAGATGCGCGACGACCTCGGTGTCGGTCTCAGAGCGCAGCACGTGGCCGGTGGTCGCGAGTTCCTCGCGGAGCTCGACGAAGTTCTCGATGATGCCGTTGTGCACGACCGCGACGGTGCTATGGCAGTCCGTGTGCGGGTGCGCATTCGCCTCATTCGGCGCACCGTGCGTGGCCCAGCGCGTGTGCCCGATACCGACGCTCCCCGACACCGGAGCAGCCCCGATAGCATCCTTGAGGTGCTGCAGCTTGCCGACCCGACGCACGACCTCGATCAGGTCATCGCCGACGATGGCGATACCCGCCGAGTCGTAGCCGCGGTACTCCAAGCGCGCGAGGCCGGCCAAGAGCACCTCGCTAGCCTGGCGGGGCCCCACATAACCAACGATTCCGCACATGAGAACTGGTCTCCTCGAGCGAGGGGTCAGGGTTCGAAGTCACCGCAGACACACGAGCCGCAGTATAGCAGTGACGAGTTGACGGACGGGTGACGGATGGCCGTGCTCCGCCTCACGCACGGCTGCTTGACAGCGCGCCCATGCTGCGCGAATCTCGCGAGGTTACCGGCGTTCGCGCAGGTCGTATGGATGTCGCGCGCGTAGCAGACATGCGAACCGATCCGCTCCCAGGAGGGACCCCGATGGATCTGCAGCCCAGAGGCTACGAGAAGGTCGTCCAACTGATCGAGCAGGGCGTCAGCATCCCAAATCCCCTCAGCCTGGACATCGGCGACGACGTCGATATCGACCGCATCTCCAACGATGGTGTGACGCTCATGCCGGGGTGCCGGATCCACGGCGCCAAGACGGTCATCTCGGCGGGCGTGCACGCTCGGCGCCGAGGGACCGGTCACGCTCGACGACTGCCGCCTGGGTCCGAAGGTGGCGCTCAAGGGCGGGTACTTCAAGCAGTCGGTCTTCCTCGAGAAGGCGAACATGGGTCTCGGGTGCCCAGGTCCGCGAAGGCTGCCTCCTGGAGGAGGAGGCCAACGGCGCCCACTGCGTCGGCCTCAAGCAGACCATCCTGTTTCCCTTCGTCACGCTCGGGAGCCTGATCAACTTCTGCGACTGCCTGATGGCCGGCGGCACCAGCCGCAAGGACCACAGCGAGGTGGGCAGCTCCTACATCCACTTCAACTTCACGCCCGACGGCGACAAGACGACCGCCTCGCTCTTCGGTGACGTGCCCCGCGGCGTCATGCTGAACCAGCCCGCCATCTTCCTCGGCGGCCAGGGCGGCGCGGTCGGCCCGGTCCGCGTCGGCTACGGCACGGTGGTCGCCGCCGGCTCGGTCCTCCGGGATGACGTCCTCGAGGACGGCCAGCTCATCGCTGCGGCTCCGCCCCCGGGCTTCGAGCGGAACCGCCGTCCCCATGCGTACAGCAAGCTCGTCCGCGTGGTCGCGAACAACGTGCTCTACCTCGCCAACCTGGTGGCGCTCGAGAGCTGGTACCGGGACGTGCGGCAGCCGTTCTTTGCCAGGCAGGAGCTGGGGCATGCTCGTCTACGAAGGCGCGCTCGAGATGCTGGCCCTGGCGCGAAGGAGGAGCGCGCTCAAGCGGCTTCGTGGCGATGGTCGCCGAAGGTTCCCGGCGCGCGACGCAAGCGCGGCCGAGCGTGCGAGCGGCGCACGGCGAGGCTGTGCTGCGCTCGTTCACGGGCGACGCGACGACGCCGGCGTCAGCGCGACGGGGCGGCGTTCCTGCCGCACTCCAGCCGCCGAGCGCAGCCGCGCGCGAGGCACTACATCAAGACGATTCAGGGGCTCGCGCCGAGGTGTCGGCCGCTGGGGAGCGCTGGCTGCCAGGAGATCGTCGACACGCTAGTGCACCCGCGCGGACGATGCTGTGGCGACATGAACCTGTTCGAGCACCAGCGAAGGCCGACGAGACCGACGAGAGGAGCAACGCATGGGCAAGCTGTTCGGTACCGACGGGATCCGAGGCGAGGCCAACCGTTATCCCATGGACGCCACGACGGCCTTCGCGGTCGGGCAGGCGGTCACCCACGTCCTCAGGAAGACGCGACCACACTCACCCGCGTGATCATCGGCAAGGACACCCGCATCTCGGGCTACATGCTGGAGAGCGCGCTCGAGTCGGGCATCACCTCGATGGGCGGCGTTCCCTACCTGGTCGGCGTGCTGCCGACGCCCGGGATCGCGTTCATCACCGAGAGCATGCGGGCCGACGCCGGCGTCGTCATCTCGGCTTCGCACAACCCGTTCCAGGACAACGGCATCAAGATCTTCTCCGGCGCCGGCTTCAAGCTGTCCGACGAGCAGGAGGAGGAGATCGAGGAGCTGATCCTCGGCGGCAAGCTGCCGGAGATGGTGCCGCCCCCGCAGGACATGGGCCGCGCCTACCGCCTGGACGACGCCACGGGACGCTACATCGTCTTTCTCAAGAACACCTTCCCGCGCGTCGCTGTCGATGGAGGGTCTGAAGATCGTCCTCGATACGGCCAACGGCGCCACCTACAAGGTGGCGCCCGAGGCGTTCACCGAGCTGGGTGCTGAGGTCACGGTCATCCACAACACGCCCAACGGTCTCAACATCAACGACAACTGCGGCTCGCAGCACACGGACGATCTGAAGCAGACGCGTGGTCGAGACCGGCGCTGCCATCGGACTGGCCTTCGACGGCGACGGCGATCGGCTCATCGCGGTGGACGAGAACGGAGGCGAGATCACCGGCGACCAGATCCTGATCATCTGCGCCAAGATGCTGAAGGCCGAGGGCCGGCTCAAGAACGACCTGCTGGTCTCCACCATCATGAGCAACATGGGGCTGGGCGTGGCTGCGAAGAAGTACGGCTTCAAGAACCACGCCGCCAAGGTCGGCGACCGCTACGTGCTCGAGGACATGCAGCGCCTAGGCGCGGTGCTCGGCGGCGAGGAGTCGGGCCACATGATCTTCCTCGATCACCACACGACCGGCGACGGGATCCTGACCGCGATGCAGCTGCTGGCCGCGATGCTCAAGGCCGGCAAGCCGCTCTCCGAGCTGGCCCGCCAGATGGACGTCTTCCCGCAGAAGCTGATCAACGTGGACGTGAAGAGCAAGCCGGACATCCAGACCGTCCCCGAGATCGTGGAAGCGATCAAGGCGGTCGAAGCCGAGCTCAAGGACGAAGGCCGCGTGCTGGTGCGCTACTCGGGCACGCAGAACATGTGCCGCGTCATGGTCGAAGGCCCCACGAAGGAACTCACAGACCGGTACGCAGCGCAGGTCGCCGATGTGGTCAAAGCCGCGATCGGATAGGTGGCAGCCATGTCGTTCAAGATTTTCATCACGCGCGACTTTGACCAGATGAGCAGGGTGGCCGCCGACCTCGTCGAGACGGACATCAAGGAGAAGCAGGCGCTCAAGCCCGAGTACGTGCTCGGTCTCGCCACCGGCAGCTCCCCCACCGGCCTCTACAAGAACCTGGCGAAGGCGTTCAACGAGGAACGCATCGATGCCAGCCGAGTCCGTACCTTCAACCTCGACGAGTACGTGGGCCTGCCGGGCGCCAACCCTCAAGAGCGCTGCCTGCACCCCGAGTCGTACACCTACTTCATGATCCAGGAACTCTTCTGCCTGCTCGACTGCAAGTGCTCGGAAACGAACGTCCCGAATGGCACCCTCATCGATCAGGACGCGCTCGTCGCGGCCCTCAAGGAGCATCCCGAGGACTACGAGATGCAGGGTATCGACCAAGGCAAGGCCATCTTCATCCGTGACGGCGCCGACGGAGTCCTCGGCTCAATCAAGGCAGACATCCTTGATGCCTACGAGCGCAAGATCAAGTCCTTCGGCGGGATCGACCTCCACGTCGTCGGTGTCGGCGGCCGCGGGCATGTTGCGTTCCACGAGAGCGGCATCCCGTTCGAGGGCAACCGCATGCTGCTGGTCAAGCTGGACGACAGCACCGTGAGCAACGCCGTCGAAGACGGCCACTTCGCGTCGGTCGAGGACAGCCCACGCTACGCGATCTCGATGGGTGCCGAGCTCGTGTACGAGGCCCCCACCATCGTGCTCGTGGCCAACGGCCCCCGCAAGACCGGTCCAGTCGCCGAGTCCGTGCTGGGCGGCGTGACCTCCGACGTCCCCATCAGCTACGGCCAGACCTACGTCGCTCGGGGCGGGAACCTCAGTTACGTGCTTGACGAGGCGGCGGCGGCAGAGCTGCTAGCCCGTCGGGCCGAGGTGGAGGCCAAGGGCTACGAGATCATCGACCTCCGCGGCGAGGCCTAACCGGACGAACGCGTCCCGAGACCATCGCGTCGCAACGAAGGACCCGCCACATGTGGCGGGTCCTTCCGGCTTCGCGGGGCAAGCACAAGGCCCGCCGTGAAGGCGGGCCTTGATTCCATGAACTGGGTCGCAGGTCCTAGCGCTTGGAGAACTGCGGGCGCTTGCGGGCCTTCTTGAGTCCGTACTTCTTGCGCTCGACCATACGAGGGTCACGGCGCAGGAGGCCGGCCCGCTTGAGCTCGGCACGGTAGTCGTCGCCAGCCTCCAAGAGCGCACGCGCGATGCCGTGGCGGAGTGCGCCGGCCTGACCGGAAAGGCCGCCGCCGTGCATGTTGGCGATGACGTCGAAGTGGCCAAGCGTCTCGGTCACCTTGAACGGCTGCTCGACGAAACCCTTCATGCCTGCACGGCCGAAGTAGGCCTCGAACTCACGGCCGTTGATGGTGTAGCGGCCGGTACCCGGAATGAGGCGAACGCGCGCGACCGCCGTCTTGCGGCGACCAGTGCCCCAGTAAACTGCCTTGTTCTCGGCCATGCGCTAAACCTCCAACGTGATCTGACGCGGCATCTGCGCCTGATGGGGATGCTCGGGACCGGCGTACACCTTGAGCTTCTTGCCCATGGCGCGACCGAGGGTGTTCTTGGGCAGCATGCCCTTGACGGCGCCCTCGATGACGCGCTCGGGGTGCTTGATGAGCATGTCGCCGATGGAGATCGACTTGAGGCCGCCCGGATAGCCCGAGTGGCGGTACTTGCGCTTATCGGCAAGCTTGTTGCCGGTGAGCTTCACCTTCTCGGCGTTCACGACGATGACGAAGTCGCCAACATCCACGTGCGGGGTGTACTGCGGCTTGCGCTTCCCCTTGAGGATCGAGGCGATCTCGCTCGCCAGACGGCCAAGCGGAATGTCGGTGGCGTCCACAACCAGCCACTCGCGCTCCACCTCGCCGGGCTTTGCGTAATAGGTTCTCACTGACTCCTCCACAACCTTGATAGCATGGCGTTCGTTCCATGAGTTCACGGGGCTCTGAAGCGAACCCTTACACTCTAACCGCGCCCTTCAGGGGTGTCAACAAACGCCACCGGGCGTGTCCATGCCCCAGACAACGGGCTTCGCGCCTACAACCGGTACTCCTCGGGGTACGTCACGTGCCAGAGCGTTAGCCCCTCGGGCGGAGCCGTCGGTCCCGCCGCCCCGCGGTCCCCGGAGACCAACACCTCGGCGACCCACTGCGGCGAACGCTTGCCGCGCCCCACCTCGACGAGTGTGCCCACGATCACGCGCACCATCGAGTGCAGGAAGGCGTTCCCCACGACCCGCACGATGATGGCGTGCTCACCAAGCGTGTGCTCGGGCACGATCTCGATGCATTCGAGCCGCCGGAAGGTGCGCATCCCCTCGGCAGAGGCCGCAACGCAGAACGAGTGGAAGTCGTGCTCGCCGACGAGGTGCGCCGCGGCCTCGCGCATCGCCCTGAGGTCGAGCGCCGAGGGCACCCACCACGCGTATGGCTTCAGGAAGAGCGGCGGTACGGGTCCGGGCACGATGCGGTAGCGGTACTCGCGCGCCACCGCCGAATGCCTGGCGCTGAAACCCGTTGCTGCGCGCCGTACCTCGGTCACCACAATGCCGTCGCCGACGAGCGCGTTGAGCGAGCGGAGGAGCGCGGGCGTCTCAGGCTCCGTTCCGGTCGCCTCGAAGCTCACGACCTGACCGAGCGCGTGAACGCCCGCGTCGGTACGGCCGGCCCCCGTGGTCTCCACCGGCGTCCGCAGCGCCGTAGCCAGCGCGGCCTCGAGCCGGCCCTGCACGGTGTCGAGCCCCGGCTGCCGCGCGAATCCCGCGAACGGGGCGCCGTCGTACGAGACGGTGAGAACGATGGTTGCGGGCATGACCTCTCCCCTACAGGACGATGCCGAGTGCGACGAGTACGGCCGGCCCCAAGAGTAGCACCGCCCAGTCGGTCGTCCGCATCAAGGCCTCTCGCAGCCGCGTGCGGTCCGTGCCCCCGCGGTAGCAGCGCGACTCCATCGCCGTGGCAAGGTCGTCTGCTCGCCGGAAGAGATTGACGAAGAGCGGCACGAGCACGGGGATGTACGCCCGCGCCCTGCGAACGAGACCGCCTTCATCGAAGCGGGCGCCACGCGCGGTCTGCGCGACGACGATCTTCTCGGCCTCCTGCGCGGTCGTCGGGATGAAGCGAAGCGCGATGGTGAGCATCATGGCGACCTCGCCTGCAGGAAAGCCGATCCGCGCGAGCGGTCGCATGATGCGCTCGAGCGCGTCGGTGAGCGCCACGGGCGAGGTCGTGAGCGTAAGGAGCGAAGTGCCGACGACGAGCAGCACGATGCGAACCACGAAGAAGAGACCAGTCACGAGCCCCTCAGCGTCGACCGCGAGCGGACCCACGCGCACGAGCGAGACGGTCGCCGGGTTCCACCTGAGCGCATTGGCAGCGAGCGTGATCAGCAGGATGAGCATGACCGCCCGAACTCCCCTGAGCGCGATGCGCCACGGCACGTGTGATACGCGAATCGCCAGAACCAGCAGCGCCGCAGCACATGCGAGTCCTGTGAAGCCGTCGGCCAGAACAGCAGCGCGGTGAAGCCGGCGACGAGCGCCATCTTCGTGCGGGCGTCGAGGGCGTGCACCCACGACTCCACCGGCACGTACTGCCCGAAGGTGGACGGGATCCGCATCACGCCTCCCCAAGGGCAGACGCGACGGCGTGAGCCGCGGCGACCGGCTCCAGCCCAAGCACAGGGATGTCCAGCCCGCGGGCGCGCAGCAGCAGCGACACCCGCACGAACTCCGGGGGTCTGAGCCCGTCTGCGCCGTCGGGACCCAAACGCTCCATGAAAGCAGGGGCGTCGCCGGAGAACACCACGACTCCACTAGCGAGGACGATGATGCGGTCGGCGACCTCGAGGAACTGCTCGGGGTCATGCGTCACCACAAGCACCCCCGATCGCCCGCGCACGGCCTCGATGGCACCGAGCACGGCTTCGCGGCCGTGCCGGTCGAGGCCCGCGGTGGGCTCGTCGAGGAGCACGTATCGCGGCTCCATGGCGAGGACGCCGGCGATCGCCGCACGCCTTGACTCGCCACCCGACAGCGTGAACGGCGAGCGCTCGCCGAACACCGCCGGATCGAGGCCGACCGAGCGAAGCGCCCGCTCGGCGACGGCCTCCGGCTCAGGCAGGCCCAGGTTCTTCGGGCCGAACGCAACGTCGGCCGCCACCGTCTCGGCGAAGAATTGCATCTCGGGGTTCTGGAACACGAGACCGATGCCGTTTCGTGCCGACGCTGCCTGCCCGTCGACGGCGACCGTGCCCGCGGCGGGCTCCAGGAGGCCCGCGAGCAGCCGGAGCAGCGTGGACTTGCCCGAGCCCGTGGCGCCGACGACGAGTACGACGTCGCCCAACCCGACGTGCATCGACACGCCGGCAAGCGCGGGTGTCGTGAACGACGTGTGCGCTGAATAGGAGAACGAGACGTTGTCGGCTACGAGCGCCACAGCACCTCCACAAGCTCATCGGCAGTGGCAGGGAGCGCGCCGTCCGCGCCAGTGACGCCGAGCTCGGCCGCCATGACCGCAAGAGCCGGAGCAGCAAGGCCAAGGTCATCGAGCAGCTCGGCATCGGCGAGGAGTCCGGCGGGCGGCCCGAGATAGGCCACGCGGCCGGCACGGAGCGCGAGCACGCGATTCGCCCGAAGCGACTCGCCGAGGTCGTGGGTGACCTGGAGCACGCCGGTTCCGGCGGCGTGCAGGCGCTCGATCACGCGAATCACGCTTGTGCGCCCCTCCAAGTCGAGCATCGCCGTCGCCTCGTCGAACACCAGATAGCTCGGCTGCATTGCAAGCGCCCCGGCGATGGCGAGGCGCTGCTTCTGACCCTCGGAGAGCAGATGGGGCTCCCGCCGCTCGAGGCCGGTCAGGCCCACGGCGGCGAGCGCCGCGTCCACCCGCTCGCGCAGCTCGGGGCGTGGCACGCACAGATTCTCGGGGCCGAAAGCGACGTCTTCCTCCACGAACGTGCCGACGATCTGGTTGTCGGGATTCTGCAGGACGAGCCCGACTTTGCGCCGCACGTCCCACACGTGGGCCTCGTCGGACGTGTCCACGCCGTCAACCTCAACCCGTCCGGACGCAGGCGCCAGAAGCCCGTTCACGAGACGCGCCAGCGTGGACTTACCGCTCCCGTTGGCACCCACGACGGACAGCCATTCGCCAGGCGCGAGCGAGAAGGTGAGGTCGGCGACCGCGGGCGCTGACGAACCCGGGTACGTGTAGCTGACTTTGCCGAACACGATCACGGTGGCTGATTGCTCCCTTACGAACGACCGAGGACCTCACGAATACGCGAGGCCCTCGGAGTCGTCAACTCCCGGCCACGCGGCCGGGACTGATGCTACTGCTAATCGACGAGCTCCATGATCACCATGGGAGCCGCGTCGCCCTTGCGCGGACCGAGCTTCAGGATGCGCGTGTAGCCGCCCTCCCGCTCGGCGAACCGCGGCGCGATGTCCGCGAAGATCTTGTGGACGAGCTCGCGGTCGTTGAGCTCGGCGAGCGCGAGGCGACGGGAGTGCACGTCGCCCTTCTTACCCCAGGTGATGATGCGCTCGACGAGCGAACGGACCTCCTTGGCGCGGGCCTCAGTGGTCTTGATGCGTTCGTTGATGAACAGGGCGCGTGCGAGGCTCCGGAGCATCGCCTGAGTGTGGCTGGCGTCCGTGCCGAGCTTGCGGCCCTTCTTGGCGTGTCTCATGTCGTGATTCTCCTAGCCAGCCAGGCCCAGACCCATCGCCTGAAGCTTGTCTTTCACTTCTTCGATGGACTTGGCGCCGAAGTTCCGGATGTTGAGCAGGTCGGCTTCGCTGCACTCGGTCAGTTGGCCGATAGTGTTCACGCCCTGCCGCTTGAGGCAGTTGAACGAACGGACCGTGAGGTCCAGATCCTCGATCGGCGTCTCCAGGACGGCATCCTTCTCGTCCGTCTTGGCCGCGAAGATCCCCTCTTCCTCGAGCGGTGTCGCCGCGTGCTCGGCGAACAGCATCATGTGCTCGTTGATGATGCGCGATGCACGGGCTACGGCATCGGACGGATTCATCGCGCCGTTCGTCTCGACTTCCAGCACCAGCTTGTCGAAGTCGGTGCGCTGGCCCACGCGGGTGTTCTCGACGACGTAGGTCGAGCGCGAGACCGGGCTGAAGAGCGAGTCGACCGTGATGACCCCGATCGGGTCGTCGGCGCGCTTGTTCTTGTCAGCCGTGGTGTAGCCGCGGCCGGTGCCGATCCGCACGCTCATCTCGAGCGAGCCCTTGCCCTCGAGGTTCGCAATGACGTGCTCGGGATTCACGAGCTCGAACTCCGACGGCACCTTGAGGTCTGCGCCGGTCACGACCCTGGGACCCTTGATGGCGAGCGTGGCGACAGCGTCGCCTTCGCCGATCCCGGTGTCGCGGAAGACGAGGCCCTTGATGTTAAGGACGATGTCGGTGATGTCCTCACGGACACCCTCGATCGTCGAGAACTCGTGCTGGACGCCCTCGACGCGGATCGAGGTCGCTGCCGCCCCCTGGAGGGAGGACAGCAGGACGCGCCGCATCGAGTTGCCCAAGGTGTAGCCATAGCCACGCTCGAGCGGCTCGACGATGAAACGCGCCGTCCGTTCGTCGATGACGTCGACAGTCACCTGGGGTCTCTTGAACTCGGTCATTTACGGAGCCTCCTTGGCTTCGATCAGGTCGCGTTACTTGGAGTAGAGCTCGACGATGAGCTGTTCGCGCACCGGCGCATCGATCTGCTCGCGCGACGGCAGCGACAGCACCTTGCCCTGCAGCTTCTCCACATCGACCTCAAGCCAGCCCGGGATCTCGACCTTGGAGGACGAGATGATGGCTGCCTTGACGACGTTAAGGTCCTTCGCCTTCGCGGCAAGTGCCACGACAGAGCCGGGCTTGACTCGGAACGACGGGATGTCGACCCGACGGCCGTTCACGAGGAAGTGGCCGTGGCGCACCATCTGGCGGGCGGCGTCACGCGACGCGGCGAAGCCGAGACGGTACACGACGTTGTCAAGACGGCTTTCCAGCAAGCGGAGCAGGTTCTCGCCCGTGATGCCGCTCATGCGGCTCGCGAGCTTGTAGTAATTGCGGAACTGCTTCTCGAGCACACCGTAGATGCGCTTCGCCCGCTGCTTCTCACGAAGCTGCAAGCGATACTCGCTGTCGCGAGGGCGCTTCTTGCCGGCCTGACCCGGCGGGTACGGGCGACGCTCGATGGCGCACTTGTCGCCAAAACAGCGATCGCCCTTCAGGAAGAGCTTGATACCTTCACGGCGGCAGAGTCTGCAGTCCGCCCCAGTATACCGTGCCATAGGGGTGGTCCTCCCTGGTGTTAAACGCGACGGCGCTTGCGCGGCCGGCAGCCATTGTGCGGGACGGGCGTGCAATCCTGGATGCTCGAGATCTCCAGGCCGGCGGCCTGCAGCGAGCGGATCGCGGTCTCACGGCCCGAGCCCGGGCCCTTGACGAAGACGGACACCTTTCGGACGCCGTGTTCCTGCGCCATCTTGGCGCAGGCCTCCGCGGCCATCTGTGCAGCGAACGGCGTGGACTTGCGTGAGCCCTTGAAGCCCACCGTGCCGGCCGACTGCCACGAGATGACGTTGCCCGTGGGATCCGTGATGCAGATGATCGTGTTGTTGAACGTGCTCTTAATGTGCGCCTGGCCGACAGCGATGTTCTTGCGCTCGCTCCGCTTCAGCCGGGTCTTGACGTTCTTCTTCTTGGCGACCATGGACTACTTGCCCTTCTTCTTCGCGCCGATCTGGCGACGCGGACCCTTGCGAGTACGCGCGTTGGTGTGCGTACGCTGACCGCGAACGGGCAGGCCCTTGCGGTGTCGAAGACCGCGATAGCAGCCGATCTCCATGAGGCGCTTGATGTTCTGTCCGACCTCACGGCGAAGGTCACCTTCGACCTTGAGCTTGCGGTCGATGAACTCGCGAAGACGCACGACCTCTTCCTCGGTGAGGTTCCGGACGCGCGTGTTCGGGTCGATCCCGGTTTCGCGCAGGATCGTCTGGCTCGTGGTGAGCCCGATCCCGTAGATGTAGGTCAGTCCGATCTCGACGCGCTTCTCGCGCGGGAGGTCGACGCCTGAGATACGTGCCACGTGTTCCTCCTACCTAACCTTGGCGCTGCTTGTGGCGAGGGTTCTCGCAGATGACAAGCACCCGGCCATGACGCCGGATGATCTTGCACTTCTCACACATCCTCTTTACTGACGGTCGTACCTTCATCGATCGTCCTTTCGAATCACACTCGTGAATCTATCTGCACACCCAGCCGCAGGTGCCTTGTTGTCGTTCCGAGTAGACACCCACGGTGCCGGGTGTCTCCATGACGCTTCACGAACCGCCTACTTGTAGCGGTACGTGATCCTCCCCCGCGTGAGGTCGTACGGTGAGAGTTCGACGACGACCCGGTCCCCCGGCAGGATACGGATGTAGTGCATGCGCATCTTGCCAGAGATGTGCGCGAGCACCTTGTGTCCGTTCTCAAGCTCCACCCTGAACATAGCGTTCGGGAGGGGCTCCAGGACGGTGCCCTCCATCTCTATGGCATCTTCGCGCTTTCCCAACTGCACTGCTCCTCTACCGGCTTCAAGTCGCAAACGTGGAGTATATCTCACTCGCACGCCCTGAGTCTACCCAACCGTCATGCTTCCTTTGTGAGCACGAGCGGACCGTGCTCGGTCACTGCAACCGTGTGCTCGAAATGGGCAGACATCCGGCCGTCGTCGGTGACGACCGTCCAGCCATCGTCCAGGCTGTGCACCGCGTGCCCACCGGCGTTGACCATCGGCTCGATTGCAAGCACCATGCCCGGCTTGAGCTGCGGCCCCTTGCCGGGGCTCCCGTAGTTCGGGACTTGCGGCTCCTCGTGCATGGCTCGGCCGATGCCATGCCCGACGTATTCGCGCACGACCGAGAAGCCGGCGGCCTCCACGACCGTTTGGACCGTGTGCGAGACATCCGAAAGCCGCCTGCCCGGCCAGCACTGGGCGATCGCGGCCTGGAGCGACGCAGCAGTGACGTCAAGCAGCCGCTGCGTCTCGTTCGAGACGGACCCAACGGCGAACGTCATCGCGGAGTCCCCATAGTAGCCGTCGACGATCGCGCCGCAGTCCACCGAGAGGATGTCTCCTTCGCGGAGGACCGTGCGACCGGGAATACCGTGCACGACCTGGTCGTTCGGCGAGGTGCAAAGCGTGGCCGGGAAGCCCTGATAGCCCTTGAACGCGGGAGACGCTCCCTCGGACCGGATGTACTCCTCAGCGATCGCGTCGAGCTCACGCGTCGTCACGCCCGGGCGCACCGCCTCGCCCACGAGACGCAAGGCGACCGCAGTGATGCGGCCGGCCTCGCGCATGATCTTGAGTTCAGCGGGCGACTTGGTGACGATCACGCAGCGCTACGCCTCCAGGACTGTCCGGATGGCGGCGAACACGTCGTCCACCGGCTGGTTGCCGTCGACCGGACGCAGCAGGCCCCGCTCGCGGTAGTACTCGATGAGCGGCGCCGTGTTGCGCTCGTACACGGCGAGGCGGTTGGAGACCGTCTCGACCGTATCATCGTCGCGCTGGTAGAGCTCGCCGCCGCACTGCGAACAGACGCCGGACGCGGCCTCAGGCTGCGAGATCACGTTGAAGATCCCGCCGCAACCCCGGCAGGTGCGCCGGGCGGTGAGCCGGTCAAGCAGCAGCGGCATGTCGACCTCGACGCTCACGACCGCGTCGATGCCCTTGCCGAGCTCCTTAAGCGCGGCACCGAGCGCGTCGGCCTGCGCCACCGTGCGCGGGAAGCCGTCCAGGATGAACCCTGCTTCCGCGTCGGGCTCCTGGAGGCGAGCCTTCACGAGGCCGATGACGACCTCGTCCGGCACGAGCTCGCCGTTGTCCATGAAGCCCTTCGCCGCGATGCCGAGCGGCGTCTTGTCGGCGACCGCCTTGCGGAGGATGTCGCCCGTCGAGATGTGGACGAGGCCGTAGGTCTCGATGAGCTTGGCTGCCTGCGTGCCTTTGCCGGCGCCAGGAGCGCCCAGTAGCACGATGTTCATCGGTCCCCTCCTCCTGTCGCGTTCTACTTGAAGAAGCCGTCGTAGTGACGCATCTTCAGCTGGCTTTCAAGCTGAGTCATGGTCTCGAGCGCAACGCCCACCATGATGAGGATCGACGTACCACCGAACGCCCGCAGGAGCGGCGAGGCGGTCCCTGAAGCTTGGAACAACGCCTGCGGAGCGACCGCGATTGCGGCGAGGAAGAGCGCGCCGGGAAGCGTGATCCGGTTGAGCACGTTTTCGATGTACGTGATGGTCTGCTTGCCAGGACGGACGCCCGGGATGAACCCGCCGTTCTTGCGCAGGTTGTCGCCGAGGTCGACTGGGTTGAAGACCAGTGCGGTGTAGAAGTAGGTGAAGAACACGATGAGCAGCGTGTAGAGCGTGAGATGGCCCCAGCCGTTTGACAGGAACTTGCTCGCGCTTGCGAGCCACGAAACGGTCGGGAAGAACTGCGCGATCGTTGCCGGGAACAGCAGCACCGACGACGCGAAGATGATCGGGATGACGTTCGCGCCGTTGACTTTCAGCGGGATGTAGGTGCCCTGACCGCCGTAGACGCGGCGCCCGACGACACGCTTCGCGTACTGCACCGGGATGCGCCGCTGCCCTCGTTCCATGAAGACCACGGCCGCGACAACCCCAAGCGCAATCACGAGGAGCGCCACGGTCAGGTACCACTCGTTCAGCTGAAGGGAGTTCACGATCGTCACCGGGAAGCGGGCGACGATGCTCGCGAAGATAAGCAGCGACATGCCGTTACCGATACCGCGCTGGGTGATCAGCTCGCCGAGCCACATGATGAATGCCGTGCCGGCGAGCAGGCTGATGACGATCACGATCCGGGTGAGCCAGTCGAACTGCACGCCCAAGCCGTTAGGAGGCGGTGCCTGGAAGACGGTCAGAAGACCGACGGACTCCACGAGACCGATGCCGAGGGTCATGTAGCGTGTGGTCTGCGTGATCTTGCGCTGACCAGCCTCTCCCTCCTTCGACCATCGCTCCACGGTCGGGATGACGGCCTGTAGGAGCTGCATGATGATCGACGACGTGATGTACGGCATGATGCCGAGCGAGAAGATCGCGAAGTTCTCGAGCGCGCCGCCGGCGAACAGGTTGAGCAGGCCCAGCGCAGCGCCCGACTGGACGATCTCCTTCACGGCCCCGGGATCGATTCCCGGAACGGGGATGTGCGCACCGACGCGGTAGAGCGCGATCACGGCAAGGGTGAAGAGGATCTTCTTGCGCAGGTCCGGGATACGAAATGCGTTGACGAGGGCCTCTATCACGGCTGCTCGACCGTCCCTCCCGCGGCCTCGATCTTGGCTTTCGCCTGACCGGAGACCTTGTCGACCTTGATGGTCAGGGCCTTCGTGATCTCGCCGTCGCCGAGCACCTTGACCGGGTCCGTCTTGGACTTGGTCACGCCCTTGGCGAACAGCGCGTCGACGTCAACGACATCGCCCGCGGCGAAGAGCCCCTCGAGGCGCGAGACGTTCACGATCGCGTACTCGACGCGGTTACGGTTCTTGAAGCCGGGCAGCTTCGGCAGGCGCATCGCGAGCGGGTTCTGCCCACCCTCGAAGCCGGGACCCTTGCCGCCGCCGGAGCGGGAGTTCTGGCCCTTGTCGCCCTTGCCGGAACGGCCGCCATGTCCGCTGCCGTGTCCGCGGCCGACGCGCTTGCGGTCCTTGCGGGACCCGGGCGCCGGAAACAGGTCGTGAATCTGCATGCCTGGTTACGCTCCTTCTTCGATCGCTCCGGGAGCTCCGCTCCCGGTGCCGGCCGCTCGCCGCCGGCTGACTGACAGTGAGGCGCGGACGCGCCCTAGACTTTCTCGACCTCCACAAGGTGCTTGACCTTGAAGATCATGCCGCGGATGACCGGCGTGTCCGCCTGCTCCACGGTGTGACGAATGCGCTTCAGGCCGAGCGCGCGCACCGTGGCGCGCTGGTCGGCGGGAGCGCCGATGACGCTCTTGACCTGGGTGATCTTGAGCGTTGCGGTCTTCGCAGACTTGGGCATTCGTTATCCCTCCAGTCCGTACAGCTCGGCAACGGTCTTGCCGCGCCGCCGTGCGACGTCTTCGGGGCTCGAGAGTGACTGCAGGCCCTGTGCGGCAGCCTTCACCATGTTGAGCGCGTTGTTCGTCCCCAGCGACTTCGAGAGCACGTCGGTGACGCCACCAAGCTCCATGAGCGCGCGAACCGGACCGCCGGCGATGACACCGGTACCGGGCGCGGCCGGCTTCAGCATGACCTTGCCGGCGCCGTACTCGCCCATGATGGCGTGCGGAATCGTGCCGTTCTTGAGCGGGAACGTGAACATGTTCTTCTTGGCGTCTTCGACGCCCTTCTTGATCGCGACCGGCACTTCTTGGGACTTGCCCATGCCGACGCCAACGCGACCCTTGCCGTCGCCGACGACGACGAGCGCGGTCAGCGAGAAGCGGCGACCACCCTTGACGACCTTGGAGACGCGGTTGATGTAGACGACCTTCTCCTGGAGCTCCGAGACCGGAGCGGCCTCACGTTCGCGTGCCATTGAATTCCTCCCTTAGAACGTCAGGCCGGCGCCGCGGGCACCGTCGGCGAGTGACTTCACGCGGCCGTGGTACAGATGGCCGCCACGGTCGAAGACGACGGTGTTGATGCCGGCTTCGAGCGCACGCTTGGCCACGAGCTCGCCGACCGCCTTCGCCGCGTCGGCGTTCGAGCCGACCTTCAGCGTGGCCCTGAGCTCCGCGTCGAGCGTGGATGCCGAGACCACCGTGCGACCGGCAAGGTCGTCGACGATCTGGGCGTAGATGTTTGCATTCGAGCGGGTCACGCGGAGCCTGGGACGCTCTGCCGTGCCGCTGACCTTGCCGCGCACGCGCCGCTGGCGCCGTGCGAGGGCTGCTGCCTTTGCCTTGCTCTGGTTCATCGTCGGGTCCTACTCTCCTCGTCATCTCGCACCGAACGCTCGGCGCGGGGGTGTTCGACTACTTGGCGGCCTTACCGAGCTTGCGGCGGACATGCTCGCCCGCGTACCGGACACCCTTGCCCTTGTACGGCTCCGGCGGGCGGATCTTGCGGATCTCGGCCGCCACCTGGCCGACCTTCTGCTTGTCGATGCCCTTGACGCTGATCTTCGTCGGCGCGGGAACCTCGAATGTGATGCCGTCCTTCGCCTTGACTGCAACCGGGTGGCTGAAGCCGAGGCTCAGGTCGATCGTGTCGCCGTTGAGCGCTGCTCGGTAGCCGACGCCGACGATCTCGAGGTCCTTCTGGAAGCCCTGCGACACGCCAGTCACCATGTTGGCGATGAGCGTGCGAGTCAGGCCGTGCAGCGAGCGGTGACGACGCTCGTCGCTGGGGCGGCTGACGGTGACAGCGCCATCTTCCATCGCGATGGTCATGTCCGGGTTGAACGAGGCACTAAGCGTCCCCTTCGGACCCGTGACGGTCACCTCAGTACCGTTGATTGCCACCTCGACCCCGGACGGGACCGGGATGGGCTGCTTGCCGATACGAGACACGGCTTGCTCCTTTCAGTCCGGTCCGGACTACCAGATGTAGGCGATGACTTCGCCACCCACGCCGGCGGCGCGGGCCTGTTTGTCGGTCATGACGCCACTCGAAGTCGAGATGACCGCGGTACCAAGACCGCCGAGGACACGGGGAAGCTCGTCCTTGCGGGCGTACACGCGGAGACCCGGCTTGCTGATGCGGCGGATGCCGGTGATCGTGCGCTGCTTCTTGGGGCCGTACTTGAGGGTGATCTCAAGCGTGGCCTGCGGCTCACTCGGCACGACGGTGTACTCGGTGATGTAGCCCTCGTCCTTGAGGATGCGGGCGATCTCCACCAGCTTCTTGGACGAAGGCATCGAGACGCTCGTGTGGAACGCCGAGTTGGCGTTGCGCACGCGGGTCAACATGTCTGCGATGGGGTCGGTCATGCTCATGGTTGTGTCCTCCTGTGATTGGACTTACTCCGGTCTCGCCGGTTCGTCCGGGCCCATGACCCGGGCGCCTGTCGAGTCCCTCAGTACGGTCAGGCGCAGGTCTACCAGCTTGCCTTGCGGACGCCGGGCAGCTCGCCCTTGCTCGCAAGCTCTCGCACGCAGATTCGGCAGAGGCCGAACTGCCGGTAGAACGCGCGCGGGCGGCCGCACCGCGTGCAGCGGTTGACCTGGCGAACGCTGAACTTCGGCGTGCGCTTGGCCTTGGCGATCATCGACTTCTTTGCCACTTGATGCCCTCCTTGCCGGGACGATTCGCCTCGCGGGCGGACCGCCCATGCCTGTCTATCGCTTGAACGGGAATCCGAGCTCCGTCAGAAGCGCCCGGCACTCCTCGTCGGTTTTCGCAGTCGTGACGAACGTGATGTCCATGCCGCGGGTCCGGTCGACCTTGTCGTACTCGATCTCCGGGAAGATCAGCTGCTCCGTCACGCCGAGGCTGTAGTTGCCGCGACCGTCGAACGACGTCGCGCTGATGCCGCGGAAGTCGCGGATACGCGGAAGCGCCGTCGCCAGCAGGCGGTCGGTGAACTCCCACATGCGGTCGCCGCGCAGCGTGACCTTCGCGCCGATCGGCATGCCCTGGCGCAGCTTGAAGCTCGCGATCGACTTCTTCGCGCGCGTGATGACGGGCTTCTGGCCGCTGATGATGACCATGTCGTTCATCGCGGCCTCGAGCTGCTTGGGGTCCTGCACCGCCGAGCCGACGCCCATGTTGAGGACGACCTTCTCGAGGCCCGGGACCTGATGCACGTTCGTGTACCCGAGCATCCGTGAGGAGCTTGGGCGCGATCTCCTTCTTGTACTGCTCTTTCAGTCGTGGTGCCACGTGTTGTTCGACCTCCGTGTTGTTCGCCCGACGGATTTCCGACCCGGCGGGACTTATCCCCCGGCGCGGTTGCGCCGCTTCGCTACTTGTCGACGTCCTTGCCGCACTTCTTGCACACGCGAATCCGAGTACCCTCGACGCGACGGCGGGCCGCACGCGTCGGCTCCCCACAGTTCGGACACAGCAGCATGACGTTCGAGACGTGGATGGTGCCTTCCATCTCGATGATGCCGCCCTGCTGGTTCCGCTGACTGGGACGGGTCGCCTTCTTGATCATGTGCACGTTCGTGACGACGATGCGCTCCTTCTCCGGCACGGTGCGGAGGACCTTGCCCTCCTTACCCTTGTCCTTGCCGGCGATGACGCGGACCGTATCGCCCTTCTTGACTGTCAATGACTTTGCCACGTGCGTCACCTCCTACAGGACTTCCGGGGCGAGCGAAACGATCTTCATGTACTTGCGGTCGCGGAGCTCTCGGGCCACGGGGCCGAAGATGCGCGTGCCGCGGGGGTTACCCTGCGCGTCGATGATGACGGCGGCGTTCTCATCGAACTTGATGTAGCTGCCGTCGGGGCGACGCATCTCCTTCTTCGTGCGCACGACCACCGCCTTGACCACGTCGCCCTTCTTGACGGCGCCGTTGGGCGTGGCTTCCTTCACCGCGCACACGATGGTGTCACCGACGTACGCGTAACGGCGCTTGGAGCCGCCGAGCACCTTGATGCACGCGACCTTCCGCGCACCCGAGTTGTCGGCGACTTTCAGCCGTGTCTCTACCTGGATCATCTATTCCTCCGTGTGCCTGTGCCTACCCGGTCATCGAGGCGGTCGCCCCGAGCGGACCAGTGCTACTTGGCCTTCTCGACGATCTCGACGACGCGCCAGTGCTTGAGCTTCGAGATCGGCCGGGTCTCCATGATCCGGACGCGGTCTCCCACCTGCGCGGCGTTCTCCTCATCGTGCGCGTGGAACTTGGTGCTGCGGGTGATCATCTTGCCGTAGAGCGGGTGCCGCTTGCGGGCCTCGACGAGCACGACGCACGTCTTCTCGCCGCCAGCCGAGACCACGAGGCCCTGGCGCTCCTTGCGGCTGTTACGCTCGGTTGTCATCCGTCATCCCTTCCTTGCCGACTACGCGCCGGTGCGTGCAGCGTCGATCTCGCGTGCACGCATCTCGGTATGCAGACGGGCGATGTCCTTCTTCACGGCCCCGATTCGGAGCGGGTTGTCCAGCTGCCCGGTAGCCAGCTGGAAACGCAGGTTGAACAGCTCCGCGCGGGAGTCCTTCAGCTTCTGAACCAGCTCGCTATCAGCCAGGTCCTTGATCTCGCTTGCCTTCATCTATGCCTCACCGCCAGAGTCGGCTCTCGTGACGAACTTGCACTTGATCGGAAGCTTCTGCGCTGCGAGGCGGATGGCCTCACGCGCCACTTCCTCGCTCACGCCGGCAACCTCGAACATGACGCGGCCCGGCTTGACGACCGCGACCCACTTCTCGGGGTTGCCCTTGCCGGAACCCATGCGGGTCTCAGCCGGCTTCTGCGTAACGGGCTTGTCCGGGAAGATGTTGATCCACACCTTGCCGCCACGCTTCATGTGGCGGGTCATCGCGACACGCGCCGCTTCGATCTGGCGGTTCGTGATCCAGGCGGGCTCCAGGGCCTTCAGCCCGTAGTCACCGAAGTGGACCGCCGTACCGCCCTTCGCGGCGCCCTTCATGGCACCGCGCATGACCTTGCGGTGCTTGACTCGCTTGGGAAGCAGCATCGCTACGCCCTCCCTTCGCCGTCACGACGACGACCGCGAGCGGGACGGTCCTGGCGCGGCCTCGGGCCGCTGTCCGTGAGGACCGGATCAGGCTGACCCGGAAGCATGTCGCCGCGGTAGACCCAGACCTTCACGCCGACGACGCCGACGGTGGTGACGGCATCGGTCGTGCCGTAGTCGATCTTCGCGCGCAGCGTGTGGAGCGGCACGCGACCCTCGCGGTACCACTCCCGGCGGCTCATCTCGGCGCCACCGAGGCGGCCCGAGCACTGGATGCGGATACCGAGAGCGCCGCCCTTCATCGCGCTCGTGACGGCCTTCTTCATCGCGCGGCGGAAGCCGACACGCGCGACGAGCTGCTCGGCGACACCCTGGGCGACGAGCGCGGCGTCGAGCTCGGGCCGCTTGATCTCCACGATGTTCACCGCGACGGGCTTGCCGGCGAGCGACTCGAGCTGCTTGCGCAGCACGTCGACCTCGGCGCCCTTCTTGCCGATGACGATGCCCGGACGGGCCGTCCAAAGCTCAACGATCACCTTGTCGCCCTTGCGCTCGATGTCGACACGCGAGATCGCGGCGCGCTGCAGGCGAACCTTGAGGAACTTGCGGATCGCGAGGTCCTCAGCGAGCGTCTGGCTGTAGCCCTTGCCCTGATACCAGCGCGAACGCCAATTCTCCGTGATGCCTATTCTGAACCCGATCGGTTGGACTTTCTGACCCACGGCGCTACGCCTCCTCTCGCTGCTTGACGATGACGGTGATGTGACTCGTGCGCTTGTTGATCCGGAACGCACGCCCCATCGCACGCGGGGTGATGCGCTTGAGGGTGGGGCCCTCGTCCACGAACGCCTCCGAGATGAAGAGCGTCTCGGGGCGGATCTTCAGGTTCTTCTCGGCGTTCGCTGCTGCGCTGTGGACGACCTTGCCCACAACCTCTGCAGCTGCACGATCGGAGAACCGGAGGATCGCCTCGGCGTCCGGCACCGACTTGCCGCGGACGAGGTCCACGACGAGGCGCGCCTTGCGGGGGCTCACCCTGACATATCTCGCTACTGCTCTTGCTTCCATCTACTCGAACCTCCGACTACGACCAGCCAGCGCGCTCCCGCGCGGATGACCGGGTGACGACAGTGACGGCCCTATCGCTTGCCCTTGCGGTCAGCGGCATGCCCGCGGAACGTGCGGGTCGGCGAGAACTCGCCGAGCTTGTGACCGACCATGGACTCGGTGACGTACACCGGGACATGCTTGCGGCCGTCGTGAACGGCGATCGTGTGCCCCACCATCTCCGGGAAGATCGTGGACGCGCGGGACCACGTCTTGATGACCTTCTTCTCGCCGGCCTCGTTCATCGTGTGGATCCGCTGCAGCAAACGGGGCTCGACGTAGGGACCCTTCTTCAGGCTTCTGCTCATAGCTCTCGACTCAGCTCCTCTACTGCCCGTGTTACTTCTTGCGGCGGCGAATGATCATGGCGTCGGACGCCTTCTTCTTCGACCGAGTGCGGTGACCCTTGGTGGGCACGCCCCACGGGGTGACCGGGTGACGGCCGGCGGTCTTGTTCTTGCCCTCGCCACCACCGTGCGGGTGGTCGACCGGGTTCATCGCGGTACCACGAACCGTCGGACGAACGCCCGCCCAACGCTTGCGGCCGGCCTTGCCCACCGAGATGCCTTCGTGCTCGGGGTTACCGACGACGCCGACGGTTGCACGACAGCCGAGCGGCACCATACGCATCTCCGAGGACGGCATGCGCAGGATCGCGTAGGCGCCTTCCTTGGCCATCAGCTGCGCCGACGTACCCGCCGAGCGAGCCAGCGCCGCACCGCGACCCGGCTGGAGCTCGATGGCATGCACAACCGTACCGGTCGGAATGCTCACGAGCGGCAACGCGTTTCCGGGCTTGATGTCGGCTTCGACACCCGACATGACCGTGTCGCCGACGGCAAGCTTCTGCGGCGCGATGATGTAGCGCTTCTCGCCGTCCGCATAGTGCAGCAGCGCAATGCGCGCCGAGCGGTTCGGGTCGTACTCGATCGTTGCGACCTTCGCGGGAATGCCGTCCTTGTTTCGCTTGAAGTCGATCTTGCGGTACTGGCGCTTGTGGCCGCCACCTTGGTGCCGCGTGGTGATGCGCCCGTTGTTGTTACGGCCACCACGATTGGGCAGCGGCTCCAACAGCGACTTCTCGGGCGTGGCCGTCGTGATCTCCGCAAAGTCGGAGACCGTCTGGAATCGACGACCCGGCGAGGTCGGCTTGTACTTCTTCAGTCCCATGTCCTCTCCTTCCGTCCGTTGGCCGAGCCGTCTGGGACTCGGTGCATCGCGCACCGGCGGCTCGACGCCGGACTACCACGGTGCCGGGAGGCTCCATATCGGGTCGTCGACCCGGCCTCCCGATCCCGGTTCGGGGCCTACCTGCCCTCGAACAGATCGATCTTGTCGCCATCCTTGAGGGTGACGACAGCCTTCTTCCACGTACGCGTGATTCCCTTGTTGTAGCGCAGACGACGGGGCTTGCCGGCGACGTTCATGGTATTCACGCTCGTCACGGTGACCCCGAAAATCTCCTCGATCGCGCTCGCGATATGCGGCTTGGTGGCGCGCTTGTCTACCTCGAACGTGTAGCGGTTGAGCTCCATCAGTGAATAGGACTTCTCCGACACGATGGGGCGGATGATGATGCTGCGGGCATCGTACATTACTTCAGCACCCCCTCGAGCCACTCGAGTGCGGGCTTCGTGAACAGCACGGCCGTGTTGTCCACGAGATCGTAGGTGTTCGACTCGGACGCAGTGATCGCACGGACCTTGGGGAGGTTCCGAAGCGAGAGCAGCGCGTTCACGTCATCGTTCTCGACGACCACTGTGCAGCGGCCCGCGATGCCGAGCGAGGCCAGCACCTGTGCGGCCAGCTTCGTGGACGGCTCGTCGAAGGAGAAGCCCTCGATGACGTAGAGCACGCCCTCGGCGTTCTTGGCGGAGAGCACGCTCCGCATCGCCAGCTTGACGACCTTCTTCGGCACCTTGAAGCCGTGGTCACGCGGCGTCGGGCCGAAGACCACACCGCCGCCCTTCCACTGAGGCGAGCGGATGCTGCCCTGACGAGCGCGCCCGGTGCCCTTCTGGCGCCACGGCTTTGCGCCACCGCCGCTCACGTCGCTGCGGCCCTTGGATGAGTGCGTGCCCTGGCGGCGGGCCGCCATCTGGCTGCGCACCACCTGGTGCACTGCGAAGGTATTCGGTTCGATCGAGAAGACGGCGTCGGCGAGGTCCGCCGATCCAACCTTCTTCCCGCTCACGTCTTTCACATCAACTGTCGCCATCATTTACTCCTCGAAACAAGCCGTAGGCCGCACGCGGCGCTCAGGCAAGACGGATCGTCAGCAGGCTGTTCTTGCCGCCGGGAACGGCACCCTTCACGACGAGCAGGTTCTGCTCGGCGTCCACCCGGACGACCTCGAGATTGCGGACGGTGACCGTCTCGCTTCCCATGTGACCCGGAAGGCGCATCCCCTTGAAGACCCGCGAGGGCGACGAGGACTGGCCGACCGAGCCGGGCGCGCGGTGGAAGTGCGAACCGTGTCCACCAGGACCGCCCTTGTAGTTATGACGCTTGATGACGCCCTGGAAGCCCTTGCCCTTGCTGGTGCCGGAGATGTGAACGTGCATGCCGGGCTCCAGCATGTCGACCGTGACCGCGTCTCCGACCTTGTAGGTCTCGCCCTCGTCCAGGCGAACCTCGGCGAGGTGGCGCCTGGGAGCGATGCCCGCCTTCTTGAAGTGACCCGCATCGGGCTTGTTGACCTTCGACTCCTTGATATCACCGTAGCCAAGCTGGATCGCACGGTAGCCGTCACGCTCGAGCGTGCGCACCTGCGCGACAACGCACGGCCCGGCCTCGATGACCGTGACAGGTAGCAACCTGTCATCGGCACTCCAGACCTGGGTCATGCCCAGCTTCTTGCCGAGTATCGCCTTTGCCATCCTTCTCACCTTCTGCGTCGTGCGATCGTGGGCCCACGTGCCGACGCCGTTGCGCCGCTTCCCAGAGGACCGCGTTCTTTCCAACCGGCACGTACGCCGGGGTACAACCGTGCTTCGGTGGTGCTAGAGCTTGATCTCGATGTCCACGCCGGCAGGGAGGTCGAGGCGCATCAGCGAATCGACCGTCTTTGCCGTGGGCTCGAGAATGTCGATGAGGCGCTTGTGCGTCTTCATCTCAAAGTGCTCGCGGCTGTCCTTGTTCACGTGCGGCGAGCGGATGACGCAGTAGAGGTTGCGCTCGGTGGGAAGCGGGATGGGTCCCGCCACCTTTGCGCCGGTCTGCTGCGCCGTCTCGACGATCTTCTTCGTGGACTGGTCCACGATCTCGTGATCGTAGGCCTTCAGGCGGATGCGGATCTTTTGATTCGCCAACTTTTCAACCCTCCGTCGACGGTGCTTACTTCAGGATCTTCGTGACACGGCCGGAGCCGACGGTGCGGCCACCCTCACGGATGGCGAACCGGAGGCCCTCCTCCATCGCGATCGGGTTGATGAGCTCGCCCCTGATCTCGACGTTGTCGCCGGGCATGACCATCTCGGTGCCTTCCGGTAGGTGCGCGACGCCGGTGACGTCGGTCGTGCGGAAGTAGAACTGCGGGCGGTAGCCGTCGAAGAACGGGGTGTGGCGGCCGCCTTCGTCCTTGGTGAGGATGTAGACCTGGCCCATGAACTCGGTGTGCGGGGTGATCGAGCCCGGCTTGCAGAGCACCTGGCCGCGCTCGATGTCGGTGCGGGCGACGCCTCTGAGGAGCACGCCCACGTTGTCGCCGGCCTGCGCCTGGTCGAGGAGCTTGCGGAACATCTCGACGCCGGTCACGACCGTCTTGCGGGTGTCGTGGATGCCCACGATCTCGACCTCGTCGCCGACCTTCACGACGCCGCGCTCGACCCTGCCGGTCGCGACGGTGCCGCGGCCGGTGATGGTGAAGACGTCCTCAACGGCCATGAGGAAGGGCTTCTCCGTGTCGCGGACCGGGTCCGGGAAGAAGTTGTCGATGGCGTCGAGGAGCTGCATGATCGACGAGCAGTACTCGCAGGTGTCGTCCACGGCGCACCCGCTGCACTCGAGCGCCTTGAGCGCCGAGCCGAGGATGATCGGGATGTCGTCGCCCGGGAATCCGTACTCGGAGAGGAGCTCGCGGACCTCGAGCTCGACGAGCTCGAGGAGCTCGGGGTCGTCGACCATGTCGACCTTGTTGAGGTAGACGACGATGTCCGGCACGCCGACCTGGCGGGCCAGGAGGATGTGCTCGCGGGTCTGCGGCATGGGACCGTCGGCGGCCGAGACGACGAGGATCGCGCCGTCCATCTGCGCCGCGCCGGTGATCATGTTCTTGACGTAGTCGGCGTGGCCCGGGCAGTCGACGTGCGCGTAGTGCCGCTTGTCGGTCTCGTACTCGACGTGGGCGATCGCGATGGTGATGCCGCGCTCGCGCTCTTCCGGGGCCTTGTCGATCTGGTCGAACGGGGTGAAGTCAGCCTTGCCCTGAGCCGCGAGGCACTTCGTGATTGCGGCGGTGAGCGTCGTCTTGCCGTGGTCGACGTGACCGATGGTACCGACGTTCATATGCGGCTTGGTACGCTCGAACTTCTTCTTTGCCATCATCGGCTCCTCTGGTCCCGGGCCTAGCCCTGGACCTTGCTCACGATCTCTTCGGCGATGCTCTTCGGAACCGGCTCGTACGCCTTGAAGTGCATGGTGTACGCCGCGCGGCCCTGCGTGCGCGAGCGGAGGTCGGTCGCGTAGCCGAACATGTTGGCCAGCGGCACCTTCGCACGCACGATCTGTGCGTTGCCGCGAGGCTCCATACCCTCGATGTGACCACGGCGGCCGGAGAGGTCGCCCATGACGTCGCCCATGAAGTCCTCAGGCGTGTCGACTTCCACGGCCATCATCGGCTCAAGGAGCGTGGGGGTCGCCTTGCGGAGACCCTCCTTGATCGCCATCGAACCGGCGATCTTGAATGCCATCTCGGAGGAGTCGACGTCGTGGTACGAACCGTCGACGAGCTCGACTTTGATGTCGACGACCGGGAAGCCTGCGAGCACGCCCGTCGTGAGCGCCTCCTGGATGCCCTTGTCGACGGCCGGGATGTACTCCTTGGGAATCACACCACCGACGATCTTGTTCGAGAACTCGTAGCCGGCACCCGGCACCTGCGGCAGCACGTTGATGACGACGTGGCCGTACTGGCCGCGGCCACCCGTCTGGCGCACGAACTTGCCGTCGATGTCCATCGCGGGCTTGCCGGCGGTCTCGCGGTACGCGACCTGCGGCTTGCCGACATTCGCCTCGACCTTGAACTCGCGCAGCAGCCGGTCGACGATGATTTCCAGGTGGAGCTCGCCCATGCCGGCGATGATCGTCTGGCCCGTCTCGTCGTCCGTGCGGACGCGGAACGTCGGGTCCTCCTCGGCGAGCTTCGCGAGGGCCATGCCGAGCTTGTCCTGCTCGGCCTTGGTCTTCGGCTCGATCGCGATGTCGATGACCGGGTCGGGGAACACCATCGACTCGAGCAGCACCGGGGCGCTCTCAATGCACAGCGTGTCACCCGTCGTGGTGTTCTTGAGGCCGACGGCCGCGACAATGTCGCCGGCGAAGACCTCGTCGGTGTCCTCACGGTGGTTGGCGTGCATCTCGAGGATGCGGCCAAGGCGCTCCTTGTGACCCTTGGTCGAGTTCAGCACGTAGCTGCCCGAGGTCATCTTCCCCGAGTAGACGCGGAAGTACGTGAGCTTGCCCACGAACGGGTCGGTCATGACCTTGAACGCGAGCGCCGCGAACGGCTCGTCATCGGAGGGCGAGCGCGTCGTCTCCTCATCGGTCTTGAGGTCGATGCCCGTCACCGGCGGAATGTCGAGCGGCGACGGCAGGTAGTCGAGAATCGAGTCCAACAGCGGCTGCACGCCCTTGTTCTTGAACGAGGCGCCACACGTCACGGGCGTCACCGCACAGGCGATGGTTGCCGTGCGGAGCGCACTCTTGAGCTCGTCGCCACCGATCGGCTCGTCAGCGAGGAACTTCTCCAGGAGCTCGTCGTTGTACTCGGCAGCCGCCTCCACGAGCTCGTGGCGGTACATCTCGGCCTCTTCGACAAGCTCTGCGGGGATCTCGCCGATGGTCGGGTTGATGCCCTTGTCGTCCTCGTTGAAGTGCCACGCGTGCATCTCGACGAGGTCGATGATGCCTTCGAACTTGTCCTCGGCACCGATCGGCAGCTGCAGGAGCACCGGGCGCGTGTTGAGGCGGTCCTTCATCATGCTCACGACGTTGTGGAAGTCCGCGCCGGTGCGGTCCATCTTATTGATGTACGCGATGCGCGGAACGCCGTAACGATCCGCTTGGCGCCACACGGTCTCCGACTGCGGCTGGACGCCACCGACGGCACAGAACACGGCCACGGTACCGTCGAGCACGCGAAGCGAGCGCTCCACCTCAACGGTGAAGTCCACGTGCCCGGGCGTATCGATGATCTGAATGCGATGGTCCTTCCAGAAGCACGTCGTCGCGGCAGACGTGATCGTGATGCCGCGCTCCTGCTCCTGAACCATCCAGTCCATGGTCGCAGCGCCGTCGTGGACCTCGCCGATCTTGTGCGACTTCCCGGTATAGAACAGGATGCGCTCGGTCGTGGTCGTCTTGCCGGCGTCGATATGCGCCATGATCCCGATGTTGCGGGTCTTGGCGAGTGGGGTTCGCGTGCGAGCCATGAAGTGTGTTTGTCCTCTTCCTCAGCGTCTTGGTGCGGTGACTACCAGCGGTAGTGGCTGAACGCGCGGTTTGACTCGGCCATCTTGTAGAGGTCCTCGCGCTTCTTGACCGAGGCGCCGGTGCTGTTTGCGGCATCCATGATCTCGCCGGCAAGCCGCTCGGCCATGGTCTTCTCACGGCGCTTGCGCGAGAACCCGACGATCCAGCGGATAGCGAGCGTGGTGGACCGGCGAGAGTTGACCTCGATCGGCACCTGGTAGGTGGCGCCACCGACGCGCTTCGGCTTGACCTCAAGCGTCGGACGGACATTGTCCATGGCCTTCTTGAAGGTGGCCAGCGGGTCGTTGCCGGTCTTCTTCTCGATGATGTCGAAGGCATCGTAGACGATCCGCTCTGCGGTCGACTTCTTGCCGTCGAGCAGGATCTTGTTGGTGAGCTGGGTCACGAGGCGGTTGTTGTACACCGCATCAGGCATGACCTCTCGACGCTGCGCTGCTGCACGCCTTGGCATTCTTCCACTCCTCCGGTCACCGTGTCGCTCCGCGTCTCAGGCGAGACGCAGGGCGCAAATGGGATCTTGGTCGGTCTACTTGGGCTTCTTGGCACCGTAGCGCGAACGCGCCTGGGCGCGGTTGTTCACCGCAGCGCAGTCGAGCGCCGCGCGAATGATCTTGTAGCGCACACCCGGCAGGTCCTTCACTCGGCCACCACGCACGAGCACGATCGAGTGCTCCTGCAGGTTGTGGCCGACGCCCGGGATGTAGGCCGTGACCTCCATCATGTTGCTCAGGCGCACACGAGCGACCTTGCGAAGGGCCGAGTTCGGCTTCTTCGGCGTCGTCGTGTACACGCGTGTGCAGACTCCCCGCTTCTGCGGGTTGCCCTTGAGCGCCGGCGTCTTGGTCTTGTCGGCGGCCTGCTTGCGGCCCTTGCGGACCAGCTGGTTGATGGTGGGCAACGCACCCTCCTCGTCTCGTCGTGCATCGGAGCTTGTCACGGCGCCTGGACACAGGCACCGAGCATGAGTCACAAGGTGGAACTGTAACAAAGCGCGGTGGGGTGTGTCAAACACCACGCACCCGGGCGTATCCAATCCGTCCCGACCGCTGGAGAGAACCGTGCCCGCCGGCCGATGTGACCGGCGGGCACGCTCGCGATCAGGTGGCTCCAGACCCTAGGCCTCGAGCTTGGCGTGCACGCCGCAGTAGTCGCTGCCTTCCCTGGCGTGATTCGCACAGGGACGGCCGTCGGCGTAGTGGCCCTTGCACATGCCATCGGTCTCAGCGAGCTTCGCGTGCACGCCGCAGTAGCGGGTGCCTTCGTGCGCGCGGTTGCGGCAGCGCTCGCCATCGCCCTTGACGGCCTCGCACTGGCCCTCGAACGGCTCATCGTCCCCGAACGGATCGGCGGCCGTCTTGGCCACGAGCGCTTCGGATGGATCGAAGACGTAGTCGGCGAAGTCGGAGACGTCGAGTGCGGCCTCTTCCTTGATGGCATCGTCGATGCCCTCCAGGAACGCGGCGGCCTCTTCCTCGGTGAAGGCGTGGTCTTCGAGCGACGGCACCGGAAGCAGCGCCTCGATCTCGCGGAGCTCCTCGGGGGCGAAGTCGGGGAGCGGGCCGGTGCTCTCTTCGGCGCTCCACTCGGCGGACTGGCCCTTGTAGGTGAGCTTAACCGAGCGGTAGCGCTTCATACCGGTGGCTGCCGGGATGAGCTTGCCGATGATGACGTTCTCCTTGAGACCCAGAAGCTCGTCTTCCTTGCCGGCGATCGCAGCGTCAGTCAGCACACGCGTGGTCTCCTGGAACGAGGCCGCCGAGAGGAAGCTGTCTGTCGCGAGCGATGCCTTGGTGATGCCGAGCAGCACCGACTGACCGGCGGCAGGCTCGCCGCCGTCAGCGATAACGGTCTCGTTGGCGTCCTCGAAGACCCTGCGGTCCACGAGCTGGCCGGGAAGGAACTCGCCGTCGCCGGCCTCCAGCACGGTGATCTTGCGCATCATCTGTCGCGCGATGACCTCGATGTGCTTGTCGTTGATATCGACACCCTGGCTCGCGTAGACCTCCTGCACCTCGCGCACGATGTACGCGAGCACGTCTTTCGGGCCACGCAGGTGGAGCAGGTCGTGGGGGTTGACCGAACCTTCGGTGAGCTGTGTGCCGGCCTCGACCACGCCACCGTCGGCGATGCCGGGGCGCAGGCGGGCGCGGCGCGAGACCGTGTACTGCTTCTCGTGACCGCTCTCGTCGGTGACCGTCATCTTGCGGGTCTTGTCCTCGTCCTCGATGGTGAGCGTACCCGTGATCTCGGCGAGGAGCGCCTGGCCCTTCGGCTTGCGCGCCTCGAAGAGCTCGGTCACACGCGGGAGGCCGTGGGTGATGTCTTCGCCCGCGACACCACCAGTGTGGAAGGTGCGCATCGTGAGCTGCGTACCGGGCTCGCCGATCGACTGGGCGGCGATGATGCCCACCGCGGTGCCGATATCGACGCTGCGCCCTGCCGCGAGGTCCCATCCGTAGCACTTCTGGCAGATGCCGTGCTTCGCGTGGCAGGTCATGACGGTGCGCACTTCGAGCGAGGTGACTCCGGCCGCAATGAATGACGCAAGCTGCGCGTCGGAGAGGATGTGCTCGCCGGCGTCCAGCAGCACTTCGCCGGTCTCGGGCGCGACCGCCGCCGTGAGCAGGCAGCGACCCACGAGGTCGTGGTCCACCTGGCCGCTCTTCTCGGTGATCGGCAGCACCATTCCCTCGTCGGTCATGCAGTCGGCCTCGCGGACGATGACGTCTTGCGCGACATCGACCAGGCGCCGGGTCAGGTAGCCCGAGTCGGCGGTACGGAGTGCGGTGTCGGCCAGACCCTTGCGGGCACCGTGCGTGGAGATGAAGTACTCCAGGACCGACAGGCCCTCGCGGAAGTTCGCCTTGATCGGGCGGTCGAGGATCTCACCCTTCGGGTTCGCCATGAGGCCGCGCATTCCGGCGAGCTGGCGGACCTGCTTGATGTTACCTCGGGCGCCTGACTGGGCCATCATGAAGATGGGGTTGAACTTGTCGAAGTTCTTGGCCATCGCTTCGCCGACATCGTCGGTGGTCTGGGTCCACACGTCGACGATCTGGCGGTGCCGCTCGTCCTTCGTGATCAGACCGCGGTCGTATTGGCGCTCGATCTCGGCGACGCGTCCTTCTGCGACCTCGATGATCTCCTGCTTCTGAGGCGGGATCTCCGCGTCGTAGACCGACACGGTCACACCGGCGCGCGTGGCGTAGTGGAAGCCGAGCCGCTTGAGGCCGTCAAGCATGGCCGCCATCTCGGTCGTCGTGTACTTGCCGGCCGCGTCCTCAACGATGCGCGCGATGTGCTTCTTGTCCACATCGTGGTTGATGTAGGCGTGGTCCGTCGGCAGCGACCGGTTGAACGTGATGCGGCCGACCGTGGTCTCGACGCGCTCCCCCGTCTTCCGTTCGCGGTACGCCGGACGGCCATCATCGCCGATGTACTCCTCCACGATGTCCCGATGCAGTCGGACGTGGATCTTCGACTGCAAGTCGAGGTCCGCTCGGCTGTCGTACGCCAGGAGCGCATCGTCGCCACCCATGAACGCGCGACCCTCGCCGGGTGCGCCCTCGCGGACGGTCGTGAGGTAGAACAGCCCGATGACCATGTCCTGCGACGGGACCGTCAGCGGACGGCCGTGCGCCGGGCTCTTGATGTTGTTGGCTGAGAGCATGAGCACGCGGGCCTCGGCCTGCGCCTCTGCTGAGAGCGGCACGTGCACCGCCATCTGGTCGCCGTCGAAGTCCGCGTTGAATGCGGTGCAGACGAGCGGGTGCAGGCGGATGGCCTTGCCCTCGACAAGGATCGGCTCGAACGCCTGGATGCCGAGGCGGTGAAGGGTGGGAGCGCGGTTGAGCAGCACGGGGTGGTCGGAGATGACCTCCTCGAGCACGTCCCACACGAAGTCGCGGCCGCGGTCGACCATGCGCTTCGCGCTCTTGATGTTCTGCGCGTAGTCGAGGTCGACCAGGCGCTTCATGACGAACGGCTTGAACAGCTCGAGCGCCATGACCTTGGGAAGCCCGCACTGATGGAGCTTGAGCTCCGGCCCGACCACGATGACCGAACGACCCGAGTAGTCGACGCGCTTGCCGAGGAGGTTCTGGCGGAAGCGGCCTTGCTTGCCCTTGAGCATGTCGGAGAGCGACTTCAACGGACGGTTACCGGGACCCGTGACCGGGCGACCGCGGCGGCCGTTGTCGAAGAGCGCGTCGACAGCCTCTTGCAGCATGCGCTTCTCGTTGTTGACGATGATCTCCGGAGCGCCCAGGTCGAGCAGGCGCTTCAAGCGGTTGTTGCGGTTGATGACGCGGCGGTACAGGTCGTTCAGGTCAGAAGTCGCGAAGCGACCGCCGTCGAGCTGCACCATCGGGCGCAGGTCCGGCGGGATCACGGGCACCGCGTCGAGAATCATCCACTCGGGCTTGTTCTTGGAGGCGCGGAACGCCGCGACGACCTTCAGGCGCTTGATCGCCTTCTGGCGCTTCTGGCCCTTGCCGTCCTTGATCTGCGTGCGAAGTTCGCCATCGAGCTCGACGAGGTCGATCTGCTTGAGGAGGTCCTTCACGGCCTCGGCGCCCATGCCGCCGCGGAAGTACGTGCCGTAGCGCGCCTTCATCTCGCGGTAGAGCGTCTCGTCGTTGATGAGGTCTTTCACGGCGAGTTTGTTGAAGCGGTCGAACGCGTCGCGCAGAAGCTCCCGGCGCTCGGTAAGCTCTTCGTCGAGGTCCTTGAGCGAGCGCTTCGCCTCGGCTTCGGCCTTCTTGATGCGGTCGGCCGGAGCGACCTCGTCATCGACGAGTTCGTCCTCCTCGGGTTCGATCTCGCCCTTGGCGATCGCAACGGTGCGGTCGCGCTCAGCTTCGATCGCGGCCTTCTCCTCGGCGAGCTCCTGGTCAAGCGCCTCGAACTCCCCTGCCAGTTCGTCCTTGAGCATGGGGAGGTCGGCCTCGCGGTCATCCTCGTTCACCGAGGTGATGATCGATGACGCGAAGTAGAGGACCTTCTCGAGGTCCTTCGGCGCGATGTCCAAAAGGTAGCCCAAGCGGCTCGGAACGCCCTTGAAGTACCAGATGTGGCTGACCGGCGCGGCGAGCTCGATGTGTCCCATCCGCTCGCGGCGAACCTTGGCGCGCGTCACTTCGACGCCGCACTTCTCGCAGATGATGCCCTTGAAGCGCACGCGCTTGTACTTACCGCAGTAGCACTCCCAGTCCTTCATGGGACCGAAGATCTTCTCGCAGAAGAGTCCGTCCTTCTCAGGCTTGAGCGTGCGGTAGTTGATCGTCTCCGGCTTCTTCACTTCGCCGCGCGACCACTGGCGGATCTGCTCTGATGAGGCCAGGCCGATCCGCAATCTGTCAAAGTTGTTGACGTCGACGTCGAGCAACTCCCACTCCTCCATCCATACCGGCGCGACGCGCCGGCGAACCGTTCGCGGTGGCCTTACTCCTCGGGCTTGTCGACCGAGTCGGCGCTGTCATCGTCAAGATCGAAGTCCAGATCGAGGTCGCCCGCGTCAAGATCCTCGAGCGACAGCACGCCTTCGGTCTCCTCGGCGGCGGGGCGAGGCGCGCTCAGCCCTGCAAGATCGAGACCCATGGCCTCGGCGGCCTTCAGAATGTCGTCGTCCTCTTCCTTGAGCTCGATCTCCTCGCCCGTCTCGCTGATGACCTCAACGTCGAGGCAGAGCGACTGCATCTCCTTGACCAGGACCTTGAAGCTCTCAGGGATGCCCGGCTCGGGGATGTTCTCACCCTTCACGATCGCCTCGTAGGCCTTCACGCGACCGACGACGTCGTCTGACTTGATGGTGAGGATCTCCTGAAGCACGTAGGCGGCGCCATATGCGTAGAGCGCCCAGACTTCCATCTCACCGAAACGCTGGCCACCGAACTGCGCCTTACCACCGAGCGGCTGCTGGGTGATGAGCGAGTATGGGCCGGTCGAACGCGCGTGGATCTTGTCGTCGACCAGGTGCAGCAGCTTGAGGATGTAGATCTGGCCGATGGTGACGGGCTCGCGGAACGGCTCGCCGGTGCGGCCGTCGAGGAGCGTCGCTTTGCCGTGACCGTCGATCGTTGGCACGACGGCCTCGAGCATGTGGTCGCCGTAGCGGCGCTCGGCCTGCAGGCGCACGTTCCTGTCCGCCTTCTCGAGCGTTTCGGTGATCTCGCCCTCGCGCGCACCGTCGAACACCGGGGTGGCCACGTGCATCGGGCCGAACACCGGCTGCTTCTGCTTCGGGTCGTCGGACCAGCCCACGCTGGCCGCCCAGCCCAAGTGGGTCTCTAGGAGCTGCCCGATGTTCATACGGCTCGGTACGCCGAGCGGGTTCAAGATGATGTCGATCGAGGTGCCGTCCGCGAGGAACGGCATGTCCTCGATCGGGAGGATCTTGGAGATGACACCCTTGTTGCCGTGACGGCCCGCGAGCTTGTCGCCCTCCTGGATCTTGCGCTTCTGGGCGACATACACGCGCACGAGCTCATTCACGCCCGGCGACAGGTCGTCACCATTGTCGCGCGAGAACTTGTGGACCGCGATGACGCGGCCGGTTTCGCCGTGCGGCACTTTGAGGGAGGTGTCGCGGACCTCACGCGCCTTCTCGCCGAAGATTGCTCGCAGGAGCCGCTCCTCGGCCGTGAGCTCGGTCTCGCCCTTGGGAGTGACCTTGCCGACGAGCACGTCGCCGGGGAAGACCTCGGCGCCGATGCGGATGATGCCGTCCTCGTCGAGGTTGGCGAGCACGTCCTCACCCACGTTGGGGATCTCGCGCGTGATCTCCTCAGGGCCAAGTTTGGTGTCGCGGGCGTCCACCTCGTACTCCTCGATGTGGATCGAGGTGAGGAGGTCGTCCTTCACCAGACGCTCGGAGAGGATGATGGCGTCTTCGTAGTTGTAGCCCTCCCACGGCATGAACGCGACGAGGAGGTTCTGGCCCAGTGCGAGCTCGCCGGACTCGGTCGAGGGTCCGTCAGCCAAGACGGCGCCGACCTCGACCCGCTGGCCATCGACCACGAGCGGACGGTGGTTGATGCAGGTGCCCTGGTTGGAACGCATGTACTTTGGCATCGAGTACTCATCGAGCGTGCCGTCGTCGGCGCGCACCACGATGGTGCGGCTGTCGACGTACTCGACCATCCCGGCGCGCTTCGCCACGAGGATCTCACCCGTGTCGACCGCGGCGCGGTGCTCCATGCCGGTGCCGATGAGCGGCGCCGAGGGGCGCAGCAGCGGCACGGCCTGGCGCTGCATGTTGGAGCCCATGAGCGCTCGGTTCGCGTCGTCGTGCTCGAGGAACGGGATAAGCGCGGTCGCGACCGATACGATCTGCCGAGGCGAGACGTCCATGTAGTCGACGCCCGAAGGCTCGACGTCAATCGGCTCGCCGCCCTTGATGATGCAGAGCACCTTTTCGTTCAGGAACGTGCCCGTCTTCGCGTCGATGGGCTCGCCCGCCTGCGCGATGACGAACTTCTCGTCTTGGTCGGCGGTGAGGTAGTCGATCTGGTCCGTGACCTTGCCCTTGTTGACCTTGCGGTACGGCGTCTCGATGAAGCCGTACGGGTTGATCCGCGCGTAGGTCGCGAGCGATCCGATGAGACCGATGTTCGGACCTTCAGGCGTCTCGATCGGGCACATGCGGCCGTAGTGGCTCGGGTGGACGTCGCGGACCTCGAAGCCGGCACGCTCGCGCGAGAGACCGCCAGGGCCAAGCGCCGAGACACGCCGCTTGTGCGTGAGGCCGTCGAGCGGGTTCGTCTGGCCCATGAACTGGGAGAGCTGGCTCGAGCCGAAGAACTCCTTGATGGCCGCCACGATGGGCCGGATGTTGATGAGCGACTGCGGCGTGATCTGCTCCACGTCCTGCGTGGTCATCCGCTCGCGCACAACACGTTCCATGCGGGCGAGACCGATCCGGAACTGGTTCTGGATGAGCTCGCCCACCGAGCGCACGCGGCGGTTGCCGAAGTGGTCGATGTCGTCCACGTCATAGCCGTCGACGCCGTCCCACAGCCTCACGAGGTACTGCACAGCCGCGAGCACGTCCTCGTTGGTGAGCGTGGACTGGCTGTCGGGCATGGACAGCTCGAGCTTCTTGTTGAGCTTGTAGCGCCCGACCTTCGCGAGGTCGTAGCGCTGGTCGTTGAAGAAGAGGCCGTCGAGAAGCGAGCGGGCGCTGTCAACCGTGGGCGGCTCGCCGGGGCGGAGACGCTTGTAGATCTCGATCAAAGCCTCTTCGCGGGTCTCCGTGAAGTCCTTCTCGAGCGTCCGCTTGATGCAGTCGGCGTCGCCGAAGAGTTCGAGGATCTCCTCTTTGGTCTCGGCGATGCCGAGCGCCTTGAGGAGCACCGTGACCGGCTGCTTGCGCTTGCGGTCGATACGCACACTCACGATGTCTCGGCGGTCGGTCTCGAGCTCGAGCCACGCGCCTCGCGCCGGAATGACCTTTGTGGTGTAGATCGCCTTGTCCGTGGTCTTGTCGCGTTCGACCGCGTAGTACACACCCGGCGAGCGGACGAGCTGGGAGACCACGACACGCTCGGTGCCGTTGATGACGAAGGTGCCACGGTCGGTCATGAGCGGGAAGTCGCCCATGAACACCGACTGCTCCTTGATCTCACCCGTCTCCTTCTCGATGAAACGGACGTCGACGAAGAGCGGCGCCTGGTACGACATGTCCTTCTCTTTGCACTCCTCGACGGAGTACTTGGGGTCGCCGAACTCGTGCGCGCCGAATTCGACAGCCAAGGCACCGGTGAAGTCCTCGATGGGCGAGATGTCCTTGAACGTCTCGCGGAGGCCCTCGTCGAGGAACCACTTGAAACTGTCGGTCTGGATTGCGATAAGATTCGGTACGTCGAGGATCTCAGGGATCTTAGCGAACGAGTGGCGCTGGCGCTGACCAGCGGGAGCGGGGGTACCTGCTTCACGTCGCACCAGGTGATTCCTCCTTAAGAGGCGGGCGGCAGCGTACGAAAGTCGCAAACGAACAGTCTAGCTGACACGCATTGTTGGGTCAATGCGTCAAGTCCTAATTCTATAGACGAATCGATGGCCGACGGTCAGACGACCGTCGGCCATCGCTATCGCCGGTTTCGGAAACCAGCGTTCCGCGAGCTACTTGAGCTCGACGGCCGCGCCTGCGTCCTCGAGCTTGGTCTTGGCCTCCTCGGCCTTCTCCTTGTTGACACCCTCGTACACGGCCTTCGGCGCACCGTCGACGAGGTCCTTGGCCTCCTTGAGACCAAGCGAGGTGAGCTCACGGACCACCTTGATGACCTGGATCTTCTTCTCGCCAGCACCCGTGAGGATGACGTCGAACGTGTCCTTCTCCTCCGGAGCCTCAGCCTCGCCGGCAGGACCGGCGACGGCGGCAACGGCCACCGGCGCGGCAGCCGACACGCCGAAGATCTCTTCAAGCTCCTTGACGAGCTCGGCCAGCTGAAGTGCCGGCATTTCCTTGATTGCCTCGATGATCTCTTCCTTGCTGACAGCCATTCGTGTTTCTCCTTTATCAGTCCCGCGACGCGGCCTCATGCCGGTCGCTTCTCATGGATGCGAATCCGTGCACTCTGCCGCTACGCGGCCGATGCAGCCTTCTGATCGGCGATCGCCTGCAGCGCTCGGGCGAACGCGCCGGCCGGGCCATTGAGTACGCGTACGAAGCTCGACGCAGGTGCCTGCAGCGTGCCGAGCAGCCTCGCGACGAGCACCTCGCGCGGCGGAAGCGCGGCGACCGCCTTGATGGCCTCGGCGCCGATGACCGCACGGTCGATGAAACCGCCCTTTATCTCGAGCGCCTTGTGCTCCTTGGCGAACTCGACGAGCGTCTTCGCGGACGCCGCGGGATCGTCTGTTGTGAAGACGAACGCCGTCGGACCTTCGAGGACTTCGTCCATCGAGGGCAGCGCGAGCTCTCTGATCGCGAGCTCTGTCAGGGTGTTCTTGTAGACCTTGATATCCGCGCCGGCGGCGCGAAGCTTGCCCCTGAGACCCTGCATCTCTTTGACCGTCAGGCCACGGTAGTCGGCCATGATGACGCCGGAAGCTCCGGCGAAGCGGTCCTTGATCTCGGCGACGAGCGCGATCTTGTCAGGTGTTGACATCCTATCCCCTCCTTTCCGACGCACACGGCCACTTCTCGCACCGGGAAGATCCCGGTTGCAGCGGGTCCAAATGCGGCGTCGGGTGATCCCTTCGACGCAACGTGGCCCCCACCGTCTCCGGCGGAGGCCACGAGTTCACGCGAGCGTGATCCATGTCATCCACCTCGGCGGGCGGAACCGTTCATGCGGCTCCCTTAGGCCCGGAAGTACCGGGCACCGGCTGTCTTCGGCAGCAGTCGTGTCTGCGTGTTTTCAAGTCCAGCGGCCGTAGTATGCACTCCGGACGCGCGGGATACAACCCTCGGGCGTGCTACTCCTCGGTCAAGCCCCGGATCTTGAGCGTGTCCACCGGGATGCCGGGACCCATCGTGGTCGCGACGGTGATCGACTTGAGATAGCGACCCTTCGACGAAGCCGGCTTGGCGCGCAGGATCTCGTCGAGCACTGAAGCGTAGTTCTCCACCAGCGCCATATCGCTGAAAGACTTCTTGCCGATGCCCACGTGGGCGATACCGAACTTGTCGGCGCGGTACTCGACTTTGCCCGCCTTGAGCTCAGCTACGACGCGAGCGACGTCCATGGTCACGGTGCCCAGCTTGGGGTTTGGCATCAAGCCGCGTGTGCCGAGGATCTTGCCCAGCCGTCCGACCTTCCCCATCATGTCCGGCGTCGCCACGGTGGCGTCGAACTCCAGGAAGCCACCCTGGATGCGCTCGATGAGGTCGTCGGCACCAACGACGTCCGCGCCGGCCTCTTCGGCCTCGCGGGCCTTGTCACCCTGGGCGAAGACCGCAACCCTGACCTTCTTGCCGGTACCGTGGGGCAGGACGACCGAGCCGCGAACCTGCTGGTCAGCCTGCCGGGTGTCGATGCCGAGCCGGAAATGCGCCTCGACGGTCTCGTCGAAACTCGCCGTGGCGACCTCCTGAGCCAGCCGGAGCGCCTCGAGCGGCGCGTAGAGCCGACCTGCCTCGATCTTCGCCTGCACGGCGACACGCTTCTTGCCTCGCTTCACAGTTCCTCCTCGTGGTCAACGGGTCGCGAGGGACCCTCCCACTGTTGTGCCCCGCGTCGCGGGGCGTCTGGCGCCGAAGGTCTCAGCCCTCGACGGTGAATCCCATTGAACGCGCGGTACCCTCGATGATCTTCATCGCGGCATCGATGTCGTTCGCGTTGAGGTCAGGCATCTTGGTCTCGGCGATCTGGCGCACCTGCTCGCGCGTGACCGTGGCGACCTTGTCCCTGTTGGGGACGGCTGAGCCGGTTTCCACGCCCGCGGCCTGCTTGAGCAGCACGGCAGCCGGCGGCGTCTTGAGGATGAAGTCGATCGAGCGGTCCTCGTAGACGGTGATCTCGACGGGGATGATCGTCCCCATCTTGTCCTGCGTCTGGGCGTTGAACGCCTGGCAGAACTGCATGATGTTCACCTGGTGCTGACCGAGCGCCGGGCCGACCGGGGGTGCCGGATTGGCCTGGCCACCTGGAATCTGGAGCTTGATGAAGCCGACGACCTTCTTCTTCTTCGCCATTCTCGGTTCCTGTCTTCACGTGCGGCACACTGCCGCACTCTGTTGTCCTTCTCAAGCGGGGAGCCCATGACCGAGAAGCTCCGGGGGCATCACTCCCCGGCGGCCCGAGCACTGCCGCGCAGTACGCGTCTGTTAGAGCTTGGCTACCTGATCGAAGCTGAGCTCGACCGGCGTCTCTCGTCCGAAGATCGAGACCATGACCTTGATCTTGCCCTGATCAGGGTTGACCTCTGATACGAGACCATCGAAGTCTGCGAGCGGCCCGGACGTGACCTTGACCGCCATGCCCTCCACGAAGTCGGTGAACGTCCTCGGCTTGGCCTGCGCTGCCACGCGACCCTGGATACGCTCGAACTCCTTGCGGCTGAGCGGCACGGGCTTGCCCTGCGAGCCGACGAAGCCGGTCACGCCGGGCGTGTTGCGCACGACATACCACGAGCCGTCGTCAAGCTCCATCTGCACCAGGATGTACCCGGGGAAGATCTTCTTCTCGGCCGTGGTCTTGCGGCCGCCGGACTTGTGATCGGTGACGAGCTCCTTCGGGATGAGGACGTCGAAGATCTTGTCCTCCATGTTCATCGACGCGATGCGGTGGAACAGGTTCGCCCGAACCTTGTTCTCGTACCCGGAGTAGGTGTGTATGACGTACCACTTCTTCGCCATACGACTACCTTCCGATGCTCGCGACGAGATCGATGAACAGCCACGAGGAGACGCTGTCGACGATGAAGGTGAACGCGATGAAGAAGAGCAGGGTCGCAATGACGACCAGGCTCGAGTTCACAACCTCCTGCTTGTGCGGCCAGACCACGCGCTTCATCTCGTTGCGCACGTCCGTGAGATATTTGCCGATCCGCTTGAACACGCTCGGCTTGGTGGCCTTCGCTGCCTGAGCCATCGTTCACCTGTCCTCGTCTGCCGCACACCGTGCACGGCACCTTTGCATCTCTGACGCCGCGGCGTGCGCGGCGGATCGTTCGTGGCAGGGCAGGAGGGATTCGAACCCCCAACATCCGGTTTTGGAGACCGGCGCTCTACCGTTGGAGCTACTGCCCTACGCCAAGCAACCCTGCTATCGCGTCTCCTTGTGGAGGGTATGCGTGCGGCACCACTTGCAGTACTTCTTGTACTCGATGCGCTCAGGGTTATTCTGCTTGTTCTTATTGGTGGTGTAGTTGCGGCGTTTGCACTCAGTGCACGCCAGCGTAACGAGCGTTCTCATTCGATCCTCCTCGCAACCAGGCACAGGTCAAGCCGAACGCCTGCCAGGGCCAGTCGCACGGTAGCTGAATCTAACACCCGCCCTTGAGCACTGTCAAACAGCGACGCGGCCTCCAAGCGGCACAAACGGGGCCCGACCGGCAGGCCGGGCCCCGATGGTTCCGAACGTTGCAGAAGCTACTTCAGGATCTTCGTGACACGGCCGGAGCCGACGGTGCGGCCACCCTCACGGATGGCGAACCGGAGGCCCTCCTCCATCGCGATCGGGTTGATGAGCTCGCCCCTGATCTCGACGTTGTCGCCGGGCATGACCATCTCGGTGCCTTCCGGTAGGTGCGCGACGCCGGTGACGTCGGTCGTGCGGAAGTAGAACTGCGGGCGGTAGCCGTCGAAGAACGGGGTGTGGCGGCCGCCTTCGTCCTTGGTGAGGATGTAGACCTGGCCCATGAACTCGGTGTGCGGGGTGATCGAGCCCGGCTTGCAGAGCACCTGGCCGCGCTCGATGTCGGTGCGGGCGACGCCTCTGAGGAGCACGCCCACGTTGTCGCCGGCCTGCGCCTGGTCGAGGAGCTTGCGGAACATCTCGACGCCGGTCACGACCGTCTTGCGGGTGTCGTGGATGCCCACGATCTCGACCTCGTCGCCGACCTTCACGACGCCGCGCTCGACCCTGCCGGTCGCGACGGTGCCGCGGCCGGTGATGGTGAAGACGTCCTCAACGGCCATGAGGAAGGGCTTCTCCGTGTCGCGGACCGGGTCCGGGAAGAAGTTGTCGATGGCATCCATGAGGGCCCAGATGGACTTCTTGTGCTCCTCATCGCCCTCGAGCGCCTTGAGCGCCGAGCCGAGGATGATCGGGATGTCGTCGCCCGGGAACTCGTACTCGGAGAGGAGCTCGCGGACCTCGAGCTCGACGAGCTCGAGGAGCTCGGGGTCGTCGACCATGTCGACCTTGTTGAGGTAGACGACGATGTCCGGCACGCCGACCTGGCGGGCCAGGAGGATGTGCTCGCGGGTCTGCGGCATGGGGCCGTCGGCGGCCGAGACGACGAGGATCGCGCCGTCCATCTGCGCCGCGCCGGTGATCATGTTCTTGACGTAGTCGGCGTGGCCCGGGCAGTCGACGTGCGCGTAGTGCCGCTTGTCGGTCTCGTACTCGACGTGGGCGATCGCGATGGTGATGCCGCGCTCGCGCTCTTCCGGGGCCTTGTCGATCTGGTCGAACGGGGTGAAGTCAGCGTAGCCCTTTTCGGCTAGGGTCTTTGTGATTGCGGCGGTGAGCGTCGTCTTGCCGTGGTCGACGTGACCGATGGTGCCGACGTTCATGTGCGGCTTGGTACGCTCGAACTTCTTCTTCGCCATGAGTCTCCTCCTTCAGAGGCGATGCGACGGACCCGGGGTGAACGTGACGGGGTGATTCGGGCCGTCATGTGACCTGTACTCTCTTCTTCGCACGTCTTGCTTGCATATCACAACGCGGGACGCCGGTCTCGCGCTTGTTGCCTGGTAGCGGCGACTGGATTCGAACCAGTGACAACACGGGTATGAACCGTGCGCTCTGACCAACTGAGCTACGCCGCCGCGTGCCGGTCGTACCTGACCGGCGATAAGTCGATGGAGCCCACAACCGGACTTGAACCGGTGACCTCTTCCTTACCAAGGAAGTGCTCTACCGACTGAGCTATGTGGGCACGAAACCCGCACTTCGCGGGAGGAATGTCGTGGTGGGGGCGCTAGGATTCGAACCTAGGTAGGCGTAGCCAACGGGTTTACAGCCCGTCCCCTTTAGCCACTCGGGCACACCCCCGACATAAAAAGAGCCGCACTCACTCACTTTTCAAGTTGCTTGCCCCCAGATGAGAGCAGAGGAATGGTACTCCACGCGCTCGACGGGTGTCAACGACGACAACGGTGCCGGGCGTATCTAGTCTTGAGCGGTCAATCGTGTGAGAAGCAGAAGCGCCCGGACCCGCGCCCGGACGCCTCGTGATCGCTGGAGCCGGTGGAGGGAATCGAACCCACAACCTATCGCTTACAAGGCGATTGCTCTGCCATTGAGCCACACCGGCGAAGCCCGCCTATTGTAGACCGAGGGGACCCCATCGCCAACCGCGCGCCGCGCAGCGCGAAACCGGGGGGCCAAGGGCTCGACCGCCCGCTCAGCAGGCCCGGCAGCGCTCGATCTGCTGCTCCATCTTGCGCTTGACGCGCTGGAGCGCGTTGTCGACCGCCTTGACGTGCCGGCCGAGCGACTCGGCAACCTCTTGGTAGGACATGCCGTCTACGTGCAGGCGCAGCACGTCCGTCTCGAACGGTGAGAGCACTTGGAAGAACCCCGTGCTGATGGTCATCGTCTCCCACGCACCGATGACGATCTCGGCGGGGTCGCCGATCTCCTTCGCGGTGAGGATATCGGCGAGGACGCGGTCCCCCTCCTCCTCCACACTCGTGGAGCGGCTGAGCGAGACGTAGCTATTGAGCGGCTGATGCTTGTGCCGAGTGGCCGACTTGATCGCCGTGATCAGCTGCCGCGTGATGCAGAGTTCGGCAAACGACCGGAAGCTCGACTGGCGGGTTGGATCGTAGTCGCGGATTGCCTTGAAGAGGCCGATCAGGCCTTCTTGGAAGACGTCGTCACGATCGGCACCTGCGAGGAAGTAGGAGCGGGCCTTGCAGCGGACGAAGCCGCGGTAGCGAGACACCAACGCAGCACTGGCACCCTCGTCGCCGGACTTCGCGGCGAAGATGAGCGTCATCTCGTCCTCAAGCCGAGCAGGCCTGCGCCGCTCGATTGAGAGAACCCTCTCGTCCGTGCTTCCTCTCACGTATACCCCCCGGCAGAGGGAGAGGAACGGCGCCGTCGCACGCGACACTTGTGACCTGATTCACACGCGGCGGCATCTATGAAGATAACAGCGGGTTACGGAGTGTCAACGGGACTCCGGGAGTCTGAAGAAGTCTGACCGAGCGTACCCCGCCGAGAGTCGCGGGCCCTGCGCCGCTCGTCGACCACTACCCCAGACGGGCCCAGCGTGCGAGTGTCTCGCGAACGGCCGGGTCGACGCGGTCCGCGAGGAGGGAGCGGCGCGACGCGGTCGAACGGTGCGACCCACGCTCCACGCGCTCGGCGTCGAGGTCGCGCAGGAACTCGGCTGACGACATCCGAACGACGCCGCCACCGAGCACTGCCCACTGCAGCTGCGCGTCCGAGGTCACCACGGTCACCGCGTCGCCACGCTCGCGCCCGCGCGCCGCGAGCGTCTCGATGACACTGTCGGCGCTCTGACCCGCAGGCGAGAAGATCACGCTGACGCCGGCGACGTGGTGGGGGTGGCCGTCAGAGTCGGGGTTGCCGCCGCCGTCGAAGACGATCGTCCCGCGAGCCTCGCCAGCGCAGTAGCCGGCGACCCGCTCGACGAGCTTGGCCCGGGCGCCGTCCAGGTCATCGTGCGCGAGTCGCGAGAACGCGGGGTCCGCGTGGAGCAGGTTGTAGCCGTCGACGATGACCCGCCTCATCAGCCCACCTGCGCGCGTCGCACCCACTCGTATGCGAGCACCGTGGCAGCCTGCGCGACGTTGAGCGAGCTCACGCGACCGTTCACCGGGATGCTCACGAGGAAGTCGCAGCGCTCTGCGACGAGGCGCGACAAGCCCTCCCCCTCCGCGCCGAGCGCAACGACAAGCCTGCCGTCGAGCGGCGCGTCCCAGAGCGTCTGGGTAGCGTGCTCGGAGGCGCCGGCCACCCAGAAGCCGGCGGCCTTCAGCTCCTCCATCGCTCGCACGAGATTCGTGACCCGCGCCACCGGCACGTAGGCCGTGGCCCCCGCGGACGCTTTGTGTACGATCGTCGTGACGGGTGCGGAGCGGCGCTCAGCCACAATGACGCCGGCAGCGCCGGCGACCTCGGCCGAGCGGATGATCGCGCCGAGGTTCCCCGGGTCGGTGACGTGATCGAGCAGCAGCAGGAGGCTGCGCTCCTTACCCTCGGCGCCTGCAATGACATCTGCGAGCGCCGCGTACTCGAACTCGGCCGCAACGGCGGCGACGCCCTGGTGGTGACCGCGCTCACTCGCACGGTCGAGCTCGGCCCGCTCGACGGCAGTCACCGGGATGCCCGCCTTCGTAGCGAGCTCGCGAATTTCGTCAAGCGAGGCATCGTGCTTAACGCCCCGGGCGATGAAGACCCGCTCGAGTTCGCGGCCCGAGCGCAGGGCCTCGATGACCGCGTTCCTGCCCTCGATGCGCTCCGGCACCTCTCAGCTCCTCGAGCGGTAGACGACGCGCGCGCCCTGTGGCGTGTCCTCAATGGTGAAGCCGAGCATCGCGAGCCCGTCGCGGACCGCGTCGGCAGCGTCCCAGTGCTTCTCCGCTCGAGCCGCGGTACGCGCGGCGAGGAGCGCGCGGACCGCCTCATCCGCGTCCCGCCCGGCGTAGCCTGCGAGGTCGCGAGCAAGATCTATGACGTCCGGCGGGTACGCCGACTCGGCAGGCTTGGCGAGCGCGATGCCGAGCGCGCCGAGGAGCTCCGTCACGGCGGCCTCGACGCCTTCGAGCGCCTCGAAGTCCGCGGCCGAGAGCGCGTCGGCATGCTCGCTCAGGAAGCTGTTCGCGGTCCGGGCGAGTTCGAAGACGGCGCCGAGCGCGCCGGCGGTGTTGAAGTCGTCGTCCATCTCGGCGACGAACTTCTCGCGCGTCTCGGCGACGGCGCCCTTAAGCGCTTCGCGCGCCTCGAGAGGCGCGCCCGCCGCGGTCGTCTGAGACTGCCGCGCCCACCTGAGGTTGCGCACAAGGTTCTCGAGGCGCTCCAGCGCCGAGCGGGCCTCCTCCAGACGAAGATCGGAGAAGTCGAGCGGGCTGCGGTAGTGAGTCTGCAGCATGAAGAGCCGCACCACAGGCGCGGGGTACGCAGCGAGCACGTCTCGCAGGAGCAGGAAGTTCCCAAGGGACTTGCTCATCTTCTCGGCGTTGATCTGGAGCATGCCGCCGTGAAGCCAGTAGTTCGCGAAGGTCGTACCGGTCGCCGCCTCAGACTGCGCGATCTCGTTCTCGTGGTGCGGGAAGACGAGGTCCGCGCCGCCGCCGTGGATGTCGAACGGCAGCCCCAGATGCTCCTCGGCCATGACCGAGCACTCCAGGTGCCAGCCCGGCCGCCCCTCGCCCCACGGGCTCGGCCAGTGCGGCTCGCCCGGCTTGGCGGACTTCCACAGCGCGAAGTCGAGCGGGTCGTTCTTGCGCTCGTCGACGTCGACACGAGCGCCGCTTTCGAGGTCGTCGATGTTGCGGCCCGAAAGCTTCCCATACCCCGGGAAGGAGCGGACCGAGAAGTAGACGTCGCCGTCCACGACGTACGCGTTGCCGCGCTCGAGCAGCCGCTCGACCATCGCGATCATCTCGGGGATCGTCTCGGTCGCCTTCGGCTGGAAGGTCGGCCTCAGGATACCGAGCTCGTCCATCGCTGAGCGGAACGCGTACGTGTAGGTCTCGGCCACCTCGGCAGCGGTGCGACCCTCTTCCTTCGCTCGGTTGATGATCTTGTCGTCGACGTCGGTCACGTTCTGGACGAACGTGACGTTGAATCCGCGCCACGTGAGGTAGCGACGGATAACGTCGAATGTGAGGAACGTGCGCGCGTTGCCGACGTGGATGTGGTTGTAGACGGTGGGGCCGCAGACGTACATCGCGATGCGGCCCGCCTCGCGGGGAACGAGCTCCTCCTTCGCGCGGGAGAGCGTGTTGTGGACACGGATCGTCACGCGCGTCACTCCTTGTCGGCGGTAGGCTCGTCGGCAGTTGAACTTGAGAATGGGGCACCGGTCTCCGCGGCCGCACCTTCGTCGCGAGAAAGTCGGCCCTCGAGACGCTCGATGCGGTGCTGGAGCGTCCGGAACATCTCGACGACCGGGTCGGGCAGGTCTTCGTGGTGAAGGTCGATGCCCTCGACCCGCGCGCCCTGGCGCACGACGATCCTGCCCGGAACCCCGACTACCGTGCACTCCGACGGAACGTGCTGGATCACGACCGCGCCAGCGCCGACTTTGGATCCCTCACCGATGGTGATGTCGCCGAGCACGGTCGCGCCGACGCCGACCACGACGTTGTCTTCGATCGTCGGGTGGCGCTTGCCGTGTTCCTTGCCGGTGCCGCCGAGCGTCACACCCTGGTAGAGCGTCACGTTCTTGCCGATGATCGTCGTCTCGCCGATCACGACGCCCATACCGTGGTCGATGAAGAAGCCCTGCCCGATCGTGGCGCCGGGATGGATCTCGATGCCGGTATTGTGGCGCACGATCTGGCTGATCCGCCGAGCGAGCCACACGTGCCCGCCACGGTGCAGCCGGTACGTCAGGCGGTGCCACCATATTGCCCACAGGCCCGGGTAGTTGGTGATCGCAGAGAGCGTCGACGGGCACGCGGGATCGCGCTCCTTGACAGCTGCGATGTCTCGTTTCAGGCGGTCGAGCATGTCCGCTACGGTGCTCCTTCGTCGGGGCCGGGCCGTAGTGCCTGCCTACTATGGGCTGCTCGGGCTCGGAGCGTCAATCGAGCGAGCGGCCCCTATCCAAGCCGCCGACTCATGGCGTCACCGTGACCCGGTCGAGCAGCACGACCGCCCAGGCGGCCACTCCCTCCTCGCGGCCCGTGAAGCCCAGCCGCTCGGTGGTGGTGGCTTTGACGCCCACGGCGTCGGCCGCGACACCGAGCGCCTCCGCGACCCGGGCGCGCATCTCTTCGCGATAGGGCGCGAGCTTCGGACGTTCGAGCGCTACGACCGCGTCCGCGTCGGCGAGTTCGTAGCCCCGCTCGCGCATCAGCGCGGCGACTCGCCTGAGGAGCTCGAGGCTCGAGATGCCGGCGAATGCAGCATCGTCGTCGGGGAAGAGCCGGCCGATATCGCCTTCGCGAAGCGCTCCGACGATCGCGTCCATGATCGCGTGGACGAGTACGTCGGCGTCAGAGTGGCCCGCGAGCCCCCGTTCCCACGGGATCTCGACGCCCCCGATGACCAAGGGACGGCCGTCGGCGAACGCGTGGACGTCATAGCCGAGCCCGATGCGGTGCGTGCCGCTCATGAGGGTCTCCTCCTTGCGAGGAGGACCTGCTCGGCAACGGCGAGGTCCTCCGGGACCGTGACCTTCAGGTTGTCGCGCGGACCGAGCAGAACCCGCACCGACCCGCCAGCGCGCTCGACGAGCGCGGCGTCGTCGGTGGTGTGGGGCGAATCGGATGACTCGGCAGCCGCGGCATAGGCGGCGCGAAGCGCCGTTGCACGGAACGCCTGGGGTGTCTGTACCAGCCAGAGGCTGTCGCGATCCTCGGTAGCCATCACCCGGTGCGACGCGTCGACGCGCTTGACGGTGTCGAACGACGGGTGGCCGACGATGACACCATCGTCGCCTGACGAGCGCAACGCCTCGACGACGCTGGCGATGGTCTCGGGCAGCACGAGCGGCCGCGCGCCGTCATGGATCACGACGAACTCGGCCTCAGAGGCGACCGCCGCAAGTCCGGACGCGACAGAGTCCTGCCGCGTGGCCCCACCGGCTACGATCGCGGTCACCTTGACGAACGGGACGACCTGCTCGGCGCACTCCGGCACGGTGTCGGGATGGGTCACCACCACGACCTCGTCGATTACCGAAGACGCCTCGAACGCGGCGAGCGTGTGGGCAAGCACGGTTCGGCCGGCGAGCGGCGCGAACTGCTTTCCGCCCGCGCGACCGAATCGCTCGCCGCTCCCGCCACCTACGATGATCGCGACGACACTCACGCCGGAATCCTCGAGAAGATCATGCGCCCCGCCGAGGTCTGCAGCATCGACGTGACCTCCACATCGATGTCGCTGCCCACGGCCCACTTCCCTTCCGCCACCACGACCATCGTCCCGTCCTCGAGGTAGCCGACTCCCTGCCCCGGTTCCTTGCCCTCACGCACGATGGAGATATGCACGGTGTCGCCGGGCAACAGCGCCGGCCGAACGGCCAGCGCGATGTCGTTGATGTTGACGATCTTGACGCCTTCGACCCGCGCCACTTGGCTGAGATTGTGGTCGACCGTGACGATCGCGCTTCCCGTGACTCCCGCGAGACGGACGAGCTTCGCATCGACGGTGGGGATCTCCGGGTAGTCCGTCTCGAACACCGTGATCGCCTCGGGTCCGCTCGTGAGCGTCGTCAGGAGGTCGAGACCGCGTCGGCCACGCGCCCGCTTCGTGTCGTCGGCCGAGTCGGCAAGCGTCTGGAGCTCCGCCAGTACGAAGCGCGGCACGCGGATGTCGCCCTCGAGCAGCCCGGCACGCATGAGCTCGACGAAGCGCCCATCGATGATGGCACTCGTGTCGAGCAGCTTCATGCCGCCATCGGGAAGCGCACTACCCCGCTCGAACACGCCGCTGAAGCGTTCGCGGATCTCGCGGCGCTTCGTCAGGAAGAGCCGCGTTCCGACGTACGCGAGCAGGCCGTACACGAGGATGATCGACAGGAAGGCAAGCCAGGTGGGTGTCAGCAGCCGCAACGGCTGCGAGACGAGAAACGCCACCGCGAGCCCGACCACGAGGCCGAGCGCGCCCAAGATGAGGTCGGTCGTTTCGAACTGCTGGATCTGCTGCTCGAGCCGGTGGTACTGCGCCGTGAGCTCGCGGCCAAGGATGCCGCCGAGCAGGTATCCCAACGCACCTCCGAGAATGATGAAGATGACGATGACGAATTCAGGAGAGAAGCCCGTTTGGGACGGCCAGTCGGCCAGGCGTGATGCCGCGAAGCCCCCGAGTGCACCACCCGCCAGCAGCACAATGCGTGCGAGCTGTACGATCATGGCGTGCGACGCCCGGTGAGGCCTGGATATGCCGGGGCGCCGTCACCCCCTTCCGGAGTCCGTGCGCGCCAGCGCAGCGTACGTAGCGGTCGCGCCCATGCTATCACACGATTCTGCCCGCCCGGACACGGCCGCGGAGCCTCACGGAGCCGTGCGTCGGGCCTGTCAGGCTCAGATGGCGGCGCGCTCGGAGAGCCGGCGGAGGCCCTGGACGATGGCCCGGGCGCGACGCATGCCGACGCCGGCAACGGCATCGAGCTGCTGCTCGGTGGCGTTCACGAGCGCCGTCAACGTGCCGAAGTGCTCGGTGACGCGGTTGATGACGCTCCCGGGCAGCCTCGGAATGCGCCGGAGCAACCGGAAGCCCGCAGGGTGCACGAGCTGCTCGGTGACGTCGGCAGAGGTGGAGTACCCCATGGCATTGACGATGAGGGTCGTGTCGCGCAGCTGGTCCTGCGTCATCGCACCGATCCGCTGCCGAACCGACGCCATCCGCCGCGGCGTCGACTCCCGCAGGTAGTCCCTGAGGAGCATCAGGTAGTCCTCTTCGACGCCGGCGGTCAATTCCACGGCCTGCATGCGCGCAAGCCGCCCGTCGGTGCCGAGCTCGACCACGTAGCGCTGCACGTCCTTGGCGACGCGCAGCACCATCTCAGTGCGACGGATGACGGCTGCGGCGTCCGCGAGCGTGACGACGTCCTCGAACTCGAGCGCCGTCAGATGGGACGAGACCTCATCGAGTCTCGTCCGGTAGCGCTGGAGCGTCTGGAGCGCCTGGTCGACCTTCGCGAGCACGAGCTCGAGATCATCGAGCGTCACTTTGTGCCCGTGTTGATAGAAGCTGAGTACGTCGCGTCGTTGAGACACCGAGATGACGAGGGCATCGGTCTCGCGGCTGACCCGCTCGGCGGTGCGGTGCCGCATCCCGGTCTCGCTCGTGGGGAGCGACGGTTCCGGCACCAGGTGGACGTTCGCCTTGAGGATCCGGCTGATCCCCTCATCGAGCGTGATCGCGCCGTCCATCTTGGCGAGTTCGAAGAGCGCTTGCGGCGTGTACGGAACCCCGATCGTGAAGCCACCGTTGCTGATGCGCTCGACGCCCGGCTCGTCACCGATCACGATGAGCGCACCGGTGTGCGCCGAGATGATGTGCTCAAGTCCCGCCCGAAGTGGGGTGCCCGGCGCGACGGTCTGGAGCGCCTCGAAGATCTTGTCGTCTTCCCACGCCTCCATGCGTTTCCCCCGTCTGTGTTGCGATACCCGCGCGGCGCTCGCGCCGCCCTCGATTGTCGCAGATGAGCGGCGCCTGCTTCCACCCGCTAGCCGAGGAGTGCGACCACCTCGGCAACCGAGCGCACCGTCCTCAGACCCACCGGCCCTTTGATCCCGCTCGGCAGCGGCGGGGCGACGGGATGGGCGAGGCCGAGGCGTGCGGCTTCCGCGAGGCGTGCTGGGGCCTGGCTGACGGGGCGAAGCTCGCCCGTGAGGCCGATCTCGCCGAAGGCGACGGTGCCCGCGGCGAGTGGGCGATCCGCGCGGGCGGACGCGAGCGCGAGGGCCAGCGGCAGATCCACGGCCGGCTCGGCGATGCGCACGCCGCCGGCGACCGAGACGTAGACGTCGTGCTGACCGAACGCGAGCCCCGCTCGGCGTTCGAGCACCGCGAGCACCTGCAGGACACGGGCCTGGTCGACCCCGACGGCAAGCCTGCGCGGCATCTGCAGGTACGACGGCGTCACGAGCGCCTGGATCTCCACGAGCAGCGGACGCGTGCCTTCGATGGCGGCGAGTACGCACGATCCGGGCGCGTCTTCCGCGCGACCCGACAGCAGCACGCCCGAAGGGTTCGCAACGCCGGTGAGCCCGGTCTCCCCCATTTCGAAGACACCGATCTCGCTCACCGAGCCGAAGCGGTTCTTCGTGGCGCGGACGATCCGGAAGAAGTGGTCGCGGTCGCCCTCGAAGGACAGCACGGTGTCGACGGTGTGCTCCAGCACGCGCGGGCCCGCGATCGTCCCCTCCTTCGTGACGTGCCCGACCACCAAGACCGTGATGTCGTGTTCCTTGGCGATTCGCATCAGCCGGGCGGCGCACGCGCGGACTTGACCGACGCTTCCCGCCACGCCCTCGAGGTCGGGATCGACCATCGTCTGGATCGAGTCGATGACGAGGATGTCGGGCCGCTCGGCGAGTGCCGTGGCTTCCACGGCCGCCGCGTCGGTCTCGGGCAGCAGCCAGATGCCGTCGGCGGCGCCGACGCGCTCCGCCCGAAGCTTCACCTGGACGACGGACTCCTCGCCACAGACGTAGAGCACGCGAGCGTCGGTTGCGGCGAGGGACGCCGCCGCTTGGAGCACCAGCGTCGATTTTCCGATTCCAGGCTCGCCGCCGATAAGCACGAGCGATCCGCGAACGAGGCCGCCGCCAAGCACCCGGTCGAACTCAGAGAGCCCGGTGGGGATCCGCGCGTCGGAGGTGGCCTCGACGTCGCCGAGTCGCACGGGCGTCCGAGCTTGGGCGACGGTGCGCGCATGCGCCCCCGATGTCGCGGGCACGACCTCCTCGACGAAGGTGCCGAACTCGCTACAGTCGGGGCAGCGGCCGTACCATTTCGGGGCGGCGTGGCCGCACTGCTGGCAACGCCAGGACGTGCGTGCCTTCGACGCCACCGCGCTACTCGCCCGCCGCGCCGCCGGCAACCGGCCCACGCCGGCTCCGTGAACCGCTCCGCGCGGGCATCGAGGCCTTGGACCTCGTGCGTTTCGTGGGTGCGGCGACGCCCTCCGCGGGCGTCGTGCCCGGCCGGAACGTCACCGTCTCGCCGTCGGCGATGAGATCGACGGTCGTTCCCACCCCCCACTCGCCGGCAAGGATCTGCTCGGAGAGCGGGTCCTCCACCAGGCGTTGAATGGCGCGCCGGAGCGGCCGAGCGCCGAGCGCCGGGTCGTACCCCGCCCGCGCCAGCAGCGTGCGCGCCTCGGGCGTGACCACGATTCCGATGCCCTTTGCGGCGAGCTGGTCTCGCAGCCGAGAGATCATGAGATCCACGATAGCCTCGATCTCCTCGAGCCTGAGATCGTGGAACACGATGACCTCGTCCACGCGGTTGAGGAGCTCAGGCCTGAAGAGCTTCTTGAGCTCGCCGGTCACACGCTCCTTGAGCACCTCGTACGGCATGGCGCCGGACTGCTGCATCGTGAAGCCGACGGCCTTGCCCTTGGCGATGTCACGCGCGCCAAGGTTGCTGGTCATGATGATGATCGCGTTCTTGAAGTCCACCCGCCGGCCTTGCGCGTCCGTGAGCCGACCTTCCTCGAGGATCTGGAGAAGGACGTTGAAGACATCCGGGTGGGCCTTCTCGATCTCGTCAAACAGGATCACCGAGTAGGGCTTGCGACGCACGAGCTCGGTCAGCTGCCCGCCGTCGTCGAAACCGACGTAGCCGGGAGGTGAGCCGATGAGCCGTGAGACGGTGTGCTTCTCCATGTACTCGCTCATGTCGAGCGAGATGAGCGCTTCTTCGCTGCCGAACAGGAACTCGGCGAGCGCCTTGCCGAGCTCGGTCTTCCCCACGCCTGAGGGGCCAAGGAAGATGAACGATCCGGCGGGGCGTGCGGGATCCTTGAGGCCGGCGCGCGTGCGCCGGATGGCCTTGCTCACGGCTATGACCGCTTCATCCTGGCCGACGATACGCTCGTGGAGCGACGTCTCCATGCGCAGGAGCTTCTGCGTCTCCTCCTCGGTCAGGCTGACGACGGGGATGCCCGTCCACATGGAGACGACCTCGGCGATCTCGCGCTCGGTCACTTCCACGACGCGGGTGTTGTCGGGCTTGAGCCACTCCTCTTCCATGTGACGCTTCTCTGCGAGCGTCTGCTTCTCGACATCGCGCAGACCGGCGGCCTTCTCGAACTCCTGCGCCTCGATGGCCGCTTCCTTCTCGGTGCGCACCTGCTTCAGACGCTCCTCAACCTCACGGATGCCCGGAGGCGCGGTCATCGTCTTGATGCGCACCTTGCTGCCTGCCTCGTCGATGAGGTCGATGGCCTTGTCAGGCAGGAAGCGGTCCGAGATATAGCGGTCGGCGAGCGTTGCAGCCGCGTCCACGGCGGCGTCGGTGATCGAGACGCGGTGATGCGCCTCATAGCGGTCACGCAGGCCGAAAAGGATCTGGCGAGTCTCTTCAACCGTCGGCTCGCCGACCATGATCGGCTGGAAACGGCGCTCCAGCGCAGGGTCCTTCTCGACGTACTTGCGGTACTCATCGAGCGTGGTGGCGCCGATGGTCTGAAGCTCACCGCGCGCGAGCGCGGGCTTGATGATGCTGGCCGCGTCGATCGCTCCCTCCGCGGCGCCGGCGCCGACGAGCGTGTGCATCTCATCGATGAAGAGGATGACGTCCCCGCGTTCGCGAATCTCCTTCATGACCTTCTTCAGGCGCTCCTCGAACTCGCCACGATACTTACTGCCCGCCACGAGCGCCGCGAGGTCCAGCGTGTAGAGCTGCTTGCCGCGGATGGTCTCGGGGACTTTATCGGCCGCGATCTTCTGCGCGAGACCCTCGACGACGGCTGTCTTGCCGACACCCGGTTCGCCGATGAGCACGGGATTGTTCTTGGTACGGCGCGAGAGGATCTGCATCACGCGCTCGATCTCCTGCGTGCGACCGACGACGGGGTCGAGCTTGCCCTCGTCCGAGGCCCGCGTGAGATTGCGGCCGAACTCGTCCAGCATCGCGCCGGACTCGCCGCGGCTGCCGCGGCGCTCCTCGCCGCCCTCAGATGGCTTGCCGTAGTAGCCCGACAGCAACTGGATGACCGCCGAGCGCACCTTGTCGAGATCCGCCCCGAGCGCCAGCAACACCTGCGCCGCAACGCCCTCGCCTTCTCGGATAAGGCCGAGCAGGATGTGCTCGGTCCCAATGTAGTTGTGACCGAGCTGAAGCGCCTCGCGAAGCGACAGTTCGAGGACCTTCTTTGCTCGCGGCGTGAACGGGATGTGCCCGGTCGGCACGTACGTGCCCCGTCCGATGAGCTCCTCGACCTGCAGGTGGACGTCCTCGAGCGAGATGTTCAGGCTCTCGAGAGCCTTGGCTGCGATGCCGTCTTCCTCGCGGATGAGGCCGAGCAGCAGGTGCTCGGTGCCGATGTAGTTCTGGTTGAGCTTGCGCGCCTCTTCCTGTGCAAGGACGACGACGCGGCGGGCCTTCTCGGTGAAGCGTTCGAACATGGGGGTCCCTCTCTATCGAATCCGCCGCCGGCGGAACATCTGCGCCGCCTATTCTACTCCGCTGCACGACATGACGCAGGGGCTAGCGAGAGGAGAAGCAAGTCGAGTGCCACGGATGTGAGTCTGGACGACTCAGGTTCGTGCTTGGGGTGCCGAGGAGCGCGGGCGAGGACGCCCGCCGCGCTCTATGCCTCAGGGCGCAGGTGCGGGAAGAGCAGCACGTCGCGGATGGATGCGCTGTCGGTGAGCAGCATGGCGAGGCGGTCGATGCCGAGGCCCATTCCTCCGGCGGGCGGCATGCCATACTCCATGGCACGCAGATAGTCCTCGTCGTAGCCCATCGCCTCGTCGTCTCCGCTCGCCTTCGCGGCGATCTGCGCGGCGAACCGCTCGCGCTGGTCGACCGGGTCGATGAGTTCGGAGAACGCGTTCGCGAATTCGCGGCCGGTGATGATGAGCTCGAAACGCTCGGTCACCTCGGGCTCGCTCGGCTTCTTGCGCGCCAGCGGCGACGTCTCCAGCGGGTACTCGGTCACGAACGTCGGTTGGACGAGCGTGTGCTCGACGAGCTCCTCGAAGAGCTCCGTGATGAGCTTGCCGGCACCCCATGCGGCGTCGATGGGCACCTCGTGCTTGTCGCAGAGCGCCCGCAAGTCCTCGACCGAGCGAGCGAACGAAACGTCCTCGCCTGCCGCTTCGCTCACGAGCGAGATCATCGTGCGTCTCGGGTACGGCGGCGTGAGGTCGATCTCGGTTCCCTGGTAGCTGACCTGCAGCGTGCCACGCGCGGCCTCGGCAGCAGCGACGATGATGCCCTCGGTGAGGTCCATCATGCCCTCGATGTTTGTGAACGCCTCGTAGGCCTCCAGCATGGTGAACTCGGGGTTGTGCCGTACCGAGATGCCCTCATTGCGGAACGAGCGGTTGAGCTCGTAGACACGCTCGAAGCCACCGACGAGCAGCCGCTTGAGGTACAGCTCCGGCGCGATGCGCAGGTAGAACTCCATGTCGAGCGCGTTGTGGTGGGTGACGAACGGGCGCGCGGTCGCGCCACCGGGTATCGGATGGAGCATCGGGGTCTCGACTTCGACATAGCCGCGCGACTCCATGTAGCGCCGGATCGCGGAGATGATGCGGAACCGCGCCTCGAAGGTCTCGCGCACCTCAGGATTCGCGATGAGGTCCACGTAGCGCTGGCGGTAGCGGGTCTCGACGTCGGTGAGACCGTGGAACTTGTCCGGAAGCGGGCGAAGCGCCTTGGACAGGAGCGTGACCTCGGTCGGAACGACCGAGAGCTCTCCGCGACGCGTGCGGCAGACCGTGCCGCGGGCACCGATCCAGTCGCCAAGGTCAAGGTTGGCGGCGGCGGCAAACGCCGCCTCGCCAAGGACATTCAGGCGACAGAAGAGCTGGAGCTCGCCCGAACCGTCCCGCACGACGATGAAGAGCGCCTTTCCCTGGTCGCGCTTCGCGACGATACGACCCGCCACTGCTACGACGTCGTCGGTGTCGCTCCCGGGTTCGAGATCCGACCACGTCGCGATAACCTCGGCTACGAGATGCGTGCGATCGTAGCGGTCGCGATAGGGTTCTAGGCCGCCGGCTCGGGCTGCGTCGAGTCTCGCTCGGCGGACCTCGAAGGGGTCGTCACTCGCGAGATGGGGATCGGCGGCAGCGTCGTCGGCGGCCATGCGGCTAGCTCGTGATCGAGACGACTTCGTAGCAGATCAGGGCGCCGCGAGGCGTCGTTACGGACACCGTCTCGCCTTTCTTCTTGCCCATGACCGCCTGCCCGACGGGCGACTCGTTCGAGATGCGGGCGTTGACGGGGTCGGCTTCAGCCGAGCCGACGAGATGATACTTGTGGACCTCGCCAGTCTCCTCATCCTTGAGCTCGACTTTCGAGCCGAGCGTCACCTTGTCGCGCCGCTTGGGCGACTGGATGATGGTGGCGTTCGCGAGGATGATGTTGATCTCGGCGATGCGGCTCTCGACCCACGCCTGCTCGTTCTTGGCGTCGTCGTACTCCGAGTTCTCGGAGATGTCGCCGAACTCCTTGGCTTCCTTGATGCGCTCGCCGACTTCACGTCGACGCACCGTCTCCAGATGGACAAGTTCCTCTTCGAGGCGGGCCTGTCCCTCGGGGGTGAGGGCGACTTCTTTGTGCATTAGCGCTCCCACTCGTTCGCTTGGGGCGTCGAGGCCCCGTTCAGGGTCCCGGCCGCCGATGGGCTCACGGAAGTATACATCATACGTTCAACCGCGCAATGTCCCGGGAGTGACGGCGAAAGCGCCGCAGTCGCGGCGCTTCTCACCTGCAAACCGTGTTCCAGAGCCAGCGCTAAGCCTTCGGCGCGCCCTCATCATCGACCTCGGCCTTCACGGACGGATCATCTTCGTCCTCGAGCTTGCCGTCGATGCCGTCCTTGAGCGCCTTCGCCGACTTCCCGAACGTCTTCGCGAGCTTCGGAAGCTGCGACGGACCGAACAGCAGAAGCACGATGGCGAGGATGAACAGCCACTCTGAACCACCAGGCAGACCAAATACGGCCATGAGCCCTCCTTCGTCAAGTGGCGTGAGCATGCCGGCGTCACGCCGCATTCAAACCGGAGGCTACTGTACCACCATCACCTCGTGCTCGCCACAGCACGCCCCGCAGAGCCGGGCGGTGGTTCGGTCTTTGAGAGGTAGTAGAGCGTGTGCAGGAGCTCGTGCACGGGATCGGTATTGTGCAGTGTCACGGTGTCCGGGACGCGCACGATCCCGGTGGTGTAGTTGAGGATGATGCGGACGCCGGCACGGACGAGCCGGTCGGCTGTCTCTTGTGCGGCTGCCGAGGGAACCGCGATGACACCGATGCTGATGCCCTGATCGCGTACGATGCGTTCGAGGTCCCCCACAGGGCGGATCACAAGGTCGCTGATGCGGCGACCGACCTTGTTCGGATCGGTGTCGAAGACTGCGGAGACGACGAACCCGTGGTGGCGCAGCCCGTCATAGCCCGCGATCGCGGAGCCGAGGTTGCCGGCGCCTACAAGCGCCAGGCGGTGGATGTGGTCCGCGCCGAGGATTCGTTGGATCTGGTCGAGAAGCCCCGAGACGTTGTAGCCGACCCCGCGTTTCCCGAACGAGCCGAAGTGCGTGAGGTCGCGCCGAATCTGGGCCGGGTTGACCGACGTGATCTCGCCGAGTCGCGCGGAGGACACCGTGGACTCGCCATCGTGACGCAACTGCACGAGAACGCTCAGATAGAGCGGAAGCCGCTCGATGACTCCTTCCGGAATCCTGTCATGCAGCGAATCGCTCATGGCCCTACCCTGCTCTGGGGACGCCGACGCCCGACGTAGACATGGTAACCCTGAGTTACAAACTTGGGCAACGGCCCGGCTCACGGTGTCTCGCAGCCGGCAGTCAGCAGAATGCTACGAGGGCGGCCCCGGCGCGTCGGCGCCCGGCGTGCTGCCGCCCGCGGTACGCGGGGGCGACTCATTCAGCAGTCGGATCACGTCGCTTCGCGTGACGATACCCGCCAGCCGGCCTTCGTCCACGACGAGTACCGCGCCGTGTGCCGAGGGCTCCATGAGCGATAACACGCGATCGACCGGCGTGTCGGGGGTAGCGACGATGCTCGCAAGGTCGCGGTAGGCGGCGTCCGCGGCCGTGGTCTCGCGCCACTTGTCGCGCGGCACCTCGCGGGTCGCCTGCAGCTCAATGAGCCCGACAACCCGACCGTCGTCGACGACGGGGTACCGCGCGTGCCTGCCGCCGAGGAAGAACGAATGCGCCATCTCCTCGAGCGTGACATCTGCGGGCACCAGATCCACCGGTGACGTCATGATGCGCGACAACGGTATCTCGGCAAGCTCTGTCCTCATCAGCTGCTGGCGATACGCGCTGGACGCCAAGGCCGCAAGGAACCAGCCCATCACCGCAAGCCAAATCAGGTTGGTCATGCCCTGGAGGACGCCGAAGACCGCAAACGCGACGAGCCCGTAGCCGAGCGCTCGGCCCGAGGCGCTCGCCCACTTCGTGGCCTTCAGCTTGTCCCCGGTGATCGCCCACAGGAGCGAGCGGAGGACCCGTCCACCGTCGAGCGGGAACCCCGGCAGCAGGTTGAAAACGGCGACGGAGATGTTGATGACCGCAAGGTACTGGATTGGAACGGTGACGATCGGGGCTGCCGTTCCCAGCGCAGCGAGCAGCCCGTAGCCGAGCCCCCCAAGAAGAAGGCTCATCCCCGGACCGGCGATAGCCAGCAGGAACTCATGCCGCGGACGGACGGGCTCGTCCTGCATCTGGGAGACCCCGCCGAAGACGAACAGGGTTACTCGGGAGACCTTGAGACCGCCTGCTCGGGCGACCAGGGAGTGCGCAAGCTCGTGGAGCACGATCGATGCGAAGAACGCGAGCGTCATCGCGGTGGCGATCAGCACGTCAAGCGACCGCGACGCATCCGGGATCGCCTCAGGCAGGTAGCTCGTGGACAGGCTCATCGCCACGAGGAAGAAGATCAGGAACCAGCTGGCATCCACCTCGATGGGGATGCCGAACAGGCTCCCGAGCCGGAATGCCCGCATGCCGAACATCTGCTACCTCCACCCCGCCCGACGCCGCGGCGTCGGGAGACTGGGCGTCTTAGAACGCGGCGCCGGCGAGCGCCGAGGCGCAGATGCAGGAACGCGTCTCCGGCAGCGCCGGAATCATCGCATGCAGCAGCGCCTTGAGCTTCTCGTTGTTGGCGGCGAACACCCGGACGACTTCTTCGTTGCTGACGGGCTCGGCGCCCTCGGCGCCGGCATCGTGATCGGTGATGAGCGAGATGTTGCAGTAGCACATCTCGAGTTCGCGAGCGAGATAGCACTCAGGGTACTGGGTCATGTTGATGACCTCCCAGCCCTGCGCTGCGAACCAGCGAGACTCCGAACGGGTTGAGAACCGCGGGCCCTGGATGACGACGACGGTGCCGCCGTCATGCACGTTGATGCCGAGGTCCCTCGCGGCGCCCACGGCGATGCCGCGCATCGTCGGGCAGTAGGGATCGGCCGATGACACATGGGTCGTCGTCGGTCCGTCGTAGAACGTGTCCTTGCGGCCGCACGTGCGATCGACGAACTGGTCGCAGATCACGAAGTCGCCCGGCTTCACGTGCGCCTGGAGTGAGCCGCACGCGTTTGGGCCGATGATCTGCTGAACGCCGAGCAGCTTCATTGCGTACACATTCGCCCGGTAGCTGATCATGTGGGGTGGCAGCGTGTGGGCTGTCCCGTGCCGCGGGAGGAATGCAACCCGCCGGCCGCCGATGTCTCCGAGCGTGACCGGAGATGACGGCGCTCCGTATGGCGTGTCGACTTTGAACTCGATCGGGTCATCGATAAGGGAGTAGAAGCCGCTGCCCCCGAACACGCCGATCTCGGCCTTGGGATACTCCATGGTTCACTCCTCGGGTCTCCGGGGCACGCATGTGCCGCTCAGGATGCACCCGACGATTGTAGCCGATACGCGTCGAGCTCAGGCTCCCCGCAGGAGATAGTGGGCTTCCTCAACCGCCGGGTACTCGCGATCGTCCTCGACGGCCCGTGGGGCATAGAGCGGGCGACGGAAGAGGTTGCTCGCGTCGGTCCAGGGTTCGTCGACGAGTGCCGCGGCGTGCGATGCCTCCGAGAAGCCGGCGGCCTTGGCGTCCAGGTTGTCGGCGTGGTGCAGCAGTAGCGCCTCGAGCGTTGAGGGACGCTTGGGCGACCCCCACTCGAGCTCGCCGTGGTGCGACACCATGATGTGAGACAGCCGAGTCGCGAGCTCCTTGGAAAGAACCTCCCCCAGCGTATCCACGGCTCGCTGTACGCGCCGCTCGCCCAAGACGACGTGTCCGAGCAGCCTGCCCTCGTCAGTGAAGTCGATTGCTGTGTCCCAGACGAGTTCATCCACCTTGCCGATATCGTGCAGGAGCGCCCCGGTCACGAGCAGGTCTCCATCGGCCTGCGGGTAGCGCGCCGCGAGGCCCCTGCAGATCCGCGCCACCGAGATCGTGTGCTCCATAAGGCCACCCAGGTAGGCGTGGTGGAACGCCTGCGCGGCGGGGCACCGCCGAAAGCGCCGCATGAACCTCCGATCACCGAAGACGGACTTCAGCAGCGCCGCAAGCCCCGGATCCTTGACGACACGAATGAGGCTTCTCAGCTCCGCGATCATCTCCGTCGTGTCGCGCTGGCCCGCGGGCAACAGGTCCTCCGGCTCGTAGGTGCGAGCCGCCCTGAGCGTGGTGGCCGACACGCGCAGGACCCCACGGTACGACGTGACGGAGCCGTCAACGTGAACCACCGTTCCCGCGGGAACCGACTCTGCCTGTCGGTCCGGACGGAACATCACGGCCGTGATGCGCCCGGTGCGATCCGCGATCTCCATGCTGAGATACGCTTCGCCAGAGCGGGTGGACCGCAGCTCTCGCGTCCGCAGGGCGAAGATGCTGGAGACCCGCGCCCCCTCCTGTAGACCCGAGATGTACTGCTGCTTCATCGTCCGCTCCCGCCGCCCGACGCCCTGACCCTGTGGCCAGTCTGGATGAGAGCTCTGACATCAGTCAGCGCGGCGAACTCTGGCGGTCGCGCCCGGCTCGATGCCGTAACGCTCGGCGGCGCTCCCGAGCCTGATCGCCAGCGTGAGCCACCCCGACGAGTCGATCAGGAGCACCGGTTCACCCTCTGGCACGTCGGAGAAGGTGGTCGCGAACGGTGCCTGAACTCTCAGGTGACCGAAGCTGACTTCGAGCGTGCCGTGGTCAAGGTCGTGGCTCTCGGCCACATCAGGCGAGATCGCGATCCTCACGGAGCCGAAGCGGTCGATATCGACCACCTCCGCGACGAGCGCGTCTCGTTCCTCACGACAGCGCTCGAACGGCGCCGGGGCAAGCGCCTCCGCGTCGATCGGCATGCCGATAGCCGAGGGGTCGACACCGCATGCGAGGGCCGCAGCGGCAGGCGCCAGGACGTCCCGAGCGTGGAACGTTGCCAGCGGTGAGCGAAAGGTGAGTGAGTCCGGCAGCAGCTCGTACGCCTCTTGGATGCCACCCGAACGCCAGGTCGACGGAATGAGCACGCCGTTGTCGGGGCCAACGAGGACGGTGCCGTTACCCGTGACCAGGCAGACGTCCTTGCGACCGGGCCCCACGCCGGGGTCGACCACGACGAGATGGATCGCGTCGGGAAGCTGCCAGACGCCTGCGGCGGCAACCGCGGCAGCCTTCCGGATGTCGTACGGCGACACGTCGTGCGCGAGGTCGACGACGCGCGCCTGCGGACAGGCTTTGTAGATGACTGCGTGACAGATGCCGACCCACGTGTCGCCCATTCCGAAGTCCGAGGTAAAGCAGATGATGCCTTGCACGATGCCTCCTCGAAGACTGCCAAGCCGTACCTGATGCTCTAAGATGAGCCGGACCGCCGGAGTAGGGAGGTACCGGACCATGCGTTTGTTCCGCGCCGCGCTGGCCATCACCGTCACGGCCCTGACCGCCCTCGCCCTCGCGGGGTGCGGCACGGCAACCGTCGAGTACATACCCGAAGGCGGCGCCTATACGCTTGCCGAGGTCCAGGAGCGCGCGGCGACTGTCGAGGCTCACGGTGCCGACAGGATCGCCACCGACGATGCCTACGAGGAACGCGTCGACCGCTTGGTCTATCTGCGCCGGCAGGGCGAGGCGGCCGCGGCGCTGGCAGACGCGCTCACCTCGGGATTCCCGACTGAGAACGCATCGGTACCGATCCTGGTGGAACACGGCACCGTCGATGGGCAGCCCGTATGGATCGTCGTCGAGGCGTGGGGCGAGGATGGGGCGAGGATGGAACACCGGCGGCTGTGGCTCCTCGACGACCAGACGCTGGACGTCGTCAACTCCTCCTCATTCAGCTAAGCGGCAGCGCTTCGCTCCCGCAGCAGCCCCGCTCGGCCAGCAGCAGCGACGGCGTCGGACCCGAAAGTCGAGGCGACCTCCGCGCGGAGCTCTGACTCCGAGCACGCCGCCTGCCGCAGGTACGCGACGAGGGCACCGATCTTGAGAAGCAGCAGGTACTCCTGGTCTTCCGGGCGCCGGTCGCGGAGCGCCTTCGCGCGCAGGACCGCTGTGAAGTACGCCGTGGTCCTTCGCCGTGCTGACGCCGTCAGTGGCGTGTCGCCGTACTCCGGCCCGAGCGTTCCAAGTGTGGCCATCACCGCGGCGGCAGCCGTTGCTGCGCCGACGCGCTGGCGCTGGGACGCCCGTACCGCGAGCGCGCGTACGTGTGCGTCGAGCGTGCGATTGCTCGTGGCGTGAGGTCGTGTCTCAACCGTCATGGCTCCTCCTCGAACGTGTGTTCGCGAGAAGCGTACAACCCGGCACTGACATCGACCTGCGTCGGGGCTGACGGGGCCGTCCGAGCAGAGCGCTGCGCGGTGCTCCGCTAGAGGGCGCGCTCGATCAGCACGCGAATCCAGGAAGCAGCCAGGAGTTCCAAGAGCGTGAGGATCATCGCGAATGCGATCGGCAGCCAGCAGTCGCGCAGGCGCAAGGCCTTCCGCTCGAGCGACGGAAGAAGCGTCACGATGACGAGGTTCACGAGCAAGAACGTGAAGATGATGGCGACCGCCGTGGCGAGCGGGTAGACCACGCCCGCAAACGGAGCGGCGTAGCGAATCAGAAGGTACGCCGCAGGCAGCGATCCGAGCCAGATAAGGGCGGCGGACGTGCGGCCCAAGACACGCTCCCGCCGTGCGTCGCGCCACAACTGCCCGTTCAGTATCGGGGTGATGACCACCGAGAGACCGAAGCCGGCCGCGAGCCCCGTCGCGAGCCGAAGATCGTTCGTGGTTTCGCGCAGCCCCATGTACGAGGTTAGACCGTCCGCGGCCATGGCGCCCACCATGAGCGCGGCGAGCACGAGCACCCAGACAGGTGCCGGTTCAATCGCCCGGCGTCGACGCTCGAGCAGCGCGATCACCAAGAAGCCGATCATGAACCCGAGGTAGATGCCTGTGTCCCGGGCGCATACCGGGAACTGCACGCCGCCCGCCGAGAAGCTTCTGTCCGGCAGCTGGTGGCAAAGGCCGTAGCCGAGCGCCATGAGGAACTGCTGCAGCACACTGACCTCCAGAAGCGCAAGCGGCAGGCAGGCGATGTACGCCTCACCTGCCGCTGAGCGGTCGATGGTCGGGATGGCGGGATTCGAACCCACGACCTCTGCGTCCCGAACGCAGCGCTCTACCAAGCTGAGCCACATCCCGACGAGCCGCTATGATACATGGTCGCACCGCCGAGGCAAACCCCCATCTTGGCAGCCCGACGCGCGTGGCCGCGCCGCGCGCGTCGGGCTCCGAGACGCAAAGGCCCCCGGCCGGATGATCCGGCCGGGGGCCTCGTCAGCGCTTCAGGCGTATCGCCGCTACAGCTTCACGTGGCACGCGGAGCAGAAGATCTCCTTGTGGCACTTGAAGCAGGCATCCGCGGCTGCCTCGTCCTTCTTCACGATGGTCGGATGGTACGTCAGCCACGGCTGGTTCGCGACCGCGCCGGGATGGTGGCAGTTGTCGCACATGAACTGGTTGTGGCAGTTCATACACGTGGCCTTCGCGAGCTTCTTGGCCTGGAAGTCCGCCTTGTGCGTGTCCTTGAACCCGGCCGGGTGCGGCATCGTGATCTTGTGACAGTCAGTGCAGAACTTCGCCTCGATCCCACCGGTGCCATGGCAGTAGTCGCACGAGTCGGTCTGCTTCTTGTAGGCCTCGCTGTGCAACGCCGCGGCATTGAGCGCCAGGTTTCGCGTCCACGTGGCTGCCTTGTGCGATGTCGGTACCGTCTTAAGGCGCGTGTGGCACGCCACGCAGAACTGCTTGTCCTGGTGGCACTTCTCGAAGCACGGTTTCGCGCCATCGGCGGCAACGGTCTTCGCGTGCTGCTGCTGCCACGGCGTGCCGTTGACCGCGCCCTTGTGATGGCAGTCAGAGCACAGCTCCTTGTTCTTGTGGCAGTTCGCGCAGAGCGCCGGCGTATTCCGGCCGGACACGTGGTTCTTCTTGAAGGTGTCGGGGTGCGGCACGTCCATGCCGTGACAGGCCTTGCAGAACGCTGCGTTCGTGCCGCCGGGGCCGTGACAGATGTCGCAGCTGTCGATGGCCGACGTTGCGGCAAGGGCATGCTTCCCTGACGGAGCTGCGGCCGCTCCGCCGTACGTCGTCACGGTGAGCTTGTCACGGAGCCAGGTGGCCTCCTTGTGCGACGAGGGGATCGGCTTCACCTTGGCGTGGCAGTCCGTGCAGAACTGCTGCTCGTGACACGTGCCGAGGCAACCCGCGACGCCGTTCGTGGTGACCGCCTTGGCGTGCTGCGTCTCCCACTTGACCGCAGGATCGTACGTCCACTTCGACGCCGTGCCGTGATGGCAGTTGTTGCAGAACTCGAGGTTGGTCTTGGTCGCGTTGTGGCAGAGGTCGCACTTGTCCATCTGCGTCTTCGAGGCCTCGCCGTGCGTCTTGGTCTTGAACTCCTCGGGGTGGGGCATCTCCATGCCGTGGCACCCGTTGCAGAAGGTCTCCTTGACGTGGCAGGTCGCGCAGTAGTCGACCGTCTCGACATTCGCAATCTGGAAGATGTGCTTCTTGTTGGCGGCATCCGTGTAGGCAGACGCCTCTTCTTCCTTCGCCTCTTCGCCAGGCTCGCCGGTTTCTGACGTCTCCTCAGTCCGCTCGCCGGAGACCAAGGGGCGTCCGGTCGCGCGATCCAAGGGCGCCAAGGCGAGCTTGGCGTGGCCAGCCGGGTAGAAGTCAGCCTCAGTGTGGCTGGCAGGCTTGAGATCGAAGTCCGCCGGATGGCACGAGGAGCACGCGCCGGAGGCCTTGATGCCGTTCTCGGGAACCTTGTCCGTGAGGGTGTGGCAACGGAAACACGCGGTCATGGTCATCCAGTCGGCGTGCTTCGGCGAGATCTCACCGGTCTTCGGGTACTTGTTGACCATCTCGTAGTCGCGTTCGGGATGCGCAACTCGGTTGTGACACACGGTGCAGTGGATCTCTTTTTCCTCGTGAACCGCATGGTCGATGATGATCCCGCTGCTAGGCGTGATCACGCGGTTCGGGGAGTGGCACTGGATACACTGCTCCGAACCCATGTGCACCTCGTTCAACGCGAGCATGCTCTCGGGGTTCAGCGGTGTCTCGTTCGTCTTCGTATACAGCTGATACGCGCCGACGATGCCCGCCTTGGCCTTGTAGTAGGCGAACGTCAGGGGATCAGCATTCACGGGCTCGTGGCACGACAGGCAGTTGACCATGTTGTGCGAGCCCGCTCGGTACGTGTTCATCGCGTCATCCTGGACCGAATGACACAACTCGTTGCAGAAGAAGTACGTTGAGGTGGCGCCGAACGCCACGACGACGAACGCGGCGAGCGCCAGGATGACGACCCCCGACCAGATGAGGTACCGCGGTCGCCGGACCGGGTCGGTAAACCCGGCCACCAGAGGAATCTTCATCGGCATCTCTCCTTGCTCGCGCTCCGAGTCGTCTGACACAGCTGCGGGCTGCCGAATGCTCGACCGCCCGTGTCGAACGATATCGGAACCCTTGTGAACGGACAATACAAGTCGGGGGTACTTGGATGCGCACGGGGCGTACGCGATAGGTGCATACTTCGTGCGAGTTCCCGCGAATCCTGCCGTCTCTAGCGATTCAGAGATTCGTCTTGACCTCAAGCACAATCGCCACTTCAACAGGCGCACCGAGCGGCAAGGCTGTCACTCCAACCGCCTCGCGTGCGTGTCGGCCACGGTCGCCGAAGGCGAGGGCCAGCAGCCCGCTCGCGCCGTCCACGACCGCAGGCTGTGCTGTGAATCCGGGCGCCGAGGCGACAGAGCCCGTGACCTTCACAACACGCTCGACGGCGTCAAGGTCGCAGACCGTCGCGGCGGCGCCGAGCGCGTTCAGCGCACAGCGCTCGGCGCACATGCGCGCGAGGTCGACGTCGACCTCGGCTCCGACGACTCCGGAAGCGAGCAGCTCACCGTCGCGCACAGGCAGCTGGCCGGACGTGAACACCAGCGAACCGGTGCGGACTGCGGGGACGTACGCGCCGAGCGCGACGGCAGCCTGCGGGAGGTCGTGTCCTGCCTCGGCAAGTCTGTCGGATACGCTGCTCATAAGCGGCCTCCTATCGGATGCTCATCGAGTCGATGAGCGAGTCGAGCTCTAGGATAGCCGCTGAGATCTGCCGAGAGGTAGCCGCTGCCTGTTGCGAGACGAGCGAGACTTCCTTCATCGAGACGACCACCTGGCCCGAGGCCGTGCGCTGCTGCCGAGTGGCGACCGAGATCTGCTTCGCCGCGTCGGTCGTCTCCTCGACCCGTTCGACGATCCGCTCGAGCGCGCCCTGCGTACTGGCGGCACGCTCACCGCCCTCGGCGACCGTGGCGGCCGTACGCTCGGTCTGCATGACGAGCGCTGCCGTCGAGGTCTGGATGTCTCTCACCATGCGCCCGATCTCCTGCGTGGAGGCGGTCACCGACTCTGCCAGGGAACGGATCTCGTCGGCCACGACCGAGAAGCCACGGCCGGCGTCGCCGGCCCGCGCCGCCTCGATCGCCGCGTTGAGTGCGAGGATCTTCGTCTGCTCGGCGATCTCGTCAATGATCGTGAGCACGCGACCGATCTCCTGACCGCGCTCGCCGAGCGCAAGGATGCGGTTCGCGGACTGCTGGGTGCTGTCGCGGATCTCCTCGATGCCGAGCGCGGTCTGAGCCACGGACTGCATGCCCTCCTCCGCGCTCGCGAGCGTCTGTTCCGCGATGCTGACGACCGCCGCCGAGTTGTCGGCGATCTGCGCCGAGGTCTGCGCGAGCTCCTCGACGGTCGCCGACGTCTGCGCCACGGCCGCGGCCTGTTCGGCCGCTCCTGCCGCCTGGCCGTCGGTTGCCGCGAGGATCTCCGCTGTGAGCGTGCGGATGGTGGCAGCCGAGCTGCGGATCCGCGCGAGGACATCCCCCACCGAGTTGAGCACTTGGCTCAAGCGGTCGGAGAGCACGGCAAGGTCGCGGCTATCGTCAACGGCAACGCCGAGCGCGCGGCCCGCCTGCTGCACGGTCTCGGCAAGCAGCGACCCCGCGGCTCGAACCGCGAGCCGGTGACAGACGAAGCCGAGACCGACGCCGGCCGCGATGCATCCGACGACGAAGACCCACCAGCCGAACGTGCTTCGCGGCTGCACGACGAGGAGCGAGAGGACGGGGAACGCGACGCCGACCGCCGCTCCCCCTCCGACCATGAGGCGCGCAAGGCCGGGTGCGGGCGGGACGTTTCGGGGCAGTACCTCCATGCGACCTCCGTCGCCGAGTCGCGGGCACATCTCGACGCGCAGCATCGCCGCGTCCCCCGGAACATCGGCATCGGGCTGCTGCCCCTTGAGCGCGCACGAGTCTCACGTCACCGCTTGCGCGCTATACCCCGAGGGGTATATAATCCGCACCGATCCTGATCCACGAACACCGTCGAGGAGTCGTCGTGCGTATGACCGCAACCATCGAGACCGGGACATGCGATCGTTCCCCAGCATGCCCTGCGAGGCGCACCTGCCCGCGCGGGGCGATCGTTCCTGAGGCCGGTGGCGCGTACCCGGGCGCCAATGGCTATCGTATACTCACGGACCGCTGCACCGGATGCGGCGTCTGTGTACGGGCGTGCCCGGGCCGTGCCGTCAGCATGGGGTGAAGGAGTCCGCAATGGATGAGCAGACCGTGACCGAGAAGCAGACCGTGACCGTGGAGGTCTACGACTTCCCCGCCCAAACCGCGTGCGCGAGCGGCGGTTGAGGCCCCTCGTGGTCTCCGGAGGAGATCACCGCCATCATCCGCTCGGAGATGGAGACCCGCTTCGGCGGGTCGGCACAGATCGTGTACCACGATGTGACGCAGCCGGACGTCATCACCGAACGTGCGGAGATGGTTGGGTACATCAAGGAGAACGGCCTGATCTACCCCGTCACCGTCATCGAAGGTGAGCCGGCATACGAAGGCGCCGTCTCCTACCCCGCGATTCTTCGGGCAGTGCAGTCACTCCTGCAGGAGCGCGCCTGACGTGACTCGACCAACACAGAATCACCGCGAAAGGTCCGGACCCGTCCGGGCCTTTCGTGTATCACCCGCGGCGTCGGCGGCGATCGAGGTAGAGGCCGACGAGGCCCGCGTCCCAGAATACGTCCCACCCGCTCCGACCCGCTGCGGCGATGGGGCGCGTGGCATCGTAGCGCGCACGCGCCTTCGGGTCGCTCAGCACGCTGTACGCCTCGTTGATGCGCCGCATCCGCATCCCTGCCGCATCCGGGGTACCGGCCGTGCGGTCGGGGTGGTACTTGAGCGCGAGGGCCCGGTACGCACGGTCGATGACCTCAGGCTCCGCAGAGGGGTCGACCTGCAGCACTCGATAGTGGTCCTGGGTCATGCTGTGCCATCCTCCCTCACGCCTACACCGCCGCGAGTTCGTCCGCGCGGACGGTGGCAGGTCCCTCGCCGGGTCGACGCCGCTCGGCCGCTACGACGCCCGCGAACACCAGCGCCGCACCGAGGAGCTGAACGAGGGTCAACCGGTCGTGCAGCACCGCCGCCGCAAGCGCGATGGTGAAGATCGGTTCCGTCGTGGAGATGATCGCCGCCTGCGCCGGCCCCAGCCGCTTGATGCCGTTCAGGTAGAGCAGCACCGCAAGGAAGGTCGGCACCAGGACGATGAGGCCCAACAGGCCCCAGAGGCCCGGCGTCCACTCGGCAACCGACAGCGACCCGCCCGTCACAAGCGTGAGTGCGCCGACACCGAGAGCCGAGAAGCCGAATGTGTACGTCATGACCACGACGCGCGACCGGCGACCGACGACGCGGTACGAGAGCAGGTTGAATACCGAGTAGCCAAGCGCGGCGCCAAGCCCCAGCAACACGCCCTTGAGGCTTGCCGCCGGGTGCTCGGAGAAGACGCCGACGACGAGGGCGCATCCGGCGAACGTGAGCAAGAGCGCGACGACGCGACTTCGTGCGAACCGCTCGGCATACACAACCGCGCTGATCACCGCGACCATGGCCGGGTAGGTGTAGAGGAGCACAGCCACGACCGACGGAGACGCCTCGGTCAGCGCGAAGAAGAAGCACACCGATGCCGCTCCGTAGCCGGTGAGCGAGAGTAGCACGTACTTGCCGGCATCGGCCGCACCCTCGATGAGCGCGCGGGGATCACGCAGCAGCTGGTAGACCGCCATGAGCAGCGCGACGATCGCGAACCGCCACGCGAGGAGCGGGAGCGCCTGGGCGCCCTCGTCGTAGGCGAGGGTCGTGAGGATCGCGAGGGTGCCGAAGCAGGCAGCCGAGATCACAACCGCGATAAGTGATGCCGTGCGCTTCACGAAGGCCTCTTCACCGATGTTCCCAGATGGGTCACGGTCGCATGCCGTCCGAGGGTCGTCAAGCACGGTCGGCAGGTGGGGTGATAGACTTCGAAACCGTCCCCGCCTCAGGAGGTCCGATGCCTCGCATGCCCCTCTCACGCGTCCGAGCACTCCGGTGGACTGCTGTCGCCGCATGGGCCGGCCTGATCTTCGCGCTCTCTTCGCTCTCGGGCTCGCAGGTCAGCATCGGCATCGACGTGAGTGCCCTCGCGCACTTCACCGAGTACGCGATACTCGGCGGCCTGCTCCTATTCGCCCTCGAGAGGAGCAACCGGGGGCTCGCTGCGGTGGCGCTGGCATCGGCCTATGGGGTGACCGACGAGCTCCACCAGCTACTGGTCCCGGGCCGCATGTCGGACCCCGTGGACTGGGCGGTGGACACCGCAGGAGCGATCGCCGGCGCCGCGCTTGCGGCGTGGCTGCTGCGGCGGAGGGCCGAGCGCGAATCCGCGCTCACAAGCTCCTCACCGCGTCAGTAGACGCCGGTCTTCGCGGCCTCGGAACCGGTCACGCCCAGCTGGCGCAGCTTGATCCTGAAGTCGTGCGGGTTGGCCGCCATGACAGTCGCGTCCTCCAGCGTGATCCTCCCCTGCTGGTAGAGCGAGAGCAGGCTCTTGTCGAACGTCTGCATGCCGTAGTAGTCGCCCTCCTCCATCGCGTCGCGGACCTTGAAGGTCTGCTCCGGATCGAGGATGTACTCGCGGATGGTCCCGGTCATGACCAGGACCTCGACGGCGGGCACGAGGCCACCGTTGATCGACGGGATGAGGCGCATCGACACGATGCCTTTGAGCGTCGAGGCGAGCATCAGACGGATCTGCTTCTGCTGGTACGGCGGGAAGAAGTCGATGATGCGGTTGATCGTCTCAGTAGCATCGATCGTGTGGAGCGTTGAGAGCACGAGGTTGCCGATCTCGGCGGCCGTGAGCGCCGCGGCAACCGTCTCGTGGTCGCGCATCTCGCCGATGAGGATGATGTCGGGATCCTGGCGTACAACGTGCCGGAGCGCGTCCGCGTAGCTGTCGGTGTCGATGCCGATCTCGCGCTGGTTGATGATGCACTTCACGTCCTGGTGCAACACCTCGATCGGGTCCTCGACCGTGACGATGTGCCCCTCTCGCGTGTGGTTGATGTGATCGATCATCGCCGCGAGCGTGGTGGTCTTTCCCGAGCCGGCGGTGCCGGTGACGAGGACGAGCCCGCGCGGCTCGTCAGCGAGACGCCGCACGATCGAGGGAAGGCCGAGGTCCTCGACCGACATGCGCTCGGTTGCCACGCGCCGCATGGCGATGCCCACGCTGCCGCGCTGGTGGAACACGTTCACGCGGAACCGGCCGACGCCGGGTATCGAGTAGGCGAAGTCGAGCTCGCAGTGGTTCTCGAAGGACTGCTGCTGCCGGGGGTCCATCAGGCTGAGCGCAAGCGCTTTGGTGGCGTCGGGCGTGAGCGACTCGCGATCGCGCAGGACCGTGAGCCGACCGTTGAGCCTGATCGCGGGCGGGCTGCCGACCTTCAGGTGCAGGTCGGAGCTTCCCGACTTCGCCATCGTCTCGAGGAGCTCGTGGATCTCAGCCATCACGCTTCACCGGCCTGCCAATCGTCGAAGTGCACGTGCTCTCGACAAAGGTATCGGAGGGCCAAGCGGCATACATTAGCGGAATCAGGCTTCGCGGAGCGCCGGCCGGAGCCAACCGTAGAGTGCGACCAGCACCACCGCGCCGCCGATTCCGAGCACCGTCCACGTGAGTCCGACACGTTCGGCGAGGAATCCGGCGACAAGAAACCCGATCACCGTGGCGAGGCGCGAGACCGCATTCTTCGTGGCGAAGACCCGCCCGAGGAGGTGCCGCGCCGATGACGTCTGGATGATCGTCGCGCTCGGCACGTAGAACCACATGTTCGCGGCGCCTCCTACGAGCAGGAGCGCCATGGCTGCAAAGACGTTCTTGGTGAACGCCACGATCACGAACGCGACACCGAATACGGTGAGGCTCCACAGGAACTTCCGACCGACCTTCATCGTGCCGCTCTGTCCCACACTCGCGCTCCCGAGGAGCAGGCCGACAGTGATCGCCCCGTCAAGGATTGCGAGACTCACGGCGCGGCCGCCGAGAACGGCGTTCTGGAACCGTTCGAAGGCAAGCCCGTTCACGGCCGTGATCGAGGCGGCGATGCCGGCCGCCGCCAGCGTGTAGACAACGAGGAGGTCGCGCAGCACCGGGCGGTCCCGGATGTGCCGGATGCCGTCCTCGACCTGTTCGCGGAGCGACGCTGCAGTCTCGCCGACGGCCATCGCGATCCCCCGGTAGCGCACCATCGCAACGAAGAGTGCTGACACGATGAACGTGATCCCGTCGAAGTAGAACGCCTTCGTCGTGCCGAGCCACGCGACCAGACCGGCACCAAACGCGAGTCCCAAGAGCTCGGAGACCGACGTCGTGACGTTGTCGAGCGAGTTCGCGGCCATGAGCTGGTCGGGCTCCACCACTTCGGGGATGAGCGAGAGTCGCGCCGGCTCGAACAGCAGCGAGATGCTCGCGACCGTGAACGCGGCCAGGTAGAAGAACGGCATCCCGAGGTGTACCAGCCACGGGATCGAGAGCACGACGAGCGCGCGCGCGAGGTCTGCCACGAGCATGGTGGACCGGCGGTCCCAGCGATCGACATAGGCGCCGGCGACGACGCCGAAGAGCACTGCCGGGAGCGTCGTGACGGCGAGCATCAGGCCGACGTGCATGATCGAGCCCGTCACCTCGTACACGAGGATGCTCATGGCGATCTGGTGCACCTTGTCGCCGATGACCGAGACGAACTGCGCGATCCACAGCCGACGGTAGTCGTGGGATTGGAGCGGCGCCAAGAGGCGGCTGGTGTCCACGCCCGCGCACTCCCCCCGAAGACCGCGTGTCCGCCCCCGCGCGAAGCGCGCTAGGGCCGGACCGCTCCAACGTAGTCGGTCCGGTTGAGGCTCGAGACCTTCACCACGTCACCGGTGTTCGGCGCGTGAATGTACTGGTTGCCCCCAACGTAGATGCCGACGTGGTGGATACGGCTTCGACCGAAGAACACGAGGTCACCCGGCTTGAGGTTGGCCCGTGAGACGCGCTGGCCGACGTCGTACTGCGCGCGCGAGCTGTGCGGCAGGCTCACGCCGACCTGCCGGTAGACCCACATCGTGAAGCCGCTGCAGTCGAAGGAGTTGGGACCGTCGGCGGCCCACTGATACGGCGCGCCGAGTTTGGACATCGCGATCCCGACGACACCCGACCGCGGCGCGGTCGAGGGGTTCCCACCGCTGTCGCGGGGGACTGCCGGCGCGATGACCGCGCGGGCCGCACGTTCGAGCGCAGCCTCGGCTTCGGCCTCGAGCTGACGGATCTCCGCCTCAATACCCGAGAGCAGCCGTTTGCGCTCGGCGATCTGTCGCTCGATCCCCTGCTGCTTGCCGCGCATGGTGTCGCGCACTTGTTTGGCCGAGGCCTGCTGGTCCTTGAGCGTCGTCTGCGCCTGACCCAGCTCAGCGCGCGTCGCTTTGAGCTCGGTCACATTGAGTGCGTCCTGCTCGTTGAGCTGCGCAAGCATGTCCCACGTCGTCGAGAACTCCTCGAACGTCCTCGTATTGAGGAGAATCTCGAGGAAGCCGAGCGGGCCGGTGCGGTACATGCCGCCGATTCGCGTGTCCAGGTGCGACTGAAGCACCTCCTGGCGAGCGGTGAGCTCACCGAGGCGCTTCTGGGTCTTCTTCACCTGCGACGTCAGGTCCTTGTAGCGGCCGTTCGCCTCGTTGTAGTCCTCCGAGGCCTGCTCGAGCTGCTCATCAAGAGCGTCCACCTGGGCCTTGACCTTGAGCGCCTGGGTGCGCTTGGTACTGGTCGGGGCGGCACCGGCAGCAGCCGGGATGGCAACCAGCAGCGCCGCAATGAGGAACACGGAGACGAGGCTCCGGATGCGCGTCTTCAGGACGTATCACCTACCACATTCGAGTCAGTTGGGAAGCCGAGTCATGATACCACGACGCGGCCGACGGCCGGCGTCGCTAGCCGAGTGCCGAGCACACGGCATCAAGCAAACGAACCGCCAAACGCTGGTCTCCGCGCTCATCGGGCACCACGCCCGCCAGATCGACGGTCGCGCGCGGGCACGCCGTGGCGCCGAGCAGTGCCGTGAACACGCGCGCCTCCACCGCGTCCTCGCCGCCCTCGGCGACACGCACGTACGGCACGCCGACGGGAGCGTCCGCGGCCCCGAACTCACCGAGATCGAGGACCACGTCCGCGTCCGGCTCACCTGCCTCGGACATGACGACAACGCGAGTCGTCGGCTCGGTGGCTCGGGCAAGGTTCTCGAAACGGTCGGCGATGGCAGCCCCGCGGGCATCGCGTGTCACGACGACGATGCGGGTCCGCGCGAGCACCGCGGCGGCACGCGCAGGCGCGAGCACGAGCGCAACCGGGAGCGTGGGGTCCTTGTCGGCCCAGACGTGGCGCAGCCGCATGATCGAGCGCACGGTGTCTGGCCCGACGATGCCGTCGGCGGGCTGGCCGGTGTTCGCCTGAAACTCGCGCACCGCACGCTCGGTATAGGCGCCGAAGATGGCGTCGGGACGGCCGCACGCGAACCCCAAGACGTTGAGCGCGCCCTGCAATGTCCGGACATCCGCGCCGTGGAAGTACGGAACCCGGAGGTAGAGCAGGCGATCGCCCAACGTGAACGTGGCGTCGACGAGAGCTGCCCATGTCTCAGGGCCGACCGCGCCGTCCTCGGCCAGGCCGCGAGCCTGCTGGAACGAACGAACAGCCTCGTAGGTCTCGCCGAGGAAGACCCCGTCCACGCCCGAGGCCCCAAGCTCATAGCCGAGCCGGAGCAGGCGCTGCTGTACGTCTTCGACTGCCGAGCCTCGTGCTCCATGCTCGATCGGAACGCTCACGTGCCCTCTCCGCTCCGAAGGGTCTGGCGCGCAGGCCTAGCCGAACGTGCCGCCATATCGCTCACGATAGCGCGCGACGTTGCGTTGCGCGTGGGTTTCCTGGACGACCGAGCGCCGCATGAATGTCTCGATCTCGAAGTCCACCCCGGGGTCGTGCTCGTACCGGAATGCACTGTGATCGTTGTCGAAGTCTACCACGAAGCCACGCCGCAGAGCCTCGAACACCTGCGCGAGTTCCCTGAGGTCGTGGCCTGTCCGGCTGGCCACCTCCTGGAGCGAGAACCACTCACCGGTGTGGTGTGAGAGCAGCACGAGCGTGTCCCGCATGACGCCATCCAACGGGGGCTCGGCGGGCAGCATGGTCAACGCCCGTGACAAGCTCATGCCGCCCTCCCTCCCGGACTAGCGGCCGAGCCCGTCGAGGTCACCGCGCGACCGCCACTTGATTCTTTCCCCGACGCTTCGCTTCGTACATCGCGGCGTCGACCGCCTCCACGAGCCGCGGCGCGGTGCCGCCATGCGTGGGGTAGGTTGCCACCCCCAGCGAGACCGTCTGGTGCGCCGCGGGTACGCCCTCGCCGGCGTCGAACTCGTGCTCGGCCATGCTCCTGCGGATGCGCTCGGCAACGGCGAGAGCGCCGGGCTCGTCGGTTTCCGGCAGCACCACGATGAACTCCTCGCCGCCGTAGCGCGCGGCGACGTCGATTTCGCGAAGGTTCTCGCGTATCACCGCACTCACCGCGCGAAGCACGGTGTCACCTCGCGGGTGTCCCCAGCGGTCGTTGAACTGCTTGAAGTTGTCGATATCCAGCATGATCAGTGACAGCGTACGCCCGAATCGTGACGCGCGCTCGAGCTCCTCCTCCAGCCGCTGCTGGAAGTAACCGTGGTTGTAGAGCTCGGTGAGGCGGTCCGTGACCGACAGCCGTTCGAGCTCCTCGTGCAGGAGGGCGTTGTGGAGCGCGAGTGAGGCCTGACTGGCGATCACGTGAAGCCGGTCGACCTGCGCGGGGTCGAGCTCGTGTGGCTCGGCCCACCCCACGATGAGCACGGCGGTGACGTGCTCTCCCGAGCGCAACGGCACAGCCGCTTGCGACGCGATCGAGGCTCGGTTCGCCAGCCACCCCGCGAGCGCCCGGTCGCCGGCCACCTCAGACTGCTCGACAAGCCCTGACTCGAACGCGGAGCCGAGGATCGTCTCGTCGACCGGTACCTCGGCTACGAACTCCTCCTCGGGCCGCCCCTGGCTCCCTCGAAGCCGGAAGACCCAGTCTGCCTGGTCGAGCAGGTAGACACCCGAGATCTCGGCGCCCAGAATGCCGTTCGCGCCGTCGACGATGAGCGCCGCGATGTCGTCCACGTACGTATACCGCGTCAGGGCCTTGAAGAACTCGTGGGTGAAGAAGATCTCGGCGAGCTTGTGCTCGAGTTCCGAGTTGGCCCGCTCGAGCGCCTCCTTCGCCGCCTGAAGCCTCCGCTCCTGGCTGGAGATGCTCTCGTAGGCGACCTGGAGCTCCTGGTAGAGTCGCGACTGCTCCTGCCCCTCCTTGCGAACCGCAAGGAGGTCCCAGACGAACTCCGCGCCGGAGCCGGCGATGACCTCGACGACGGGCGGACGCCCACAATCGAGGTCAACACCGGACAGCCCATCGCTCAGATCGAGCACGATGTCGAGATCCGGGATCCGCCACAGGTCCTGAACGTCGGTCGCGACGTAGATGCCCGCGTCATCAGCTGCCCGGGCCATCGGCGCAAAGAGGCTTGGCGCGTACGCACCAAGCACGACGAGATCCTCGACGTCAGCGAGCAGGCGAACGACAGAAGCGGCGCGGTCGTCCGCGCCCACGATCGCGACGCCCACCGGACGCGCCCAGCCGACAGCCGCCGCTCCGACAGGCCGGTCGGCCTGAACGGGAGCGGTCCCGTTGCCTCTGTCCTGCGCGGTTCGGGCCATGGTGCTCACAGTTCTCTCGTTCCGAAGATATGGCCGCGCACGCTCAGCACGCCCGTGTCCAGATGCAGGGCGGCCGTTCGTGCGCAACGTCCACCGGTATCTTCGGCAACTATCGGAATCGACAACAGTCCCAGCTGCCTATGCACCTCATCCACGTTTCGTGCGCCGATCGAGGCGTGCAGCGTGTCCCCGCTGAACATGGCGGCACCGCCTACCACCTTCGCGACGATAGCGGAGACGCCATGCGTGCCGGCGAGTTCCTCGACCATCGCTGGGACAGCATACGACGCGAACCTGTTCAGGTCGCCCCCAGGGTCGTGCACCCCGGGCGTGGGCAGCATGACGTGTGCGAGCCCACCCCGGCGACGGAGCCGATCCCACAGCGCCACACCCACGCAGGAGCCGAGTGCCAGGGTGATGAGCACGTCGGGGTGCGAGCTCAGCCCGAAATCGCCGGTGGGCACATAGACGAGCCGCCCGTCAGACGGGAGCCCGATGCCCGGCATGCCTGTGACCGGCGCGCCGCTCATCCGATTCCGAGCCCGTTCAGGAGGGCATCGAGGCCGTCCTCATCGGGGAGGAAGAGCACCGCACTCTCGATGACGGTGCCGAGCGCCCGGAGCGTGGTAAGGACGAGCAGCGCGACGTCCGAGCGCATTCCCACGTCGACCGCGATCGCATCGAGCAACCCCCCGAGCATGTCGTAGGCGAAGGCAGGGGGCGCCGGAATCATGACGACACCGGCCATCTCGGCAATGGCGCTCGCGTACGCGCCGATGAGTGTGGCGCCGGCCTGGGAGGCAAGCCCCTGCTCCGCCGGCTCCGTCAGGTCCGCCGGCCCGCCGGGACGGCCGCGCATGAGATTGCGCAGCGCGACGAAGGACTCCTGCGGTGCGATGAACATGATCGAACCGCGCACGTCGCCGAGCAGGCGTGACAGCACCGCGCCGACGGGCGCCTCCGGACCGCCGAACAGGTCGGGCAGCCCGGTCACCCGGACGATGCTGGCCTCGGGCACCGTGATCTCGACCGTGTTGCCGATGGCGTCGGAGAGGGCCGTCGCGGCATGCCCCGCGCCGATGCTGCCGAGCTCGCGGAGCGCGTCGATCTGCAGCGAACTCAGTTCGTCGGGTCGCACGTCGTCACACTCCTGTCTCGCAGAGCGTACGCGGGTCGAGGATCAGAGCGATCCGCCCGTCGCCGAGCACGGTCGCCCCGGCAAGGCCGCGAACGCCGCTGAAGTACGGTGAGAGTGGCTTCACGACCACCTCCTGCCTGCCGAGCAGGCGATCCACGACGAGCGCCTTGAGCTCGCCGGCGGCCTCGATGAGCACGACACGCTCGCCGGCGCCGAACGCCGTTCCGGCCCGCGGAAGGCGGCCCAATATCTCGTCCAGCCGGAAGAGCGGCGCGACGACCTCGTCCCGGACGACCACGACCGGCGACCCCTCGATGCTCTTTACGACAACATCCTGTGCCGCGAGCACCTCGGTCACCGCCGAGAGCGGCAGAACGTGGGTCCGACCCCCGACCTGCACGAGCAGCCCCTGGACGATCGCGAGCGTCAGCGGGAGCACGAGCTCGACCTCGGTCCCGGCGCCCGGCGTGGAGCGCATGATCATCGCACCGCCCAAGCGCTCGATGCGGTCCTTGACCACGTCCATGCCCACGCCCCGGCCTGAGACCTCCGTCGCCGTCGCCGCGGTCGAAAGGCCCGGAAGACACGTCAGCATGAGGATGTCAGCGTCGCTGTACTCCGCGCGCGTCCGCGCATCGACCAGGCCGGCGCTGCAGGCGCGCTCCCAAACCCGCTCAACATCGATGCCGCGCCCGTCGTCGGCCACCACGATGCGAACGCGCTCGGCCTCGCCGTACGCGCTGAGCGTGACCGTGCCCGCCGAGGGCTTGCCGGCGGCCTCGCGCTGGTCCGGGGGCTCGATGCCATGGTCGACGGCGTTTCGGAGCATGTGTACGAGCGGGTCTGACAGCTCGTCGAGCACCGTACGGTCGACCTCGATGTCGAGACCACTCATCGAGAAGTCGAGGGACTTGCCGAGACGGTGGCTGAGGTCGCGCACGGTACGCGGGAAGCGGTTGAATACCGAGCCCACGGGCACCGCGCGCGTGTGCATCACCTGGTGCCGGAGGTCGTCAGTCACCGCTGCAAGGTGCGACAGCTGCTCGTCGAGCTCCGGCTCCTGCAGCCGGTCCGCGGTCCGCTGCAGCCGAGCGCGCAGGATCACGAGTTCCCCGACGAGGTCGAGGAGCGAATCGAAGCGCGCGATCGGAACGCGCACGGTGCGCGGCTTCGCATCCGCGCGGCGAGCGTCAACCTGAGCGGGTCGTTCCGGTTCCGGCGCTGCCCCCGCAGACTCGTCGGCGGCGACCGTCTCGGCGTGGACGACCTCGGCAACCGAGAGCACCGCCTCGGTCACCTCACTCGGAGCGAGCACGGTGCGGACCTGTGCGCCGAAGCTCGTTCCGAACTGTTCCGCCTCGATCGCCGCCGCGTCGGGGTCCGTGGCCACCACCCTGCCGAGCATCCCCAGGCGCTTGAGCACCAGGTACGCACGCACCGACTTGAGCGCACAGTCACCAGCGAGCGTGACCCTGACGGCCACGAGCGGCCGGCTGTCAGGAACCGCCGGTCCGGGCGCCGCGTCGGCCGGGGCTGGCCTCGCCGGGGGACTCTCCGCTTCGACCCGCGCGGCCCGTGCGTCAAGCGCGGCGGAAAGCTCCGTGACGTCGGCTGCTGGCCCATCTGCCGACTCCTCGGCGATGAGTGCGCGAACAGCGTCCACGCACCTGAGCATGAGATCGATGAGCGCCTCGTCGACGGGCTGCTCGCGCTTGCGCACGGGGTCCATGACGCTTTCCATGCGGTGCGTGAACCCGGCGGTCTTGGCGTAGCCCATGGCCGCGGCCATCCCTTTGAGGCTGTGCGCGCCGCGGAAGACCACCTCGACCGGTGCGAGATCGTTCGGCTGCACCTCGAGCTTCAGAAGCTCGGCGGTGATCGAGTCCAGGTACTCGGCGCTCTCCGCGAAGAAGACGTCGCGGTAGGCGGACATGTCGTCGCTCACGACGCCACCCTCCTGGCGAGGGCGCGCCGGATCTCGGCGGCGATCTCGCCGAGCGGGAGTACGCTCTCGGCAGCGCCCGCTCGCACGGCCGCGCCGGGCATGCCCCACACGGTGCTTGAGGCCTCGTCCTGCGCGATCGTGTGGGCCCCTGCGCTTCGCAGGGCCACAAGCCCCGCGGCGCCGTCGATGCCCATCCCCGAGAGCACGACACCGACCGAGCGCTCGCCAAACGTCTGCGCGACGCTTGCGAAGAGCGGGTCCCCCGCGGGGATCAGGCCGTGGCTGGGCGGTCCGTCCTCAAGCCGCAGCACGGGCAGTCGTGTCCCGGCCACCGTCAGGTGCGTGCCGTGGGGCGCCACATACGCGACGCCCGTCTCGAGCGCAGCGCCGTCGGTCGCTTCCACGCACGTGATGTCCGTGACCCTCCCGAGGCGTCGGGCGAGTGATGCCGCGAACCCTTCAGGCAGGTGCTGCACGACGAGGTAGGCGCTGTCATCGGCGGCCGAGAGGCCCGCGAACACCGCCTCGAGCGCAGGCGGGCCGCCGGTGGACGCCGCGAAGGCCACGGCCGAGCGCGGAGCGTGCGAGCGGGCGGCTCCTGGCGCTCGTTTCGCGCCGGCGGCCCGCAGGCGCTGTGCGCCTGCGCCTTCTCGCGCCATGCGAGCCGCGTGGGAGGCGGCCGCGCGCCGCTCGGGCGGAACGAGGAACGCCGTCTCGAGCGCAGCGCGGAGCCCCTCCCCGAAGCGCGCGGAGCCGGCCTCAGCCGGATCGCGCGGCTTTGAGACGAACTCGACAGCGCCAAGCGCGAGCGCGGCATAAGCGGTGTCGGGGTCCTCCACGGAGCTCAGCATGACGACGCGCGCCGTGCTCTTCTGCGCGAGCTCAGGCAGCGCCTCGAGACCGGTCATGCACGGCATCATCTGGTCGAGCGTGATGACGTCCGGCTCAAGCTCCCTCGCCCGGAGAAGCGCCTCCGCGCCGTCGCGCGCGAAGCCGACCAGCTCGAAGTGTCGATCTTCGGCGAGCACTTGGCCAAGCATGCGGCGCACGAGTGTCGAGTCATCGACGACGAGCACTCTGATGGGTCCGGGCATTGCCGACCTCTCAGCGACTCGGGGGCTGCAGGCTCTTCCTGACCGCCTCGAGCACCTTCGCCGGCTGGAACGGTTTGACGATGAAGTCCGCGGCACCGGCGTCGAGGGCGTCTCGCATGACCTGCTGCTGCCCCATCGCGCTCACGATGATCACCCTGGCCGCCGGATCGGCCGCCTTGATCTGCCGGAGAGCCTCGAGCCCGCCCATCTCCGGCATCGTGATATCGAGTGTGACGACATCCGGCCGGTCCTCCGTGAACGTGCGGACCGCGTCGGCGCCGTTCACAGCCTCGCGCACGACGTAGCCCTCCTTTGACAGGATGTCCCGGAGCATCATCCTCATGAACGCTGCGTCGTCGACCACCAGCACGCTTCTAGCCATCGTTTGCAGACTCCTCATCGTCATCAGCCCCGGCGATCCCGAGGCCGGACAGGACACGGCACACCTCGAGCAACAGCACCAGCCGATCACCGAGGCTGGCCACTCCGGCAACCGCGAGTGCCGGTCCACCTGTGGCAAGCGACTGCGGTGCCGGCCGGTGCTGATCGGCGCGCACCGTCGCCACCTCACGGGCGTCGTCGACCGTGAGGCCGATCGGGCCATCCTCTGTCTCGCACACCACCACCCGGGCCTTCGGCGACGGCACGAACGGCTGGCCAAGCAGCACCTGCGAGAGGTCGAGGACCGGAACCACGCGACCGCGCAGGTTGAGTACGCCGGTGATCCCCGGACGCGCATGCGGCACGGGCGTCGGTTCCTCGTAGCGGATGATGCTCTCGACGACCAGGATCGGCAGCCCGTACTCCTCACCTCCGACGCGGACAATCACGTACTGCGTCGAGCCGATGTCCGCGGGCCCTGGCACGTGACTACCCGTCACTGAGGTGGAAGCGGTGGACCGACTCGTCCAGGCGTCGCGCCATCTCGGCGAGCTCCTGGGCGGAGGACGACACCTCCTGCATGCAGGCCGTCTGCTCCTCGGCCGCGGCGGCCGTCTCCTCCGCCGAGGCAGCGTTCTGCTCCACGACTGCGGCGATGTCATGCATCGCACGGTCGACCTCGAGTGTGCGCTGCGCCTGGGCCGCCATGGCGGCGGCGATCTCCTCGGCGAGCGTCGCGGTACGCGTCACCGACGTAGAGATCTGCCGGAACGTCTCGCCGTTGCGATCCGCGACCGCGGCTCCCCGCGCGACCTCGTGGCTTCCGGCATCCATGTAGCGGACGGCTTTCGCCGTCTCCGCCTGTACCTGTGCGATGAGCTCACCGATTCGCTCGGCGGCACGGCCCGAACCTTCGGCAAGCTTGCGGACCTCATCGGCGACGACCGAGAAGCCGCGGCCGTACTCGCCGGCGCGGGCCGCTTCGATAGCGGCGTTGAGTGAGAGCAGGTTGGTCTGGTCGGCGATCGAGGTGATCACGTCAACGATGCCGCCGATCTCAGCCGAGCGGCGGCTGAGAACGTCGACGGACTCGGCAAGCGTCTGGATGGCGTCCTGCATGCCACCCACGCTCTCGACTGCCTCGGCGGTCGCCTGCTCGCCGAGCATGGCTGCCTGCGCCGCCACCTCGCTCGTGGCGCTCGCTTCCTCCGCGCGGCGAGCTACCTCGCCGACGGTGCGTGTGATCGACTCCATCGCCGCGGTCGTCTCCTCGACCTTGCGCGACTGAAGCTCGGCGCCGTGCGCGATCTGCTGCACGGCGCTGGAGATCTCCATGGAGGACGCGCTCATCTCCTGCGAGGACGCCGAGAGCTGACCCACGGCACCGGTGACCTGATCGGCCGAGACGCGGACGCTTCCCGCGATCGTCGCGAGCGATGCGATGAGGTGGTCGCACTCCTCGGCGAGCGTCCCGATCTCATCGGCGCGTGTCATGCCCGAGCGTACGGTGAGGTCGCCGTCGGTGGCCCGCACCATGGTCGTGCCGAGCTGCTCGAGCGGTTCAAGAACCTCGCGCCGGAACGCGCGACGCCACAGGATCGAGCCCGGAACGGATGCGAGCGCCATCGCAACGCCTCCGAAGAGCGACACGATCGCCACATCGCCGGCAGGCACCCGCACGACGAACGCCGCGAAGAGCGCGGTCACCAGGATGGCGGAGAAGACCCACGGGCCGATGTTCGCCCACGTGATCCAAGTGACGGCAAACGCGAGCGTGCGTCGCGGGCCCGTTCGTGACGCGTTCTGCATCGTGGCGGTCGCCTCCTCGGGCGGTGAGAGCCGAATGCTCGGCCGTGGGCTCAATCCTAGTCCATGCCTCACACTTTGCGGTAGATTCGCTCGCGTGCGTCGAGCGCCTCGAAAGGCTGCCCCTCACCGGCGCGCAAGCGTTCGCTCCGCCCGAGTACGAGAACGCCACCGGGGCGGAGCGCGCCGCGGAACCGCTCGGCGAGTGCCAGCTGCTGCTCGTGGCGCAGGTAGATGAAGACGTTCCGGCACAGCACGATGTCGCATCCTCGCACGGGCGCGGGATCGAAGAGGCTCGCGCGGACGAACCGGCACGCGGAGGTGACCTCGGCGGTGAGGCGGTCGCCGTCGCCCGCAGGCTCGCTGAACCGCGACCGCAACTCGGGCGGTATCTCCGCGATCTCGGCGGGCGTGTACTCGGCGAGGCGCGCGCGCTCAAGGGCCGCCGGGTCGATGTCGGTGCCGAGCACGTGCAGGCCGAAGCCCGCCTCGGTCGTCACACCGGCGGCAAGCAGGGACATCGCAATCGAGTAGGCCTCCTGACCCGTCGCACACCCCGCGGACCACACCCGAACCGTCCGGTTCCCATCGGGGCGCGCCCGTTCGAGGAGCGTGGGCACGACCAGCTTCCGGAGCGAGTCAAACGTGCTCGAGTCGCGGAAGAACTGCGTCACGTTGATGGTGAGGGCAGACATGAGGCGGTCGAACTCGGCCGGGTCATCAGACAGGCGCGCAAGATACTGGCGGTACGTCAGCAGGCCGAGTGCCTGAAGCCGGGTGGCGATCCGCCGCTCCACGTAGCGGGGCCGGTAGAAATCGAGATCGACGCCGCGCGCGTCACGAAGGGCCTCGGTGAAGCGCTGAAGACTCCCCCGGTTGCTCTCGTGCGGGTGGCGCTCGTCCACGCGATCCCCCGAACTTGGCTGGCGCGGCAGTTGCTACACTTCCCCACCATTGTAGAATATGCGCACGAACAAACCCGCCCCGGCCTAGGAGCCTGGATTGCGCAATCCCACACTACCGAAACGCGCACTCGCGCTGGCCCTGGCCGCGGTGCTGCTCGCGCTCTCAGCCGGCATCGCCTATGCGGTGACAGACGACTTCCTCGCGCGTGAGCTGATGCCCGCCGGCGCTGCCGCTGCCGACGTCGACCTTGGCGGCCTCACGCGAGCCGAGGCCTCCGACGTCGTCCGATCGCGTGTCGTCGAGCCGCTCGGCGCCCCGGTGAGCGTGGAGTGCAGCGGCACGACGCTTCCGCTCAAGGCCGCGGAGTTCGTCGAGGTCGACGTCGACGGAATGGTCGCCCAGGCGTTCGCGCCGAAGGCAGCGTCATCGCTTCCTGTCCGAGTCTACGACCGGCTCTCGGGAACCGCTCGCGGCGCCCGGGTCGAGCCGCTCCTGCAGGTCAAGGAGGACGCGCTGGCCGCGTGGCTCGATGCGGCCGCGGATGCGGTCGACAAGCCCGCCGTCGACGCCACACTCACCGTCGCGAACCGCGTCATGCGCCTCACGCCTTCGCGACCCGGGGCGAAGCTCAACCAGGAGCGGACGCTCGACACGCTCGTTGCCGCACTCACTGACGGGACCAAGACCGTCGCGGCGACCGTTGAGGCGGTGAAGCCCAAGGTGACCGAGGATGGTCTCGGCACGGCGATCCTCGTCAGGCGCGCGGACCGGCGCCTTATGCTCTACGACAAGGGCACGCTGAAGAAGTCGTACCCCGTCGCCGTCGGCACGCCAGGGTACCCGACCCCACGTGGCAGGTGGAAGATCGTCCAGAAGCGCTACTTGCCGACGTGGGGCAACCCCGGCTCGGAGTGGGCGAAGGACATGCCGGAGACGATTCCTCCCGGACCCAACAACCCGCTCGGCACGCGCGCCCTTAACCTGAGCGCGTCCGGCATCCGCATCCACGGCACCAGCAACGACGCCTCGATCGGCACCGCGGCGTCGCACGGCTGCATGCGCATGCACCGCTGGGACATCGAGGACTTGTACGCGCGCGTCGACGTGGGCACGCCGGTCATCGTCATCGACTGATGCGTGTCCAATCGCGTTAGGCGGCGGCCGCGGCGGGCATCCACGCTCACAGTCCTCGGCGGCTGCGCCGCCTGCGGGGCGTTCGCTCAGGATGTCCGCCGCGCCCATCGTACTATCCTCGCGGCACGCGGTCCTCGAGGTCGACGCGGCCGGTCCACGCGATCCCCGCCTCGCTCATGGCAGCCTCGGCGTCCGGCGCGTCACCTTCGCGCACACGCAGCGCAAGCCCGCAGAGCGAGCCGAGCTCTCGCGGCGCGGGAATCGTCGTGACACGCACCTGAGCTCCCTCGAGCACCGCTTCAGCCGTCAGGGCATCGTGCGTGGTAGCGAAGCCGTAGACCGTGAAGTGCTCGGTCACACTCACGCGCAGATCTCAGCTGTTGCGGCGATTGCCGTCATGACGTCGTCTTCGGTGAGCCCCCAGCCAACGCCGAAGCGGGCCGCGCCGGTCTCGCTGGTGCCGATGCTCTTGTGCGCCCACGGCGCGCAGTGGTGCCCCGCGCGAATCGCGATGCCGTAGCGCTGGTCGAGTTCGAAGGCGATGCGGTCCGCGGGCACGCGCTCGTGCGCGACGCTCACGACCGGAGCGCGCTCCTCGCCGGACGGCGGGCCCAGCACGGTCATGCCGTCGATGGCTGCAAGCCCGTCGAGCAGCAGGCGTGTGAGCCGCCGCTCGTCGGCACGGATCGCCTCGCCGTGCTCCAGCAGGAAGGCCGCCCCGGCGCCGAGCCCGGCGATCGCCGGCGTGGGCGCCGTACCTGCCTCGTAGCGGTCGGGGCGTTCCCTCGGCATTTCGGACGTGCCCGAGGAGCCGCCGCTGCCGCCCTGGATGAGCTCGCGCGGCTCGACACCGGGTGCGAGGTAGAGGGCGCCGATTCCTTGCGGGCCCAGCAGTCCCTTGTGACCCGAGATGGCGTACACATCAGCACCGAGTGCCGGAAGGTCTATGTCGAGGTGACCGCCGCCGTGGGCGCCGTCGACGATCATGAGCGCACCGGAGGCGTGCGCGATGTCCGCGAAGTCACCGATCGGCTGGATGGTGCCGGTCACATTCGAGGCATGTTGGCACACGACCGCGGTGGTGGGAGCCGACATTACGGTTCGCTCCACCTCATCCGGGTCGAGATGCCCCTCGACATCCGCCTGCACGACGGCAAGCTTGACTCCCGTGGTCTGCAGCCAGGCGAGTGGCCGCACGCACGCGTTGTGTTCCATGGAGCTCATCACAACGCGGTCGCCGCGTTTGAGCAGCCCTTTGAGCGCCAGGTTGAGCGCCCACGTGCAGCCCGGCGTGAAGATGATGTCGCGGCTGTCGGGCACGCCCAGCAGCCGGGCCACCGTGGAACGTGCGTCGAGAACGGTGCGCGCAGCCGCGAGCGCGAGCGTGTGAGCCGCGCGACCCGGGTTACCGCCAGCCTCGGTCATCGCGCGAACGACCGCGTCGATGACTGGCTGCGGCTTGGGCCACGAGGTCGCGCCGTGGTCGAAGTACAGGATGCGCCGCGCCTCGGGCATCAGTGGCCGCCACCCGCCATCATGTCCCGGGCGTGCTCCAGCTGGTCCGAGACGATCGCGAAGCTCTCGCGCGCGCCCTTCTCGCTTCCGGGGAAGTTGACGATGAGCGTGCCGCCTCGCTGCGCGGCGGCGCCGCGCGAAAGCATCGCGCGCTTCGTGATCGCGAGGCTTGACGCGCGGATCGCCTCTGCGACGCCCGGCACCTCTCGATCGGCGACGGCAAGCGTCGCCTCGGGGCAGACGTCGCGCGGCGAGAGTCCTGTGCCGCCGGTGGTGAGCACGACGTCCGCATGGACCTCGTCGGCCATACGCTCGAGCTCGTCGGCGATCGCCCCGACGTCATCGGGCACGATCGCGTAAGCGACGACCTCCCAGCCCCGGTCCTCGCAGAGTTCTCGGAGCGCTGCACCCGAGGTGTCGTTCTCCTCGGTGCGCGTGTCAGAGCACGTCAGCACGCCGATGCGAAGCCCTGCCATGTGGTTCACTCCCCTGCCGGAGTCTTGAAGCCGACCGCCGCCGCACGCTCGATGAGCGCCGCTTCCTTCGCGCGCTCCTCCTCGAACTCACGGATCGCCGACTCGGGTGTTCTGTCGCACACACCGTTGCCCAGCGACACCGCCACGATAGCATCTCCCACGCGCACCGCGCCGCCGTGGCGCACGACCGCGAAGACGCCCTCGCGCGGCATCACGCAGTCACCGGCTTGGTAGTAGATCGCGCACTTGGTGTGGCAGACCTTGCCGATCTGGCTGATCTCCAAGACGACCTCGTTACCGATCGTGAGCACACTCCCGACGGGGAGCCGCATGAGGTCGATGCCCTTGGTCGTGATGTTCTCGGCGAAGTCGCCCGCGAGGACGTCGAGGCCCTTGGCGACCATCGTGTCGATCGATTCCTGCGCGAGGAGTGACACCTGGCGGTGCCAGTCGCCTGCGTGCGCGTCGCCATCGAAGCCGCGGTCCTCGAGCAACATGCCCTCAGTCCCGCGCGTCTTGCGGACGGTCTTTCGCTCGGACAGGTTGACCGAGGTCACGACACCCGGTCCCGGCAGCATGGTCTCGTTCGTCATCTAGGAGTCCTCTCTCAGGTAGTGCCCGGAGGCACCGCCCTCTTTTTCCACCAGCAGCACGTCAGTCACGACCATCGCTCGGTCGACCGCCTTGCACATGTCGTAGATGGTGAGCCCGGCGACGGCTGCCGCCGTAAGCGCTTCCATCTCGATGCCGGTCTTGCCGTCGGTCTCGGCGGTCGCGGTGATCTTCACCGCTGAGTACTCCAGCTCGAAGTCCACGCTCACGTGCGTAAGCGCGAGCGGATGGCACATCGGGATGAGGTCCGCGGTGCGCTTGGCGGCCATGATGCCCGCCACGCGAGCGACGGCGAAGACATCGCCCTTCGGCACCAGCCCGCCCGCGATGAGCTCGAGCGTGCTGCCCTCCATGAGCACCCGTGCCGAAGCGACTGCGCGGCGGTGGGTGACCGGTTTCGCAGCGATATCCACCATGCGGGCCGCGCCGTGCTCGTCGAGGTGCGTGAGCTCGCGTTCCTGTGCCATCGTCACCCTCCGATCTGGGACATGCGCCGGAGCGTTCCGATGCGCATGTTGTGGTTCTCGGGCTTGTTCGCCAGCGCTTGCCGGATGAGCGCGTGGACGTCCTCGTCGGTGCCGCCCCTCAGTACCGAGCGAGCGTCGAGCTCGTCGTCGCTGAAGAGGCACGTGCGCAGCTGGCCCTCGGCGGTGAGGCGGAGACGGTTGCACTCGCCGCAGAAGTGGTGCGAGAGCGGCGAGATCACGCCGAGCGTGCCCTTGGATCCCGGGAAGCGGTAGTAGTGCGCCGGGCCCCAGCCGCCGGGAGCGGCCTCACGCGTGACCTCCAGAAGCTCGCCCATGCCGGCTGCGAGACCCTCAGTACGCAGGCGATCGAGAACCTCATCGGACGGCACCTGATCGGCCTCGGTCCACCCGTCGCCCTCGCTCGACGAGCACGACGTGCCTTCAAGATCGGCGCCGCCGACCGGCATGTATTCGATGAAGCGTATGTGGATGGGACGCTCGAACGTCATCTTCGCGAAGTCCAGCAGGTTCTGGTCGAGGCTCCTGACGACCACCACGTTGAGCTTGATGGGGTCGAAGCCCACCTCGAAGGCCGCGTCGATGCCCGCGAGGACGTTCGCAAGCTTTCCGCCACGCGTGATCTTTGCAAAGGTGTCCGGATCGAGCGTGTCGAGCGAGATGTTCACACGCCTCAGGCCGGCATCGTAAAGGTCCTGCGCGTAGAGCGGCAGCAACGTGCCGTTCGTCGTGATGGCGATCTGCTCGATACCCGTCACGTCGCGCAGGCGCCTGACGTGGTCCACGATGCCGTGGCGTACCAAGGGCTCGCCGCCGGTGAGGCGGATCTTCGAGATGCCTTCTGACGCGGCCACGCGTGCGAAGCGCTCGATCTCTTCGAACGTGAGAATCTCTCCGGGCGCACGCCACGGCACCCCCTCGGGCGGCATGCAGTAGACGCACCGGAGGTTGCACCGGTCGGTCACGCTGATGCGCAGGTAGTCGATCCTGCGACCGAAGGCATCAGTCGCCATCGCGCTCGCCTCCGCCAAGGAAGGTGCGCTCGATGAGGTCGGTGACGCCGGCGATGTCGTTCAGGTCGAAGACGGGGACGCCCTCGGGGTGCACGTCGGCATTGTCAGTCACGAGCGCGAAGAGCTCGTCGGGCGTCGAGATCAGCTCGTCCGAGCGTCCGAGCCGCGAGACCTCGATGCGCACGGTGCCCGCGCGCTTGAAGCCCTCGGTGATGACGACATCGACATCGCCCGCTGCCTCGACGATCTCCTCGAGCGTGCGCTCGCGCTCGAGCTTCTCGACGCGCGCGAACTGCGTTGGCGACGAGATCATCGCCACACACGAACCCGCGCGCGCATGGCGCCACGAGTCCTTGCCGGGGACGTCAATATCGACTTCATGAATGTGGTGCTTGCACGTCGCGACGCGCCATCCGCGAGCGACGAGCTCGCGCACGACGCCCTCGACGAGGGTCGTCTTGCCCGAGTCGCTCTTGCCGACGATCGAGACGAGCGGCACTGAAGCTGTGCCGGACACGTGCCTACCTCTCAGCAGCTGCTAGAAGCAGCCGAGGTCGCAGTTGTGTACCTTGATGCCCGCACCGTCGGCGGCCGCACCGGCGACCTTATACGGCACGCCCGTGTCGTCGGCGAGCTTGCGGAGCACCGGGCACGTCACTTTGCCGTCAACGGCCTTGGCCTTGATGGCCTCGGTGAGTTCCGGTGTCACCTGCTCGGCCCAACGCGGATCGGTGAACTTGGCGGAATCGCTGCTCATTCTGCGCCTTCTTTCATGTCGAGACGGATACAGTCGACCACAGAACCGGCGGCGAACGCCGTCTCGCCCTCGGGAAGGACGAGCAGGCAGTTCGCCCGGTGCATGGAGGTAAGCATCGCCGAGGACTGCGCGCCCGAGAGTGCGGCAGTCCACCGGCCTTCGCCGATGCGAGTCGCACGGGCGCGCATGAAGTACCGGCGGTCGGACTTCTTCTTCACGTCGTGCGTGAGCGTGACCTGATGGTGTGGGCGGAAGAGTACGGTGTGACCCTGCAGCTTCAGCAACACGGGCCGGACGAACATCTCGAAGCCCACCATGCCCGAGGTGGGATTGCCGGGCAGCCCGAAGAACGGGGTGCCGTCGATGGTGCCGAAGGTCTGCGGCGCGCCGGGGCGCATCGCGACCTTCCAGAAGCCGAGGATCCCGAGCTCCTCCAGGACCGACTTGACGACGTCGTAGTCGCCCATGCTGACACCACCCGTGGAGATCATGAGGTCGAACTCGGATGCGCGCGACAGGATCGCGCGGGTGGACTCGACGGTGTCGCGCGCGATGTCGAGGATGTGCGGCTCGCCGCCGGCCTCGAGCACGAGCGCGGCGAGCGTGTACGAGTTGGAGTTGCGGATCTTGCCGGGGCCGGGGTATTCGTCGATGCCCACGAGCTCGTCGCCGGTAGAGACGATCGCAACGCGCGGCCGGCGGTGCACGAGCGGTGTCGGGCACCCGACCGAAGCGAGGATCCCGACGGTGGCCGGGCCGACGATCTCGCCTGTGTGCAGCACCGTCTCGCCCTTGCGGACGTCCTCCCCTTTGCGGCGGATGTTCTGGCCCTCGCCGATCGGCGCGAAGATGACGCCGACGTCACCACCCGACTCCTCTGCGGTCTTCTCAACCATCACCACAGCATCAGCGCCATCCGGCACCGGCGCACCGGTCATGATACGGACCGCTTCGCCCGGGCCGACCGGAACCGTCGGGAACGCGCCTGCCGGCACGTGCTCGACGACGCGCAGCCGTACCGGCGTCTCACTCGACGCGCCTGCGACGTCGGCCGCGCGTACCGCGTAGCCGTCCATCGCCGAGTTGTCGAACGGCGCCACGTCGATGTCGGACACGACGTCTTCAGCCAGCACGCGACCGAGCGCATCGATCAGCTGGACCCGTTCGGATGGCAGCACGCCGATGCCCTCGAGGACCTTCGCCTGCGCCTCCTCGACCGAGATCATCCGCGGACCTCCTCGTCGACCCGGACACGGTCCGGGTTCGTGTAGACGGTGAGCTTGCCGCCACGCGCGTAGCCGACGAGCGTAAGGCCGACGGTAGCGGCCACCTCGGCGGCGAGCTCGGTCACGGCGGTGCGCGACGCGACCACCGGCACTTTCGCCTTCGCTGCCTTGACGGCCATCTCATAGGAGATACGGCCGGTGGTGAGCAGCACGCCACCCTCGGTCTCGACGCGGTCGAGCCACGCGCGCCCAAGGACCTTGTCGACCGCGTTGTGACGCCCCACGTCCTCGCGCACGATCTGCACGTGGCCGTCGTGGGCGAGCGCACACGCGTGCACACCGCCCGTTTCGCGGTAGAGGCTGCTCTCGCGCGCCATCTGTCCCATGAGGTCGTAGAGTTCTTCTGAGGAGACGGTACCCTCGTGCCGCACAGCCTCCAGCCCGAGCGTGTGCCCCACCGAGGCGAAGGTGATGCCCTTGCCGCAGCCGGCGGTTATGTAGCGGCGCCGGTAGACGATATCGTCAGGCACCGCCTCGCCGGTCGTGACGTACACCATGCCTCGCTTGTGATCGACGTCGATGCCGACAAAGGCGTCGCGGTCCGATAGCAGCCCCTCCGATACAAGGAAGCCTGCGGCGAGCTCCTCGAGGTCCGCCGGGGTCGCCTGCGTGGTGGCGATCTCAACGTTGTTCATGTGAATGGTGACCGCACGCTCCGCAGGCATGCCTCGACCGCGTCGGGTGCCCACCTCGATGACTGATACCTGCACGGGCTCAGATGGAGGTTGCTCGCCGGACGACCCGGTCTCGCGAGCGTCGGCGAGCTCCTCGGGCGTGTTGATGTTGACGAGGCTCCTCAGGTCAGGGTCGACCGTGCGGAGCGTCTCGATATCGACTTCGACGACCTTGAGAGACGGCAGCATCGCAACGACACGCCGCCGCCCCGAGTCGAGGATGCGCTGCGCGAACGGTGCGCAGTCACGGTGGTACAAAGCCAGCAGCGGCTCCGGGCCCTTCGCGCCCACCGGAACGACGGCCTGCGCGCCGTCCCGCGCATCCCACAGTGCGCGGATGACGTCGGTGGAGAGCCACGGCATGTCCGCCGCAACCGCGAGCACCCAGTCGTCGGGCGCATTCTTGAGCGCGGTGACGAGCCCGCCGAGCGGCCCCCGGAAGGCGATCTCGTCCTGGAGGATCGGTACCTCGGCAGGCAGGCCGGCATCAGCGAGGGCCTCCGGGCGGTTGGTCACGACCACGACGTGCTCGCACACCCCTGCGGCCACCTGCACGACACGCGAGATGAGCAACTCGCCCTCGAATGGGAGGAGCGCCTTGTCAGTGCCCATGCGCAACGAACGACCGCCCGCGAGGACGGCCGCCGTGACGGGCAGCCGATCATGGTTCACGTCCTTACCCACCTGCCCTGCTTCCCTTGCTCAGGTCCGCGCATGTCCGGTGCGCGTCCAGAGGACCGAGCATTGATAATACCCTCGCGGGTACGCTACGTCGACGCAGCCGCAACGCGCACGGCCGTGGCCTTGAACAGCGCGAGAACCTCCGAGCCTTCCGTGAGTCCGAGATCCTGCACGGACGCACGCGAGACCGATGAAGCAAGTCGCAGACCGTTTGAGATAAGGCTCACCCGGTCCGTGCTCCCCCTGCGTTCGATGGCGTCCACACGCATGCGAATCTGGTTCCGTGCTGACGAGTGCGGCATGCTCACGCCCGTCTCGAAGAGCGTCACGTCCTCGGGCCTGATCCCAACCAACACGTCGGTGCCTTCGGGCAGGGCGGTGGCCCCGTAGACGAGCTGCCCGCCGACGATGATCTCCGCGATGCCCTCCGCGGTCGAGAGGAGGCGCCCGCTGAGCGCCGCGTCCATACCGATGAAGTCCGCCATCCACTCGCTCGTTGGCAGGCTCATCACTTCGTCGGCGGCACCCTCACGCACGATCGTGCCCTCGTACATGATGCTGATGCGATCGGCGACCACCATCGCTTCGTCCTGGTCGTGCGTGACGTAGAGCGCCGTCACGCCCTCACCGGCCAGAATCTCCGAGAAGTCCGCCACCAGACGCCGCTTGATGAGCGGGTCGAGGTAGGACAGCGGCTCGTCGAGCAACAGGATGCGCGGCTCGAGCACGAGCGCGCGTGCGAGAGCGACGCGCTGGGCTTCCCCGCCGGAGAGCCTGAGCGCCGAGGACTTCTGCGTCCCGACGAGGCCGACGCGCTCGAGCGCAGCGGCCACTCGTTGTGCGCGCACGTCCTTCGGCACGTGACGGAGCGCTAGGCCGTAGGCGACGTTCTCCTCAACGGTGCCCTTGAACAGGTACGGGTTCTGAAAGACCGCCGCCATCATCATGCGGGCCTGCCGATCGCCCGCCTGTGTCTCCTGGCCGTCGAGCAGGATGCGTCCGGCTGTGGGCCGCTCGAGCAGGCCCATCATGCGCAGGAGTGTGGACTTGCCTGAGCCTGAGGGTCCCAATACCACGTGGGTCTCGCCATCACACAGGTCGAAGTGCTTGACGTCAAGCACCGTCCGCTTGTGGTATTGGACCAGCAGATCCTCACCAGTGATGATCGGCGAACCGGTGCACGGCGGCTTCCTAGCGCTCATACCGGCCTCCCGACTGCTGCAGCCAGGTCATGCCGTTCATGATGACGAAGGCGATGCCGATCAGGATGAAGCCGAGCGCAAGCGCCTTGCCGAAGTTGCCCTTATTCGTCTCGAGAACGATAGCAGTCGTCATCACGCGCGTGCTGCCCTCAATGTTGCCGCCGACCATCGACACGGCACCGACCTCGGAGATGATCCCGCCGAATCCTGCCGCAACTGCTGCCATCACCCCTCGGCGGGCTTCCTTGATCGTCAGTGCGGCTTCGTGCCAGCGGGATGCCCCGAGCGAGCGGGCCTGCAGCCGGAGCTCGATGGGCACAGAGCCGACGGCGGCGAGGGTCACGCCGACGATGAGCGGCAACGAGATAATGACCTGCGCAATGAGCATGGCCGGTACGGTGTAGAGGATGCGCGGCATGAGGCCGCCGAACCACTTCAGCCAGATTTCGGCAAGCGGGCCGCTCCTCGACACAAACATGTACACGATGAGGCCGACGACGACCGGGGGAAGTCCCATGCCGGTGTTGACGATGGCGTTGATGAGACCGCGCCCCACGAAGCGCCGCGAGCCGATGAGGTAGCCGGCAGGGATACCAAGCGCCATGGAAATGAGGAGCGCGATCCCCGAGACCCGGAGCGAGAGGCCGATGATCCCGAAGGTATAGGGATCTCCGGACGAGAGCAGCCCTGTGCCTTCGACGATCGCCTTCCAGAAGACTTCCATATCACTCCCTCGAACAACACAGGGCGCCGCCGCAGCAGCGACGACGCCCTGTGACAAGCGGTAACGTCAGTGCTACGAAGGATTGCCGATGAACAGCGCCTGTCCGTACTTCTCGACACCATACTCGTTGATGACCTTCTGGCCGTCGGGGCTCAGGATGTAGTCCATGAAGGCCTGCGCGCCCTCCGGGTTGGTCGCACCGGTCACCGGTATGACACCGTACTGGTTGAGCAGCGCCTTGTCGCCCTCGACGAGGATATCGAGCTTGAGCGTGTCCTTGAGCGACAGGTACGTGGCGCGATCTGTGAGGGTGTATGCGCCCTCCTCGGAGGCCATCTTCAGCACGTCGCCCATACCCTTACCGGCTGACTGATACCAGCCACCTGCTGTGGGTGTCGCCTCCTCGGCGGCCTTCCAGATCGACATCTCCTTGGTGAAGGTGCCGGAGTCATCGCCACGGGACACGAACGTATACTTGGCGGCGGTAGCGAGCTTCTTGAACGCTTCGGGGCTCGTCATGCCCTTGATGCCCGCGGGATCGGCAGCCGGACCAACAATGATGAAGTCGTTGTACATGACGTCGTGACGCTCGGTGCCGAAGCCGGCCTTCACGAACGCCTCTTCCTTCGCCTTGGCGTGGACCAGCAGGACGTCGGCGTCCTTGTTCTCGCCAAGCTTGAGGGCCTCGCCGGTGCCGACGGCGATGACCTCGACCTTGTACTCCGGAAACGCCTTCTCAAAGGCCGGAATCAGCACGTCGAACAGGCCCGAGTCCTGGGTCGAGGTGGTGGATGCGAGCACGAGCTTCGTCTGCTCGACCGTCGGAGTCGTCGGAGTCGTCGGAGTCGTCGGCGTCTCGGCCTTCTTGGCGCATCCTGCGAACGAGAGCGCAAGCACCACCGCAAGAGCAATGCTCGCTGCCCGCCTGAGGGCGGGCGCGATTCTGTGACCGGTCATGTGAGGCTCCTTTCCAAGCACGGGAGGCAGCAACGTTTCCGGCGCTGCCCTAACGCCCCTGTCGCCATAGCGGTGACCGACCGCCACAGGCATTTCAGGGTTCGGAGGTGTCGCGGATACCCGCGGCCTACCCTAAGGATAGACTAAGGGTGCCACTGGCTCAAACGCAATGCCGCGACGGACCGTCGTCAGGGTCCGGACAGCCGTGCGGCCCCGTCGAGACGGGGCCGCATCGTTTGCGGTGCAGGGTGCGCTACTCGGTGCCGAGAATGACGCTCGAGGCCTTGATGATGGCCATCGCGTCCGAGCCGACGGTCAGCCCCATGTCGTTGAGCGCATCGAGTGTGATCGTCGAGCTGATGATGTTGCCGCCGATGTCGAGCTTCACTACCGCACTCACGGCACCCCGCTCGATCTCGACGACCCTGCCCTTGAGTATGTTGCGCGCAGAAAGCTTCATGGCCCTCTCCTCTCGCTTCCCTACCATATGGAATGTGCCCACTCGCGGGGGCGTCGACACACAGCCCGGGACAGCGGGGATGCCGTCGTGCAAGGCGCCGCCTACAGCGTGTCGCGCAGATGGTTCGCGAGCGCTTGGGCCGCGCGGGTTGGTGTCGTGCGCGGCAGAACGAGAAAGAGCGGCCGCGTGAGCGGGAAGTCGAGCGCCTGCACGCGGGCGACCGTCCCCAAGGTGAGCGCCTTGTCCGATACGTGCGCACTCACGGCACCGATTCCCATGCCGCCCTCGATGGCCGAGAGCACAGCCTCATTCGTGCCGAGCTCAAGCACGATGCGCAGCTCCGCGGGGTCCACGCCTGCTCGGCGCATGGCCTCCTCGACGACCATGCGCGTGCCGCTGCCGGCCTCCCTCACGATGAACGGCTCGTCGACGAGGTCGGCGAGCGCGACCCGGTCGCCCGTGGCGACCGGGTTGTCCGGCGAGCACAGCAGCTCCAACCGGTCAGTCCCCAGCTGCTCGTAGATAACGCGCGCACCCGACACCTCGGCACCGGTCATTCCCAGATGTGCCTCACCCGAGGCGACGTGCTCGACAACCTCGGCCGAGTCGTAGACGCGGAGCGCGACGCCTACCTCGGGATACTCTCTGAGGAACGGGCCGAGCGCCCGAGGCAGCACGTACTGCCCCGGCGTGGTGGACGCGGCCACCGCGAGGCGCCCGGTCACCGTCTGTGAGAGGCCATCGATGGCACCATACGCCTCGTCGATGTCGTCGAGCACCGCGCGCGCGAACGGGATGAGCACGCGCCCGGCCTCGGTGAGCTCGACCTTGCGGTACCGCCGGTCCAGCAGTATGGCACCGACGTCCGTTTCGAGCGCCTGGATCTGCATGGTGACGGCGGGCTGCGAGATGCCAAGCATGCGGGCAGCTTCAGAGAACGAACGGTGCTCGGCGACCTGGACGAAGGTGCGCAGCTGCTGGATGTTCATGGCTATGTCCCCTCCGAGCACGCGCGACGTATCAGTGATGCTTATGGTACACCGCAGCAGAAGGGGGACGAGGGGAACCACCTACCGGCGTTTCACGCGCGCATCCGGGGGTATGATGTATAAGTGATAATCGTTCTCAGTTAGGGCGTCCTGCGCTCATGCCCACCTCCCCACAGCATGTGCATTCGCATGTCGCGGCCCTCCCCATCACGGAGGAGACGCTTCGCCGCGCGTACGGCGCGTCCCGCGTGAGCCGCGCCCGTCGCACGATCGCCGAGGCGGTCGTCACGATGCCAGGTGCATTCACCGTCGAGGACCTGCACGGCCGACTCGCGCGTGCCGACGCGAGCGTCGGTCTCGCCACCGTGTACCGCGCGGTAGCTGCGCTGATCGACACGGGATTCCTTGCGACCGTCGGCGCGCGCGCCGGCATCGCGCTCTACGCGCGCTGCGGCGGCGGTGACCACCACCATCACCTCGTGTGCACCACCTGCGGCACGATTGCGCCCATCGACTGTCCGCTCGATGCCGGCCTCAAGGCCGCGGTGAGCCGTTCGGGCTACACGATCACCGGCCACGAGGTCGTTCTCTACGGGCTCTGCGCCGCATGCGGGGGCGAGCACTAGATGTCGCACATCCACATCCCCGACGGCGTCCTTCCCGTCTGGCTCTGGGCGAGCGGCTGGGCGGTCTCGCTCCTCGTGCTCTGGGTCGCGTCGCGCCGTGCCGAGCGTGCCGACGTCCGCCGTAAGGTGCCGCTTGTCGCGGTTGTCTCCGCGCTCGTGCTCATCGCGATGTCTTCGGAGATCGTGCCCATCGCCTACCACGTGAACCTCACCGTCGTGGCCGGCGCGCTCTTGGGTCCGCAGCTGGCGATCGTCGCCGCGTTCGTCGTCCAGGTGGCCCTCGCGCTCCTGGGTCATGGTGGCGTGACGGTGATCGGCCTGAATGTGCTCATGACCGCCACCGAGATGATCCTCGGCTGGCTGCTCTTCCGTGCGTTCGTGAAGCTCCTGGGTCGCCGGCGCGTGCGGTGGGCAGGTGGGCTCGCGACGGTCCTCACCCTTGCCGTCACAACGACGATGCTTGTGGGCCTCGTGGCGCTGGCCGGCGCCGGTGCTGCAGCCCAGCAGGAAACGGGCGCGCTCGACCCCAGCAACCTCACGTTCGCATCCCCCTTCGGCAACGGCGTCGTGCACATCGGCCTGTTCTCCGGCGGCGGGGCAGCCGCTGGACACACGGGGGACGGCGGCCCGGGCGGAACGTCGGCCCCGCTCTCGGTGGGTCGCTTCGCCGCCGTCGTGTACACGCTCGGTCCCATCGGGTGGCTCATCGAAGCGCTCGTGACCGCGGCAGTCCTCGGCTATGTGGCACACGTGCGCCCGTCGCTGCTCTTCGAGGGAGCGCTTGCCGCCCACGACCATCCGCGCTACGGCGACGAACACGGGCGGCACTGATGGATATCACCGTCGTCGACCGGTCCGCGACCTCGGGCACAACGGGGCTCCACAAGGCTGCCCCCGGAGCCAAGTTCGTGGCATTCGCGTGCTTGCTGGCCGCGGTCGTGATCAGCGCGAACCTCTTCGTGGTGCTCGCGATCGCGCTCCTGATGCTTGCGGCTCTCGTCGCGCTTGGCCTCCCCGCCCGGAAGATGCTGCCGCTCGCCTTCTACCCGGCGCTGTTCGCGGCCGTCTTCGCGTTTGCCTCAGCGCCCGACGTGCTCACCGCGGCGCTCATCATCGTCAAGGCCGTGACCGCGGCGCTCGCCGCCGTGATGCTCATGTTCACGACACCCTACCCGCAGGTCTTCGCGCTCGTGCAGCGCGTGACGCCGAGTCTGGTGGGCGACACGCTCCTGATGACGTACCGAGCGCTCTTCCTCTTGGCCGACAAGCTGTCGCATCTCACGAGGGCGGTGCGGCTCCGCGCGGGCGTGGCGCTCAACCAGCCGATCCGGGCGGCGACGCGCGACCTCGCGGGCGCTCGGCGGGCTCATCTTGTACTCGCTCGACCTCAGCCAACGCGAGTACGACGTGCTGCTCCTGCGCGGCTACGAGGGTCGGCTGAGGGTGACGCCACAGCGTTCGGCCTCACGAGCGACCGACGTGGCTACCGTCGCCACCGGGGCACTGGCGCTCCTCGCGGCGATCATCTGGCGCGTGTACTGGATGGACCTCAACGACTACAGCTGGGTGCTGCCGGCCCTCGCGCTCGTCGCGCTTGTGGCAGGGGCTCTCATCGCAAGGAGGCACCGATGACCGAGCACGGACACCACCACGTCCCGGAGCAGACGCACTCGGCTGATGAGGTCGTCCGCGTGAGCTGCGTCAGGCACACGTACGAGGACGGCGCGATGGTGCACCTCTGCGGCCTCGACTTCGTCGCGTCGCGCGGAGCGCGCGTGGCAGTCCTCGGCCCGAACGGTTCGGGTAAGACGACGATGCTCTATCACATCCTCGGGCTGCTCAAGCCGCAGGAGGGCGAGGTGCGCGTGCTCGGTGTCGCGCCGTCCGAGGAGTGGAAGGCCATCCGCCGCCGCATCGGCGTCGTGCTGCAGAACGTTGACGAGCAGATCATCGCCCCCACGGTGGGTGACGACGTGGGCTTCTCCCCCCGACAGTACGGCCTGCCGGAGGCCGAGGTGCACGAGCGCGTCGACGCCGCGCTCGGCTTGCTCGGCATCGCGAATCTCGCCGAGCGCGTCCCGCACAACCTGTCAGGCGGAGAGAAGCGCAAGGTGGCGCTCGCAGGGGCGCTCGTGATGGACCCGGAGCTCCTGGTGCTTGACGAGCCGTTCGAGGGGTTGGACCCAAGCTCTCGGCGCTCGCTCATCGAGCTCCTCACGCGCCTCACCCGCGAGCGTGACCTGACGGTCGTCATGTCCACGCACGACATCGACACCGTGCCTGAGTTCGCCGACTACGCCTACGTGCTCGCACCCGGCGGCGCCATCGCGCTTCGCGGCACGCCTGCGGAAGTCTTCGCGTCAGCCGACGTGCTTGCCGAGAGCAACATCGAGCCCCCCATCCTCGCGAACCTCTTCGCACGCCTGCGCGAGCGCGACCCCCTCGCGCCTGAGCCCGCACTCACGGTGGCCGAGGCCGTTGAAGCACTCAGCGACTGGAAGGGGTGCGCCGAGTAGGCGCGCCTATTCGCAGTACACGCGGACGTGCTCGCCCTTGTCGCCATCGATGTTGACGACCATCTCGCGCAGGGCGGCGATGAGTTCATCGATGTCTTCCGGCTTGAAGTTGGAGAAGTCGATCGACATTCCACTCTTGGCCATCTCGCTGTTGATCTGGTCCATGGCCTGCGGCGGAATGAGGGAGGTCAGCTTCAGGCCCGAGCGCACGAGCGCGAGCGGGACCTTCACGTCCACCTTCTCGCCCTTCTCGCCGTCCACCTTCACATGCAGGTACTTCGGCAAGGCGTTCACGACCGGCGTGGGATCGCCCTTGATGAAGGACGGGCCCGGGCTCTCAGCGGCAGGGAGATCCGATCGGCGTGATTCGAGCGCGTCGAGGAGGCGCTCCGCTTCATCGGCGGTGATCTTGCCTTCGGCGAGCATGTTCAGGATTCGGGCGCGATCTTCACTCATTGCGGTCACCTTTCTTCTCACACGACGTCGATTTCGACGACGTTCTCGTCCGAGTTGATCCGTACAGTCGTCCCCGACGAGGCCGCCACCACTCGGGCGGCGCCCAACAACAGAAGCGTCGAATGGTGATAGCGCTGCCCGGCGATGAGGAGGACGACGTCCGCGAGGATCGCGAGCGTGAGCAGCAGCAGCGCGAACGGCAGCAGGAGCAGCCACACCAGGAACAGGGGAAGCCACACCCCATGGCGCGCGCTGGTCGGTGCGCCGACTCGCACGTACATGAGCAGTGGGGGAACCATCAGCGTCTCAGCCTCTTCGCCGCCTCGTCCGCCGAGATCTCGCCGAGCTCGAGCATGCCGAGCACGTCCTCGGACCCGATCGGCGCAGGGGCTGGCACCTCAACCGCGATCTCCACTTGGCGGAGCCGTTCAGCGATGCGGTTCAGACGGTTCTTCACGGTGGGGTAGCTGACGCCGAACGCCTTCTCCATGTCCTTGATGGAGCCGTGGCTGCGCACGAATTCGCCCACGAAGATCTGGTCCTCATAGCGCAGCCGCGCGAGCGGCGGCAGCTCGAATTCGCCCTCGATCGCCACGCCGGTCTTCTCAAGCCGGACCCGCGTGACCACGAACGGGCGATCGCCAGTCAGGTCCGTCAACTCATGCCACTCGTTGCCCATGCGACCACCTCCGACATCTTCAATCTGAAGACATCGTATGGTGACCTTTTCAGAAAGTCAATACAAGACTTCAGAAAATCAATCTCTCGTCGACGCTGAGAGGGAATTCGTGAACGGTCATGACGATATGTTCTCGCTCAGCGAGCTTGCGCGAAGCGCGCTTGGCCGGAGAAAGGGGGATCAGGCTCGGCCGCGCTCGGCGCCTGGCCTACTCCGCCTTGACGAACCTCTCCTGCCTCCCGTACGCGAGCCACTGACCCGGTGCGGCCAACGTGACCGGTACCGAGGGAACGCCGCCCCACAGACGCGGCCGCAGCCAGTCTCCCGTGTCCACGATGTCGCGCGGCCCGGGGAACACGACGTTGCGGTCCACCGGGAGCACGAGCATGCCGGCCGCCTCCAACTCACCCACTTCAACCTCGCGCGGGTAGTCCCTCAGAGCGCCGTACTCGATGAAGCGACCGGACCAGCCCCATGCCGTGAGTCCCACGCCCGCTGCCGCCCCGATGATGCCGTCGTTCGTGCCGCCGTGGCCGGAGAGATGCGCGCCCGCGGCAGCAGACACCGCGTCCGCCTGCGTGACCACCTGTGTGGCGGCACGGCGCCCGAACGCAAGGAGTGCTGCCATCGCCGGGTTGTCCTCCGCAGCGACGCACAGTCCCGGGTCGCTGCCGTCAAGGGCGTGGCGCTCGAGATGCGCCGCACCACGCTCGATCAGCTCGGGGACCACCGACGAGTCAGGAGCGTCGATGACGACGCAGGCCGAGCTGTTGTGCGACGTGTACGGGATGTCGGGGTGGACGAGCAGCTGCTGGCGCACGACCCCCCACATGCGGCAGCCCTCGGGCAGCTCATCCCCGAACCAGCGAGCGAGCTTGCCCGTGCCCCGCGGGGCTTCGAGCACGTCGGTATCGTCAAAGCAAACGTAGATGCGCATGTGTGTAGCCTCGCTACTCGTCCGTCGGAACCCATACGACGCGGCCGTCTTCAAGCTGGTACACGGTGCCGATGGCCGTGCCAACACCCTCGGCGGTCGCGTCGGTGGTCGTGAATCGCTCGATTGTGCGCCCTTCCTTGCGAATGATCTCCATCTGGGCCGTGCCGGGGTCCTTCACGATGGTGACGTCCTCGGACGACAGTAGTTCGCGAAGGCCGAAGCCCGAGAGCGCGACGATCAGGAAGCCGACGCCGATGAGCACCGCCACGTCGAACAGGTTCCCCATGGACTCCATGGGGTCGCCCTGGCGGTCGGGCACGGCGCGGCTCCTGCGCTCGAGCAAGGACGTGCGGCGCTGCTCGGGCATCGTTCAGACCTCCAGCCGGTCGAGGACGTACTCGAGATTGACGATGTCTTGCTGATAGAAGCGGTCGCGGAACGTCGTGATGATGTAGGCAAGACCGCCGATCAGCAGGCCGACGACGGTCGTCGAGAATGCGATGACTAGGTTGTTCGAGAGCGCCTGGACGTCCCCCTGCGCGAGTCCCACGAGCGCGGGACTGATGGGGATAAGGGTGCCCATCAGGCCGAGGATGGGACCGACGCGAATGAGGATCCGCGTGTGTTCCAGACGTTTCGTGGCCCGGAACTCCGCATCGGCGAGCGCCTTGAGGAGCCGGGAGCGCGACAGATCACTCGCTCCGTCCAGCGACCGACGAGCCTGGGCCGTGATCGGCCCGTCGCCAAGGCCGCCGAGCGCCGCCGTCAGCGACGAAGCGTCGGTCGCCTCCGCCGTTGCCGTGGTGACGGCGTCGATGTCGATCCGCCGCCGGGTCCGCGCCCTCCGAATCGTCTCGATCGTGAAGCGGCCTGCCTCGTAGACCACCACGACGAGGGCGATCACCTCGAAGGCGAGCACGGGGTAGAGGAGTGCCGTGGCAACCCCGTAGATGACTGCCTGCAGCCCTTCGCCAATCATCCCGATGAATTCGGTCATGCGGTGCTCCGTCCAAGTCGAGTGCGGGCAAGCCTGCTCACCGAGCGAACCGCGGCCACGGCGGGACCGGTGCTCACGCCAGTCAGGTACGCGACGCCGACGAGCAGGAGTCCGAGCGCCACCGCGTCGGGCCCCGCGCCCACGCCGAGGGCGCCGAGGCCGATCCCGTCAGGGCCGCTGAGCGGAAGCACGTCCAAGAGCGTACCGCGAGCGAAGGTCGGCTGTGCGCCTCTCGCGACACCGAGACCCTCCCCCAGAGGCGAGCCGCCCTGCTCCCCGACGGTTCCGGAGAACGGCGACCCGCCGGTACCGAGCTTGCTTCCGGATGCCACTGTGCCGGTTCCCCCCGTGCCGCGCCGCGGCCGGTTCGTCGTGCCGGTGCCGCCGGTACCCGTCGTGCCGGTGCCGGGGAGGTGTCGTGTCGGCGGGTGCGACATCGTACGCCACGCGCACTTCGCGCACCACCGGCGTGTATGCCGCGGAGGCCGTCCGCAGGGTGATGCGGTAGCGCAGCTGCGTCGCGGTGGTGCCCGCCGGAAGCGCAATGGTGGAGCCCCCCGCCACCCAGGCAGCGCCATCGAGCGAGTACGCAAGGCCGAGGGAGGTGCCCGCCGGCAGCTCGGCAACCGCCTCGATGCGGCTGATCGTCTTCTTGACGCCGGGTAGCCCCAGCCACAGCGACTGTGACGTGATCGTCCCTTGGGCCGGGTAGCCGATCTCGATCACGCGCTGGCTTGTCTGTTCGGCGATGAGCGTCGTACCCGACGGCGATCGGTACATACTGCGTGCCTTGCCAAGCTCGCCGCCTGACGCAACAATCTCGCCCGCGCCGTACCAGTCGACGATCCGGCCCGCCGCATCGACCTCGATCAGCCGGGCACCGTCCTCCTCGATGATCACCGTGTCGCCGTTGGCCAGGCGCTGCGCGGCAGACGGGTTGTTCAGGTGGGTCTCATCGCTCCCCGCCTGACCAGCTACGCCGAACTGCCACACGATGCTTCCGGCCGGCGATACCTCGATCACACGGTTGCCGGAGAAGACCTGGTCGGCTGCGTCGGTGATGAGCGTGTTGCCATTCGCAAGGCGCTGCGCTTGCCGCGGCGAAGCGAGCTGTCCTTGGCCGATCCCACCGTCGTTGTCACGTCCGTAGCGCCAGACGATGCTCGCGTCCGTGTAGCCCAGGTTCGGCGATGTGGGGTCGTAGTCCGAGCTGCGAACCTCGATCACCCGCGTCGCCCCCCGGTTGTCGGCGATAAGCGTGTTCCCATTCGGCAGCCTGACCGCAGAAAACGGGTCGACGAGCGATCCAGTCGTGAGCGTGTCTGGCCGGGCGCCGTATCGCCAGACCACCTGCTTGTCGGGCGTGACCTCGATGACGAAGTCTGCGCGGCGGTCCGTGATGAGCGTGTTCCCGTTCGGCAGTCGCTGTGCAGCGTAGACGTTGATGAGATCGGCGTTGTCGCCGAGCCGCGTGTACGACCAGACAATGCGTTTCTGCCGGTTGACCTCGAGGACCTCGTTCGTCCGCGAGGCAACGAGCACGTTGCCGTTCGCGAGGAGCTCCACCGAGAACGGATCGAAAGGCTCTGGACCAGGACGCCGGTACTCCCAGACGACGGAGCGCTCCAGCAGCGCTCCTGGACGAGATCTGACGGTGCCGGTCACCGCCCCCTCGAGCGTCTCAACGGAGAAGGGCTGCTCGGCGGTCCCCTCGATCCACAGCCGCTCCGCGAACGCCGCCGTCGGAGCCGCGAACGTCAGGAGCCCGACCACGAGGCAGAGGCCGAGCGCGCACACGCGGGCGCGGCTCATGGCGTGACCGCCTCGTCAGCGACGGGCGCCGACAGCGGCTCGGGGATGCCGGCGCGCCGCAGCCGCCGGAGCACCACGGCGCCGATCCAACCGCCGAGCGCGCCGAACACGAGGTGTGTCGACGCGGCCAACCCCAGACCCAATGCGAGAAAGCCGCCGGGAACCCCCGCAAGCGCGCCCACGAGGTACGCAGACGCCAGTTTTGCGACGTTTCCAGCGGCCGCGACCACGATCGCAACGATGTAGCGGTCGAGCCGACCACCAAGGAGCTGCGTGAGCACGTCGACGGTGAATCCTGCGGACAGGTACTTCACGCCGACGAAGATGCCCTGGCGACCGGGCACGAAGAGCGTGGCGAGGATGCCCGAGACGAGGCCGATGAGTGTGCCCGCCCCCGGCTGGCGCACGATGCCGACGCCGATCACGATGAGCGCCATCCAGAAGATGCCCGAGTGACCCGGCACGCGTATGGGAAGGTTCAGATAGAACTTGGCGGCGACGATCAATGCACTCACGAGCGCGATGATCATCTGAGAGCGCAACGGCATGCGCCACGGAGATCGCGCGGCGACGACCTTCATCGGACCTCGATCCGCTCTACGTCACGCACGCGGTCCTCCCAGGCGATCGAGGGACCGCACACCTTGACGGACCCTCGAAGGGAGAAGTCCAGGAGGACATCCTCATCGACGTCCGCAGAACGCAGCACGAGCCGGCCTGAGTCCCGTAGGCCGAGCCCGGTCACGGTCAACGACGCGAACTCAGTCACGCCCGCCGCCTCGAGCACGTCCAAGAGCGGCGGTCCTTCTTGCTCCTCGCCCTGCATCATGATCTTCCGCGCCGGGAGAGCGCGGAGCTCCTCGAGATCGAACGTGCGGACGACCTCTTCGTCACGCACGATCGCGACGCGGTAGACGGCGTCGCCGGCCTGCGCCCTGAAGTCGAGCAGCCACGCGACGGCGACCGCCACCACGAGCGTGGCGACGGTCACCGTCAGTACGATGGCCTGCTTGCGAGTCAACCCAAATGCCATGTGGTGCCTATCGGTCAGTCGTGGTCTCTGCTGGCGAAGCCATCATCTCACTGCAGCAGGTTCGTGACCGCCGTCCTCACCGCAGCGGAGACGGCAGCGGTCGAGCCGAGGAAGCGGACCTCGTGGATGGAGGCCTTGTTGGCGCTAAGCTTCGCCGCGACGTTCGCGTTGAGCGAGTTCGTCGGGGTGAGCAGGAGGACCGAGCCGTCCTTGGCCTGCATGACGCCGCCTGCAAGCGCGTCCGGGAAGTTCTCACCGGTGGCGAGAGCGACCTTGTCGAAGCCAAGACCGGCGTTCGCGACCCCGTAGGTCGCCACCACGACCGCGGTGTCGTAGCGGTTGGCACCCGAAAGGCGCGTCTGATACGTGGCGCCGAGGGCGAGACGGATGGAGTCGGCCACGACGTTCGCACCGCCAAGCAGGATGGCGTCACTCACGCCCGCCGCCCGCATCACGGAGACGAGGCCTGCGTTGTTGCCCTGGTTCGGGTTGGCCAGGTAGATCGGCCAGCCGGCCGCGGCGGCCAGAGGAGAGGCTCCGAGCGCGTCGGGGAAGTTCATGCCCGTCGCGATGAAGGCTCCTCCGTCGTAGGCGTCCCCCAGAACCGCGATGGTGCGTGCCGCCACCGCGATCGCGGTGTCGTAGCGGTTGGGGCCGGAGATGCGCTCGACCGTGACGCCGGAGATCGCATCGATCTGAGAGGCCACGGCGGCGGAGACCGCCGGCGTGCCGCCTAAGATGATGGCCTTGGTGGCGCCCAAGCGGACGATCTCGGCCCTGACCTCTGCCGGGAGCACGTCTTGGCGGGTGAGGAGGATCGGTGCGTCAAGGGCACCGGCAAGAGCAGAGCCACCGAGCGCGTCGGGCCAGTTCGCACCCGTTGCGATGATGACGTACTCGGAGGTCGTGAACGCCTTCATCGATGCCGCGATGGCGGTGGCGAACCGGTTCGGGCCTTCGATGGAAGTGACGATGAGGGCGGGCGGAATCGCGCTCACCGTGACCGTGATGGTCTCGGTGTCGGTGGCCGCGCCGTCAGCGACCCTGACCGTGATGCTGTAGGTGCCGGCGGCCGAAGGCGTCCAGGAGAAGAGCCCGCCTGCCGTGATGGTCGCGCCTGAAGGCGCGCCCGCGCCGAGCGAGAACGTCTTCGTGTTCGCGGGCAGGTCGACGTCGATGGCGCTCGCGGTGAAGGTGAGCGTCTGACCGAGGGTGAGTGACTTGTTGCCGATGGTGGCCAAGACCGGTGCGACGTTCACCTCGGCGACCGTGACCGTGACGGCCTCGGAGTCCGTGAGGGCGCCGTCAGAGACGACGACGGTGATGGTGTAGGTGCCCGGCCCCTGGGCCTCTGAAGGCGTCCAGGTGAAGACCCCGGTCGCCGAGTTGATGGCGGCGCCTGAAGGCGCCCCGGTGAGGCTGTAGGTGAGCGTGTCGCCGTTGGAATCCGTCGCCGTCGCCGTGAAGGCGAGCTGCGTGAGCTCGTTCACGCTCTTGACGCCGATCGCACCGAGCACCGGTGCGACGTTGACCGGCGGCGCTGCGGAGACCGTGATGGTGACCGTTGCCGCTGCGGAGAACTCGTATCCGTCGTCTGCCCGATACGTGAACGAGTCAGTGCCGAAGAAGCCCGGCGCCGGCGTGTAGGAGAATGAGCCGTTCGCGTTGAGTGTGAGGGTCCCGTGGGCGGGGTCCGTCGCCTTCTCCGCGAGGAGTGAATTGCCGTCGGGATCGGTGTCGTTCGCGAGCACTCCGGGTGCCGGGACTGTGAGCATCGTGTCTTGTGCTGTCGAGTACGTGTCGTTCACAGCCACCGGCGGCCTGTTGATCTTGGCTGATGCGGTGTTCGATCGCGCGCTGCCGTTGGTTGCGGCGTCGGTTGCACGCACCTCGTAGTTGTACGTGACGTCGGGCAGGACCGTGCTGTCGTCGAAGGTCAGCTCGGTGGTGGTGCCGATGAGTTCATGCACCGGCGTGTACACGACATCGTTCACGTCGACCCAGCGGTAGATGCGATACCCCGTGACGCCGACGTTGTCGGTGGACGCGCCCCACGAGAGCGAGATCTTCGTGGCGCCCGGAACGGCGGCAAGGCCCGTGGGAGCTGATGGCGCGGTGGTGTCCGTTGAGCCGAGCGCTATTTCCTCGTCCGGACCGCGAAGCTGGAAGTCGTTGACCTTCCGGGTCTGCTGGACGTAGATGTCGATCACTTCGCCGGAGCGTGCGGCAAGTCGGTAGTCGCCCGGCTTGCCGGGGAGACCCCAATCTTCATCGTCGATGATGCCGTTGGAGTCGGTGTCCACCGTGTTCGTCTCGGTGCGCGAGATCGCCCACACGGTCCCCGTGCTGTTCGTGGACGCCCCCGGTGCGACGATGACTCGGCGATCGTTCTGAGCGGTCGTGGCCGAGGCGGCGCCGTTGTGAACGTGCGTGCCGTTGGTCTTCATATCCAGCACGGTCACCATCGGCTTCTGCGCCGCGTTGCGAGTTGCGCCCTCGACGCCGGCATTTAGCGAGACGAGGATGTAGTAGGTGCCCGAGTTGAGCTCGTTGCCGAACTTGAAGAAGATCCACGGACTCTGGGCGATGTTGCCCTGGGCGTCGGTCGTGACCGTCGGGAAGTTGCCCGCGCCCCACGCCGGCCCGCGGTTGAAGGTCCACTGGCTCCCGCTCCAGACGTACCCGCGGTTCTGGACGTTGGACGGCGTCGGAGTGGGCGCAAGCCGGATCTTGACTTCGTAGACGGTGTTGGGCAACAGCGACGTCATCGTGTCCTCCGCGGAGTCCACTGCCGAGAAGCGCAGCGCCATCGCGGTATGGTCATTAGGGACCTGCAGGGGCATGTCCTCGAGGAGCGGTCCTCCCGCGAAGTCGATGTCGGCCGCTACCGCGACCGGTACACTGATGGCCATCATCGGCACCATGAGTGCAACCGCCACCATGAGGCTGACGACCCTCCGAACTCCTGTGATGCGACGTTTCATTGCGCGCACTCCCTCCTCGGTGGGACTCCCGGACCCTCAGACTGCCAACCGGTACTCGTCACCCATGGCGGACGAGTCGTATCCGCTGATGCGCGACACGCTCCGCTTGAACTCCCGCGTATGGAGACGATCGAGAAGGCGCATGGCCTCATCGCTGCGGTAGACCTCGTCGGACATCACGAGGTCGTAGCGCTCTCGGAAGAGCGGCACGAAGCCGAGTTCCAGCCGCCTCGCCGCGGCCCCGATGCCGACGGCGACGTCGGCAGCGCCTGCAGCGACTGCGGCGGCCGCGAGCGTGTGAGTATCGACGACGCGGTCGTACCCGCTGATGTCCCCGCCGTGGAGCCCGGCGGCATGGAGCGCCTGGTCGATCCACACGCGCGTGCCCGAACCGCGGTTGCGGTTCACGAAGCGCACGTCGTCGTTTGCGAGGTCTGCCACCGAGGTCAACCCGAGCGGGTTGCCCGGCGCCACGATGAGCCCCTGCTCGCGATGCGCGAGCGTGACAAGTACCATGTCGCGGTCCGGGAAGAGGTGCCGGGCGTACGGGGCGTTGTACTGTCCGGTGTCCGCGTCAAGCAGGTGGCACCCAGCGATGTCGGCAAGCCCCTGCCGGACACCGATGAGGGCGTCGAGGCTTCCGGTGACCGCAGCGCGGAGCTGGCGACGATCGTTGGCATCCGACGCGAGCAGCTCGACGGCGAGGTCGTGGCTGACGAGCGCGAGAAGCGCCGGCGAGTCGCCGGCGTCGGGCCGAACCATCATCGAGACGCTGAACGCCGCGGCCGTGGCGCAGTACCACTTCTCCGTGTAGTTGCGCGTGGTCGTGGTCGCGGAGAGCTGGACGAGGCCAACCTCTTCCAGCGCCTTCACGTGGTGCCGCACCCAGGCGGGGTGCTTGTCCAGTTCCCGGCCGAGCGACGACAGCGTGTGCGGCTTCGCCAGGAGCAGGCGTAGGATCGCCAGCCGGTGAGGCTCGGTGAGCGCGCGAATCGCATCAAGACGATCGAGGTTCCGCAGCTGGTCCACGATGCCGCCTTTGTTGGTGGTGTGCTGCTCCGGTTCTTACCCTAAGCAGGAGCTTAGCTTACCGAGTAGACCCCTGCCCGACAAGCACGACAGGGGTGTACCGGGCAGCTCAGCCCTTGGTGATGATCGTGCCGACCGGCTCGCCGGCGAGGGCGGCCGTCAGGTTCCCGGGCTCCAGTCCGTTCACGATCTGGACCTGGTCGAGCACTTGGCTGTTCTGGAGGATCTCGAGGCAGGGTCGCTCGAGGATCAGGTCGTCAAGACCGAGCGCCATGAGTTCGGACACCGTGATGCGTGGGATGAACTCGGCATCGGGGTCCTTCTTGGGGTCGTCCGTGAACAGACCACGCTCGTCCTTCACGTAGATGCAGCTGCGCGCGCCGATGAGGTCGGCCATGAGGATCGTGCCGACGTCCGTGCGGTGGATGGGAATGCGACCCCTCTCCGGCGGGATGGCGAAGAAGTCGTACGGCGGCATCCCCTGCGTGACCGGAATGCCGCCCTGCGCGAAGTAGTTGGGGAGCTTCATGATCGCATCCTGGTCGATCTCGATGCCCCCGTGGTCCGAGAGAAGCGTTGCCAGCAGGAGCGCGTTCTGCCGTGAAACCGAGCTGCCGAACGCCGCGATGATGCCCGTTGGCATCCCAAGCTCAAGTCCGATCGCATAGATGTGCCGGCTGCGAGTGCCGCCTCCGGTCATGAGTAGCATCTTGTGCTGATCCTTATTGGCGACGATCTCCTCCACGATGCCGGGGAGCGCTCGCCTGCCCCGGTCGCAGATCGATTGCCCACCGATCTTAATGACATTGACGTCGGGGAACAGTCGCCTTTGCGGAGCGACCTCGAGCGAGTCGAGGAAGCTCTCGCTCACCAGGCTTTCGCCCATCAGGATGCTCTTGATGTGGAGACGCTTGCTGTCACGCTCGCGCATCAGCGGCATGCGCTACCTCCTCGGGTCGCACGCGGTCGAGATCCGCGGTATCGGGCAGGCCGTCAGTCGCCGACCTGGACCTTGTGGCCCTTGTCAGGGACAGTGAGCTCGACGAGTTCCGCGCCGACCGCCGTGGCGATCTGCTCCAACTCGGCCTTGCGCATGTGTGTCACGTGGATCTTCAGATCAATGCCTGAGACCGCGACCAAGTTGAACCGAGGGGTCTGATCTCCCTCGCCGATCTCGCGACGCTCGCGGTAGAAGATCTTGCCTGCCATGTGATGCCTCCCAAGAGAGCGGACACTACAGGCTGTACTTACCCACAAGCCTGACGAACTCGACGACCGGCGCAAGGTACTGGGCGGCGTGACCGTGGACCATGGCGTTGTGCTTGAGGCCTTCGAGCATCACGAGGCGCTTCGGTTCATTGGCCGCTCGGAAGACCCGTTCCGCCATCCCGGCCGGCAGGCGCTGATCGTCGGCGCTGTGGACGACGAGCAGTGGACGATTGAGGTGCCTGACCTGGCGAACATTGTTGTAGAGGTCTGGTAGAACGAGCGACAGCCATTGAGGCAGCACGCCTCGAGCGATCGAGGCCTCCCGAGCCGAGGTGTACCCGGCGATGAGCGCGACGCCGTCGAACGAATCGCCGAACGCCGACGCGCCCTCCAGAAGGACCCCCGTGCCAAGCGAATAGCCGAGCAGGAAGCGGCTGCACCCGGGACCGGTGCGCAGGCTGAACGCCCCGTAGGCTGCCTGCGCGTCCTGACGCAGGTTGGCGACGGTCGGCGCACCGTTGCTGTCACCGTAGCCGCTGTAGTCGAACACCATCGACGCGATCCCGTGCTCCGCCAGGTACTGCTGGGCCGGCACCCACTGCGAGATGGACTCGTGCGTGCCGTGGAAGATGAGGACCGCCGCGCGCGTGCTGCGGTCAGGGGGCGGATAGACGAACCACGCCTGCAGCGCGCGAGTGCCGCTGGCGATAACGAAGCGATCGCAGTCCAGGCCGCAGTCGGCCGGCGTCTCGGGACCGTTGGGCTTCGTCATCAGCAACTCTCGCTCGGCGATCCACGACGCCGCAAGCCGGGCGCCGGCGAACCCAAGCATCGCACCGAACAGCACGCGGACGGCCGTTCGCACGGACAGTCTCATGCGGACCCCCAATCAGCCCAATACGCCGAGGTGCTCCAGGAGGATCTTCGCACCGATCGCGATGAGGATGAGGCCGCCGAAGATCTCAGCCCGCGACTTGCTGCGCGCGCCGAGCACGTTCCCCAGCTTTAGGCCCAGGACCGAGACCACCAGCGTGGTGACGCCGATGAGGACGACCGCCGGCACGATGTCGACCTTGAGGAAGGCGAACGACACGCCCACCGCGAGCGCGTCGATGCTGGTCGCGACGGCGAGCGGGAACATGGCGCGCGCGTCGAATGAGGGGTCCATTCGCTCGCCTGCACTCCGAGATTCGAGGATCATCTTGCCGCCGATGAGCATGAGCAGCGCAAACGCGATCCAGTGGTCGTACGTGGTGATGAGCGAGCCGAGCTGCGAGCCGAGCAGGTAGCCGACCACGGGCATGCCCGCCTGGAACCCACCGAACCACAGGCCGACTGCCGCGGTTTGGCGTGGCGTGGTCTCGGGCACGCAGAGACCCTTCCCGATGGAGACCGCGAACGCGTCCATCGAGAGAGCCAGCGCGATGACGAGTAGCTCCCACGTGCTCACGATCCCGGGTTCCTCCAAGGCACGGCGTGTCGGAATGACCGATGGTAGCACGTCATCCGAGCGGAGCCCTCTTGCGCCGGCTACGCGAGCAGCGCGCACGAATCAGCCCTTGCACTACCCTTCATTGCGTAGTACTCTGCTTTACGTAGTACGTGAACGGTGACCCGGGGAGCGGTCATGGACAACACCGAGCAGTGGTTGGTGCAACTCAGGAAGGGCGTCGTGGAGCTGATGGTCCTACGGCTGTTGGCGCTCGCGGGCGAGCTCCACGGCTACGCGATCGTCAAGGAGCTCCAGTCGCGTGGCCGGCTGGTCGCCGGGGAGAGCACAGTCTATCCCGTCCTGAAGCGGCTCGAGTCTGACGGCCTTCTCGCTTCGCGCTGGGTCGAAGCGAGCGGCGGCCCGCCTCGCAAGTACTACCGACTGAACGACACCGGCACCTCGTTCCTCAGTGAGGCCGGTGCCGAGTGGGATGCCCTTGTCGAATCGATGGAGGCCCTGAAGGGGGATGGCGACCGTGACTAACTCACCGACCACAACCGAGCAGTATGTCCTGACGCTCCGAGACGCGCTCGAAGCCTTGGGCCCGGAGGAGACCGAAGAGGTTGTCGCCGAGATTCGCGGCCTGTTGGCCGACGCAGTCGCCGACGCCGGCGGCGACGAGGACGCGGCGGTCGTCGGCTTCGGGAGCCCGGAGGTGCTGGCAGCGCGGATCCTCGAAGAGCGCGGCGTGATTGCCGGCCAGACGCGGGTGCCGGACGCGCCGACCTCGGCTCAGGTCGTAGCCGCACTCATCGACCTGGTGATCGCGCTTGTGGGAGGCGTCTTCATCCTGACGCTCGTCGGCCTCCTCGCCGCGGTGATCGAGTACTCTGGGGCACCCGACTCGCTCGTCCTCGGAACGATTGCTGCGGGCATGCTCGGCTACTGGGCAGCAGTTGTGTGGTGGTGGGCGAGGCGGCGAACGCGATCTGGCTACGCTTCGACCGGCATGCAGACCGCCGGACTACGCCGGATCCGCGTCGGCGAGACGACTCGGACGGTACGCGTCCGCGACATCAACGGCTTCGCCGGGAGGCGCAGGGCGAAGCCCAAGGTGAAGACCGCTGTCGCAGTGCTCCTGGCCGCTTTGCTCCTCTTTGGCGCGGTGTTCCTCAACGAGCTCCGCTGGCAGTCTCGCGTCGATGAAGCCCTTATTGCCGCCTCAAGCTCCCAGCAGTTGGTCACCGCGGTCTACCAACAGGTCATTCAAGGCACCGAGACGGAGCAGCTGCAAACGTACTTCACGGAGAGTGCCCGCGCCGACATGGCGGCCCTTCGGGAACGCGCCGCCTCGGGCGAACTCGATTCGTACGAGATCCAAGGGTTGCACCTGCCCGACTCGCCGTTCGTTCGAGCGATGCGCTGGGACCACTCAGTGAGCGACACGGTGCTCATCGAGGTGACGGAATACGGTCGCGTCGGCGACCCCGCTTTCTACGTGTGTCGAGTCACCGAGGTTGAACTGCCGCCCGTGAACGGCGTCGGCCAATCCACGTTGAGAATCGAATCGGTCGAGCGGGACGGATTCGACTTCACGAACACGTCAGGAGAGGCGGAAGCGGTGATATCACTCCCCTGAAAGCACCGCCTTCAGTTCCGACGCGTCGAAGGGCTGGCCGTGCCCGGGGTAGACCGTGACGATCGGCAGCTCGCCCAGCCGCGCGACGCTCCGGTCGTAGTCGCGCCGCACGTCGATGATCGAGTTGCGCGCCGGTCCGCCGCGCGTGTTCGTGAGCAGGTCGCCGCAGAAGAGCGCGCCCTCGTCGGTGAGCACGCAGATGGAGCCGGGCGAGTGGCCCGGCAGGTGGTGGACGGTCGCGGCCAGTCCCCACTCGGCAAGGCTCTGACCGTCGCTCAGCCGCACGTCGGGTGTGAAGGCCTCGAACCTCGCGGAACTCACGAGCCGGGAGAGTGCCCGAGCGACCCCATCGACGCCGGTGAGGCCCTCGGGACGCCAGAACATGTCGCCGCGTTCGGCCTTGCCGGCGTCGCCCTCGTGCATGGCGATCGGCGCGCCGTAGCGCTCGTGCAGGTAGGCCGCGTTGCCCACGTGGTCCGAGTGCACGTGCGTGATGACGATGAGCCGGAGGTCACCCGGCCGACAACCCGCCGCCTCCAGAGCCGCGACGAGGGCCTTGCGCCTGCCGGCAACACTCGTGTCGATCAGCACGAAGCCGCCCTCGACCGCGATGAGGTAGCTGTTGCTGTCGAAGAGACCCTTCGCGCGGGTATGACGGTGACCGGCATCGCGCTCACGTCGCCTTCGCGCCGACGAACCTCTCCCACCCGGAACTCGACGATCCGGCGGATGAGGTCGAGCGGCAGCGGCTGGTCGAGCGGGAACTGAACCGAGCCCTTCCCCTGCTTGTAGGGTGCGAGCTCCTGCTTTGAACGCCTCCATCCCGGTCGGTATCGGGTAGAACCCGACGTGCTTCGCGAAGCCTGCGAAGTGCACCAGATGCTTCCCGTTCAAGTCGAAGGTGGGAATGGCATAGCTGATCGTCTCGGTCGCGTCGGGCGCCGTGGCGCGGATGAGCTCGCGAATCTGGCTGAGACGCGCCTGCGTCTCGAGCGGGAATGCAGCGATATACTCGTCGATGGAGCCAGCGGTCGGCCTCGTCGGCATCACGTCCACCTGCCTGTCTGTCGTGTCCCGGTCGCGCGACGGCTCCGCTTCGGGCGCCACTAAGGCAGTTCTTCCCCCGACTGCGATATGCGAACGCCGAGCGACCAACTTGGGCCCTGACAATCAGGAGCGACGTGACTCTAGACGACATCGACAAGGGCTCAGCGACGCCGCTTCCGGCGGAATCCCCGGACGGCGCCGGCCGCACCCCGCGCAACGTCCGCGTCATGGGCATCGTGAGCCTGCTGACCGACGCCTCCTCCGAGATGGTCTACCCGGTGCTGCCGCTGTTCCTCGCGAACGTCCTGGGAGCGCCGGTTGCGGCCATCGGCCTGATCGAGTCCCTCGCCGAGGCCGCCGCCTCGTTCATGAAGCTCGGCTCCGGTTGGCTGTCTGACCGAGTGGGACGCCGGAAGCCACTCATCGCACTCGGCTACACGATGTCCAACCTCGTCAAGCCCGTCATCGCTTTCACCGCGTCCTGGCCGGCGGTACTCGCCTTGCGCGTCACCGACCGCATCGGCAAGGGCATCCGCACCGCACCCCGGGACGCGCTCATTTCCGAGAGCTCGACCGAAGCGAACCGCGGGCGGAGCTTCGGCGTGCATCGCGCGCTCGACACGCTCGGCGCGGCCATCGGGCCCTTCGTCGCGTGGGCGGTGCTCTCCCGCGACCCGAGTGCCTACCGCACGATCTTCATGATCTCGGCCATCCCGGGGACGCTCGCCATCCTCGTCGTCGTGCTCGCGGTTCGCGACACCGGCAAGCGCAAAGCCGCTGGCGAGACGACGCGCGTCTCGTTCAGGGACTTCTCGAAGCCGCTGGTCGCGTTCACCGCCATCTCGTTCGTCTTCGGGCTGGCGAACTCGTCGGACGCGATGCTCATCCTGCGCGCCCAGGACCTCGGCGCCTCAGCCGCGCTGATACCGCTGATGTACGTGGTCTACAACATCGTCGCGGCGCTCCTGGCCGCGCCGTTCGGGGCTCGCTCCGACCGAGTGGGACGCCGCCGCCTGCTCGTCTTCGGCTTCGCAGGCTACGCGCTCGTCTACCTGGGATTCGCGCTCGCGAACTCCGCTGCGGCTCCGTGGCTGCTCTTCGGTCTCTACGGCATCCCGTACGCCGCCACCGAGGGGATGACGCGCGCGTACGTGTGCGACCTTGCGGGCCCGGGGCGCCGCGCGACCGTGCTCGGCGGCTACACGTTCGTGCTCGGCCTCGCCGCGCTTCCCTCAAGCGCGCTCGCCGGCGTGCTCTGGGACACGGTGTCGCACGCGGCGCCGTTCGCGCTCAGCGCTGCGCTCATGGGCGCGTCCGCGATTGCGCTTCTGGCCGCGGGCCGATGGCTCGACCGCGGGCGACCCGCCGCGTCAGCCTGCTGAGCGCCGCGACAGGGGTGACTCGGTCAGACCGTCTGAAATGTTATCAAATATGATAAGTTCTCAGACGGTGCGCGCGAAGAGTGCCGGAAGGCTGAGGATGCACCACACCTACCGCCGGCGCCGAGCCGCCCCGCCGCTGCCGCCGCCCCAGAAGATCATGATGCCGAGGATGAAGCCGAAGTTGTACCAGCCTCCGTTGTTGTTCACCTCGTAGATGTTCACGTTGTGGTTGAAGAGCGAGATGACGAACGTGATGAGGGCGATGGCGCCGTGCCACAGCCCCTTCCAGAAGCCGGCGACCTCCCCACCCGTCCCTGCTGCCGAGTTGGGCCCCGGCGCGCACGATGCCAGCACCAGCACCGCGAGGACGATCACGACCGCCAATGCGACGCGCTTCATAATGAACACCCCTCCTCATGGACGGACGCGGCCGCCCCTCGCTCGATGACGTCAGCGTGCCGCCCTCGGCGGCTTCCGCTTCAGCAGCAGCAGCCGCTCCACGTCTTTCAGCACTGCCGGACTGTCGACTTCCACGAGGACCCACTTGCCGTCGTGGTAGGTCGTCGCCTGCAGGTAGTCATCTCGGACATGCGACTTGATCGAAGGGAGGATCTCCTGCACCTTCTCGCGCTCGGCGGCGCCGAAGACCACGAGCACCTTGAACCAGCCCCGCTCGGGAACGAACGTGCACAGCGGCTTCGACTTCTTGAACCGCAGGCTCCAGCCGTGATTCTTGCCGGCGTAGAGCCACTCCGGCTGGAAGACGCCCGGGTAGGTGTCGTTGATGAAGTCCGCCAGTTCGACCCAACGCTTGAACGCGCGGGCGCCGATCCACTCGGCGACGGCGGCCGTCGTGGGCTCCTCGCTCTTGTCGAGCATGCGCACTGGCGCGTCCATCTGCCCCTCCCCGCGCGGCCCCGCCGAAGTCACTCGTCGCGCAGTCGCAGCTCCAGCAGACACCGCGTTGAGCCCGGACACGCGTGACGGTCGAGGAAGCGAAGGTCGAGCCCGGCGCCCTCGAACGTCCCCTCGTCGACAGCTGCTGCGATCTCGCAGAGCAGGTCGGTCTTCTCCGCCGAGTAGCCCGCCGCACGCCACACGTCCATGAGCGGGCATGCGGTCATGCGCAGCACGATTCGGTCGCCCTCTGCCGACGCCTCTTCGACGCCCGGTTCGAAGAAGCGGCCTTCCGCGGGCGAGCCCTCGACGAACAGCCGCGCGACCTCGGCCAGGTCCCCGGCCTGTGCTGCCGCTCGGTACTTCTCGCCCACCTCAAGGCCCCGCCGATAGATCGCGCGCTTCATGAGCGCAGTCGCGCGCTCCGCGCCGATCTCGGCCTCCAGCTCGTCGTAGATGTACGCATAGGCAAGCGCCCGGTTCTCGAATGCCGACGCGGGTCTCGGCTCGTGACCGCTCGAGCGCGGCTTGGAGCCCTTCCTCATCTCGCGGGGTCATTGCGGCGCGCTCCCTTCCAGCCCGAGCGCCTCCGGCAGCCCCTCGGCCCACGCCTTGATCGCGTCCCAGTCGCGGATGTCGCTTGGCCCCTGTGCGCGCATGGCAGGATTGTTGAACGGGAAGCTCAGCTTCGCCGGGTCCATCACGCCACCGAAGACCGCCACGGCCGCAGGCTTCAGGTCCGGATGCTTGGCAAGCGCACTGTCCAACTGCTTCCGGACGCCGGCGAAGTCCTCCGGCGTGTCCTTGATCGGACCCAGCGCGAACACCGCAAAGGGCGCGTGCGAGAGCGCGTCGTGATGCCGGGAGAGGAACCGTCGCGCCTCACGGACCGGCCTCGGGAAGTAGATCGCGGTTCCGAACACGACTGCCGAGTAACCCGCCAGGCTCCCGACGTCGCCCGCCGCCTTCAGCTCGACATCCATGCCCCGCTCCCGAAGCGTGGCGGCCACCGCCTCAGCGACCTCCTTCGTCGAGCCATGTTTCGTCGCGTACGCCACAAGTACCGGTCCCATGGAGTCCTCCTCGTCGCTGCCCGCCGTCCGACTCGGGCGTGGTCAGGCGTCTCGCGCTGCTAGGAGACGTCGCCCGTCGAGCTCGTGCCGTCGGGAGCGTCCGGCAGCACCTCGGCCGCGCCTTCGGCGCTTGCGTCAACGATTGCCGGCAGGTGATCGTCATCCAGGCCGGTGAAGTGTCGCTCCTCGGCTTCAGCCTCCTCGATGAGGGGCTGCTGCTGTTGCCAGAGCTCGCGCTCCTCCGGCTCACCGAGCGGCTTCTCCTCGCCCTCTCCCGCGGGCCCTGTGGCTCCAACGCCCCACGACCGGTAGGGCGGGCCCTCGATCGAGTCGAGCGTCTCGTCCGCGGCGCGCACGGTCTCGATGCCGTAGTCATACGGTAGGTCGTCTACGGTACCCGGCACACCATCGTCGTTGATGGGGTCGGCCACGTAGTCGTCGGGTGGGCAGTCGCCTTCGCACTGGACTTCGCGCCCGTTGGCCCGCGAGAACAGGATCCCGTCGTCCCGCGTCAGCTCGTCGTCTTCAAACCAGGTGTCGCCATCTTTCGGAGTCATCAGGCCCTCCTTGTCGCGCCAACCCATGTCTGGTTCATTCCCGAGACCGCCGCACTTGGTAGCGGATGACCGTCTTCTGCTCCTTCGCGCCGGGCATCGAGCGGTACTCCTCCTCGTGCGGGCCGGAGATCTCGTAGCCCTCATCCGCGATGAACGCGTGAAGCCGCGCGATCGTCGGCTCCTCTTCCGAGTAGGGCCCCAAGTGCAGGATCTGCGCGACGGTGCCGTACTCCCAGACCTCGACGCCCACGGGTGGCTCCGGGACCTTCTGCGGAACCTCGGTGGTGCCGTCAGGGATCGGGAGTGCCCACGCGGCCTGCCACTGGTCGCGGGGGACGTCCTTCCAGTCCGCGCCGGCGAACCAGCGGGCGCGCGGCGGCTCGATCTTGAAGTCGCCGCCTTCCTTCTTGAGCGCGAACTTGAGCGTGTAGACCGCCCCGTAGAGCGCCTTGAACACGCCCTCGCCGAGCTCGCTCGGGTCGCCGGTGGTGCGCACCACCGCCATCGTGCGAGCCGGCAGCTCCACGATCTCGGGGTCTGTCCTCAGTCGTCCGGGTGTCACGGGCTTCTCCCCCTCCAGCTACTCGCTGTTGGGTTTGTCCCCCACCGGCCAGGGTTCACGCATGTCCAGCCGCCACTCGTTGGCGTTCATGAAGCGGCCGCGCGGGTACTCGATCTCGGTCGCGCCGCCGAAGGTCATGCCGAGCTTGCGGCAGACCGCGTTGGACGCCGCGTTGTCCACCGAGGGAAAGGCGTAGATGTACCGGTGCCGCCCGACGGAACGCAGGCGCGAGATCAGGAGCGCCGCCGCCTGCGCCGCCACGCCCCGACCCTGGTGCTCAGCGAGCACGCTCCACCCGATCTCCCACACGCTGCGGGCTCGCCACTCTGACTCCCAATAGCCGGTCCAGCCGACGGCGACGCGCTCGGGCCCGACGACGATGGCGAACTGCTCGCCGCCGCCGCTCCCGGCAGCCGGCAGGTAGCGCTCGTGACGCAGGGCGATCTTCTCCGGCGTCTCCGGACCGCCGAGGTGCTCGGTCATCACCGGATCGCCGAGGAGGCGTTGCAGCAGCGGCGCGTCGCCCTCGGCCCACGGCCGGATGTCGACCTCGGTCGCGCGCTCGGGAGGAATCCGCGTCACCCGCGGGTCCCCCGGAACGACTGCCGGTAGAAGGTCTCCCCGGAAGCGGCAAGCCGCTCGAGCCACAGCTGCTTGAGCACGGCCAGGTCCTCGGTGGGGTCGTAGGTCGGATCGTCATCCATCTCCAACAGGTCCACCACCTCGAACGTGAAGCCCTCCGACCCGAGCGTGTTCCAGTCCGCCTGCAGCTCGCGGTCAGGATGCGAGCCCATCTCAAGCTGGAAGCGCTGGCTGTTGAGCTTGCCGGGTGCGTTCGGCGAGGCACCGACGAAGGACTTGCCGGCTACCGTGTTCCGCACGCGGAAGACGCCCGCGGGCAGCGGCGTCTCCTTGTACTCCCGGCGACGCGCCTTGCGGTCGACCTCGCTCATCGCGGCCCTCCTAGAACCATCTGCCCACTCCCTCGGCGAGGAACCGCACGCCAAGGAACGCGAGGAACGCGCCCAGGACGCCCATGATCACGCGGTACACGATCGGCGTGAGAAGCGCCTTGCCGCGGTGCACGAACGAGATGACGATCCCGTACCACGAGACGTCGGCAAGCTCGTGACCGATGAAGAACGCGAGCACGCCGATCGGCCCGATGGCGATGCCGTCAGCGGCGAGCTTGACGCCGATGGTCGCCCACCAGAGCGTCCAGTACGGGTTCGAGAGCGAGACGACGGCGCCCTGCGCCACCGCGCCGAGGGGGTGGCCGGACATGCCGGCGTCCTCGGCCTGCTCGAGGTCGGCCGCGATGGTCCCGCGCGCCGCGCCCGAGACGAGCCCGTACGCCATCCACAGCAGCACCGCGCCGCCAAGGAGCGCGAGCACCGCAAGCACGCTCGGCCGAGCCAGGACCTGCTGCAGTCCGAACGCGAAACCGAGGATCAGCACGGCCTCGAGCGCCGCGTGCCCAACGAGCATGAGCGCGGCCGAGAAGGGCCCCTTCTGCATGGTGCGCGCGATGGTGACCGTGAGGTACGGGCCCGGCGACATCGCGCCGGAGAGGCCCACGAGGAACGCCTGCCCGCCGAGCGCGAGCGCCGCTGCAAGCTCGGGGCTCACGCGGCTCCGGCTACTTCCCGGCGCGGATCTTGGGGCCCGACATCGGGCACCCGAAGAGCGGTGCGAAGATGCAGACGTCGAAGATCCCTGCGAGGAGCGGCACCGCTCCGACAAGCGCGATGACGATGAAGAGCGGGCCGCCGAATCCGATCCCGAAGGCGATGATGAGGATACCCGCGATCACTCGGGCGATCCTGCCAGTGCTCGACGCCATGAACGTGCAGAACGGATTCATATCCCACTCCCGTCTGAGGGCGAACCGTCGCGTGCTGCGCCAAGCATACGCCTGCCCGCCGAGTGCGAGCGCGGCTGTGAGCTCAGGGTTCACTCGGCGGATCCGCGGATGCGCTTCACGATCACGAACGCGTCGATCTCCGCGCCGTCCCGGACGAGGGCGCCGACCTTGCGGCCTTCCACCTCGAAACCCATGCGCCGGTAGAGCGCGAGGGCACGCTCGTTCGTGGCGAACGCGATGCCCTCGATCCGGCGAATGCCGTGCTGCGACGCCCAGTCGAAGAGCGCGTTCAGAAGCGCGGTGCCGATGCCGCGCTCGCGGTACGCGCGGCTGACCGAGATGCCGAACTCGCCGGCGTGGGCGCGCTCCTCGAGGCTTCTCGCCGAGGAATCCGGCGACGCCGACCACCTCGCCGTCAACCTCCGCGACGAGCAGGACCGAGTTGGCCCCGCCGTGAGAGCGGACGAACTCGATCTCCTCGGCGAGCGTCGGGATCGGGCGTCGGTGGATCCCCGGAAGGCCTTCGCTGAAGAGCGCCTCGGCGTAGCGCTGGAGCGCCGGCGCGTCAGCCTCGTCGGCGGCACGGATCGCGGGAGCCGACCACGGGGCCGGCTGCTCGGAAGTGTTGGCGCTTATGGACATGAAAGCAGTGTACCGCGCGGCCTACCGAGTTCCGGCAGCTGCCGCACCGTAGAGGAGCCACCAGACGGTCGCTGCGGCGGCAAGGAGCTGGGCCGCACCCAGCGCGATTCCCAGAACCGCCCTCCGGTGCTGGGAGGACCGCAGGCCGTAGAAGCCGGAGACGAGCGCCACGAGCGGCAGGATGAACGACAGCGGCGTCAGCGCGTAGAGCCCGCAGCCGACGAGGATGTTGTCGAACTCATCCATCGAGCTGGTGAAGTTGATCGAGAGGACGACGGCGCCCACCAGCGCCGCCGTGAAGCCCAGCCCGATGAGCGACGTGGTGAGCGACGCCGTGGCTGACCGTGCCCGGGACTCGTGGTCGCCGGACGGCGAGTCGGAGACCGGCGCCAGCAGCCGCGTCGTGCTTCTCGTCAGAAGACCCATCGCTCCCCCAGCCGGACTCGGGACGCTGCTCAGCGCTCGCCGCCGCGTGCGTGCCCGCGGGAGCGGGCCTCTTGCGTCTACCCCTGCGGTGTGGCGTGCTTGATGAATGTACCATCCCGGTACTCGCGAAACGCGGTCCGAAGCTCCTCGTTCGTGTTCATCACGATGGGACCGCCCCAGGCGATCGGCTCGCGCAGCGGCTCTCCGGAGATCAGCAGGAACCGCACGCCCTCGCCACCCGCGGTGATCTGCACGCCGTCTCCGCCGTCCGCGTAGAGCACGAGCTGGCGGTTGGCCGCCGGCGCCTCGTGCGCAAACTCGCCCTCACCGGCGATGACGTAGGCGAAGCAGGTGTGGCTGGGCTCGACCTGATGCTCGAACGTGGCACCCGCCGGCACGGTGACGTCGAGGTACTCGGGATCGATGACGATGCCTTCGACCGGCCCGCGAACGCCCTCGACCTCACCCGCGATCACGCGCACGACGACCCCATCCGCTCGCTCGACCGTGGGAATGTCCGCACCCGTGAGACCCAGGTAGCGCGGCTCGGTCATCTTCTGGCTGGCCGGCAGGTTGGCCCACAGCTGGAAGCCCCACATGTGGCCGTCGTCGCCCTTGGGCATCTCCTGGTGGATGATGCCGCTGCCCGCGGTCATCCACTGCACGTCGCCCGAGCCGATGATGCCCGAGTTGCCGAGGCTGTCGCCGTGCTCGACGTCCCCGCGGAGCACGTACGTGATGGTCTCGATGCCGCGGTGCGGGTGCCACGGGAAGCCGGCGATGAAGTCCTCGGTGCGGTCTCCGCGGAAGTCATCGAGCATCAGGAAGGGATCGAAGCGGCGCTCCAGGCCGGAGCCGAACGCGCGGTGCAGGTGGACGCCTGCCCCTTCGAGCGTGGGCTTGGCGGTGAAGACGGCCTCGACGGCGCGTGGGTTCATGGGGAGCTCCTCGGGTCGGGGGTATCTCGCGCTCATCCTGCGAGCCGCGTGCCATTCATGACTACCACGGTAAGGATTTCGCGGGCGACCGCGCGAGTACTCGCGCCAGTATGGGAACATGCTAGCAACAGCAATCACCGCTACGACACGAGGCGCCGCATGTCGCTGCCATCATCCCCCATCTGGAACCCCGCCACCTACCAGGGGCCGCGTGCGCCCGAGAGCTACTTCGAGGGCTGGTACTTCAAGTGCGTCGATGCGGCCGGAGAGCACCCGCTCTCCGTGATTCCGGGGGTGTCGTGGGACCGAGCCGGCGGAACGTCCCACTCCTTCGTCCAGCTCGTCCGACCCGGCGGGCACGCGCGGTACATCCGCTATCCGGTCGACGCGTTCTCGGTGGACCGCTCGAAGCCGTTCGCGATTCACGTGGGACCCAACCGCTTCTCCACCGACGGGATGTCGCTCGACCTCACGGACACCGACGGGTTCCGCGCGGTCGGCGAGGTCGGGTTCGGGCGCTGGTCGCCCTGGCCCGTGCGGCTCCTCTCGCCCGGGATCATGGGCTGGTACCGCTTCGTGCCGAAGATGCAGTGCTATCACGGCGTGCTCTCGCTCGATCACGAGCTCACCGGCAGCCTCGAGGTTAGCGGCCAAGCCCTGCAGTTCGAGGGAGGGCGCGGCTACATCGAGAAGGACTGGGGCACGAGTTTCCCGAGCGCGTGGGTGTGGGCGCAGTCGAACCACTTCCGAGCGGGCAGCGCCGATCTCGCCGACGCGGGTGGCTGGCGGCCGGGCACGTCGTTGACGCTCTCGGTCGCGCGCATCCCTTGGCTCACGGGCGCGTTCACCGGCTTCATCGCCGGGCTGCTCGTCGACGGAGTCCTCCACCGCTTCGCGACGTACACGGGCGCCTCGCTGGCGCTCATCGAGACACGACCGACCGGCGCCCACGTCATCCTGCGACGACCGCCACGCCGAACTCGAGGTGGACGTACGCGGCGCACTTCCCGCGGAACTCAAGGCACCCTCGCTTGGCGCCATGGTGGGCCGAGCCGACGAGGCGCTCGGCTCCACGCTGGCCGTCACGCTGCGCCAACGGAGCGGCACGGGCCGGGCGCCCGTTGTCTTCGAGGGCATCGGCGAGCATGCGGGGGCCGAGATCATGGATGCAGACGGCGAGCTGGGTGGCGCCTGAAGCCGTCGCGGGTCAGCGTTGGATGCCCGCCACGTATGCCCGGTACTCGACGAGCAGGTCGTCGAGCTCGCGGTAGCTTCGGACGGAGTTGACGCGGTCGCGGACTCGCGTGGCGCCTGGCATGCCGGTGACGTACCACGCGACGTGCTTGCGCATCCGAGTGAACGCGCGCTCGCCGCCGAAGTCCACCAGCGCCTGCGCGTGCTCGCGCGCCATGTCGATGCGCTCGAGCCCCGTGGGCGGCGGAAGCGCTTCGCCCGTGTCGATGAGCGAGCGGGCCTGCCGGAAGATCCACGGGTTGCCCTGCGCACCGCGGGCGACCATGACCGCATCGACGCCCGTACGCTCGAGCATCGCGACCACGTCGGTCGCCGAGAAGATGTCGCCGCTCCCGATCACGGGGATGTCCACCGCCGCCTTCACCGCGGCGATGACGTCCCAATCAGCATGCCCGTGGTAGAACTGGTCGCGCGTGCGACCGTGCACGGCGACCGCTGCGGCGCCTGCCGCCTCCATCGCTCGCGCGAACTCGGCCGCGTTGACGCTGCCGGCATCCCAGCCGCTCCGGAACTTCACGGTCACGGGAACGTCGACCGCCTCGACCACGCGCTCGACGATCTCGGCGGCCAGCTCGGGCGTGCGCATGAGCGCGCTGCCCTCCCCCTTCGAGACGACCTTCGTGACCGGGCAGCCCATGTTGATGTCGATGGCCGCGACGTCGGCGCCGTACTCGTCGACGATGCGGGCGGCCTGCTCGGCCATCAGCTGCGGCTCCGCGCCGAAGAGCTGCACGACGCACGGCGTCTCCTCGGGGGCGAACGTCAGGAGCGCCTTGGAGATCGCCGCGTCCGGGTTGAAGTGCAGGCCCTTCGCGCTGACCATCTCGGTGTACGTGAGCGCCGCGCCCATGCGCTTGCAGATGGCGCGAAACGGCGCCTCGGTGATGCCGGCCATCGGGCCGAGGACGACCGAGCCTGCGGGCAGGAGCGTGCGGATGTCGGGAGCGTGGGTGCGCATGCTCCGATGATAGCGGGAGGTGCGGCGCCACGCCCGGCGCGTGGGGCTACTTGGCGGCCGAGAAGATGAGCAGCTGGTTGCCGTTGGCGTCCGAAAGCGTGAGCGTGTCGCCCTCGACAGCGTACTTGCGCGCCTGCTTCAGGAGCTCGTGGAAGATGGTCTCCGCCCGCATCGCGGGCTCGGGGCCGGCCATGAGCGTGCTCACGATCTCGCCCACCTCGAACGAGCCGCCCGAGCCGGTCTTGTAGTCGCCGCCATAGCTGTTGACGCCCGACTGCCCGCCGACTCGCCCGTCCTCGAAGATGGCCGTGATGTTGAAGTCGGCGGGATCGAGCGAGCTCGCCGACCAGCCCGTGAGCGTCCAGCTGGTGCCGTCGAGCTTCGTGCCTCCGCCAAGGGACGCGCAGCCGGCGGATACGAGAACGAGCGCTGCGAGCAAGCCGGCGAGCGCCAGGCGGATGAGTGTGGACATGGGGACCCCTTCCGGTGTCGGTTCCGACGCTCAGTCTGACGCATTGCGGGCGTGGGTGGTTCGCGACTCTGGCCGCAGCGCAGGTGCCGGCGCCGAACGGGTACGAACCTTGAGGTTGGCCCGATGCGGCGAGCGGGAGGCGTCATGGACATGCGCGAGCGAATCGAGCAGTACCTCAGCGCCTTGACGGCGTTCCCCGACCGGCACGTCGGCGGCCCAGGGAATCGGGCGGCGACCGCGCTCTTCGCTGAGCGGATGGCGCGAGCTGGGCTGCATCGTCAGCCGCCGGGACTTCGACTGCATCGAGTGGGAGTACGGGGAGGCGTCGCTCGAGGCCGGCGGCGAGGTGTTCGCGCTTCACGTGGGCCCGTACTCGCTGCCGATCGACACCACAGCTCGCTTGGTGAACGCGTCGCGCGTGGAGGACCTCGAGACCGAGGCCGTCCGGGGAGCCGTCGTGCTCATCCACGGCGACCTCGCGAGCGGGCAGATCATGCCCAAGAACTTCACCTTCTACAATCCCGGAGAGCCATCAGCGAATCGTCCGGGCGCTCGAGCAGCACGCGCCCGCCGCGGTCATCGCCGCCACCGGTCGCGACCCCGAGATGGTGGGCAGCCAGTACCCCTTCCCGCTCTTCGAGGACGGCGACCTGGACGTCCCGAACGCCTACCTGACGGACGTGGACGGCGAGCGTCTCCTGGCGCACGTGGGCACCGAGGTGCGCGTGCGAATCGACTCGCGCCGCATCCCGACGACCGCCGAGCACGTCATCGCCACGCTGCCCGGCACGGGTGCCGGGCGAATCGTCGTGTCGGCGCACATCGACAGCCGCAAGGGCTCGCCGGGCGCGCTCGACAACGCGAGCGGCGTGGCGGTCCTCATGGCGACGGCCGAGCTGCTCGCCGGCTACTCGGGCGGGCCGAGCATCGAGTTCGTGCCGTTCAACGGCGAGGACAACTACGCCAACCCCGGCGAGATGCTCTGGTACGCGGAGAACCGCGACCGCTGCGACGACATCGTGCTGGCCATCAACATCGACGACCTCGGCATGCGTGGCACGACGAACCACGTCTCGTTCTACGGGTGCTCGCCCGAGGTCAAGGACGCCGTCCTCGAGGTGGCGGCGCGATACCCGAGCGTGTCCGAGGGACCGCAGTGGTTCCAGGGCGACCATGCGATCTTCGCGCAGATGGGCGTGCCGGCGATCGCGATGTCCTCGAGCGGCATGATGGAGTTCATGGCGAAGTACGCGCACTCGGAGCGGGACACCGCTCGAGATTGCGGACGCCGGGCTGATGGCGGAGGCGGCGGGGTTCTTGAGCGACGTCGTCAGGACCGTCGCAGGCACCGCGACGAGGACCTGACTCCAGCCGGCGGGCCGCTGTCTATCGTGCCCGGATGAACCGCTCCAGCGCGTCCCGCCATGGCGGCATCGTCACGCCAAGGGCTGCGGCCTTCGAGCAGTCCAGCACCGAGTTCTTGGGACGTGCGGCCTTTGAGGAGTACGCGTCAGCTTGACGGCCACCAGTTCGCAAGGAAGATTCGCGGAACTCCAGCACCGCCTCTGCCATCTCGTAGCGGGAGCACGAGCCTGCATTCGCGAGGTGGAACAAGCCCGTCGCCTCAGCCTCGACGAGCCCGAGGATGCCGCGCGCCAGGTCCACGGTGTACGTGGGTGACCCCACCTCGTCCGTCACGACCGAGAGGCTGGGATGCGATGCCGCGAGTTCGAGGATCTTGATCGGGAAGTTCACGCCGGCCGGGCCGAAGACCCATGCGGTGCGCACGATGAGCGCGTCGGGATAGGCCTGCGCAACGGCGCGCTCCCCTGCGAGCTTCGAGCGCGCCGTAGACCGAGAGCGGGTTGGGCTCGTCGGTCTTCGACGTACGCGCCGCTCTTCGTCCCGTCGAAGACGAAGTCGGTCGAGACGTGCACGAAGCGCAGACCGGACTCGCGTGCGGCGGCGGCGAGCAGCCGCGCACCGTCCTCGTTCACGCGGTAGGCGGTCTCGGCATCGTCCTCGGCGCGCTCGACGTTGGTGTAGGCGGCGGCGTTGACGAGCACGCCCTCGCTCGCCGGCGCCGAGCGACTGCCGCGAAGCCGCGCACGACGTGCGCGACACCGCGCCGCGTCGGTGATGTCGAAGCTCGGCCTCGCCGGGCGCCTCGAAGCGCACGCCCCGCTCGCCGAGCACCCGCTGGAGCGCGGTGCCGAGCATCCCGCCGGCGCCGGCTATCAGGAAGCGCGTCCGCGCACGCGCCTACCCGCGCTCCTCGTACCAGCGGCGTGCGCCAGTCGGCGAACTCCTCGGTCTGGTGCTTGATCTTGCTCCACCACCACGGGTTGTCGCGGTACCAGCGGATGGTCTCGCGCAGGCCCGCCTCGAAGTCGACACGCGGCTCCCAGCCAAGCTCCGCGCGCGCCTTCTCGCACGAGATCGAGTAGCGGCGGTCGTGCCCGGGCCGGTCGGTCACGCGGCGCGACGGTCGTGTCCCAGTCGAGCCCGAGCTCGTCGAGGATGATCGTCGTGATCTCGCGGTTGGTGCGCTCGTTGCCGCCGCCGATGTTGTAGACCTGGCCGGGCTCGCCGTGCAGCAGCGCCGCCTCGATGCCGTCGACGTGGTCGTCGACGTGCAGCCAGTCGCGCACGTTCAGGCCGTCGCCGTAGAGCGGCAGCTGCTCGCCTTCGAGCGCGTTGGTGACGAAGAGCGGGATGAGCTTCTCCGGGTACTGGTACGGCCCGTAGGTGTTCGAGCCGCGCGTGATGAGCGCGGGCGTGCCGTAGGTGGTGTGGTACGCGAGCACCTGCAGGTCGCCGCCGGCCTTGCTCGGCCGAGTAGGGGCTCGACGGGTGCGAGCGGTCGGTCTCGCAGAACGAGCCCTCGTCGATCGACCCGTAGACCTCGTCGGTGGAGACCTGCACCATCCGGGCGATGCCGAGCTCGCGCACCACCTCGAGCAGCGTGTGCGTGCCGAGGATGTCGGTGTGCAGGAAGTCCTCGGGCGAGTCGATCGAGCGGTCGACGTGCGTCTCGGCCGCGAAGTTCACGATGGCGTCGACGCCGCCGGCGCCGTCGTGCGCACGCGCGGCTCGCGTCGCAGATGTCGCCGCGCACGAAGCGAGTAGCGCGGGTCCTCGGCGACCGGCTGCAGGTTGTCGAGGTTGCCCGCGTAGGTGAGCTTGTCGTAGACGACGATCTCCCAGTCCGGGTGCTTGGCGAGCATCCGCCGGACGAAGGCGGAGCCGATGAACCCGGCGCCGCCGCAGACGAGGAGCCTCATCCGTTCTTCACGCCCCAGTCGTAGCCGATGGACGCGTCGTCGAACGGCAGGCGGTGCTCGTCGGGCTCGTCGTAGTTGTAGAGCTCGGTCGGGATGTTCACGATCGTCGCCGGCTCGGTGCCCACCGGCGTGAAGCCGTGGTAGACGCCCGGCGGGATGATGACCATGCGCTGGCGCTGCCATCCGATGACGAACTCGTTCGTCTCGCCCTTGGTGGGCGAGCCCTCGCGCGCGTCGTGGAGCACGACCTTCGCCATGCCGCCGACGCAGACGAAGTGGTCGGTCTGCTTCGTGTGGTAGTGCCACGCCTTCACCACGCCCGGGATAGACCATCGTGACGTACGCCTGGCCGAACCGCTGGAAGTCAGGGTCGTCGCTCCGCAACATCTCCATCAGGAGCCCGCGCTCGTCGGGGATGACCTTCAGGTCCTTGACCTTCACACCGTCGATCATCTCGACTCCTCGCAGACGGCGCGGACATACCGGTAGTAGTTGGACGTCGCGCCCTCGAGGGCGCGCTCCAGCCCATCGTCGTCGATGAAGCCCATGCGGTAGGCGACTTCCTCGAGGCAGGCGATCTTCAGGCCCTGCCGCTTCTCGATGGTCTGCACGAAGGCGCTCGCCTCCATGAGCGAGTCGGGAGTGCCCGTGTCGAGCCATGCCATGCCTCGGCTCATCAGCCGCACGCGGAGTGAGCCCTCCTGCAGGTACAGGTTGTTGAGCGTCGTGATCTCGAGTTCGCCGCGTTCTGACGGCGTGATCTGCTTCGCCATCTCGCACACGCGTCCGTCGTAGAAGTAGAGACCCGTGACGGCCAGGTTCGACCGAGGGTTCTTCGGCTTCTCCTCGATGGAGAGTGCCGTTCCCGACTCATCGACCTCGACCACGCCGTAGCGCTCCGGATCGAGCACCTGGTAGCCGAAGACAACAGCGCCGCCTGCAGAGGCCTCCTCTCGTGCGCCTCGGAGCATCCCGGCGAGGCCAGTGCCGAAGAAGATGTTGTCACCCAGAACCAGGCACGCAGGGCCGCCGTCGAGGAAGTCCTCGCCGATGAGGAACGCCTGCGCGAGACCGCCGGGCGTGGGCTGGACCGCGTACGCGATGTCGATGCCCCACTGCCTGCCGTCGCCGAGCAGCCGCTCGAACGCCGGCCGATCGACCGGGGTGGTGATGACGAGAATCTCGCGGATGCCCGCGAGCATCAGGACCGACAGCGGGTAGTACACCATCGGCTTGTCGTAGACGGGCAGCAGCTGCTTGGACGTGGCTACCGTGACGGGGTGAAGCCGGGTGCCCGCTCCACCGGCGAGGATGATCCCCTTCATCAGGCCTCCAGAGAATCCAGACGTACGGAGCCCATCCGTAGGGTCGCTCGTAGAACCCGGCGGAGCACTCAAGGTCAGCGACGGCCTTCACGACGCGCGCGGGATTCCCCACGACGACCATCCCGTCCGGCACGTCGTCGACGACGACCGAACCCGCGCCCACCAGCGCGCCCTCGCCGATGACGACGCCGGGCAGAATCGTCGAGTTCGCCCCGATTCGCGCCAGCCGTCGCACGGTCGCCCCGCCCTTGCACTCGGTGTAGCGCGGACACCCCATCGGATGGGGGTCGTCGGTGAAGACCACGTTCGGACCGATGAAGACGTCGTCCTCGACCGTGACCATCTCAAGGAAGCATCCCGAGTGGATGCGCACGCGGTTGCCGATGCGGTTGCCGAACTCGAGGACGGCGTTCGTGCCGATTGACACGTCGTCGCCGACCACATTGTCCTCGCGGACCGACGCTCCCTGTCCCGTCTGCAGGCGATCGCCGAACACGCTGCCCGCGTAGAGCGTCGTGAACGGCCGGATGACCGCGTCGCGACCGATGACCAGCTCCAGCTCACCGGGCTTCGCGCCGCGCGGTGGCTTCCCAAGGATGCACGGAGCCTGAAGCTCGCATCCCGGGCCGAGACGCACCCCAGCAGCAACCTGCACGCCCTCAGGATGCGCGTCTCCCGACACTACGCGTCGGCCTCCCCGATGCGCTGCTCGCAGCCGCCTCCGTCGAGCGACCGTTGCGCTGCTTCCAGAACCGCCACAACCCCGCAGCCGGCCCGGGCGTCCGTGATTGGGGCGGCTCCGGACTGAATCGAGTCGATGAAGTGCTGTGCTTCCACCCTCAGCGGCTCAGCCGTGTCGAGCTTCGGCGAGAGGATGTCGCCCGTGCGATATGAGAGATGGAACTCGCCGAAGGTCGTGGGTTCCTCGAAGTCCACGCCGTGGTCGTAGACCTTCACCTTCTCCACGCTCTCCGTGTCGTCGTACATCAGCATCTTCTTGCTGCCGACGACCATCGTCCGGCGGAGTTTGACCGGAGAGAGCCACGACACCTGCAGCTCAACGACGATGCCGCTCGCGTAGCGCAGGTTCAGGAACGCGACGTCCGGGATGCCGTTGTTGATGCAGCTCCGTCCCATGGCCTGCACCGTGATTGGCGTCTCGCCCAGCCAGTACTCGAGGATGGAGAGATCGTGCGGCGCCAGGTCCCAGACGACGCTCACGTCCCTCTGGTGCAGACCCAGGTTGACACGCGATGAGGTGACGAAGTACACGTCGCCAAGTTCGCCGGCGTCGATGAGGCGCTTCACCGCGCGGACGGGCGGGCTGAACACGAACGTGTGCCCGATCATCAGCGTGAGCCCCCGCTCGGAGGCTGCCGTGCGCATCTCATTGCACTCGGCCACGGTCGTCGCCATCGGCTTCTCGACGAAGACATGCTTACCCGAGCGGAGTGCCTGCATCGTGAGCGCATGGTGCGTGGATATCGGCGTGGCGATGACGACGGCGTCGACATCCGGGTCGCTCAGGAGGGCGTCCAGATTGTCGGTGGGGTTGATCACCGGGTAGCGACTCTTCGCGAGCTCGAGGCGGTCGGCGCGCGTGTCGCAGACCCACTTCACGTCTGCGCCTGGCAACTCCATGTAGTTGCGCAGCAGGTTCGGTCCCCAGTAGCCGTAGCCGATCAACCCGACCGTCGTCATGCGCGTCCCCCTTCAGTCCTGATCAGTGCGACCGGCATCGATTGCCGCTGCGACCAGCGTATCACCATCCGGACCGACCGCGCTCGACAGGCGGCGAGACGCGCCGCTCTAGCTCACGGCGAGGCGCAGCTGCTCGACGACCTGCTGAATCTGCTGCTCCGAGAGATACGGGTGCATCGGGAGCGACAGGATGCGCTCGGCAAGGCGCTCGGCCACCGGGAAGTCGCCTCGCGCGTAGCCGAGCGAGGCGTACGCGGGCGTCAGGTGCAGCGGCACCGGATAGTGGATGCCACACTCGATGCCCGCGGCGACCAGCGAGTCACGCACCGCATCGCGGTTCTCGAGCTCGATCGACGTAGAGGTGGAAGACGTGCTCGACGTCCGGACGCGTGGGAATCCGGGTGACGCCCGGGAGGTCCGCGATCGCCGCATCGTAGAGGGCGGCGGCACGCTGGCGGGCGGCGTTCCAGTCGGCAAGATGCGGCAGCTTCACATTGAGGAACGCGGCCTGCAGGTTGTGCAGCCGATCGCAGTAGCCCACGGCAGCATGCGTGTACTTGTCCGACTGACCGTGGTTCCGGAGGAGGGCCACGCGCTCGGCGATTGCGGCATCGTTGGTGGTGACCGCGCCGCCGTCCCCAAGCGCGCCGAGGTTCTTGCCCGGGTAGAAGCTGAAGGCAGCAGCCGCGCCCATCGATCCGCAGAGCCGCCCCTTGTAGCGCGCACCGTGCGCCTGACAGGCGTCCTCGATCACGGGGATGCCGCGCTCGTCGGCGAAGCTCAGGATCTCGTCCATTCGAGCAGGCTGACCGAACAGGTGCACCGGCACGATCGCCTTCGTCCTGTCCGTCACGGCGGCGGCCAGCGCCGCCGGGTCCATGGTGGCGTCGTCCAGGACATCCACGAAGACGGGACGAGCACCGATGTGACTGACCGCCTCTGCGGTCGCGATGAAGGTGTTCGCCGGGACGATGACCTCGTCACCAGGACCGACGCCAACAGCGAGATAGGCCAGCTTGAGCGCGTCGGTTCCCGAGCTGACGCCGATCGCGTGTGTGCAGCCGCAGAAGCTCGCGAATGCCGCCTCGAACTCCTTCACCTCGGGCCCGAGCGTGTAGGCGGCGCGCTCGACGACACTCCGGAAGGCGGCCTCGTACTGGTCGAGAAGCTCGGCCCCCTGGGCCTTGAGATCAACGAACGGAACCGTCACGGGCTCGATCCTCTCAGCTTGATTCGATCGTGGCATTCGCACGCACGTATGGCACGACTTCGACCGGCGCGAGTCCGCACCTGCCGTCAAGCCGTGTGAGAATGCCAGCTAGCACGCGCCGCGCGCGCGCAGAACAGCGGGCACCGTCCGCATCAGGAGCGAGGTGTCCAAGCCCATCGACCAGTTGTCGATGTAGAAGACGTCGAGGCGCACCATGTCGTGGAACGTCAGCTCGGCCCTGCCGGACACTTGCCAGAGCCCCGTCATCCCCGGAGGCACCTCCAGCCGGCGCCAGTCCTGCTCGGTGTAGCTCGCGGTCTCGAACGGGAGCGGCGGCCGCGGCCCGACGAGACTCATCTCCCCGCGAAGCACGTTGATGAGCTGCGGGAACTCGTCAAGCGAGAGCTTGCGCATCCAGCGCCCGATCGAGGTGATCCGCGGATCGTTGTGGATCTTGCACCCGTAGTCGCTGACTCGCCGGTAGGTGGGCGAGCCATCGTCTCCGTTCGCATTCTGCAACTCAGCGAGGCGGCTCTCTGCGTCAGCCACCATCGACCGGAACTTGTACATGAAGAAGGGGGCGCCGTTGCGGCCGACGCGCTCCTGCCTGTAGAACACGGGGCCCTTGCTCGTGGCCTTGATGAGGAGAGCGAGCACAGCCCACAGCGGCATCCCGAGGGTGACGATCAGCCCTGCGATCAACAGGTCGAACGCGCGCTTCCTGCGGAGCTTGGCGGGCGACATCGATATGCCCCGAAGCGAGATCAAGGGCAGACCGCCGATTTCCTGCATCAGCACGCGGCTGCTCAGCACCTCGGACAGTGCAGAGGAGATGTGCACGCTGACAGGCAGGTCGCGCAGCTCCTTGATCATGCGCTGCATCACGTCGTAGTCGAACGCGGAGGCGACGATGATGACCGTGTCGATTCCGTGCTTGGTCACGATGTTGACGAGATCGCGCGCGGTGCCAAGCGTCGGGACAACCGGGGCGCAGTAGTCGAAGGACAGCGTGTCCTTGAGCGAACTCCTGAGGCACCCGACGGCAGACAAGCCGGAATCGGTCTTGGCCTGCAGCAGCCGGGCAACCTCGGCTGCTTCCATGTTCGATCCGACGATGAGCGTCGGTCGCTGGAGCCACCAGCCCTGTCGCAGTAGCCGAGATCCCGCAAACCGCAGGAGTGCTCGCCCGGTGGCTATCAGCATCAGGCTCAGTACTCCGGCCAGAATCACCCACTCACGCGACGGACTCGGCAAGTCCAAGGAGGAGCAGAGCCAGAAGAGTCGCCATGAGGCCGACGACCACGGATTGCGTGATCCGAGCGTGCTCTCCCGAGCCCCAACCGATGCTCTCGATCGCGTAGAGACGCCGCCAGTGCATGAGGGCGATGGTGATGAGAATCAGCGCGGCGACGCGAGCAGCGACCGGCGAATCGAGGCCTACTCGGGCCGGCTCGACCGTGGCGGAATCGACGTATGGCGACGCGAACGTCGCGAGACGCGTCGCCGCGAGGAGGGCAACAACGTCCGCGGCCAACAACGCCGACGCGACACGGCGCTGACGAACCGCCCGCGGCGCATAGGCACGCGGTTGGACGAGGTCACCATCGGGTCGTACCGCCCGAACCTCTGTGAGAACCGCTCTTGGCTGGTTCTCCTGACCTGCGGCGCGCCCCAGGCTCATCGCTGCACACCCCCTCGTTACCCTCGCCGTTCAATTCGCACAGCACGACACCGGCCTGCTCCTGGATACAACAAGGCCGACCCTCTCGGTGGGTCGGTCGACTGGTTGGCTCTACGCCAGACATGCGGCTACGGTTGACCCCCAGCATTTCGCAGACCTCCACGAAACGCACTCCACGCTCTAGCGGTGCCCCTGCCGCGTCTTCAACTCCAAGAACTGGATACCCCGGCGCCCGCCTCTCGAATCACGGAAAGGTGACAAGCATCACGATACGCAGGCGGACGCATCGCGACAACTCGGGGGCCGTGCGCAGGATCACCGCTTGGGGACGGACGGTCGTCTCTTCCGTACCGAACGGTCGATGCGCGTTCGAGACCTCAGGAGTTCATACGTTGGTACGAGACTGCCTCCTCCTGCCAGAGCATGCGCGGCGGCTCCTGCAGGAACGCGTTGTGCGGCGTGGCAGACCCGTTCCCCTTCGAGTACCCTTGTCGTGGGCAGCGTGGCCGACACACGAGACCAACGCACCCAGGGAGGACGCTGAGGTCCGATGACGCTGGTCGCGCAGAAGTGGAGGATGCCGCCGGCTCTCGTGCTTGGGTCGCATAGCCCGGGACTGGGAGTGATTCGAGCACTTGCGGAAACGGGCATTCCCGGTCATCGCCGTCTATCACGACGACAAGGACCACGGATACGTCTCGCGGTACGTGCAGGAGCGCCTTCGCGTTCCTCACCCGGAGCACTCCGAAGACGAGTTCATAGGGCTGTTGTTGGACTCTGCGGCTCGCTACGAAGGCGCTCTCCTGATGCCCACGTCTGACGCGACGCTCGCAGCGGTTTCCCGCCACAAGAGCGTGCTGGAGCGCCACTACGTCGTGGCGTGCACGGACTGGGAGATCACCAGGCTGTACCTTGAGAAGAAGTACACGTACGAACTGGCAGAGAAGGCCGGTGTTCCAGCTCCTAAGACGACCGTCCCGAATTCCATCGAGGATGTCGAACGATATGCTGAGACGGTGCTGTACCCGTGCCTCGTGAAGCCCTGCCAGGGCCATCAGTACTTCGAGGTCTTCCGTACGAAGATGGTCAAGGCGGAGAACCTCGACCAGATGGTTGACGCGTACCGGGAGGCAACCGACGCGGGCTTCGAGGTCATGCTGCAGGAGTTCATCCCTGGTGCGGCAGGAACGAACTACAACTCGTACTGGTGGGACGGCGAGCCCTTGGTCGAGTTCACGGCCGAGAAGATACGAAGCGCTCCGCGAGAGACGGGATCTCCCTGCGTGGTCCTGAGCGAACACGTTCCCGAGGTCATCGAACCGGGCCGCAAGATCCTCAAGGCAATGGGCTTCTATGGCTATGCCTGCACCGAGTTCAAGAGAGACCCGCGCGACGGTGTCTCCAAGCTCATGGAAGTCAATGGCCGCCACAACTTGTCCGGGCGCCTAGCCGTCCGTTGCGGCATCAACTTCCCGCTGATCCAGTACGAACACCTGATCCGCGGCGAGTCTGCCCGCAGGCTCATGACTATCAGACGGACATCTACTGGATGGACATCTTGAGGGACATCAGCTGCAGCCGTCAGTACTTCACGCAGGAGCGGTACTCCGTGAGGCAGTATCTGAGGCCGTACCTCAGCCCGCACGTGTTCGCGATTCTCGATTGGAGAGACCCCAAGCCGTTCGGCAAGAGGTGCATCAGCTTGGCGAAGATGGCTCTGCGGCAATCCTAGTCATCGCGGCGGCGCGCGCTATTCGCGTTCTGCGAATCAGAGCACGACTTTCCGCGGCTTGCGGGTTTCGTGCGCTGCTCGAGCCCTTCTTGAAACACAGGACGGGTTCGGCCGCCCACCGCGGAGAGAACAGCGTGTAGAGCGTCTTCATCGAGTACCTGAACGCAAGCGCCTTGATTCTCGATCTCTCGTACAGGGCTCGGTAGTGGGTGCTGCCCTGCGGGACACTGAGGTAGACGGCCACGGGGTTGAAGCCGAACGAGCTGACGTACTCCAGCAGCGTCCGATACGTGAAGTAGCGTACGTGCGCGTAGAACTCATAGCGATCGGCCGGGGATAGCGGGTCGTGGAAGGTCCTGCCCGAGAGCAGGAACGGTAGCAGGTAGTTGACGCCTGAGTAGTTGGGCGCCGACACGTAGAAGTAGCCGTCGTCGGCCAGGATGCGGTGAATCTCCTCGACGAAGTGATCGACGTTGATCATGTGCTCTATGGTCGCCAGAGCGACAACAGCGTCGAAACTGCCATCCTCAAGAGGAAACGGCTCCGCTCGTCGTCCAGGTCGAACGAGACGGTGTTCAGCCCCATCTTCTCGAGTACCTTGATGGCCGTGGGACTGGCGTCGTTGCAGACCAGTTCGGCCGGGTAGTCCTCTTGGATCCTCTGGGCGGCGCAACCCACTCCCGCTGCCACATCGAGTATCCGCTTGTGCTGTCTGTCCTCAAACAGCGCCGGGAAGATGCGGTGCCGTTCGTGGAAGCTCGGGTAGTCATCGACTACCTCGATACCGCGCAACCGTTCTTCCTCAAGTGCGACCGAGTCTCTCCTCACTGGCTTCCCCCCTGCTGCTCGCCGGTCGCCCGCATGCGCGATTCCTGCGACATTATATGGCGCTGGCCAACCCGCTGCCTGGAGCCCGGGGTTCGGATGTCTCGGATCAGGTCAGATGCTATTGTGATTCGTGAGATGGGAGTCCGGTCCGCAGTACGCGTCACGCTGGCCATCGAGGAGACTACATGGCAAAGGCGCTGCCTGACAGATTCCCTCCTCCGGAGAGAAGCTACTCGCTCTACGAGGGGATCGCCTACCAGGAGTACTGGGCAGGATCCTGGCCTGAGTCGTCAGGATGCTCTCGAGCGGTATATCGTCTGCCACATGCTTCCGGTTTCCGGGCGCCGAATCATCGACCTGGGGTGTGGGTACGGGCGCCTGGCGCCCTGCTACCTGGATCGATTCGACCAGGTCGTTCTCTGCGACGGCTCGCTCTCTCTCCTACGCGATGCCCGGGCAGCTCTTGGGGAGCCGGGCGGTGCTCGTCGCTGCGGACATCGCGCGACTCCCCTTCAAGGCCGCGTCCTTCGACTGCGTCCTGACCATCCGCGTGCTTCAGCACGTCCATGATCTCCAGGGCACTCTCGGCGAGATGCGAAGGGTCATCGCGGGAGATGGAAGACTGCTCTTCTCGTACCACAACAAGCGCAACGCGAAGAGGATCCTCCGCCATTTCGCGGCGCGGGGAGACGCGAATCCCTTCTCGCTGGAACCCACGGAACTCCGGCCGACCCTGATCTCACGCCATCCGAGCGAACTCGAGGCGCACATGCACGAGGCCGGGTTCTCAGCGCCGGACTACCAAGGAACCGGTGTGGTGAACTGGCTGGCAGACATCACCGACAGGTTCAGGCGCCGGACACCTGCGGGCGCGACGTGGGCCCCACTGATGGGCAGGTTCAGGCTCGCTCCATGGCTCGTCGGGACAGTCGTTCGCGAGGGGAGCCTGCAGCTGCACGGAGGAGACGCGATCGAGGACATGTTCCAGTGTCCGAGCTGCGAAGGGGACCTGAGCCGCTCCGACACGGGGTTTGAATGCTCTCGTTGCCATCGCGACTATCCCATCGTCGACGGCATAGCCGATTTCCGACTCTAGGTGGTGCCGGATTGCGAATCACCACGCTACCCATCGAGGATCCGCGGTGGCGCGAGTTCACTTCTCGCATCCGAGCGCCGGCCCCTTCCATCTGCCGGCCTGGGTCGCTGTGCATAGCCGAGTGCTACGGGTTCGATGCGTTCGTGTTGGCGGTATGCGACACCGACGGCGAGATCCTCGCTGGAGCCCCCACGGTGGCCGTGCGCTCGCCGTTCGGCCGACTGAGATGGGTTTCTCTTCCGTTCACCGACGCATGCCCGCTGCTGGTGCGTCCCGACACCGCGGTTCGCGACGTGGTCGCAGCTCTTGGGGAATACGCCGCCGCTGGCAGAGCACACGAGCTCGAGGTGCGCGCGAGCCTGCCTGCATCCGACGGAGTGTACCCTCTCGAGGTCGGTTACAGCCACGTGCTCGAATTGCCGTCAGACCCGGCCGATCTTCACCCGAGGAGGGCTCATAGGTTGCGCCGAAATCAGGCCAACCGAAGGGGTGTCGAGGTCACCTACGGGAACACCGCGCAGGACGTCGCAGCCTTCTACCGAGCTCCACACGCTTACGCGACGACGGCATGGCGTTCCGGTCCAACCGCGCCGATTCTTCGATCTGGTTCAGGCTCGGTTGCTCGCGCCTGGGAACGGCTTCCTCGCGACCGCGTCGCTTGGAGGGGAGGTTGTCGCCGCAGCCATCTACCTGAGCCACAACGGTACGCTCATCAACAAGTACCACGCATCAGATCCCAATCGCCCAGACACCGGTGCGGGCCACCTCATCGATTGGGAGATCATGGCGGCGGCTGGCACCCAAGGCAACCACACACTGGACATGGGTCGCACTGACTTCGGCGCCGATGGACTGCGCCTGTACAAGGCTGCATGGGGGGCTGTCGAGAAGCCGCTCGTGTACACGCACATCTCTCGTCAACCGCCTGCGACTGCGCGACCGCGAGGTCTCGGGCCTTGCCCGAGGGGTCATCCGCCACTCGCCCACATGGGTCTGCCGCGCGTCTGGGGCGGTCCTGTATCGGTGGTCGGCCTAGCGCTGCCGAGCTAGGAGGATCGCTTGCCGCTGACTCCATATCACATGGGACCGGGAATTCTCATCAATGCGTTGCTTCGAGATCGCTGCAGTCGCCTCGTCTAGGATTGGCGCAAGTGGTCGTGGACGTCCAGTCATTGGCTCTCATGCTGAGTGGCGCAGCCAGGCCACCACGGCGTGACGCTCAATCAGCGAGCTGGCGGCACGATCTGGACCTTCCCAGATGCATGCAGCACGGCGGTTCCAAACGAGACCCCCTCTACGCTCCCGATGTGCTCCGGCGATGCCGAAGTTCGCGCGCGCCACCAACGGGCTAGATCGCGGGGCAAGGGCACCCATGCCCCGGAATCGGTCAGAGCATCCAGTAGGCTCGCGTAGTGCGCTTCGTTCTCGGGAAGCCCGATGTAGCCGTACGCGGGCTCCGGATGCGTGACAACGCACGCCATGCCATTCGCGTCGCTAACTTGCCTGAGCACGGTCAACCAGGTATCTGCACTGGATTCTCTCAAGAGACCAAAAAGCGTGTGGTCCTGAGGCAGTGTGACAGGCAATTCAATCAGGCCACCGAGCGTGTACGGGAAGAACGACGCGCAACCCCCCGGCTGCGGCTCGAAGAGCGCGGTGTTAGACACTGATGAGTCGTACTCAAACCCGAGGAGATGGAACCACTCGTGATTCCTGAAGGTGGACGGCGACCGGAACCCCGATGCACTCCACTGGCGGCCAACCTCATTGACAGTGACCACTCGCTCAAGGAAGGCGGACCACTTCGAGAACAACTTCTCATCGTGCGCATAGCCGTGGACACCAATCTCGAACCCATCATCGCGTAGATTCCGTAGAAGGGATCCCGGCACTTCGTAGTCCGCAGGCACCAGATTGAAGACCGACCGGAAGCCCTTCTCACTCTCCATTTCTGCGATGTGCCTGACTAGCCCAAGGCCGCGGGCGGTTTCTACGTCATG